>NZ_JBITKL010000005.1:0-68319 GCF_044460945.1 Micromonospora sp. NPDC049903
CTGCACGCGATGCTTCGCACCGCGACGCCTTACCAGCACAAACCTGCAGAAAAGCTGGCCCTCGCCGCTTGACGGAACCCATAGGGACACCCCCCGTCCCGGTGCCCCCGCGGCCCCCGTCCCGGTGCGGCTCGCGTCGAAGCGGGTCGGGCTCTGCGCCTCAACGGCCTGCCTCGTGCGCGAGCAGCAGCTCCTTCACCGGCAGCCCCCAGCGGTAGCCGCCCAGCGTGCCGTCGGTGCGTAGCACCCGGTGACACGGCACGAAGAGGGCGGCGGCGTTGCGGGCACAGGCCGCTGCGGCGGCACGGATCGCGGCCGGGCGTCCGGCCAGGCCCGCGTACGCGGTGTAGGTGACCGGCTCACCCGGCTTCACCTCGCGCAGCACCTGCCAGGCGTGCGCCATGAACGCCCCGTCGGTGTGCTGCTCGACCGGCACCGGGTCGATCGCGGCCAGGTCGCCGTCGAAGTACCGGGTGACGGCGTCGCTGACCGGGCCGAGTTCCCGACGCTGCCGGAGCGTGCCCCGCAGACGTGGATGGATCAGCGGCAGCAGGGCATCCGGGTCGGCGGTGAAACCGGCGGCCCGCACCGCACCGTCCGGACCGGTGAGGACGGTGAGCGGGCCGGCGGGAGTGTCCGTCGTGGCGTAGTCGACGGTCGAGGTGTTCGGGCTCTGCGAGGTGCGGTTCACACTGTCCTCCAAGGTCGGATTCATGCTGCTCTCCACAGCCGGATCACCGCGTACGAGCGCCAGGGGCGCCACGCGGTGGCGTACGCGTCGAGGGTCGTCGGGTCGTCCGGCAGGCCGAGGGCGGCGGCACCCCGACGGACCGCGAGGTCGGTGGGGAGGAACGCGTCCGGGTCGCCGAGCGCCCGCATCGCCAGGTAGCCCGCCGTCCACGGGCCGATGCCCGACGTCGCCGTCAACCGCCGTGCGGTCTCCTGCCGGTCACCGCCGGGTGCCAGGTCGAGCCCGCCGTCGACGACCGCCCGGGCCACCCGCCGGATCGTCTCCCGCCGGCCCACCGGCATCCGGAATCCGGCGTCCGGCACCCGCAGGACCTCCTCGGCCGAGGGGAACCCGCGCAGCCAGCCCTGCCGATCGCGTAGGCGCTCGACGGCGGGATCGCCGTCGCCCGCGCCGGCCGTGCCGTCGGGCGGGGCGTCGGGGATCGCGGCGAGCAGCCGGGTCAACGTGGTGCGGGCCGAGGCGAGCGAGACCTGCTGGGTGGCGATGGCCCGGACGACCGTCTCGAAGCCGTCCACCGCGCGCGGGACACGGATGCCGGGCTCGGCAGCGACCGCGCCGGCCAGGGCCGGATCGGCACCCAGGGTCTGGTCGACGGCGATCGGGTCGGCGTCGAGGTCGAACAGGTGCCGGCAACGGGCCACCGCCGGGGCGAGGTCCCGCAGGTCGGTCAGCCGCAGGGTGGCCAGGACGTGCCCGTCCGTCGGGGTCAGGACGGCTTCGCCGGGGCCGTGGGGCAGCCGCAACCCCCGGCGGTACGTCCCGTCGCGTACCTCGTCCACCCCGGGCAGCGTGCGGTGGGCCAGGAAGTCGAGCAGCGCGGTGGCGTGCAGCGGTGGACGGTACGCCAACCGCACGGTGACCGTTCCCGCCCCGCCCGTGTCGGGCCGGCGGGCACTGCGCAACTGGGACGGGGGTACCCCGAAGACGTCGCGGACCGTGTCGTTGAACTGCCGTACGCTGCCGAATCCGGCGGCGAAGGCGATCTCGGCCAGGCCCAGTCCGGTGGTCTCGATCAGCGTCCGGGCGGTCTGGGCCCGCTGCGCCCGGGCCAGCGCCAGCGGTCCCGCGCCGAGTTCCGCCCGGAGCATCCGGTGCAGGTGCCGTTCGGTGTACCCGAGCCGGGCCGCCAACCCCGGTACGCCGTCGCGGTTGACCACGCCGTCGGCGATCAACCGCATCGCCCGGCCCACCACGTCGGCGCGGACGTCCCACTGCGGCGAGCCGGGGGAGGCGTCCGGCCGACACCGCCGGCAGGCGCGCAGACCGGCCCGCTGGGCGGCCGCCGACGACGGGAAGAACCGGACGTTGCGCCGTTTCGGGGTCACCGCCGGACAGGACGGCCGGCAGTAGATCCCGGTCGAGGTCACGCCGGTGTAGAACCAGCCGTCGAACCGCTGGTCGCGGCTGTCGACAGCCCGGTAGCACCGCTCGAAGTCCAGATCCACGTCACCGATGATGCGCCTACCCGCCGACCTCCGGCTGGCGGAATTCGGACCCGCATGTAAGGAGGGGTCCCCTACTAACGCCTCGTGTATAGGAAGGGTCCCCTCCTTACATCCGCACCCGGCGCGAGCTGCGGTGAGTGGCGGATGGGGGTGCTGGGCGCGGTGGGGCGGCGGGGAAAGTGTCGGTTGTGGTCGGTAGCGTGCGGCCACCAACTCAAGAAGGGGCGCGGTGATGGCGAGCGTGGCGGGTCGGGCGTCGGCGTCGAGGCAGGGGCACCCCCCGCTGGACGAGTCCGTCGTCCAACGCTTCTACGAGCGGATGCGCCTGGTCGCCCCGGCGGCGGTCGGCGCCATCGAGCGGGACCGCGCCGACGACCCGGCGCGCGCCTTCGGCGACACCGCCTGCGGTCGCCTGGTGCGGTCGCTGGACCGTGACGGCGTACGTGCCCTGGGCATGTGGGTACACCACTGGTGCATGCGTTTCTACGACGACGACACCCGTGCCGCGCTGCGGCTGCTCCGGGAGATCGCCACCCGGCCGGCGCTGGGCTGGACGGCCGACGAGGTGCACTGGATGCTCGGCGAGTCACACGGCGCCGAGCCGACCGCCGACGCCCGGTTCACGCTGCCGCTGGCCGCCGAGGCCGAGCTGGCCCCGGGTTCGCTGCGGGTCGACATGCTGGTGCCCCGGCAGGCCGGCCCGAGCCGGCGAAGCTGACCCACCGCTGACCGTGGTCGGCGGGTAACGGCGTAAGCTGGCTCGTCGTGAGTCTCACCATCGGCATCGTCGGCCTGCCCAACGTCGGCAAGAGCACCCTGTTCAACGCGCTGACCAAGAACGACGTGCTCGCCGCGAACTACCCGTTCGCGACGATCGAGCCCAACGTCGGCGTGGTCGGGCTGCCGGACGAGCGGCTGGTCAAGCTCGCCGAGATCTTCAACTCGCAGAAGGTGCTCCCCGCCCCGGTGTCGTTCGTCGACATCGCCGGCCTGGTGCGGGGCGCCTCCAAGGGCCAGGGGCGGGGCAACGCCTTCCTCGCCAACATCCGCGACGCCTCCGCGATCTGCCAGGTGGTGCGGGCCTTCTCCGACCCGAACGTCGTGCACGTCGACGGCAAGGTCTCACCGGCCGACGACATCGAGACGATCAACACCGAGCTGATCCTCGCCGACCTGCAGACCCTGGAGAAGGCGCTGCCCCGGTTGGAAAAGGAGGCCAAGCTCCGCAAGGACCGGGCCGCCGCGGTGACCGCCGCGAAGCAGGCCGTCGAGGTCCTGGACGGCGGCACCACCCTCTACGCGGGCGCGGCGGCAGCCAAGATCGAGCTGGAGCACCTGCGGGAGCTGCACCTGCTCACCACGAAGCCGTTCCTCTACGTCTTCAACGTCGACGAGGCCGAGCTCAACAACGCCGAGTTCCTCGACGAGTTGCGGGCGCTGGTCGCTCCGGCCGAGGCGGTCTTCATGGACGCCAAGATCGAGTCGGAGCTGGTGGATCTGCCCGAGGAGGAGGCGCGCGAGCTGCTGGAGTCGATCGGGCAGTCCGAGCCGGGGCTGGACCAGCTGGTCCGCGTCGGGTTCCGCACGCTCGGCCTCCAGACGTACCTCACCGCCGGCCCCAAGGAGGCACGGGCCTGGACCGTCCCGGTCGGCGCGACCGCGCCGGAGGCCGCCGGGGTGATCCACTCCGACTTCCAGCGCGGTTTCATCAAGGCCGAGGTGGTCTCCTACACCGACCTGGTCGAGGCCGGTTCGATGGCGGCGGCGAAGTCGGCGGGCAAGGTCCGCATCGAGGGCAAGGAGTACGTGATGCAGGACGGCGACGTGGTGGAGTTCCGCTTCAACGTCTGACCCTGGTCTCACGTCTGCCGCCTAGGCTTCGCCTCATGGTGAAGCTGCGGGCGGTGGCTGTGCGTTGGCACTCGGACGACTTTCCCGGCTGGGTCGAGGTGTCCGTTCGCGGCGCCCGAGGGCGTCACCATCGCATCGTCGCGAAGGTGCCCGTCCTCACGACACTCAAGGTGAGGGCAAAGTCGCATTTCCCGATCGAGTTCTGGATCGAGGCAGGGGCGGAGAGTGTCGACGGCGGCGAGATGGTCGTGCTACTGCCAGACGGGATCGAAACTGCCGAGGTCAAGCAGAGCCTGGTGATCACCCTGGCCGACGACGACCAGGCCCGCTACCGCCATGACCGCGAGTGGCTTGACTACGTCATTCACGAACTTCCGGTCGGGGTGCTGTGGGGTGCCGATGGCGCGACGCCCGCGCAGTGCGCCGAGATGATGAACGGCTTGGACGATTTCGCTGGGACATGTGCCCGCCTCGGACTGGACGACCACACCGATTTCATTGAGGACTGCCGGTGGCATTTCGACCACTACCCGCACTACTTGGGTCGTCGCCGCCACTTCTCGGACTACGCGACGTACATCCGCGACCGACGCGGGCCGTTGCGAGTCTCGGTGCCGCCAGTTCCGAGCTGGATGCGGCGTCGCTGACCCGGGACCGTGGCAGTGCAGCTGCTCCAGGCCTGGCGTGTCGAACAGCCACACTGTCACGCTGAGGAAGCGTGACGGTCCGTCAGTCTGCTTCGCGATTGAGCTGTGACAGAGCGTGATCGGTCGGCCTAGGGTCGCGGATATGCAACCGACCCCAGGCACCCTTCAGGGACTCCCGCCCGCACACCCGGGGCTGACCGCGCGACTCACCCAGCTGTCCGCGACCGATCAGATCGTCGCCGCCGCCGTGGCGTCACTCGATGCCGGTCAGCCCACGCCGCTGTGCGTCGGGCTGCTCGACACCCCGGTCGGCAGCGACTACCTGCCGGCCGCCAACATGATCGTCCTCTCCGCCAAGTACGCCGGTCCGGCGCTCGGCGTCATCGCCGACAAGTTGATCCTCTACCGGCTGGCGGCCCGCCTCGACCAGCTGCCCGTGGACGTGGCCGATCCGGTCGCGCTCCAGGCGTTCAACACGCGACAGGAACACCTGTGGCGGTCGGCGAATCCGGCACCGGCTCCGGCAGCTCCGGGGATGCTCCGGTTCTACCAGGGCACCAACCGGGAGAACTTCTACTCCGGGCCCGGCAGCATCTCGGTCGTCGGACTCGATCCGGGCAAGGCCGGTGGCGGTATCGGCTGCAAGCGGTGGGAGAAGCACATGGTGGCCGCGGAGCACAAGGACCAGGGTTGGCACACCGTCACGCTCAGCTTCGAGGTGGCGCTCTCCTATGCGCGGCAGCACACCGAGTGGACCATGGGAATGAAGGAACACGAGCCCGCCCTCCGGGACGTGGCGGAGTGCGGCGGCCTCGTCCTCAGCTTCGACGTGCCGCAGGCGAGCGTCGCCGGTAACGACCGGTGGCGCCAGGACAAGAGCGGTGACAGCAACAACTTCCAGACCATGGACGCGATCCCGCCGGGCCAGATCCAGGTGGTCGAGGAACTTGCCGTGCCCGGACCGTTGACGAAGGTCGCTCCGCCGCCGATGGTCGCCCAGGTCCCGGGGGTGCAGCGACAGGCGACCGCCGCCCAGCAGACCGGAGCCAAGCGGCGGGTCTACCCGACGAACTTCTCCTGAGGCAGCGGTGCGGAATCTTCTCGGGCGGCGGAGTGTCAGCTGGTGCGGAGGGCCTCTTCGACACCGGTCTCGCGCTCGCCCAGGTGCACCGGGTCGCGGCCGGAGAGCACGTCCACCGCTGCCTTCAGACCGGCGCCGTACTCGCGGGTCGAACTGATCCGCCAGGTCCGGTTGTTCAGCTCCCGCATCGTCTCGTCGCCCACCCCGTTGGCGTCGACGCCCAGGTGGCGGCAGACCGTCACGGCCCGGGCCAGGTGGAACGACTGGGTGACCACGGTCGCCCGGTCCACACCGAAGACCCGCTTGGCGCGGGCGCAGGAGTCGTACGTGTCGAAGCCCGCGTGGTCGAGCACCACCTTGTCGGCGGGGACTCCCCGGTCGACGAGCCAGCGTTGCATCGCCTCCGGCTCGTTGTACTCGTGGTGCATGTTGTCGCCGGAGACGAGGATCGCCCGCACCTTGCCGGTGGCGTACAGCTCGCGGGCGATCTCCAGCCGGGCGCTGAGGAACGG
Source organism: Micromonospora sp. NPDC049903 (assembly GCF_044460945.1). NCBI lineage: Bacteria > Bacillati > Actinomycetota > Actinomycetes > Micromonosporales > Micromonosporaceae > Micromonospora > Micromonospora sp. NPDC049903. Next base: position 6,288 of record NZ_JBITKL010000005.1, read on the forward strand.
CGACGGGGTGCCGTCCGGCTGGACCCGGGTGCCCAGCACCAGCGCGACGGGGGCCTCCGGCACCGCCTCGGCGGTGTAGGTGTGCCCGTCGGCACCGGAGCGGATCCAGCCGGTGCTGGCCCAGGCCCCACCGGTCACCAGCACCACGCCGGCCGTGCCGGCGAGCACCGCGCGGCGCAGCCAGCGGCCCCGGCCGTTCTCCCTGACCCGGCGCAGCCCGGCTGACACGGCGGTACGGATCGGCATGTGATCGAGTATCCCAGCCCGTGGCGAGGCCACTCCCCGCGCCGGTGCTGGTGCCCGTGGCGTCGTGGCCCGGACGTGCGTGGCCGGGACGTGAGTGGCCGGGACGTGAGTGGTCGGGACGTGAGTGGTCGGCATGCGGATGGCCGGTACGTGGACGGCCGGTACGTGGATGTTCGGCACCTGGACGGCTGGTGCGGAGCGCGGCTGGTGCAGGGGGATGGCCGCGCCGAGGGGTGTGGGCGCTGTCGAGCTGATGGCGCAAACGGATCACCGACCGGCCCGCTCGGTGCGAGTCCCCAGCCTGGGTGATGAGCTGAACGGTTCAGCTCGACAGGGGCCGCAGGCGGTGACTTGCCGGGCCCGGCACCGCGCTGGCCCCGCATGGAACACAGGCACCGGGTCGCGTCGGCATCTGGCCGCATAGATTGCCGGCACCGGGCCGCGTCGGCATCTGGCCGTATGGATCGCCGGGCCGTAAAGATCGCCGGACCGTATCGCCGCCGGGCCGTATGAATCGCCGGGCCGTATGGATCGCGGGCCGTGTCGGCACCGGGTCGGCCTCAGTGGTACCCGTTCGGGTCGGTGGGTGGTGCGGGCACGACGCGGCATGATGGCCGTTCCGTGCCCGCACCGGTCGTCAGCCGAGCCGGTAGACGGAGACGTGCGAGGTGCTGTCCACCCCGAACGCCGAGCGGTCCCAGTCGGCGTACCGGTCGGCCAGGTGGAACCCGGCCTGTGCCGCCATCTCGTCGATCTGCTCCGGCCACATGTACCGCATGGCGAACGGGTGCAGGTGCACCCCGGTGCCGTCGAAGGTGACGGTCTGCCGGAGGAACGTCTGCGCCGCACGGTCGTACCGGTGCAGCCGGATGGCGACCGAGTCCTCGGTCACCTCCCAGGGCCGGACCTGTTCGTCCCGGTCGATGTCCGCCGGGTCCGGCACGTACGTCTCGATGACGAACGCCCCACCCGGCTCCAGCACCCGCGCGACGTTGCGGAAGCAGTCCGCCTGCCGCTCCTCGCGGGTGAGGTTGAACAGCGTGTTGAAGACCAGGAACACCAGCCGGTACGGCCCGGTGACCCCGGGTACGTCCGCCATGTCGCCGATGACGACGGGGAGGTCCGCGCCGCCCGGCTTGTCGCGCAGTTTCGCGACCATCTCGGGTGACCCCTCCACCCCCTCGACGGCACAGCCGTGCGCGGCGAGCGGGAGGGCCACCCGACCGGTGCCGATGGCGAGCTCCAACGCCCGACCGTCACCGGCCAGGTCGGCGAGGAACGCTGCGGCCGGCATCGGGTCGGGCAGGCCGCCGGGCAGGTCGTAGGTGCCGGCCCAGAACCGGCCGAAGTGCCCCGGGTCGTCGAAGACCGACATCAGCGGCCTCCGGTGGTGCTAGTGGCGCCGTGCGGCACCTCGATCGTGGGAAACCACGTACTCACGAAGCCTCGTTTCGACGGAGTCGGTGACTGTGGGTCGCTGAACGTGCGTCGTGGCGTACCTCATGTCGGTCGCTCCCTTCGATCGGCTGAGGTTCAGCCAACAGGCGTCGATGCGACGCGGCAACAGGTTTTCCACGAAGAGTTTCGAGGGCATCTCGGGGCTGGTCTTGCTCCCTTGCCCCAAGGCGGCCGACACATGGTGTCCGCTCAGGCCGGCTGGGAGCTTCCGCTCGATCCTGGATCGAGTGGTTGACATCGCGCTTGGATGCCACTCGATCCTGGATCGAGCGTGATCTTGCACTGGCCCGCCTCGATTTTGTTCATCGCGGCGCGTTTCAGGTGTACGTCAGTGAATTTCTCGGGGTCCAGGTCAGGCCGCTGTGACCGGATTGTCGAGGATTGGGTCCCGTCTGATCGCGTGGGCCGGTGGGAGGTGGGGTCAGCGAGGTTTGGGGCGGGTCACAATGACCTCGTCACCTGGCATGACTTCCACGCCGCCTTCTGCATCGCGCACTTCGAGGACCGGCACGCCCTCGTCCATGCTGAGTGACCGTCGCTCCGCGCCCGTCGGCATGCGGGTGATCACGGAAGCGCCGGGCGGTAGTTCCATCTCGCGGCGCTCTTGTGTCTCCCGAACCCGGGTGCCGAACGGTCGGCTGGTGGTGACGAGTCCTTCCGATCGAAGTAGAGCTATCGCCATCCGGACGGCGTCCCGTCCGATCCCGTGCTCCTGGCTCAGCCGGGCCTCGCTGCCGATGCTCGATCCCGGTGCCAGCGTGCCGGCCTCGATCTGCCCTCGGATCAGGTCCGCGAGCTGGACGTATACCGGCGTGTGCGAGCGCGGATCGATCGTCATGAGACAAGCCTCATGCCCCCGTGGCTACGACCAAATAGGGCCATGTTGCAACGATGGGTTGTTTGAATGTGGCCATATTGCTAGGTTGCTTGTTGCGAGAAGCGACCGAGGGGACACGGAGGGTCCGTCACTCCTTGGTGTGACGCGGTGAGCTGCTCTGCTGTCGTACTGCCATGGGGCTGCGGTGGTGGGGCGGTGGGCACCCGCCTGCCCGGGTTGGCGGGTGCCCGCCTTGTCCAGGGGATACGCGACCAAAGGGAGTACGGGGCGTGGGCTTCTTCCGACGCAGAAGATGGTCCGAGCAGGTCGGGCGCGATGCGGGGACCGGAGTGGCCGGTCCGGTCGGTCTGGACCAGGGGACCGGCTGCTACCGGTCGGCGGCGAGTCCGCCGTTGCGACCGTGGCAGGTGCGGGAACGGCGGTTCCGGACGACCCGGTTCGGGCGGCGTGGGCTCGACCCGGACGACGTGCAGGAGTTCCTGGACCGGGTGGCCGACGACCTGGCCGCCGTCCACGACGCGCTGGGCAACAGTGTGCGGGAGGCGGTGCGGTTCCGGGACGCGCTGCGGCAGTGGCAGTCCGAGCAGGCTCGCCGGGCGAATCCGGTGGGCGGGCGGTACTGATGGGGCAGCGTTTCGTCATTCACGTTCCGGTGGTCGCTGGTGACCTGGGTGTCGCCGTCCGGCTGGCTCGGGTGGTGGCCCGGTGGTCGAGTGTGCTGGCCGCGACCGACCCCGGCGAGACCACCGTGTCGGCTGAGGACGAGCAGGGCGTACGCCATCGGGTCTTCTGTGACCTGAGGCTGTCCGGCGACCGGCGCTGCCTGCTGCGGACCGGCCACGACGGGCCGTGTGCCGGGCGTGTGCCGCGATGAGTGCGGACGCGGACCGGCCGCCGCTCGACCCACCGGCCGCACCGGTGGTCGGGTGTGCCACTTGCGGCGGGGCGGGAAACGTGACCGAGGCGTGCGGCTGCACCGACGGTGGCGACCGGTTGCTGGTGGGCTGGCGGGACGAGGTCGGTCGGGCGTACCGGGACTGCCGGCTCTGCGGCGGAGCGGGACGTGTGGTCCGGGACTGTATGGACTGCGGGCGGACCGGCCGGTGGCGGGCGCAGTTGGTGCTCACCGTGGCCGACCTCGACACCGGGGCGGTGGCCTCCGCGAACGTCGTACCGGGAAGCGTCGAGCCGACCCTGGCGGACCGGGGTGGCTGGTGCCTCGACCTGACCGCGCTGGTCCGCGAGCAGAGGGCGATCATCGAAACGACCGGTGCCGCCGAGCCGCCGGGCGGGGATCCGCTGCGCGAACGGAACCGGCCGTGGGAGGCGGCCACCCTGGTCGTGCCGCTGCATCGGCGGTGGTATCCGGGACTGCCGGCGCAGCAGCGACGCGAGATGGAGGCCGAGGCGATCGTCCGGTACGTGCACCGGCCGTGGTGGCTGTGGCTGACCCGATCGGCAGCGCCGCCCGCCGAGGAGCCGGACGCCCGGCTGGCCCGGCTCTGCGAGGTGGCCGACCTGCTTCGGCTGGATCTGGTGGTCGAGGCGCGTCGACACCGGCGGGGGAGACCGACGTGGCACGTGCGGTACGAGGTGCCCGGCGGTGAGGTGCCCGCGCACATCCCGGCCCACTGGCCCGACCTGGCCACGGCGGTCGCCGCCACCACGGTTGCCGATGCGCTGTTCGGGCTGGGGGAGCGCGGGGCGGCGGCACCCGCGTACACGATGGTGCCCGGCGACGGGACGCAGGCCGTACGGCCGGTGGTCGACCTGGCGCGGCTCGGCGGGCTGGTTCTCGCCGACATCGGGCAGGCACCCGGTGCCCAGGCGGTCTGGCGCGACCGGCGCTGGTGGCACCTGCGACTCGCCGAGGACGGCGACACGGTGGTCCTGGCCGAGCGGGACACCGGGCAGGTCGCCCGGCAGTCGATCACCCTGCTGCGGCGGGTCGTCGAGCCGACCGCGCCGACGTGGCAGGGCGTGCCGGTGCCGTGGAGTCCCTGCCCCGACTGCGTGCCGGGGGGCCGGCTGGTGTCGTGCTACTGCCGGATCGACGGGGGAGCGGCCGAGCCGGGATGCCGGGTCTGCGGCGGTGCCGGGTTCGCGCCGGTGACCGGCGGCTGCCCGTACTGCCGGGGCAGCCGCCGCCGGTACGCCGCGCTCACCGTGACGGTGACCGACCTGGTCGACCGGGCCGAGCACCAACTGTGGCTGCCGGGCGACGGGCCCGAGGTGTCGCCCGGCTACCGGCTCGACGGCCCCTACCGGCTCGCCGACCAGGCCAGCCGTCTCGGCGTACGCCCCGAACACCTCACCGACGCCGACGGCGGCCGAACGCTCGACGTGGCGCTGCGGGACGGCCTGGTGCTGGCCGGTGGGCCGGACCCGGAGCGACGGTTCGTGTCCTCCGCCGCCGCCGGGCGACCCGGCGCGAGGCTGATCGTGGTCGCCCGCCGTCCGGACGTGCCGCCTCTGGCGGACCTGGTGCGCCTGGCCTACGGACTGTCGCTGACGCTGCGGGTGGGGGTGTGCGACGAACGGCCCGCCGGGATGGCGCTGCGCTGGTCGGTGTCGCTCGTGCGGTGCGGCGCGGCCCGCGAGCGGCCGATTCAGCCCACCGTGGAGGCGGCGATCGACTTCTGCCTGCGCTACCTCGACCACGCGGTCCGGGACGCGGTGCCCACCGATCCCGGCGTCCCGATCCACGTGCCGCAGGCCCTGGCCACGGCTCGGCTGCCCGACCCGCTGCCGGGGATTCTGGCGCTGGCCGCACACCACGCGGGTGCGGAGGCGTCGGTGGAGTTCGGCCGCGACGGCTGCCGGATCGACCTGCTGCTCCCGGAGGGCTGGCGGCTGATCGCCCGGGCGGCGTCGTTCGGCGACGCCCTGCGCGGGCTGGGACTGGTCAACTGATGTAGTGCAGGATCACGTTGTGCACGTGGTGACTCTTCTGGTCGCCCCGGAACTCCACCTCGTAGGTGTGCGTGCCGACGTGGATGGCGATGGCGCCGGTGGAGAAGAACGAGCCGCCCCAGGACTTGTTGCTGACCACGCTCACGCTGGTGATCTTCGAGTACGGGATGCTGGTGATCGCGTACTTCTTGCCGATGAACGAACGGTCCTGGATGATCACGCGTCGATCCGTCAGCCCGATGAACCCGGTGCCGGTGCCGACGGCGTCGTAGACGGCGATGATCTGTTCCCCGTCGAGCAGGCCACTCTGGATCTGCTGGAACTGCTCCTTGCGGTCGTACGTCGCGTTCGTCATGTACTCCACGGTAGGTGGCCGACGCCAACCACAAGATCCGCCAGGTCAGCCCGGCGGGGCGTCCCGGTTGGCGTCGTCGGCGGCGCGGACGAACTCGCGGACCCGGGTGGTGGTGTTGCTCTCCAGCCAGACCAGTCCGCGCAGGATCGGTGGTGCGTCGACGATCGGCACGTACGCCACGTCGGGCCGGGGGTAGTAGCGCCGGGTGTGCTCGCCCACCGGCAGCACGCCCTGGCCCATCGCCACCAGGGTCAACATCTCGGAGAAGGTGGCGCCGGACGGCCCCTTCGGCACCGGGCGACCGGCCGGGGTGTGCTCCGGCGTACGGTCGCGCTTGAACGCCGCCGACGTCACCGCCGGGTACTGGACGACCGGGTGGTCGGCCAGCACCTCGACGGAGACGGACCCGGCACCCGCCAGTGGGTGGGGCGCGGCCACCGCGAGCAGCCGGGACTCGGTGAGCAGTGGCGGTCCGCAGGCCATCCCGTCGAACGGGTACGCGGCGACGAGGATGTCGATCGAGCCGTCCAGCAGGCTCTGCCGGGAGTTGTGCAGTTGCACCTCGCGTACCTCGACCCGGCACTCCGGGTGTCGTCCGGTGAACACCTCGACCGCCCTGAGCAGGACGGGCGCGGTCCACTCGCCGAGGAACGCGACCGTCAGCCGACCACTCGTGCCGCGTCCCGACTCGGTGGCCCGGCGTACCGCCTCATCCATGCCGGCGACCAGCGGCGTCAGGTCCTCGGCGAGCCGCCGGCCGATCGGGGTGAGTCGCACGACCCGGCTGGTACGGGCGAACAGCGGCGCGCCGATCCGGTGCTCCAGCTTCTTGACCACGTGGCTGACCCGACCGGTGCTGATCCGTAGGCGTTCGGCCGTCCGGCCGAAGTGCAGCTCCTCGGCGAGGGTCAGGAAGGTCTCGATCTCGTACCGCTCCAGCACGTCCAATTCCCATCGTTGACCAGGACGCAACGATGGTATTCCGATCGGCTCTTGGTCGGTCTCGCCGGTCGGCGCATCGTGAAGGGCATGAACACGACTTCTTCCCCCTCGGCCGGCACCATCACGCACCAGGTACGGGTCACCGGCTTCGACCATCTGGTGCTCAACGTGGCCGACGTCGAGCGCTCCCTCGACTTCTACTGCGGGATGCTCGGTCTGGCCCCGGTCCGGGTCACGCAGTGGCGGGCCGGGCAGGTGCCGTTCCCATCCGTCCGGATCAGCCCGGAGACCATCATCGACCTGGTCCGACGGGATCGGGGCAGCGCCAACGTCGATCACTTCTGCCTGGTCGTGGCTCCGCTGGACTGGCAGCGGATGATCGACTCCGGCGTCTTCACGATTCTCGAAGGCCCGGTCGGGCGCTTCGGTGCGCGCGGCGACGCGGTATCGGTCTACGTCCGTGATCCGGACGGCAACTCGGTCGAGCTGCGGACGTACCCGCAGGATGCCGAGGTCTGAGCGGGGTGTCGGGGGCCGCCGGTCAACCCAGGCGGTCCTCGCCCGGCTCCGCCACCGCCCGGTAGGCGTCCTCGATCCGGGCGGCCAGCAGCACCTCACCCTCGGTGAGCGGCTCGTCGTGGTGCCCGACCCGGATCTGGGTGTGGTCGGCCCGTCGGCTGATCTCCGGTCGTAGGTGCAGCGCGTCCGCGACCACCTTGACCCGTTCGGTCAGGGCCGCGTGTTGCGTGTCGTCTATGACCAGAGTGCGCCGAATCTGGTCGCCCTCGCGCGTCCACCCGTTGAGTAGGGTGAGGGCGTCGCTGAGGTAGTCGTGCTTTGCTCGACCGCCGAACAGCGCACGCATCACCGCACCTCCCAGGCTTCGTTGCCGGCTTGTGGCCAAATCGTCGCCGCCCCGTGTCTTGTCGGTGCCTCTAGTCTTACGTCACTCGGATGGTGTGTCCACGCCCACACTTCTTGGGATTCCTGCCCTGACGGTCGACCAAGCTACCCAAACCGCCGATTGATCTGGCACGCTGGACGCCCGTGCGGACCGAACGGGCTAATGGTGGCGGGCAGGCAGCCCGCAGGGACCCGAAGGTGATCGTCGGGGCGGCCATCATCGAGGACGGGCGAGTGCTGGCCTGTGCCCGGTCGGCTCCACCCGAGGTCGCCGGCATGTGGGAGTTCCCCGGCGGCAAGGTGGAGCCGGGGGAGAGCGAGACGGCGGCGTTGGCCCGGGAGTGCGCCGAGGAACTGGGCGTACGCGTCGAGATCGGCGACCGGGTCGGCCGCAGCGTCCGGATGGCGCACGGCCGTTCGGTGCTCAAGGTGTACGCGGCCCGCCTGCTGCACGGTGATCGACCGCAGGCGCTGGAACACTCCGGGATGCGCTGGCTCTCCGCCGCCGAGCTGGACACCGTCACCTGGCTGCCCGCCGACGCTCCCATCGTCGCCGCACTCCGCCCGTTGCTCGAGTCGGCCGGCGCCCCGCCCGACGGGCCGACGCCCGACAGGTAACCCGCCGTACGCGTCGCGTGTTACCGATGGACAGACGATGGTGCCGAACGGTGCCAGTGAGGAGACTGTGACTCCCGGTAGCCGAGAGCATGCGGAGCAGTGATGAGCGGACGACCCTCTCATGTCCTCCTGGTGGGTGGCGGCAACGGCGCGTTCCTGGCGCACCGTCCGGAGACCCGTACGACGTTCGTCACCTCCCGTGAACTCCTGACCTGGTTCGGCAGCCTCGGACACCACGCGCGCGTCCTCGCGATCCAGGGTGACGAGCCCGACGACCTGGTCGTCGAGATGGTCCGGACCATCCACGCGGTCGACCCGTTCGACGCCGTCGCCTGCCTCGGTGAACCGCTCACCGTGCTGGCGGCGCGCATCGCCACGGCACTCGACCTGCCCGGTGTACCGCCGCTCTCGGTGGTCCGGCGCATCGTGGACAAGGAGTCGATGCGGACGCATCTGGCCGAGGTCGGTGTCGAGACGGTCCGGGCACGCACCGTGGAGAGCCCCGCCGAGTTGGCCGCGATCGTGGGCGCGGGGCACCCGGAAGCCGCCTGGATCGTGAAGCCGGCCGCCGGTTGCGGAAGCCTGGGCGTGTCGAAGGTGACCCGGGACAGTGACCTGGAAGCGGCGCTACGACGGGCGTCCGACCAGGAGTCACCGATCGATCCCGATCGCGCCAACCGCCGCGTGATCGTGGAGCCCTTTCTGTCCGGGCCGCAGTTCAGCGTCGAGTCGATCAGTCAGCACGGAGTCACCTCGGTGCTCGCGATCACGCAGAAGTTCTCCCACCCGGAGACGTTCGTCGAGCTCGGGCACGTGGTGCCGGCGCAGATCCCCGACGCGGAGGCCGAGGTGGTCCGCACGTACGTGGTCCGGATGCTCGACGCTCTCGGCTTCACCGACGGACCCGCCCACACCGAGGTCGTCCTGACCTCGGACGGGCCCCGGATCGTAGAGGTCAACGCCCGTCTCGGCGGTGACGACATCGGGCAGATGGCGTCGATCGTCAGCGGGGTGGACCTGTCGGCGGCCTCGATCGACCTGGTGCTCGGCGAACCGGTGCAGGAGCGGCTGCGCAACGCCGCGCCGAGCGGCACCAGCGAGGCGATCTGGTTCGTGACCGCGCCGGAGGCGGGGATCTTCGCCGGGCTGGACGGGGTCGAGGACGCCCGGGCTCTGGGGCCGTCGGTCGAGGTCACCGCGCTGGTCCAGGTCGGTGCCCCGGTGGAGTTGCTCTCCGACTCGGGTTCCCGGGTCGCACAGGTGCGGGCGAGCGCCGCCAGCGCCGAGGAGGCGGTGAGCCTGGCCCAGCGGGCCGCGTGGAAGCTGAACCTGCGGATAGCGAAGCGCGTTCCGGCCGAGGTCGGCGCCGAGCACGCGATCTGACCCGCCTCCGGGCCCCGGCCGTCGACGCGGCTATCCGCAGCGCCCGGGCGGGAAACGAACCGGGGGCCGTGGCGGATGCCACGGCCCCCGGTCGAAACGGGTGTCAGTGCTTCTTGTCGTCCTGCTCCGGGTGCGCGAAGTTGAGGTGCTCCGGGGGCAGCGGGAAGGTCACGTCGTCGCCGAAGGGCGAGGGGGCCGCCGCCCGGTCGAAGGTGAGCTCCGTCAGCGGCAGCTTGCCGCTCGCGTCGACCGCCGGGGCGGTCGGCCGGGGCACCTCACGGTGCCAGTTGACGCCCTGCTGGGCCTGCACCTCGGCGTCGGCGTCGTGGGAGCCGCCCGCGTGCGAGTGCACGCCGTGGCCGCCGGCGCTGGAGCGCACGGCGCCCGGGGTGTGTTCGCTGGTCACGCTGGTCTGAGGCACCTGACCCCTCCGGAAGATCTTGCTACCGAGCCATACAAGTGGATCGTACCTGCGGTCGACGACCCGTTCCTTCATGGGGATGATCCCATTGTCGGTGATCTTGATGTGCTCGGGGCAGACCTCGGTGCAGCACTTGGTGATGTTGCAGAATCCGAGACCCTGTTCCGCCTGCGCGTACTCCTTGCGGTCGGTCTTGGCGTCCAGCGGGTGCATGTCCAGTTCGGCGGCCCGGATGAAGTACCGCGGACCGGAGAACGCCGGCTTGTTCTCGTCGTGGTCACGGATCACGTGGCAGACGTTCTGGCACAGGAAGCACTCGATGCACTTGCGGAACTCCTGCGAGCGCTCCACGTCGACCTGCTGCATCCGGTAGTCGCCGGGGGCCAGGTCGGCCGGGGGAGCGAAGGCCGGGGTCTCCCGCGCCTTCTCGTAGTTGAACGACACGTCGGTGACCAGGTCCCGGATCACCGGGAAGGTGCGCAGCGGCGTCACCGTGACCGTCTCGTTCTCCTCGAACGTCGACATCCGGGTCATGCAGCTGAGCTTCGGCATCCCGTTGATCTCCATCGAACAGGAGCCGCACTTGCCCGCCTTGCAGTTCCACCGGCACGCCAGGTCGGGCGCGTCGGTCGCCTGCAACCGGTGGAGCACGTCGAGGACCACCTCGCCCTCGTTCACCTCCACGGCGTAGTCCGTAAGGTCGCCCCCGTCGGCGTCACCCCGCCAGATCCGGAAGTTGCGCTTCGTACCCATCTCTCAGCTCTCCTTCCCGGCAGTGTCAGCGGCGGCGACGGCGTCGAACTCGGCCAACTCCTCGTCGGTCAGGTACTTGGCCAGTTCGGTGCGGTCGAAGAGGCCGAGCAGCTCGGTCCGCATCTTCGGCAGCGGCTTGCGCTCCAGGCGGACGGTGTCGCCCTCCAACGAGCAGACCAGGTTGACCCGTCGCCACTGCGGATCCATGGTCGGGTGGTCCTCACGGGTGTGGCCGCCGCGCGACTCCCGGCGCTCCAGCGCCGCCTTGGCGGTGCACTCCGACACGACCAGCATGTTGCGCAGGTCCAGTGCGAGGTGCCAGCCGGGGTTGTAACGCCGGCCGCCGACGGCGCTGACCTTCGCCACCCGCTCGCGCAGCTCGGCCAGCCTGCTCAAGGCGTCTTCCAGCTCGCTTTGCCGGCGGATGATTCCGACTAAATCTCCCATCACCGCCTGGAGGTCCTGCTGCAGGGTGTACGGGTTCTCGCCGGTGTCCCGCTGGAGCGGGGCCAGGGCGGTCTCCACCGCGGTCTCCACCGCCTCCACGGCCACCCGGGGTCGCCCGCCGAGCTGGTCCACGTAGGTGGCCGCGTGACCACCCGCGCGCTTGCCGAAGACCAGCAGGTCGGAGAGGGAGTTGCCGCCCAGCCGGTTCGAGCCGTGCATGCCGCCGGAGACCTCACCGGCGGCGAAGAGGCCCCGCACCGAGCCGTACGCGGCACCGCTGTCCGGGTCGACCTCGATGCCGCCCATCACGTAGTGGCAGGTCGGGCCGACCTCCATCGGCTCCTTGGTGATGTCGACGTCGGCCAGTCCCTTGAACTGGTGGTGCATCGACGGCAGACGGCGACGGATCTCCTCGGCCGGCAACCGGGAGGCGATGTCCAGATAGACGCCGCCGGCCGGGGTGCCCCGACCCTCCTTGACCTCGGTGTTGATCGCCCGGGCCACCTCGTCGCGGGGTAGCAGCTCCGGCGGACGCCGATTGTTGTCCGGGTCGTCGTACCAGCGGTCCGCCTCCTCCTCGGTCTCCGCGTACTGCTTGCGGAAGACGTCGGGGACGTAGTTGAACATGAACCGCTTGCCCTCGGAGTTCTTGAGCACGCCACCGTCACCGCGTACCGACTCGGTGACCAGGATGCCCTTGACCGAGACCGGCCAGACCATGCCGGTGGGGTGGAACTGGAGGAACTCCATGTTGATCAGGGTCGCCCCGGCCCGTAGCGCCAGCGCGTGACCGTCCCCGGTGTACTCCCACGAGTTCGAGGTGACCTTGTAGGAGCGACCGACGCCGCCGGTGGCGAGCACCACGGCGGGCGCCTCGAAGAGGACGAACTCCCCGGACTCCCGGTAGTAGCCGAACGCGCCGGCGACCCGGTCACCGTCGAGCAGCAGCTCGGTGATCGTGGTCTCGGCGAAGACCTTGATCCGGGCGTCGTACGAGCCGTGGTCGCGCTTGTCCTCCTGCTGTAGGGAGACGATCTTCTGCTGGAGGGTGCGGATCAGCTCCAGGCCGGTCCGGTCGCCGACGTGCGCCAACCGGGGGTACTCGTGGCCGCCGAAGTTGCGCTGCGAGATCTTGCCGTCCTTCGTACGGTCGAACAACGCCCCGTACGTCTCCAACTCCCAGATCCGCTGCGGCGACTCCTTCGCGTGCAGCTCCGCCATCCGGAAGTTGTTCAGGAACTTGCCGCCGCGCATGGTGTCCCGGAAGTGCACCTGCCAGTTGTCCCGGCTGTTCACGTTCCCCATGGCCGCCGCGGCGCCGCCCTCGGCCATCACCGTGTGCGCCTTGCCGAACAGCGACTTGGAGATGATGGCGGTCTTCTTGCCGGCCAGCCGCGCCTCGATCGCCGCGCGCAGGCCGGCGCCGCCGGCCCCGATCACGACGACGTCGTAGTGGTGTCGCTCGATGCGGGTGGTGGTGCTCGGTCCGTGCTGAGGATTGGTCATGTCGGGGGCCCTTAGTTGATGAACCGCAGGTCGGAGATCCACCCGGCGGCGATCGACATGACGTAGAAGTCGGTCAGCGCCAACGTGCCGAGGGTGATCCAGGCGAGCTGCATGTGCCGGACGTTCAGCCAGGAGACGAAGCCCCAGGCCCGGTAGCGGACCGGATGCTTGGAGAAGTGCTTGAGCCGTCCGCCGATGATGTGCCGGCAGGAGTGGCAGGAGATGGTGTACGCCCAGAGCATCACCACGTTGCCGACCAGGATCAGGTTGCCCAGGCCGAAGCCGAAGCCGTCGGGACTACGGAAGGCGGCGATCGCGTCCCAGGTGTTGATCAACGAGATGATCGCGGCGAAGTAGAAGAAGTACCGGTGCGAGTTCTGCACGATCAGCGGGAACCGGGTCTCGCCGCCGTAGCTGGCGTGACCGTCGGGCACCGCGCAGGCCGGCGGCGAGAGCCAGAACGACCGGTAGTACGCCTTGCGGTAGTAGTAGCAGGTGAGCCGGAACAGCAGCAGGAACGGCAGGGTGAACGCGGCGTCCGGAATGATCCACCAGCCGGGCAGGTACTGCCCGAAGTGCGACGCCTCGGGAATGCACCGGTCGGTCACGCAAGGGGAGTAGAACGGGGTGAGGTAGTGGTACTCCTCGACCCAGTACCACCGGTGCATGAAGACCCGGACCGTCGCGTACGTGATCCACGCACCGAGCCCGATGACGGTGATCAGTGGCGCGAGCCACCAACGGTCCGTACGCAACGTCTTCGCCGCGATGGCGGCACGTGCCCGCGCCCCCCGCGGTTTCGGTTTCGTTGCCGATGATGTCATTCGCGTCGTCTCCCTGACGGGGCCCTGTCACGGGCGGCGGAACACTTCCGGTCGGCAGGCGGACCGGTCATCCCGCGCCCACGTGCCACGTCATGCGCACACCAACGACCGCACCGGGTTTGTCGGCGCAGCTAAGTGACACACGTTACGCCGATCTAGGCGGGCCGTCCGCGCAAGGCAGTGTCCCGTGTGTCCCGAACTTTGGAAAGTCTCTCGCCATGATCAATATGTGAGCGTCCGAAAAAGATCGACAAACGGTCGATGAGCTGGTCAGCCGGACGCCCCGCCGGTGAAGTTCCACGCGGCCAGTCGCAGCGACGGCGCCTCCCACCAGACACCGTCGTACCGGTCCGGCTGGCGTACCGCCCGGCGGCCCACCTCCAGCACCCCGCCCGGTGCCAGCGCCCGGGGATACGACTCGGTGAAGCGCAGGTCGCGGACCGCGCGGGTGACCTGCCCGTCTTCGACCAGCCAGAGTCCGTTGCGGGTCAGCCCGGTCACCACGAGACTCTTCGGATCGAGCACCCGGGTGTACCAGAGGTCGCTGACCAGCAGCCCACGTCCCATCCGGGAGACCAGAGCCGCGGTGTCGGCGTCCACCACCGCCCCGCTCGGCGTCGTCGCCCCGACCGCCGCCACCGCCTCGGCCCGCCCGGACGGGACCAGCCGCAGGTTGCGCGGCATCGGGCCGAAGGTGGCGCTGCCGGGCGCGGCGTGACCGGTCGAGGTGGTGCCCGACTCGGCGGCACTGCGCCGGTCGTGCGCCACCGCCGTGGTGGTGCCCGCGTCCACCAGGGTCATCGCCCCGGTCGGCGTGCCCTCCAGGTCGAACGGCAACGCGGTGGCACCGAGCGGATCGTCGACGAGCGTCACCGCCGGGTCGAGCTGGGCGGCTCCGGGCTCGGCGAACGACTGTCGCTCGGCGTACCGCTTGCCGTTGAAGCCGTACCAGGCGAGGTTCTGCAGCAGGTCCGCCACCGCGGCCGGCTCCAACACCACCGGGTAGCGCCCCGGTGCCAACTCGATCGGGTCGACGGCCGCCCGGGCCTTCGCGGCGGCGTGTCGTCCGAGAGCGGCGCCGTCGAGGTCGGCGATCCGCTCGACGCTGTTCCTGGCCACCCCGTCCGCACCACCGGCCCGGGCGATCCCGTCCATCGCGGCCTCGGCCGTGCGGCCCTGCGCCGAGTGCCCGGCGGAGTTGGCGAACGCCACCGACCGGGACGTGGTGCGGCAGTAGCCGGCCGTCTCCAACCCGTCGGCCGCGTCGACGAAGGCCCGCACCAGGGCGGCCCGCTCGTCCGGACCGGCGTCGGCGGTGGCGACGTCCCAGAGCGCCGGTGGCGGCATCTCGGTCGGCGGAGTCAGCCCGGGCCAACCCCGGTCGGGCGGGGTGAAACGGGTCGCCGCCACCACCCGCTCCACCAGCGCGCGGAGCCCGTCGGCGCTGACCGCGCTGCCCACCCCGGTGGCGGTACGCCCACCCAGGTGCAGCTGCAGCCGGACCTCCACGGCGGACTCGGCGACGTTCTGGTGGATCGCCGAGTTGGCGAACCGGGTCAACGCCAGCTCGCCCCGGGTCACCGTCACCTCGGCCTGGGCGTCCGCCCCGCCCAGCCGGGCGACCAGCTCCACCACCCGCCCGGCCAGCTCCACCTCACTGACGACTCGCTCGCTGCGCTCGCTCATGCGCGCACACCTACCCGGACGCCGCGGAATCGGGCCGGTGCCGCCGGATGGCCGGTGTGGCCGATCTGGCCCGGCTGGCCCTTGCCGCAGTTCGGCGTGCCCCACGAGACAATCTCCGAGGAGAGCATGTCCATCGAGCGCCAGAACTGCGGCCCGATGCCGGTGTACGTGGGGTTGCGGACCATCCGCCCGCGTCGGCCGTTGCGGATCTCCCAGCCGATCTCGCAGCCGAACTGGAAGTTCAGCCGCTTGTCGTCGATGGACCAGGAGCGGTTGATGTCCATCAGCACTCCCTCGTCGGTGGCGGCGACGATCTCCTCCAGGGTGTGCGGGCCGGGCTCCAGGCCCACGTTGGTCATCCGCACCATCGGCAGCCGGGCCCAGCCGTCGGCGCGTACGCTGCCGCCGTAGTCCAGGCCCGCGACGGCGGCCGAGTCGCGGCCGGCCAGCACGCCCACCCACCGTCCCTCGCGGACCGCGTCCCGCCGGACCGCCGGTGAGCCCTCGTCGTCGTAGCCGAAGCTGCCCAGCGCGCCGGGGATGGTCGGGTCGATGGTGATGTTCATTAGGTCGGAGCCGTACCGCAGCGAGCCGAGCAGGTCGAGGTCCAGCCAGGACGTGCCGGCGAAGGCCGCCTCCCAGCCGAGGATGCGGTCCAGCTCGATGGCGTGCCCGACCGACTCGTGGATCTGGAGCGCCAACTGCTCGCCGCCGAGGATCAGGTCGGTCTCGCCGGCCGGGCAGAGCGGCGCGGTCAGCAGCGCCCGGGACTCCTCCGCGATGCGGGCCGCGTGGGCGGTCAACTCCAGCGAGTCGACCAGCTCCCAGCCGGTGGTGCCGTACTGCCCGCGATAGCTCGGCCAGGACCGGCGTTGCGTCTCGCCGTCGCCGATGGAGGTGGCCGAGATGCCCGCGCCGCACTCACGGATGTGCTGGTCGATGCGGTGGCCCTCGCTGGACACGAACCACTTCGAGGTGTCCCAGACCTGATAGAGGCCCTCGGTCAGGTCGGCGCCGTGGTCGGCCATCGTGCGGGTCGCGGCCACCAGCAGGTCGCCCTTGTCGGCCAGCGAGACGCCGAGCGGATCCACCTCGCAGGGCGAGGCCCAGCTCGCCGTCGTCGGCGTCGACGGCACCAGGTCCACCGGGGGACCGGGCACCCGGGCGCTCGCCGCGGCGATCCGCGCCGCCCGTCGGCCGGCGTCGCGGGCGGTCGCGTCGGAGACGTCGGGTACGGCGTGGAAGCCCCAGCTCGACCCGACCAGCGCGCGTAAGCCCAGCCCGATGCTCTCGTCCTGGGTCAGTGCCTCCACCTCGCCGTTGCGGGCCGTCATCGACTCGTAGCGCCGGTGCATCACGCGGGCGTCCGCGTACCGGGCGCCCGCGTCCAGCGCTGCCTGCACGGCGACCTCGGCCGCGTCGAACTCGGTCATCCCCGCACTCCGTCGTGCTCGCTCATGGACCGACCCTAGGCCAGCCGGCCGACATCCGTCGGACGGACGGCACCTGCCGGACCGGTGGACCGTGGAGCTTACTTTCACTGTCGTACGTCTGCTGTAGTTTCCCTCCGGCGGATGCGGAGGGAGGCGGTCGTGGACCCTTACCTGCGAGTGGACGACCTGCGCGTCAGCTTCACCGCCACGGACGGTGTGGTGCGCGCCGTCGACGGGGTCTCCCTCTCGGTCGCGCGCGGACGCACGCTCGCCGTCGTCGGTGAGTCCGGCTCGGGCAAGAGCGCCGCCGCGCTGGCGGTCCTCGGACTGCATGACCCGAGACGGTCCACCGTCACCGGTCGGATTACCGTCGGTGGGCGCCCGCTCGTCGGCCGTCCGGAGACGGAGGTACGCCGGCTGCGCGGCCGGGACATGGCGGTGGTCTTCCAGGACCCGCTCTCCGCACTGCATCCCTACCAGCGGGTGGGCCGCCAGATCGCCGAGGCGTACCGGGTGCACCACCCCCGGGCCGGGCGCGCCGAGACGCGGCGGCGGGTGGTGGAGATGCTCGACCGGGTCGGCATCGCGCAACCGGAGCGGCGGTTCGACCAGTACCCGCACGAGTTCTCCGGCGGGATGCGGCAGCGGGCGATGATCGCGATGGCGCTGGTGAACGAGCCCGCCCTGCTCGTCGCCGACGAACCGACAAGCGCGCTGGACGTCACCGTGCAGGCGCAGATCCTGGAGCTGCTGGCCGACCTTCAGGCCGAGTCCGGCACCGCGATCCTTCTGATCACCCATGACCTCGGCGTGGTCGCCCAGATCGCCGACGAGGTGCTGGTGATGTATGCCGGCCGCGCCGTCGAGCAGGGCGCCGTCGAGCAGGTGCTGGGCCGGCCGAGGCACCCGTACACCTGGGGGTTGCTCGGCGGCGTGCCGTCGTTGCACGGCGACGCGGACGCGGACCTGACCCCCGTCCCGGGTCATCCGCCGAGCCTGGTCGACGTGCCGCCCGGCTGTCCCTTCCACCCGCGCTGCGGTCACGCCGCGCGGGTCGGCGAGCGGTGCCGCACCGAGCGGCCCGAGCCACGTCCCGAGGCCGCCGGCCACCGGTCGGCCTGTCACCTGAGCGACGAGGAGCGCGCCCGCCACCACGCCGAGCACGCCGTCCGGACGGGGCCGATCCGGTGACGCGGGCGGTCGCCGCCGACGACCCGTTGCTGCGGGTACGCGGCCTGACCAAGCACTTCCCGGTGCGCGGCGGCCTCCGTCGGGCCGGTGTGGTGCGGGCGGTGGACGGGCTGGACTTCGAGGTACGCCCCGGCGAGACGCTCGGCCTGGTGGGCGAGTCCGGCTGCGGCAAGACGACCACCGGTCGGATGCTGGTGCGGTTGCTGGAGCCGACCGGCGGGCGCATCGAGTTCGCCGGTCGGGACATCACCCACGCCTCGCGACGTGATCTGCGTCCGCTGCGTCCCCACCTTCAGATCATCTTCCAGGACCCGTACGCGTCGTTGAACCCCCGTCACCCGGTCGGGCGGATCATCGCGACGCCGTTGCAGGTCAACGGCATCGTTCCGCCCGGCGGGACCGACGCCCGGGTCCGCGAACTGATGGAGTTGGTGGGGCTCGACCCCGTGCACCGTCACCGGTATCCGCACGAGTTCTCCGGCGGCCAGCGGCAGCGGGTCGGCATCGCCCGGGCCCTGGCCACCGCTCCCCGGCTGGTGGTCGCCGACGAGCCGGTCTCGGCGCTGGACGTCTCGATCCAGGCCCAGGTGGTCAACCTGCTCCGGGACCTGCGGCGCGAGCTGGGGCTGGCCTTCGTCCTCATCGCCCACGACCTGGCCGTGGTCCGGCACCTCTGCCAACGGGTCGCGGTGATGTACCTGGGCCGGATCGTCGAGATCGGCGACCGGGACGACGTCTACCGGCGGCCCCGGCACCCGTACACCCGGGCGTTGCTGTCGGCGGTGCCGGACCCGACCCGCCTCGGCCCGACCCGCCTCGGCCCGACCCGGCTCGGTCCGGCCACACGTGTTCGGCTCACCGGTGAGCTGCCCACATCGCTCGACCCGCCCTCCGGCTGCCGGTTCCGCACCCGCTGCCCCACGGCCCGGGACCGCTGCGCCGTGGAGGACCCGGCCCTGGTCCGGCGCGACGGCGCTCCCCAGGCCGTCGCCTGCCACTTTCCGGACCACGCGACATGACCACGGGGATCGTCGGCCGGTCGCCGGGGCGGTTGGCCGCGTGGCGGCTGCGCCGGGACCGCACCGCGCTGGCCAGCGGCGCTCTGCTGGTCCTGTTCGTGCTGGTGGCGCTCGGCGCACCGGCCATCGAGTCGGTCTACGGGATCGGCCCGCGCGACCAGTTCCAGCACAAGCTGGACGGGTACGGGATGCCGCTCGGCTGCGCCGGTGGGGTCTCCGGCGACCACTTCTTCGGCCTGGAACCCGGGTTGGGGCGGGACGTCTTCATCCGCCTGGTGTACGGCCTGCGTACCTCGCTGCTCGTCGCCGTCATGGCGGCGACGCTCACCTCCGTGGTCGGCGTGGTGCTCGGCGCGCTCGCCGGATATCTCGGCGGGTGGCTGGACGCGCTCGTCGGGTGGTTCACGGACCTGACGCTGGCGATGCCCTTCCTGGTCGTCGCGCTCGCCCTGGCCCCGACGCTGACGCTGCGGTTCTACGGGCCACGGGAGGCGGTGCCGCCGGCCTTCGGGGTGGCGATGCTGATCGGGATCTTCGCCGCCTTCGGCTGGACCACCACCGCACGGCTGGTACGCGGGCAGGTGGTCGCGTTGCGCGAGCGGGAGTTCGTGGCGGCGGCCCGGGTCAGCGGGGCGGGGCTGGGGCACATGCTGTTCCGGCAGTTGCTGCCGAACACCTGGGCGCCGATCCTGGTGTCGTTCTCGCTCGCCGTGCCGCAGTTCGTCACCGGTGAGGCGGCGCTGTCCTTCATCGGGGTGGGACTGACCGAGGAGACGCCGAGCTTCGGTCGGATGATCTACCAGAGCCTGGACTACCTGCAGACCGATCCGGCGTTCGTCTTCTTCCCCGGCGTCACGATCTTCGCGCTCGTACTCGCCTTCAACCTGTTCGGGGACGCGCTGCGTGACGCGCTCGACCCGAGGTCGGCGCGGTAGGGGAACCCCTCGCGATGCTGAGATTCCTGGTCGGGCGGGTCCTCTCCGCGGTGTTCACCCTCTTCGCGGTCAGCGTGCTGACGTTCCTGATGTTCTTCGCCCTGCCCCGCGACCCGGTCGCCGGCATGTGCCCGAAGAACTGCGACCCGGAGCGGCTGGAGCGGGTGCGGCAGGAGTGGGGCCTGCGCGACCCGCTGGTCAGCCAGTACGCGGGATACGTGAAGGGCGTCTTCGTCGGTCGCGATCTGGGCGACGCCCAGGGCGGTCGGTGTGACGCACCCTGCCTGGGCTGGTCGTACGTGAACAACGAGGCGGTGACCGACACCATCGCGCGGGTGCTGCCGGTGACGGTGAGCATCGTCGTCCCGGCGGCGGTGCTGTGGCTGCTGCTCGGGGTGGGCCTGGGTCTGCTCTCCGCACTTCGTCGGGGCACCTGGCTGGACCGGGCCGCCATCGGCTTCGCGCTGGCCGGTGCCTCGACGCAGGTGTACTTCGTCGGCGCGGTGCTGTTGCTGGTCTTCGTCTACACGCTGGGTTGGCTGCCGGTGCCCGGCTACACGTCGCCGTTCGACGATCCGGTGCGCTGGGCCGGTGGGCTGGTGCTCGCCTGGGCGTCGTTGGCCTTCCTGTTCGCCGCGATCTATGCCCGACTGTTCCGCGCCCAGATGGTGGAGACGTTGGGCGAGGACTTCGTCCGCACCGCGCGGGCCAAGGGACTGAGCCGGACGCGGGTGTACGGGCGGCACGCGTTCCGCGCGGCGATCACCCCGGTGGTGACCGTCGCCGGCCTGGACGTGGGCGCGGCGCTCGGCGGCACGGTGATCACCGAGACGACCTTCGGCATCCACGGGCTCGGCCGGACGGCGGTCGAGGCGGTCCGCGCCGGCGACCTTCCGATGATCATGGCCACCGTGTTGATCTCGGCGGTCTTCGTGGTGCTGGCGAACGTGCTGGTGGACCTGATCTATGCGGCCATCGACCCACGGGTCCGGCTGGGCTGAGCCGTGCACCACCGCCGAGCGGACCCGTCCACAACCGAGGAGGTAGCAGATGAGAGCACGTACGGCGGTCGCGGCGGTCGGCGCGATCGCACTGGTGGTGACGCTGGGCGCGTGCACCGAGAACACCGGCGGCGGCCCGTCGGTGGACACCGGGCGGCAGCACACCGGGATCATCGCCACGGATCCGGCGGACTCGACGGGGCCCGCCCCGGCGGTGGAGGGCGCGCAACGCGGGGGGACCTTCACCGTCATCCGGGAGACCCCGATCTCGCACCTGGACCCGCAGCGGACGTACTCGTTCGCCGGCCTGATGGCCGCACCCCTGTTCGCGCGTTCGTTGACCACCTGGAAGGACGACGGCCAGGGCAACCTCGTCCTGGTCGGTGACCTCGCCGAGACGCCGGGCCGCGACGTCGACGGCGACTGCACGGTGTGGGAGTTCACCGTCAAGGACGGGGTCAGGTTCGAGGACGGGCGACCGGTCACCGCGAAGGAGATCGGGTACGGCATCGCCCGCTCGTTCGACCCGGCCCTCACCGGCGGCCCCACCTACCTCCAGGAGTGGCTGGCCGACACGCCGCAGTACGACACCAGGTGGCGCTTCGAGCCCGGCCGGTACGCGTTGCCGCCCGGCCTGACCACGCCGGACGAGAGGACGCTGCGGTTCGAGTTCGCCAGGGCGCGCTGCGATCTGCCGTACGCGGTGTCGTTGCCGAGCAGCGCCCCGCTGCCGCCGGACCGGGACACCGGGATCCACCTCGGCGCCGCACCGTTCTCGTCCGGGCCGTACAAGGTGACCCGCTTCCGGGCCGGCGTCGAGATCGTGATGGAGCGCAACCCGCACTGGGACCCGGCCACCGACCCGGTACGCCACCAGTACCCGGACCGGTTCGTCTGGACCTTCGGCCCGTCCCCGGACGCGGCGACCAACCGGGTGATCGCCGACAACGGCGCCGACCGCAGCGCGCTGTCCTGGAACTACGTGCCGCCCTCGCTGGTGTCCCGGGTGGCCGGTGACGCCGCGCTGCGGTCCCGGACCCTGTTGTCCCCGACGCCCAGCGCCAACCAGTTGGTCATCAACAACCAGCGGGTCACCGACCTGCGGGTCCGTCAGGCGCTCAACTACGCCGTCGACCGCGAGGGCGTGGTGAAGGTGCTCGGCGGGGCGCACGTGGCGTCGCCGGCCACCACGTTGATGCCGCCGGCCACCATCGGCCACCGGCGGTACGACGCCTATCCGGGTGGACCCACCGGCGACCCGGACAAGGCACGGGAGCTGCTCGCCGGGCAGAGCCCGGAACTGGTCCTCGGTGTCGCCGACAGCGCTCAGGAACAGCAGGTGGCGACGCAGCTCAAGGGCAACCTGGAACGCGCCGGGTTCCGGATCGTCATCCGCACCATCCCGGACGACGCCAAGCTCGACGAGATCAAGAAGCGGGACAACCCCTGGGACCTGTACCTGGGCTCGTGGGCGGCGGACTGGCCCAGTGGCGCGTCGATCCTGCCGGTGCTCTACGACGGCCGCAGCATCCGGGCGGCGGGCAACAGCAACCAGTCGTACTTCCACCATCCCACGATCAACGCCGAGTTCGACCGGATCCTCGCGCTGCCCCCGCCCGCGCAGGGGCCCGAGTGGGCGAAGCTCGACGAGCGGATCATGCGGGAGCACGCGCCGGTGGTGCCGCTCTACGTCGACGTGGCGTACCTGGTGCACGGCTCGAAGGTGGGCGGCGTCTTCGTCTCCAGCGTGTTCGGGTACCCCTCGTTCGTCACGGCCCACGTCAAGCCCTGAGGTGTAAGGAGGGGTCCCCTGCTATGCCCGAGGCGTTAGCAGGGGACCCCTCCTTACACCGACAGGTGCGTGCGGAGGAAGTCGAGTTCCAGGCGCAGGAGGCGTTCGGCGAGTCCACCGGCGGCCATGTGCGTCGCGCCGGTCAGCGGCAGCACCGAGTGCGGTCGGCCGGCGGCCAGCAGCGCGGCCGAGAACCGCAGCGTGTGCGCGGCCACCACGTTGTCGTCCACCATGCCGTGCACCAGCAGCAGCGGCCGGGCCTGCGCCGGGTCGGTGGGCGGCTCGGCGGCCGCCTCCACCAGCGAGTGGTGGGCGTACACGTCCGGGCCGTCGTCGGGCAGGCCGAGATAGCGCTCGGTGTACGCGGTGTCGTAGAGGGCCCAGTCGGTCACCGGCGCCCCGGCGATCCCGCACCGGAACAGCTCCGGGTGACGCAGCACCGCCAACCCGGCCAGCCAACCGCCGAACGACCAGCCGCGCACCCCGACCCGGGACAGGTCCAGGTCCGGGTGCTTGTCGGCGAGCGCGGTCAACGCCTCCACCTGGTCGAGCAGGATCACGTCGGCGACCCGCCGGTGGATGGCCTTCTCGAACGACGGCGCGATGCCGGGCGTACCTCGGTTGTCGACCACCACCACCGCGAAGCCGGCGTCGGCCCACCACTGCCGTTCCAGCCAGGCCGCGCGGGCGGCGACCACCTCCTGGTGCCCCGGCCCGCCGTACACGTCGAGCAGCACCGGCAGCCGTCGGCCGGTGACGTGGTTGTCCGGATAGAGCACGGCCGACGGCAGGTGCCGGTCGGTGACCCGTTCCAGCAGCGGCAGCGGGGAGTAGCGGGGGGTGGCCGCCAACGACCGGAGCACGGCCACCTCGCGGTCGCCCTGCCGGACCGTCCACCGCACGCCCGCGTGGTCGAGCGAGGCGACGCCGACGACCAGCACGTCCCCGCCGACCGCGCCGTGGTGCCAACCCGCGTCGCTGGTCAGTCGACGGGCGTCGACCCCGCCGCCGATGCTGGTGCGGACCCGGAACAGGTGCTGCTCGCTCGGCTCGCCGTCGCTCGCCTCGACCAGCAGGTCCGCCGGTCCGGTGCCGGTGGCCAGCCGGCCCACCACCCGCCGGACGTAGAGCGAGGGCGGGGTGAGCAGGGTGCCGTCGGCGAAGAGGCACCGCGCGTCGTACCCGTCGTGGGCGAGTTCGCCGCCGACCAGCACCCGCCCGTCCGGCAGGTGCGCGGGCGTACCGGCGATCGGCTCCACCCAGCGCGGGTCGGCCAGTTCGGCGTGCACCTGGGTCTCGCCGGTGCGCGGGTCGACGGCGAGCACCAGCCCGTGCTGCTGCGCGCGGCGCAGCACGGTGATCAGCGGAGCGCCCTCGGCCCAGTGCACCGCGGTCAGGTACGGGTAGGTCTCCCGGTCCCAGTGCACGTCCACCCAGCCGCCGTCCAGGTCGAGCAGGTGCAGACTGACCTCGGCGTTGGGTCCACCGGCCACCGGGTACGCGACGCTGACCGGCGGGCTCGCCGGCTGCGCCGGGTCGTGCAGGTGCCAGCGGGGCAGCCGGGACTCGTCGACCCGGGCGGCCAGCACCGAGCGGCCGTCCGGTGCCCACCAGTAGCCCCGGTGCCGGTCGAACTCCTCCGCCGCGATGTGCTCGGCCAGCCCCCACAGCACCCCGGAGTCCTCACCGGCCAGGATCGTGTCGGTGCCGTCGACGTCGACGATCCGCAGTTCGCCCCGGCGTACCCCCTCGGCGGCGTCGGTGACGTACGCGAGGCGTTGGCCGCTCGGGTCCGGCCGGGGGTCGAGGACCGGGCCGGCGGCCGGGACCTCGATCACGTCGCCGTGCACCAGGTCGGCCCGGAACAGGCGGCCGGCCAGCGCGAAGACCGCCACCCGGCCGGCGGCGTCCAGGGCGTACGCGCCGATGCCGGCGGCGGAGAGCCGCAGCCGTTCCCGTCGGGCCCGTTCGCCGGGGCTCAGCGCGGCCGGGTCGGCGTCCTCGCCGAGCAGCGTGGCCGGGTCGGCGACCAGCCGTTCCTCGCCGCTCGCCACGTCCAGTTGCCAGAGCGCGTCGGCCGGGTCCTCCGGTCCCGCGGAACGCAGGAAGACCACCCGGGCCCCGTCGTCGGCCACGGAGACGGCGCGTGGCGCCCCGTGGCTGAACCGGCGGGTGCGGGCGGCCAGCTCGGGAAAGTCCACAGGCCAGATCGTATGCGGCGGCCGAGCGTGATGTGCCGGACCCGAGCGGACGCGTCAGGACTGATCGGGGAGAACCGCCGGTTAGAGTGACCCTCGTGACGACGCTGCCCGACCGCCGCCTGTTGCTGGTCCACGCGCACCCCGACGACGAGTCCATCGGCACCGGTTCGACCATGGCGCACTACGCCGCCACCGGCGCCCACGTCACCCTGGTCACCTGCACACTCGGCGAGGAGGGTGAGATCCACGTGCCGGAGCTGTCCGGCCTCGCCGCCGCCGAGGCCGACCAGCTCGGCGGGTACCGGATCGCCGAGCTGGCCACCGCCTGTGCCGAGCTCGGCGTGGCCGACCACCGTTTCCTCGGTGGCGCCGGACGCTACCGCGACTCGGGCATGATGGGCCTTTCCACCAACGACCACCCGCGCGCCTTCTGGCAGGCCGACCTGGACGAGGCCGCCGGCCACCTGCTGGAGGTGGTCCGGGAGGTACGCCCCCAGGTGGTGATCACCTACGACGAGAACGGCTTCTACGGTCACCCCGACCACATCCAGGCGCACCGGGTGGCGATGCGCGCCGTCGAGCTGGCCGCCGCCGAGGGAATCGCCCCGGCGAAGGTCTACTGGACGGCGATGCCGCAGAGCGTCCTGGAGGCCGGGATGACGCACTTCGAGGAGTCGTCGGACAACCCGTTCGCCGGCATCGAAAACGCCACCGACCTGCCCTTCTGCACGCCGGACAAGGACATCGCGGCGCGGATCGACGCGACCGAGCAGCACGCCGCGAAGGAGGCGGCGATGCGGGCGCACGCCACCCAGATCCCGGCCACCTCCTGGCTCTACTCGATCGCCGGCAACTTCGGTGCCGAGTTCATGGGCGTGGAGTACTTCACGCTCGCGGTGGGGGCCAAGGGGGCGGGCAGCGGCCCGTACGGCTGGGAGTCGGACCTGTTCGCCGGGCTGGAGACCGCCGACGACCCGGATCGCACACCGGTCGGTACGGCCGGTCTCCGGTGACCGTACCCGCCGCGATGTCGGTCGCCCCGCCCGAACAGCAGTCGCCACCGCCCGCACGGGCCTGGCGGCGGCCGGTCGACATCGGCCTGCGGGCGCTCGGCGGGCTGGTCGCCCTGGCCGCCGGCGCGGTGACGGCGGTGCTGGAGCTGCTGCTCGCCCCGCTGCGGGTCGGCGGGCACCTGGTCGGGGCGGCGGTGCTGGTGGCCGTGCTCGCGAACATCGCGCTGAGCTGGTTCGCGATGGAGACGGTGGGGTCCCGGTGGGCGGTGCTGCTGCCGGCGCTGCCGTGGGTCGTGATCATGGTGGCCGCCGCCGACCGGACCACCGAGGGCGACGTGCTGCTGGTCGGCAACTGGGTGGGGCTCATCCTGGTGGTGGCCGGGTCGATGACCTTCGCGGTGATGGCGTTCCGGTCCATCCTCGCGCCGAACCCGCCGTCCAGGCGGTACTGACGCCACCCCGCCCCGGGTGATAGACATTCCTGCCAGGAGGCCCGCCACCGGGGCGGGCGGTACGGCGGGAGGCGTGCGATGGGGCAGCGGTGGCGCGCGATCGGAGTGCTCGCGATCGCGTTGTTCGCGGTCAACGTGGTCGCCCGACTGGTGATCCGGTTCGGCTTCGACGGCGACGAGGCCGCCGCCGACCGGGTGACCCTCGGGATGTTCGCGGTGATCGGGTTGATCCTGGCCGGGGTCGCCTACTCCTGGGGCCGGTCGCGTCCGGTGGCCCAGTGGGGCGCCGAGGTGGCCGGTGCGATCGGCATCGCGCTCGCGCTGACCATGTTCGTCGGACCGCTGCTGGTCGGCCGCAGCCCGTTCGCCGACGGCAGCGCCACCTTCTTCTGGCAGGTCGTGCTCTACCTCGTCGCGACCACCGTCGGCACGATCCTGGGCTACCTGCTGCTCACCACGTTGGGCCGCGACCACCGGTCGCAGAGCCTCCAGGAGCACGCCGAGAGCGGCGCCGGCAAGCCGCGCCGCACCGTTCGTCGCTGACCGGTACGTCCGGCCCGGGTCGCGCCGTCAGCTCAGGGCGCGATCCGGCTCCGGTAGGTGTGGTGCGTGGTGAAGCCCAGCGTGCGATAGAGCGTCACGGCAGCCGCGTTGTGCTGCTCGACCTGGAGGAACACGTCGGTGGCGCCGGCCGTGCCGGCCCACTCGGCGAGCGCGCCGATCACGGCGACGGCCACCCCTCGGCGGCGGGCCTCGGGCAGCACCTCGATCAGGGACAGTCCGAGCCAGCGGCCCGCGCCGGTGACCGTGCCCCGGCCGACCCCGACCAGCGTGTCCCCGTCGTACGCGTGCGCGAAGCGGACCTGTCCCACGGCGGTGAGCACGTGCCGGGCGGCGTCGGGCAGCCCGCCCTTGCGGCCGGCGGCCACCGTGAGCCAGTCGTCCGACGGCGCGGCGGTCAGCTCGACGGCGGGCGCGGTGGCCGTGGCGGCGCGGGCCACCCGGCCGCCGGGTGCGGTGAGGTCGGCCAGCGGCACGGTCTGCACCAGCACCAGCGGGCGACTCTCCCAGCCGCGCAGGTCGAGTTCCGCGCCGACCGGCGCGGCCAGCGGCAGCGGCGTGTTGACGATCGCCGGTCGGCCCCGTTCGGCGTACCAGCGTTCGACCGCGTCCAGCGCGGCCGGCAGCGGCCGGTCCGGGTCGCCGACCGGCAGCGCGGAGTTGGCCCGGCCGGTCCAGCCGTCGGCGGAGCGCAGCAGCCAGTCGCCGAGCCGGCCGCGCACGGGCGCCGGCCACGCCTCGTCGGCCGCGAGTTCCAGCTCGACCACGGCGTCGGCGGTGGGTCGGCGGGTCGGCGGCACCCGCTTGGCGCGGTGCACCTCGGCGATCGGCACGCGCAGCCGCCCCTGCCGGGTGGTCATCTCCAGGTGGGTCTCGGTCAGCTCGACCAGCTCGCCGAGGGCGTCGGAGAACACCGGCCGACCGGCGCGTGAGCCCACGATTCGCCGGACCACGATCCGGTGTCCCACATCCTGCTCTCGGAGCACGATCGACCTCCTCCCCGGCGAGATACTAGGCTCTTACCGTCGCGGGTGATCGCGACGAGTCTTGCGGAGGAGAAGACCGGTGACCTACATCATCGCCGAGCCGTGCGTGGATGTGCTCGACAAGGCATGCATCGAGGAATGCCCGGTCGACTGCATTTACGAGGGCAACCGGATGCTCTACATCCACCCCGACGAGTGCGTCGACTGTGGTGCCTGTGAGCCGGTGTGCCCGGTCGAGGCGATCTTCTACGAGGACGACGTCCCCGAGCAGTGGAAGGACTACACCGGCGCCAACTACGAGTTCTTCGAGGACCTGGGCTCGCCCGGGGGTGCCTCCAAGATCGGCAAGGTGGAGAAGGACGCGACCTTCGTCGCCGCGCAGCCGCCGCGCGGCGAGGGGCACTGAACGCCCCCGCGCCGGTCTCGTCGCGGCTGCCCGAGTTCACCTGGGACACGCTGGACGCCGCGGCGACCCTTGCTGCGGCGCATCCGGACGGCCTGATCAACCTCTCCATGGGTACGCCGGTCGATCCGGTGCCCGAGGTGATCCGGCGTGCCCTGGCCGACGCGTCGGACGCACCGGGGTACCCGCTCACCGCCGGTACCCCGGACCTGCGTGCGGCGATCACGGCCTGGGTGGCCCGGTCCTGCGGGGCCGGCGTCGACGGGCTCGGGGTGCTGCCGACGATCGGGTCGAAGGAGCTGGTCGCCTGGTTGCCGACCCTGCTGGGGGTCGGGCCGGGTGACGTCGTGGTGGTGCCGTCGGTGGCCTATCCCACCTACGAGGACGGGGCCCGCCTGGCCGGAGCCACCACGGTCCGCGCCGACTCGCTGACCGCGGTCGGTCCGACCTCCCGGGTACGCCTGGTCTGGGTCAACTCGCCGGGCAACCCGACCGGCCGGGTGCTGCCCGCCGCCCACCTGCGCAAGGTGGTGGACTGGGCGCGGGAACGTGGCGCGGTGGTCGCCAGTGACGAGTGCTACCTGCCGCTGGGGTGGGAGGCCGAGCCGGTCTCGGTGCTCTCGCCGGAGGTCTGCGGCGGCTCGTACGACTCGGTGCTGGCCGTGCACTCGCTCTCCAAGCGGTCCAACCTCGCCGGATACCGGGCGGGGTTCGTGGCCGGTGACCCCGCCCTGGTGGCCGAGCTGCTCAAGATCCGTAAGCACGCGGGGATGATCGTGCCCAAACCGGTGCAGGCGGCGATGGTGGCCGCGCTGCACGACGAGGAGCACGCCATCGCGCAGCGGGAGCGGTACCGGGCACGCCGCGAGGCCCTGCGGGCCGCGTTCACCGGGGCCGGGTTCACCATCACGCACTCCGAGGCGGGGCTCTATCTCTGGCTGACCCGGGGCGAGGACTGCTGGGACACGGTCGACTGGTTGGCCCGGCGCGGCATCCTGGTCGCCGCCGGTGTCTTCTACGGGCCCACCGCCGGGCAGTACGTCCGGGTGGCGCTGACCGAGTCCGACGAGCGGGTCGCCGCCGTCGCCGCCCGCCTCGCCGGACCCTGATGCGCGCGGCGGTGGTCGGCACCGGCCTGATCGGCGGTTCGGTGCTGCTCCGGCTGCACGCCGCCGGGGTAGACGTGACGGGCTGGGACCCGGACGACGCGACCCGCCGCCAGGCCCGGCTGGCCGGCGTACCCACCGCCGACCGGCTGGCCGACGCGGTGGCCGACCGGGACGTGGTGTTCCTCGGTGGGCCGCTGCCGACCCTGCCGGCGACCCTGGTCGAGGTGGCCGCGGCGACCGAGCCGGGCTGCGTGCTCACCGACGTGGGCAGCACCAAGGCCGAGCTGGCCGCATTCGCCGCGACCCGGGGCCTGACCCACCGCTTCGTGCCCGGTCATCCGATGGCCGGCACCGACCGGGCCGGTCTCGGTGCGGCCCGGCCCGAGCTGTTCGCGGGCGCTGCCTGGGTGCTCTGTCCCGCGCCGGACGGGCTGGGCGCGTTCCGCCGGCTGGCCGCCCTGGTCACCGAGGTGATCGGGGCCCGGGTGGTGCCGATGGCGGCGGACCGGCACGACGCCGTGGTCGCGCTCTCCTCGCACGTGCCGCACCTGCTCGCCGGTGCACTGGCCGGAGCCGCCCAGCGCTCGCCGCTGCGCGACGCCGTGCTCACCCTGGCCGCCGGCAGCTTCCGGGACGGCACCCGGGTCGCCGGCACCCCGGCCCCGCGCACCGCGAACATGCTGCGCGGCAACCGCGACCAGGTGCTGGCCGCCCTGACCGAGGTGACCGCATACCTCGACGAGTTGACCGAGGCGCTGCGGGCCGGTGACGGCGACACGCTCACCGCCCGCTATGCCGAGGCGGGCGCCGCCCGGGTGGCGCTCGGCGGTCGGCCTTACCAGCCGACGGTCCGTCCGTTCCCGGTCGACGGTGCGGCGGCCGACGAGGTCTCCTGGCTGACCGGGCTGGGTGCGGCGGGCGGTCATCTCAGCGGGTGCCGGGTCGTCGACGAGGTGGTCTCGTACACTGCCCAGCTCCCGCAGGCGGGCTGAGGCGTCGATTCGTCGACCGGTACGCATCGGTGGGCGCGGTACCGGAGCCGCCGCTAGGGTGAGGGCATGGTGGACGGACCGGTGGTGACCGTACGCGGTGAGGCGTACCGGGAAGTCGCTCCGGAGGAGGCCCGGTTCACGGTGACCGCGCTCGCGCGCGACCGGGAGCGCGAGCCCACGCTGACCCGGCTGGCCGAGCGGGCCGCCGCGATCCGGGTGCTGCTCGACTCGTACGGTCCGACTGTCGATCGCCGGGAGACCGGCGACCTGCGGGTGCGGCCCGAGACGCGGCGCTCCGGCGAGCGGGTGGTGGCCTGGCACGGCTCGGTGGTGACCACGGTGACGGTCAGCGACTTCACCGCGCTCGGCGAACTGATGCTGCGCCTGGCCGACCAGGACCAGGTGGCGGTCGCCGGGCCCTGGTGGTCGCTGCGCCCGGACAGCCCGGCCTTCCGGGAGGCGCGGCATGCCGCGATCGCGGATGCCCTGCTGCGGGCCCGCGAGTACGCCGAGGCGCTCCAGGCCCAGGTCACCGATCTGATCGAGCTCGCCGACGAGGGCGGTGGACAGCCGATGATGGCCCGGATGGCGTTCGACGCCGGTGGGGTCGAGTCGACCACCCCGCCGGAGCTGGAGCTGGACCCGCAACCACAGTCGGTGCACGCGGCGGTGCGGGCCCGGTTCGCGATCAGCCGACCGGTCCTGTCCTGATGACCGAGGCCCGGGTGCTGCCCGTCGACGAGCTGCTGCGGCGGGCCCGCGCCCTGGCCGACGCGGGCCCCCGGCAACTGCTCGGCATCACCGGCGCACCCGGTGCGGGCAAGTCCACGCTCGCCGCCGAGGTGGTCGCGGCGGTCGGCCCGACCGCGCGGCTGGTGCCGATGGACGGGTTCCATCTGGCCCAGGCCGAGCTGCACCGGCTGGGCCGCGCCGCCCGCAAGGGGTCGATCGACACGTTCGACGCCAACGGGTACGTCTCGCTGATGCGCCGCCTGCGGCGCAAGGAGCCGACGTCGGTCTGGGTGCCGGAGTTCCGCCGGGAACTGGAGGAACCGATCGCGGGTGCGATCGAGGTGCCGCCGGAGGTCCGGCTGGTGGTGACCGAGGGCAACTACCTGCTCGTGCCGGACTGGCCCTGGGACGAGATGCGGGCGTTGCTGCACGAGGCGTGGTTCCTGGATCTCGACGGCGACCTGCGACGGCGTCGGCTCGTCGCGCGGCACGTCGCGTACGGCCGGTCGGCGGAGGAGGCGCGCGCGTGGGCGCTGGGCAGTGACGAGGTCAACGCGGCGCTGGTGGCCGAGACCGCTTCCCGGGCCGACCTGGTGGTCCGGCTAGCCGACCCCCCGCCGGGGTGACGGCACGGAGCGACGCAGCATCCACGCCACCCGGGACCGTTCCCGCTGGAACTCGGCCGCCTCCGGGTAGCCGCT
Source organism: Micromonospora sp. NPDC049903 (assembly GCF_044460945.1). NCBI lineage: Bacteria > Bacillati > Actinomycetota > Actinomycetes > Micromonosporales > Micromonosporaceae > Micromonospora > Micromonospora sp. NPDC049903. The sequence goes on from NZ_JBITKL010000005.1 coordinate 38,102, forward strand.
GTGGCTGCGGATCGGCGGGTCGGCGACTTCGCCGTCGCTCGGGTGCAGGGCCTCCGGGTCGGTGACCGCGATGTCGCGTTCCCCGGCGGTGACCGGCCAGCCGAGCGGGTCGGTGTCCCGCCAGAAGTTCGTCCACCGGGTCCCGGCCGAGGAGCGGGTCAGTGCCCGGGTCAGCACCGGCAGCCGGTCCGGCCCGAAGTACGCCGGGAAGATCCGGCCGTAGAGCCGGGTGAGCTGGCACCCGTAGGAGAAGAACCAGATCCGTTGCCGCCAGCGCTGCGGTAGCTGGAGGATGACGGCGGTGCAGATGACGGTGCCCTGGCTGTGTCCGGAGAGGATGATGCCGTCCACTCGGCGGGTGTCGTGTTCGGTCAGGGCGAGTAGCCCGGCGGTGCGGGTGAGCAGTTCCGGCACGGCCCGTTCGGCGTAGCTCGGTGGGGCGAGCGGGTGCGCGGCGCGCGGCCAGAACGTGCCGACGTCCCAGACCACGCCGACCGACCGCCGGACCGTGTCGTTGCGGTAGACCAGCAGACCGATCGCGGCGATCGCCAGTGGCAGCCAGCCGAGCAGCCGGTCACCGACGTCGGCGACGACCGCGATGACGGTGCCGGTGGTGCCCGAGGTGAGGTCGTGCGGGCGGGCGGGGGAGAGGACGATCATGCACCCGAGCGCGGCCAGTGTCCCGGCGGTGCCCGCGTACCAGCCGACCAGGCGCAGCGCGTGCTCGCCGACCAGGCGGTGCAGGGCCTGGTGGGTGCTCACGTCCCGGGCGCGGCGCAGGTCGTGCGCGGAGAGGCCGCCGCGTGCCCGCAGTTCGGCGTACTCCTGTCGGCGCAGTCGGCGGAACAGCACGGCGGCCCGGATCGCGACCAGGGCGAGCAGCAGCAGGGCCATGCCGAAGACCAGACCGGACCAGGTCACCGGGGTGGGCGGCACCACCGGCGGACGCCCGCTGACGGTGGCGTCGCGGTTCAGTAGGTCGCTGACCCAGTAGAGCAGGCCGGTGCTGTACGCGAGGCAGAGCAGCCACCCGAATCCGGCGATCACGGCCGGACCCCGCCCACGCCAGGCCAGGTCGGTGTAGGGCCCGAGGGGCTGTGTCACGTCGCTGGGGCGGGTACGCGGTAGCAGCAGGCCGCCTGCGGCGAGGAGCAGCAGTACCGGGACGACCTGCCACACCGCGAGGGGTGCCGGCGGCAGGAACGGCAGCCAGCCGTGGCACCAGGCGGCGCCCACGGCGATCAGCACCGTGGCGGCGGCCGGTGCGGCGCCACCGCGCCGGCCGGAGCGGGCGGTCCCGCCGATGGCGATGAGCAGCAGCAGTTGGCCGGTGCCGAGCCAGGCGAGGACCCGGTCGAAGCCGGGAAGGGAGCGGTCCTCCAGGCAGCCCGGAAGTGACGACACGTCGCCGCAGCCGGCAGGTGGGCGGAGGGTGGCCAACTGCGCCGCGCCGCCCGCGCTGTCCGGCAGCATCAACACCAGGACGGTGCCGACCAGCCCGAGGCCGGTGAGGACGATGACGGTGACGCTCCACGGGCCGAGTGGGCTCGCCCCGTCGCGTCGGGTGAGGAACGGCCGGCCGATGGCCACCACCGTGATCACGAGGACCGCGACGATCAGCGCCACGGTGGGCCAGGCGATGGCCGCCCGGGCTCCGTGCGGTGGGTGGAGCGCGAGGGTGGTGCCGAGCGGTACGGCGGCGGCGGCCACCGTGCCGGTGCACAGGTGCAGGACCGCGGCGCGGCGGAGCTGTCCCTCGCCCCACCAGAAGGTCGGATCTTCGAGTGGGTTGGCGAGCGGGCCCCGGGGTGGCTCGGGTGGCGACGGCGGCTCCTGTTCCGGCTGGCCCTCGGGCAGGTCGGCGTCGGCCTCGCCGGGTGCCTGGCGGACCGGCGGGTCGGTCGGGTCGGCGGGCATCACCGCCTCGTACTGGTAGGTCCGCCAGGCGACCAGGCCGAGCACCACGATCAGGGCGAGCGGCACGAGCAGTCCGACCGCGAGCGCCCGGCTGCCCCGCTGCCACCAGGGGTCGGCGAGGAACTGCCAGGGCCCCGGGATCCGGTTCAGGCAGCTCTCGTCGACGCACTGCCAGCCGATCAGGTCGACGCCGACGCCGGTCAGCGCCAACACGGGCGTGGCGGTCAGCGTCAGGCAGAACAGCCGGATCAGCCAGGCGGTGATCCCGGACCGGCTGGCGAATCGTTCGCTGGTCGGGTCGGCGGGAATGCCGGGCCGGGCGTGCAGCGCCACGTTGGCCAGGGTGAAGGGCAGCAGCAGCGTCCACAGCGCCCGTTCCACGTCGCGGGCGGTCCGTGCGCCCGAGGTCAACTGCCCCCAGCTGTACGCCTCGACCACGATCGGGTCGCCCGTCGAGGTGCCGGGGGAGCGGTAGAAGCCGGTGACCGGACCACCGGCGACCAGTCGCGGCGGAACGGGTTCGGTGCCCGGCTCGGTCGGCACGCCCAGGGTCTCGGCCGGCGGCGTGTTCGACACGCCGTGTACGCGCAGTTCGAGGATCCGACCGCTCATGGCACGCCTCCCGGTGACGACTCTGTAACCCAGAGTGCCTGAACCGTGGAGAGAGTGCCATCCACCGCGAGGATGTTTCCGCAGGTAGAAACGTTTTCGCGGAGGTTGGTCCGGTCTGGATGGTGACCGAGTGTGTGCGGCTATTGGTCCAGTTGGCGTACCGGGCGGGCCGGGTTGCCGACGGCGACGACGTTGGCCGGCAGGTCCTTGGTCACCACGGCGCCGGCGCCGACCACCGTGTTCTCCCCGACGGTGACGCCGGCCAGGACGATCGCCCCGCCGCCCAGCCAGACGTTGTCGCCGATGGTGATCGGCTTGGCCGCCTCCCACTTCGCCCGGCGCTGCTCCGGGTCCACCGGATGCGTCGGGGTGAGTAGTTGCACGTTCGGGCCCACCTGCACGTCCGCGCCGATCGTGATCGGCGCGACGTCGAGGAAGACCGCGTTGAAGTTCACGAAGCTGCGTGGCCCGATCCGGATGTGGTAGCCGTAGTCGCAGTAGAACGGTGGACGGATCCAGGTGTCGTCACCGAGTTCGCCGAGCAGTTCCCGCAGGGCGGCGTGGCGGGCGTCGGTGTCGTCGGCGGGGCTGGTGTTGACGCGTTCCATCAGTCGGGCGGCGCGCTGGAGGTCGGCGAGGATCTCCGGCCCCTCGGCGAGATACGGCTCCCCGGCCAACATGCGTTCCTTCATGGATCTCACCTGTCCGATCATGCCGTCATCCCCGATCCGGCGGTATCGACTTCGTCGAATTCTTGACTCCTTTGTGCATACTCGGTATGCAATCCTGACAGGTGTCGATGTGAACCACATCGATAAGACAACCCAGGAGGAGGGTTCGGTTGCCTCGCAGAAGCAAACTGACCGCCATCGGGCTGGTGCTGGGCCTCGTGCTCGGCGTACCGGGCACGGCCACCGCCGGTCCGTCCCCAGCCGCCGCGCCGGGGTCCACCCCGTCGTCCGACGCCCGTCCGGCGTCGGCCGGACACACCACCGTCACCCTGATCACGGGTGACCGCGTCACGGTGAGCCCCTCCGGCGGGGCGAGCGTCCGCCCGGCCGAGGGCCGCACCGGGATCCGCTTCCTCACCCAACGACAGCAGGACCACCTCTGGGTCGTGCCGCAGGACGCCCTGTCGCTGATCCAGTCGGGCCGGGTCGACCGGCGTCTCTTCGACGTGACCGGGCTGATCGCCGCCGGCTACGACGACCGTCACCGCGCCGACCTGCCGCTGCTGATGACCTACCCGGAGGGCACGGCGCGGCGTACCGGTGCGCCCGACGGGGTGACCGTCACCCGCGACCTGGCCGCCATCGGCGGCGTCGCGGCCACCCTGGACAAGCAGGAGTCGGGCCGACTCTGGGCCACCCTGGCCGGTGGCAGTGCGCGGATCGACGCGGCGGGGGGTGTCGAGCGGCTCTGGCTCGACGGCAGGCGGCAGCTGACCCTGGAGCACAGCGTGCCGCAGATCGGTGCGCCCGCCGCCCATCAGGCCGGCTACACCGGTCGGGGCGTACGGGTGGCGGTGCTGGACACCGGTGTCGACGCCGCGCATCCCGACCTGGTCGGGCGGGTCGGCGCGGCGGTGAACTTCACCGAGGAGGAGAACCCCGGCGACATCGTCGGGCACGGGACCCACGTCGCCTCGATCATCGCCGGCAGCGGCGCCGCGTCCGGGGGCCGTAACCGAGGGGTCGCCCCGGAGGCGACGCTGCTCGACGGCAAGGTCTGCGAGGAGTACGGCTGCCCCGACTCCGCCATCCTGGCCGGGATGCAGTGGGCCGCCGTCGACCAGCAGGCCGACGTGATCAACCTGAGCCTGGGCGGGACGGACAGCCCGCAGGTCGACCCGCTGGAACTGGCGGTCGACACGCTGACCGCGCAGACCGGTGCACTCTTCGTGATCTCGGCCGGCAACAGCGGCCGGGCCGGTTCGGTCGGCTCACCGGCCAGCGCGGACGCGGCCCTCGCGGTCGGCGCCGTCGACCGGGACGACGAACTCGCCTTCTTCTCCAGCCAGGGTCCGCGGGTCGGCGACGACGCGCTCAAGCCGGACATCACCGCGCCGGGGGTGGACATCGTCGCCGCCCGGGGCGAGGGCACGCTGCTCGGCGATCCGGTCGGCGAGCAGTACGTCTCGCTCTCCGGCACCTCGATGTCCGCGCCGCACGTCGCCGGTGCGGCGGCGCTGCTCGCCCAGCAGCGCGGTGACGCCACGGCAGCCCAGCTCAAGGCCACCCTGATGTCCTCCGCCGCGCCGCATCCGGAGCTGACCGCCTACCAGCAGGGCGCCGGTCGGGTCGACGTGGCGAGGGCGATCACCCAGCAGGTGACCAGCGAGCCGGCGAGCGTGTCGTTCGGTCGGACGTTCTGGCCGCACGACGACGACGATCCCATCACCCGCGAGGTGAGCTGGCACAACACCGGCAGCACCGCGCTCACCCTGGATCTCGCCCTCGACATCACCGGCCCGGGCGGGACGTCGGCCCCGGCCGGCATGTTCGCGCTGAGCACGAGCAGCGTCGTGGTGCCCGCAGGGGGCACCGCGTCGGCCACCGTCACGACCGACACCAGCGTCGACGGCCCGGACGGTCACTACACCGGCCGGATCGTGGCCCGTGCCGGCGACACCGTGGCCCTCACCCCGCTGGCAGTCCACAAGGAGGTGGAGAGCTACACCGTAGCGTTGCGGCACCTCGGTTCCGACGGTACGGCGGCGGAGGACTACAGCACCTCACTGCTCAACCTGGACGACTTCGCCGACTACTTCGCGTACGACCCGTCCGGCACCGCCGAGATCCGGGTGCCCAAGGGCCGGTACGGATTGAACAGCTACCTGTTCGACATGGAGACCGAGGAGTCCGCGTTCCTCGTCCAGCCGGAGCTGACCGTCACGAAGGACACCACGATCACCGTCGACGCCCGCCGGGCCAAGCCGGTCCGGATGACCGTGCCGCAACGATCGGCGACGCCGGCCCTGGTGGACATCGGCGCGAACTTCATCCTGGAGGACGGCGGCGCTGGCTACGGTCTGCTCTCCTTCGACTTCACCGGCATCAGCATCGGACAGCTCGGCCGACCCGTCTCGCCGAAGAGGTTCCTCGGCACGGTCAGCAGCCAGTGGGCGGACCTGGAGGCGGAGAACAGCCCCTACCTCTACGCCCTGTCGGAGAGCAGCCCCGGCCGGATGCCGACCGGGTTGATCCGGCACTACCGCAGCGGTGACCTGGCCACCGTCACGCAGAAGTTCCGCAGCGGGTACCCGGACACCGTCGCCGAACGGGCCGTCTATCCGGTCCACGAGGTGAACGTCGGCGGCTGGGCGATCGTTCTGCCCACCGAGGCCCCCGGCAGCCGGGTCGAGTACTACAGCACCGAGGGCATCCGCTGGAACGGTGACCTGACCTTCGGCGTACCGTCCGACGACGGGTGGCCGGTCGGGGTGGCCTTCCTCTTCTCGGACCCGACGGCCTACCGTCCGGGGAAGAAGTACCAGGACACCTGGAACAGCGCTCCCTACGGGCCGTCGTTCGCGGTGCCGCAGTGGCCGGGGGAGGGGCTCACCCGGCAGGGTGACGTGATCAGCCTGGCAGTGCCGCTGCACGGGGACGCCGCGGGGCACCACGGGGCTTCGGTGGCGGACACCTCGCGTACCGCGCTCTACCGCAACGGCAAGCTGGTCGGCGAGAGCCCGGACAACGGCTGGGGCGACTTCGAGGTGCCGGCCGGGACGGCGACGTACCGGATGGAGACCTCGGTGAAGCGCAGCTTCACGGATCTGAGCACGGAGGTCGCCGCCACCTGGACCTTCCGGTCCCGGCACGTCCGGGGCGACGATCCGGTGGCGTTGCCCGCCGCGGCGATCAGGTTCACGCCTCGGCTCGACGGGGCGCACACGGCCCCGGCCGGTCGGTCCTTCGTGATCCCGGTCCAGGTGCAGCGGCAGCCCGGTGCGCCGTCGGCGCGGACCACCTCGGTGGCCGTCGAGGTCTCCTACGACGGTGGCCGGACCTGGCAGCGGGCCCGGGTGACGAAGACCGGTAGCGGGTGGCAGGCCACCGTGAAGCACCCGAAGGGCACCGGCCACGTGTCCCTGCGGGGCACCGCCCGGGACAGCGACGGCAGCACGGTGACCCAGCGGATCATCCAGGCCTACCGCCTGAAGTGATCCACCCGGTGGGGCCGACGCCGACGCCCGGCCCCACCCGCTCCGCACAGATGTAAGGAAGGGTCCCTTGCTATGCACCAGGCGTTAGTAGGGGACCCTTCCTTACACACAGACCGCTACGCAGAACCTCAGTCGTTCGCGTGCAGGGCGGCGTTCAGGGTGATGCCCTGACCGGTACGCGGCCGGGCCTCCAGCCCACCGGTGATCGAGTTGCGCCAGAACAGCAGCCCGTCGACCCCGGACAGCTCGCGGGCCTTGACCACCCGGCCGTCCGGCAGAGCGAGCTTCGAGGCGGCGGTGATGTAGCACCCCGCCTCGACCACGCAGTCGTCGCCCAGCGAGATGCCGACACCCGCGTTCGCCCCGATCAGGCTGCGCTCGCCGATGCGTACCTTGTCGGTGCCGCCGCCGGACAGCGTGCCCATGATGGAGGCGCCGCCGCCGATGTCGGAGCCGTCGCCGACGACCACGCCCTGCACGATCCGGCCCTCGACCATGGAGGTGCCGAGCGTGCCGGCGTTGAAGTTGACGAAGCCCTCGTGCATCACGGTGGTGCCGGAGGCGAGGTGGGCGCCGAGGCGTACCCGGTCGGCGTCGGCGATCCGGACGCCCGAGGGCACCACGTAGTCGGTCATCCGGGGGAACTTGTCCACCCCGTACACGGCCAGGTGCCGGCCGGCGGCCCGCTCGATGACGCGCAGCTCGTCGACCCGCTCCGGCGGGCACGGCCCGGCGGAGGTCCAGGCCACGTTGGCCAGCTTGCCGAAGACGCCGTCGAGGTTGAGCTCGTTGGGCCGCACCAGGCGGTGGGAGAGCAGATGCAGTCGCAGGTACGCGTCACTGGCGTCCTTGATCGGGTCGTCCAGCGAGCCGATCACGGTGATCACCTGGACGGTACGCAGACCCGGCAGGGCCCGGTCGCCGATCGCGCCCGGCGGAAGGTCCAGCACGTCGGCCTGGTCCTCGCCGGGGACCAGCGGCAGCTCGCCGAGGCCCAGCTTGCCGGTCGGATACCAGGTGTCGAGCACCTGGTCGTCGGCGGTCACGGTGGCCAGGCCGATGCCCCACGCGGATTCTGTGGACGTCACTTACTCACCTCTCGCTCGCATGCTGCGCTGGCTGCTGCTCGCGACTGCGGGGTGGGCGAGCTCACTCCTCGCGCTTCGGCGAAGGGCTCGCGGGCTCGCGTCTCGCGGTCGCCGGTTGTGACGGTACCGTGCGGACCATGGAGAACCCGCTTACCCCCGAGGTCCTCGCCGATCCGGTGGCGTTGACCCGCGCTCTGGTCGACATCGAGTCGGTCTCGCTCAACGAGAAGGCCATCGCCGACTGCGTCGAAGAGGTGCTGCGGAAGCTGCCCCACCTGGCCACCTACCGGCACGGCAACACGGTGATGGCGCGTACCGACCTGGGGCGGGCGTCCCGGGTGGTGTTGGCCGGTCACCTGGACACCGTGCCGTTGAACAACAACTTCCCGTCCACGCTGCGCGGCGACCTGATGTACGGCTGCGGCACCTCGGACATGAAGTCCGGGGTCGCCTACGCGCTGCACCTCGCGGCCACCCTGCCCGAGCCGCGTTACGACGTGACGTACTTCTTCTACGAGGCCGAGGAGATCGAGTCCCAGTACAACGGCCTGCGGCTGGTGGCCGAGGCGTACCCGGAGTGGTTGACGGCCGACTTCGCCCTGCTGCTCGAACCGACGTACGGGATCGTCGAGGCGGGCTGCCAGGGCACCATGCGGGCGAGGGTGGTCACCACCGGCGTACGGGCTCACTCCGCGCGCGCCTGGCACGGCGTCAACGCGATCCACGGTGCCGGTGAGGTGCTGCGGCGGCTGGCGGAGTACCAGGCGCGACGGGTGACCATCGACGGGTGCGACTACCGCGAGGGCATGAACGCGGTGCGGATCAACGGCGGGGTGGCCGGCAACGTGGTGCCGGACCGGTGCGAGATCGAGGTCAACTACCGGTTCGCGCCGGACCGTACGCCGGCCGAGGCGGAGGCGCACCTGCGCGAGGTGCTCGCCGGGTACGAGGTGACGGTGACCGACTGCGCGGCCGGCGCGCTGCCCGGTCTGGAGGCCCCGCCCGCCCAGGAGTTCCTGGCGGCGGTGGGTGCCGCGCCGATCGGCAAGCTGGGGTGGACCGACGTGGCCCGCTTCGCGGCGATGGGGATCCCGGCGCTCAACTTCGGTCCGGGCGATCCCAACCTCGCTCACCACCCGGACGAGCACGTCGAGATCGGCAAGATCCGTGACGGTGCCGCCACCCTGCACCGCTGGCTCGCCTCCGCCTGATCCGGCGGGCTCCCACGTCCGGTCGTGCGGGCGGCGGTGCGGCGACGCCCGCCCGACCGCGTGACCGGACGCGGGGGACAGGGCTCGGGGTGTGGCGGCGACGTGCTCTAGACGCGGGTGAGCGCCGCGTCGGGCGCGGACTCCGCAGGAGGCTCGGGTGGGTCTTCGAGCAGGCGGGTGCGGCGACGCTCGGCCACCACGTCGCGGATGCGCCGCTGCATCTGACGCCTCATCCGGATCCGTTCGTTGCTACTGATCACGCTGTCTCCTCCCCCGAAGCCTGCGCGCCGGGCATACCCGGTATGTGAATAGTAAGACGTACGGGAAAGCGAATTGGTTGCACAAGATCACGAAGTGTTTGCCGGGCACCCCGGCCGAACTCCACTACGGTTGCTCCCATGACTCAGAGCAACCGCCGCGAACCAGGACGGGAGCGGCACCGCGGCGCCGTCACACTGCGCCGCCAGGCGATCACCACCAGCACAGCGGACCAGGGACTGCTGGACTCCCGGACCCGCGCGGACTGGAAGACCAAGGACGCTTGGCGGGCGCTACGGATACTCTCCGAATTCGTCGAAGGCTTCGACACCCTCGCCGACCTGCCGCCCGCGGTCAGCGTCTTCGGTAGCGCCCGGAGCAAGCCGGACAGCCCGGAGTGCCAGCTCGCCGAGGCGCTCGGCGCGGCCCTGGCCCGCGCCGGCTACGCGGTGATCACCGGGGGTGGGCCCGGTGTGATGGAGGCGGCCAACCGGGGCGCGAGCGAGGCCGGTGGGCACTCCGTCGGCCTCGGCATCGAACTCCCCTTCGAGCAGGGCATCAACGAGTGGGTCGACCTGGCCATCGACTTCCGCTACTTCTTCGCCCGCAAGACCATGTTCGTCAAGTACGCCCAGGCGTTCGTCGTGCTGCCCGGCGGCTTCGGCACCATGGACGAGCTGTTCGAGGCGCTCACCCTGGTGCAGACCGGCAAGGTGACCCGATTCCCGGTGGTGCTGATGGGCACCGAGTACTGGCAGGGGCTGCTCGACTGGCTGCGCGACACGATGGCCGCCGAGGGCAAGATCGGCCCGGTCGACCTGGAGCTGATCTGCGTCACCGACGACGTCGCCGCGGCGGTCCGGCACATCGTGGAGGCCGAGGCCGCGCTCAACACCGAGCAGGAGGCGGTACGCGCGGACGCGGTTGCCCGTACCGCGGCGGACCAGCAGGCGGCGGCCGAACTGGCGGAGCAGGCCGAGCAGGCGGAGCGCTGAGGTGGCCGCGATCTGCGTGTTCTGCGCCTCGTCCCGCACCCTCGACCAACGGTGGCTCGACCTGGCCGAGGCCACCGGCGCGGAACTCGCCCGACGAGGGCACACGCTGGTCAGCGGCGGTGGTTGCGTCGGCATGATGGGCGCCCTGGTCGAGGGGGCTCGTGCGGCCGGCGGCCGGACCGTCGGGATCATCCCGCAGGTGCTGGTCGACCTGGAGGTGGCCGACGTCGCCTCCGACGAACTGGTGATCACCGACTCGATGGCCAGCCGCAAGGTCCTCATGGTCGAGAAGTCGGACGCGTTCCTCACCCTGCCCGGCGGGTTGGGCACCCTCGACGAACTCTTCGAGGTCTGGACCACCGCCACCCTGGCCCTGCACCGCAAGCCGACGGTGGTGGTGGACACCGACGGCTTCTACACCCCGTTGCTGGACTGGTTGCGCGCGGTCACCGACCAGAACTTCCTCAAGCCCGCCGGCTTCGACCTCGTGCAGGTCGCCGACACCGTTCCCACCGCCCTCGACGTCATCGAGGCAGCCCTCACCTGATCGCGCTGCCGCGTTCACCAGGTCACGGCGTCTCGGGCTGAGCCGGCCGGTCTGGGATCCGTCTGCTCGCCGCCTTTGCTCTGCTTTACCGCACGCAGCAGAAGTTCGTCCGAACCATTGCGTCGGGTGAAGCAGAGCAAAGGGCACTCAGGGGGTGTCGGTCGGGGGCAGTAGGCGACCAGGGGAGGTGCCGGTTGCGGCGGTGGCACCCGAACGTCGCACTCCACTGCCCGGGGCGGGCGGTTCACGGGCGGGCGGGGAAGGGACGCCACTCGAACGGCCGGCGCGATCACCATCGGGTGGCTCAGGGCGGGCGGGGACGGGCGGCCGGGAGCGGCGGGTGGCACGACGAGGACGGTGTGCGTGGGGACGCCGGTGTGCGCCGGTCCGCTGGTGGGTGTGGCGCGTCGGGGAGTGTCGCAGGGCCGTGATGGGATGGCGGGATGCAGGCGTACCGGTTGGTGCGTCGGCCCACCGGGCCGACCCAGGGCACAGCTCCGCCTGCGGGGCCGACCCAGGGCACAGCTCCGCCCGCCGGGCCGCCTGAGAACACGGTTCGGCACGCCGGCCTGCCTGAGGACACGAATCAGGCCGAGGTCGTGGCGCACACCGACGGGCCGATGCTCGTCCTCGGTGGACCGGGCACCGGGAAGACCCGCACCCTCGTCGAGGCGGTGGCCGCCCGGGTCGAGGAGGGGGTGGATCCGGAGCGGATCCTGGTGCTCACCTTCAGTCGCCGGGGCGCCGTCGACCTGCGGCACCGGATCGAGGCGCGGATCGCCGCGAACGGCCGGCGGGTGGTGCGTGAGCCGCTGGTGCGGACGTTCCCGGCGTACGCGTTCGGGTTGCTGCGGCGGGCCGCCGCCGAGCGGGGCGAGCCGTCGCCTCGGCTGCTCACCGGGCCGGAACAGGATCTGATCATCCGCGAGTTGTTGGACGTGGTCGGTGAGGAGCCCGGCGACGAACCGGTCGGCTGGCCGGAGGAGTTGCGCCCGGCACTGCGTACCCGGGCGTTCGCCGCCCAGCTCCGTGACCTGCTGATGCGGGCGGCGGAGCGGGGCGTCGGCCCGGTCGAGCTGGCCCGGCTCGGCGAGCGGCTGGGCCGCGCGGACTGGCCGGCCGCCGCCCGCTTCCTACGCGAGTACGTGGCGGTGCTGGCGCTGCGGGACGTCGCCAACCGGGGCTCGGTCGCGTACGACCCGGCGGAGCTGGTCCGGGCGGCCACCGGTCTGCTGCGCGACGACGCCGAGGTGCTGGCGTCCGAGCGACGTCGCCTGGCGTACGTCTACGTCGACGAGTTGGCCGACACCGATCCCGCCCAGCTCGACCTGTTGGACACGGTCGCCGGGGGTGGCACGCCGCTGGTCGCCTTCGCCGATCCCGACTCCTCCACGTACGCCTTCCGGGGCACCGATCCGGCCGGTGTGACGACGTTCCCGCACCGCTTCCGCACCGCCTCCGGCGCGCCGGCCGCACAGGTGCTGCTCAGCACCAGCTACCGCGCGGGGGAGCGGCTGTTGGCCGCCGCGTCCCGGCTCGGCCGGCGGTTGCGTGGTCCGGCGGCGCACCGCCGGCTGCATCCGTTGCCCGACGCGCCACCGGGCAGCGTCGAGGTACGCACCTTCCGGTCGGCCACCAGCGAGGCGGCCTGGCTGGCACATGCGCTGCGGGAGGCACACCTGCTCGGCGGCGTCCCGTGGGCCCGGATGGCGGTGCTGGTCCGCTCCACCGGTCGGCAACTGCCCGGGCTGCGTCGGGCGTTGCACGCGGCCGGCGTACCGACCGTGGTGCACGGTGAGGACCTGCCGTTGCACCTGCAACCGGCGGTGGCGCCGCTGCTGCTGCTGTTGCGCTGCGCGTTGGAGCCGGAGCGGCTGGACGAGGAGGCGGCTGTCGCGCTGCTGCACTCGCCGCTCGGCGGTGCCGACCCGCTGGCGGAGCGTCGGCTGCGGCAGGGCCTCCGGGCGCTCGCCCTGGCCGGCGGTGACCGGCGGCCCTCCGGTGAGCTGATCGTCGAGGCGCTGCGCGACCCGGCCGAGCTGGCCGGGGTGGAGCGGCGCTGGGCCGAGCCGGCGCAGACGGTGGCCGGGCTGCTGGCGGTGGCCCGCGGGACGGCCGGTCGGCCGGGCGCCGGCGTCGAGGACGTGCTCTGGGCGGTTTGGCAGGCCAGCGGGCTGGCCGAGCTGTGGTCCGCCGCGCTGGCCCGGGGCCCGGCCGTGGCCGGCGAGGGGGACCTGGCCCGGCGGCGCCGGGCCGAGGCGGCCGACCGGGACCTGGACGCGGTGCTGGTGCTCTTCGACGCCGCCGCCCGGTTCACCGACCGGCTGCCGGGCGCGCGTACCGAGGTCTTCCTCGACCACGTGCTCGGCCAAGAGCTGCCCGCCGACACGCTCGCCTCCTCCGCCGACCGGGGCGACGCGGTACGGCTGCTCACCGCGCACGCCGCCAAGGGCCTGGAATGGGATCTGGTCGCCGTCGTCGGGGTGCAGGAGGGCGTCTGGCCGGACCTGCGGCTGCGCGGCAGTCTGCTCGGCTCGGAACGCCTGGTCGACGTGATGACCGGTCGGGCGGACGGTGCCGGTGAGGTCGCCACCCTGGTCGGACAGACCTCCGCGCTGCTCGACGAGGAACGCCGGCTGTTCCACGTCGCGGTGACCCGGGCCCGACGGCGACTGCTGGTCAGCGCGGTGGCCTCGGCGGCCGTCGGCGGCGACGACCACGAGGAGCAGCCCAGCCGATTCCTCTACGAACTCGGGCCGATCGACCCGTCCGGGGACGGGCCCGCCCCGACCCCGGAGGGGCCACCGCCGCCCGCTCCGCCGCAACCCTCGGTTCCCGGCTCGCCGCGCGGAGCGACGCAGATCGACGACCAGGACGAACCGCAGGGCCGGGACGAAGCGCAGGGCCAGGATGAAGCGCAGGGCCAGGATGAAGCGCAGGGCCGGGACGGGGACGATGCCCAGGAGCGGGGCGACCGGGCCGGGTCGCGGGCGCTGCCGTTGAGCCGTCCGCCCCGGGCGTTGACCCTGCCCGCGCTGGTGGCGGAGCTGCGTACCGCGGTGGCCGATCCGGCGGCGTCGACCGCCCGGCGGCGGGCGGCGGCGGCCGAACTGGCCCGACTGGCCGCCGCCGGGGTCGCGGGCGCGCACCCGGACGACTGGTGGGGGTTGCGACCGCTCTCCGACGACCGGCCCCTGGTGGACGAGGGGGATCCGGTCCGGGTGACCCCGTCGGCGATGGAGAGCGCGCTGCGGTGCAGCCTGCGCTGGCTGCTGGAACGGCACGGCGGGAGCCCACCGGCCAGCGCCGCGCAGGGCGTCGGCAACCTGGTGCACGCGGCGGCGATGCTCGCCGAGGACGCCAGCGCGGACCGGGGTGCGCTGCTGGACTACGTGGCCGCCCGGTTCGACGCGATCGAGCTGGCCGCGCGGTGGATGGTCGGGCCGGAGCGGACCCGTGCCGAGGCGATGGTGGACAAGCTGCTGCGCTGGCTGGCCGTCAATCCGCGCCGGTTGCTCGCGATCGAGCACGAGTTCGCGGTACGCCTGGACGACCCGCACCGGCCGATCGAGCTGGTCGGGCGGGTGGACCGGCTGGAGGTCGACGCGGACGGCCGGCTGGTGGTGGTGGACCTCAAGACCGGCAAGTCCACCGCCGTGACCGAGCGGGACCTGGCCGAGCATCCGCAGCTCGGCGCGTACCAGGCGGCGGTGGAGGCGGGGGCGTTCGCCGAGTACGGCGACGAGCCCGGCGGTGCGGCGCTGGTGCAGCTCGGCACCGGCGCGCGGGACGCCCGGGAACAGGCCCAGGCCGCCTCGACCGACGGACCCGAGGCCGGCTGGGCGACCGCGCTGGTCCGGCGGACCGCCGATACGATGGCCGCCGCCACCTTCGCCGCGGTCGCCAACTCGAAGTGCCGGGTCTGCCCGGTACGGACCAGCTGCCCGGTCTCCGGGCAGGGACGGCAGGTGGTCGAGCCACCGACGGTCCGGCGACCGGAACACCAGGAGTGAGCGTGCCAGCTCCGAAGAGGGCAGCATGACCCAGCCCGCGCTGTTCAACCCTGCGGCACCGGCGCCCCGGGCGGCCGCCGTCGGTCCCCGGTACACGCCGGTGGAGCTGGCCAAGCTGCTGCGGTTGCCGGCGCCGACCCGGGAACAGGCGGCGATCATCGCGGCGCCGGTGGAGCCGCTGCTGGTGGTCGCGGGAGCCGGCTCGGGAAAGACCGAGACGATGGCCGCCCGGGTGGTCTGGCTGGTGGCCAACTCGTACGTCCGGCCCGAGCAGGTGCTCGGTCTCACCTTCACCCGCAAGGCCGCCGGTGAGCTGGCGCACCGGGTGCGTACCCGGCTCGATCAGTTGGTGCGCCGGCTGGGGCGGCGCGGACGTGACCCGCTCGACGACCCCTTCGCGGGCGAGCCCACGATTTCCACCTACCACTCGTACGCCGGGCGGATCGTCACCGAGCACGGCCTGCGGGCCGGCTACGAGCCCTCCACCCGGCTGCTCACCGAGGCGTCCCGCTGGCAGCTCGTGGACCTGATCGTGCGTAACTACGACGGGGACATGTCCGAGGTGGACCGGATGCCGAGCACGGTCACCGACGCGGTGCTGGCGCTCTCCGGCGAGTTGGACGAGCACCTGGTCGACCCGGACGCCCTCGCCGCGTGGACCGGCCGGTTCTTCGCCGAGGTGCAGTCCCTTCCCGGACGCGTCTACGCCGACGTGCGCAAGGCGCTCGCGCTCCAGCAGACCCGCCTGAAGTTGCTGCCGCTGGTGCGCGCGTACGCCCGGCGCAAGGACGACTTCGAGGCGATGGACTTCGCCGACCAGCTCGCCCGGGCCGCGCGGGTGGCCCGGGACCATCCCGGCGTCGGCGAGATCGAGCGCGGGCGCTACCGGGTGGTGCTGCTCGACGAATACCAGGACACCAGCCACGCCCAGGTGGTGCTGCTCGGCGCGTTGTTCGGCGGCGGGCACCCGGTGACCGCGGTGGGTGACCCCTGTCAGTCCATCTACGGATGGCGGGGGGCCAGCGCCGGCACCCTGGACCGCTTCCCGACCGAGTTCGCCCGCACCGACGGGGAGCCCGCCCGGGTGCTCGGGCTGACCACCAGTTGGCGGAACCGGCCGGAGATCCTCGCGGTGGCGAACGCGCTCTCCACCCCGTTGCGGGCGGCCGGTGCCCAGGTGCCGGAGCTGCACGCGGCACTCAGCGTCCGCGACCCGATCCCGCACCGCAGCGCACGCGGCGCCGCCGCCGGCACCGTGCACTGCGCGTTGCTGGCGACGTACGCCGACGAGGCCGACTGGATCGCCGACAGTGTGCTGGCCGCCTGGCGGGGTGCGGCACGGATGCCGGGGGTGCTGCCCGAGCAGATTCCGGTGACCCGGCGCCCGACCACGGCGGTGCTGGTCCGGCTGCGCAGCCAGATCCCGGTGATCGCGGCGGCGCTGCGGGAGCGTGGTCTGCCGGTCGAGGTGGTGGGGCTGGGCGGACTGCTGGACACCCCGGAGATCCGCGACGTGGTGTGCACGCTGCGGGTGCTCGCCGACCCGACCGACGGTGCCGCGTTGTTGCGCCTGCTGACCGGTGCCCGGTGGCGGATCGGGCCACGGGATCTGGTCGCGCTGCACCGTCGGGCCAAGGCCATCGCGGCGGCCCGTCGCCAGCTCGCCGACGACGATACGGCCGAGATCATGCCGGACCGCCTGGACGAGGCGACGCTGATCGAGGCGCTGGCCGACCTCGGCCCGGCGCAGGCGTACTCGGCCGAGGGCTATCTGCGGCTGCGCGCGTACGCCCGGGAGTTGGGTCTGCTGCGGTATCGGCTGGACCAGTCGCTGCCGGAGCTGATCGCGGACGTGGAGCGGACCACCGGCCTGGACGTGGAGGTGGCGGTACGGGCCGGCGGCGAGGGCGCCGGTGACGCCGGCCTGGCGCGTAGTCACCTGGACGCGTTGGGTGACGTGGCCGCGCGGTTCAGCGGGGAGACGCCGGGCGCCACGCTCGCCGGTTTCCTGGCCTACCTGGCCGCCGCCGAGGACGAGGAGCGCGGCCTGGCGCCGGGCGAGGTGGAGGTGGTCGAGGGGGCGGTGCAGATCCTCACCGCGCACGCGGCCAAGGGGCTGGAGTGGGACGTCGTCGCGGTGGCCGGGCTGAGCCGGGGGGTGTGGCCGGGGCCGGTCCGCAACTCCGACCACTGGCTGGGCGGGCTGGGTGTGCTGCCGTTCCCGTTGCGCGGCGACGCGGACGGGCTGCCCGACCTGGCCCTGGCCGATCTGGACGACCAGCGTGGCGTGGCCCGGGCGGTGGAGGACTTCACCGACGCCTGGCGGGCGCACGACGAGCGGGAGGAACGCCGGTTGGCGTACGTCGCGGTGACCCGCCCGCGTCGCCTGCTGCTCTGTTCCGGCCACTGGTGGGGTGAGGGCACCAAACGTCCGCGCGGCCCGGCCGGGCTGCTGCGCGAGGTGCACGACGCCTGCCTGGACGCCGGGGCCGGTCACCTGGTGGACGAGTGGGCGCCCGAGCCGTCGCCGGACGCGGTGAACCCGACCACCGAGGTGGTGATCCGGGCCGAGTGGCCGGCCGACCCGCTGGGCGTACGCCGCTCCACGTTGACCGAGGCGGCGTCGCTGGTCCGCCGTCACCTGACCGACGACGTACCGGCCGCTCCGGAGGACGAGGCCCCGGATCCGGAGGTGGCCCGGTGGCGGCGGGAGGCCGATCTGCTGCTTGCCGAGCGGGCGGAGCTGAGCCGGCTGTCCGGTCCGATCGAGGTGACGCTGCCCGAGCACCTGTCGGTCACCCAACTGGTCGCGTTGCGTCGGGACCCGGCGGCACTGGCCCGGTCGCTGCGCCGGCCGTTGCCGACCGAGCCGAACCCGTACGCCCGCCGGGGCACCGCCTTCCACGCCTGGCTGGAGCAGCGCTTTGGCGCGGACCGGCTGCTGGACACCGACGAGTTGCCGGGTGCGGCGGACGCCGATGCGGCGCCGGACGAGGCGCTGGCGGAGCTGCAACGGCGGTTCCTGAGCAGCGAGTGGGCGGACCGTACGCCGGTCGAGGTGGAGGTGCCGTTCGCGACGGTGATCGGCGGCGTGGTGGTCCGCGGCCGGATGGATGCCGTGTTCCGCCGCCCCGGCGACCGGTTCGACGTGGTCGACTGGAAGACCGGTGCCCAGCCCTCGGGCGCGGCGGCCGAGGTGGCCTCGGTGCAGTTGGCGGTCTACCGGTTGGCCTGGGCCGAGCTGGCCGATGTCCCGGTCGACCGGGTCGGCGCGGCGTTCCACTACGTGCGGGACGGGGCGACCGTCCGTCCGGCGGACCTGCTCGACGTCGACGGCCTCACCACCCTGATCACCTCACTGCCAGAAAACGAGCTGGACGGGTAGCGCGGGCCCGAATCCGTGGTACTGTGCCCGCGTTGCAGTTTTGGTTCCAGCTCTGTTTGCGCCTGGCGGATTGTGGCCCCAGGCGCTCTTTGTTATGTCCGGACCTCTCCGGGCGGGGCGACCAGCAGCGACAGAAGTTCCGGGAACCGCCCGGAACTCTCCACTCTTTCGACCCCGTAACAGGTGCGGGTTCGACGTTCCGTCAAGGAGACGAAACAAGCATGGCTATTGGCACCGTCAAGTGGTTCAACGCTGACAAGGGCTTCGGCTTCATCACCCCGGACGGCGGCGGCGCCGACGTCTTCGCCCACTTCTCGGCCATCCAGAGCTCCGGCTACCGCAGCCTGGACGAGAACCAGCGCGTGGAGTTCGAGGTCGTCCAGGGCCAGAAGGGCCCGCAGGCGGAGAACATCCGCCCGCTCTGATCTGCCGGGTTCACCCGCGACGGCCGGGCCGCCTCCGCCACCCACTGGGACCGGAGGCGGCCCGGCCGTCCGCATTTCGGACGGCCGGTTTGGCGGAACCCTGAGTCGGTAATCAGCCGTCCTACCGTCGGGTGGACGACTGTCACCACCTCCCGGCTGGGGAACGCTGGGCGCGGGGGGATGAGCCGGGGGGATCGGCTCAGCTCGGGGAGGAACGACCATGGTGGGTTCGGCGGCGGTGCGGGAACTACTCCTGGTGGTCGCGGTGGCGGCCGCCGGACTGCTGCTGGCCACGGCCGTGGCGTTCGCTCCCTGGCCCGCCACGCCGGGCGGGGCGGCCCCGTCCGGCCTGGTGGACCTGCACGGGCCGGCCGCCACCGCGCGGCCGGGCAGCACCGCCGGTTGAGCCGGCGATGAAAGGAAGGGCCCTTCCTAACGCCTCGGGTATAGCAGGGGTCCCCGGCTAACACCTGCCGCCCTTACCCGCCTCCCCGGCTCGGCGGAGGCGTTAGGGTCGGATCCGTGCCGACGCGCAGAGCGAGAATCCCAGCCGCGAAGTACCCCGTCGAGCGGTTCACCCTCGACAACGGCCTGCGGGTGGTCCTGACGCCCGACCGCAGTGCACCGGTGATCGGCGTGGCGGTGGTCTACGACGTGGGCATACGGTCCGAGCCCGAGGGACGGACCGGCTTCGCGCACCTCTTCGAGCACCTGATGTTCCAGGGCTCGGAGAACCTGGAGAAGCTCGCCCATTTCCGGCACGTCCAGGGCGCCGGTGGCACCTTCAACGGCTCCACCCACCTGGACTACACCGACTACTACGAGACCCTGCCGAGCAACGCCCTGGAACGGGCGCTGTTCCTGGAGGCCGACCGGATGCGCGGCCCTCGGCTGACCGAGGAGAACCTGCGTAACCAGGTGGACGTGGTCAAGGAGGAGATCCGGGTCAACGTGCTCAACCGGCCGTACGGCGGGTTCCCCTGGTTGACCCTGCCGCCGGTCATGTTCGACACCTTCCCGAACGCGCACGACGGGTACGGCTCCTTCGACGACCTGGAGTCCGCCACCGTCGCCGACGCGGCCGACTTCTTCCGGCGCTACTACGCCAGCGGCAACGCCGTGCTCGCGGTCAGCGGCGACATCGACACCGCCGAGGCCGTCGAGCTGATCGAACGACACTTCGGCGACGTACCGGCCCGTCCGGCGCCGGACCGGCCGGACTTCGCCGAGCCGGAGCCGACCGCCGAGCGGCGCACCGCGTACGAGGACAAGCTGGCCCCGCTGCCGGCGGTGGCCTCCGGCTGGCGGGTGCCCGACCCGATCGGGAACTTCGCCGACTACCTGCCGTTCGTGGTGCTGGCCGAGGTGCTCACCGACGGCGACGCCTCCCGGCTGGTCGAGCGGCTGGTGCACCGCGACCGCACGGTCACCAGCATCGGCGGCTACCTGGGCTTCATGGGAGACCCGTTCGACGTCCGCGACCCGACCGCCCTGCTGATCCAGTCCCACCTGCCGCCCGGCGGCGACGTCGACAAGGTGCTGCGCACCGTCGACGAGGAACTGGACCGGGTCGCCACGGACGGCCTCACCGACGGCGAGCTGGCCCGTACCCAGGCCCGGATGGCCACCCACCTGCTGCGCGACTCCGACGCGGTGTTGTCCCGCGCGCTGCGGATGGCGGTGCTGGAGCAGCAGCGCGGCGAACCCGGCCTGCTCGGCGAGCTGCCCCGGCTGGTCGGTGAGGTCACCGACGAGCAGGTCCGCGCCGCCGCGGCCACCCTGCGGCCGGAGCGCCGCGCGTCCGTCGAGGTGATCGCGAAAGGTGGCCGTCCATGAACACGAGTACGCCCACGCGAACGCTGCCGCCGCTCGGCCCGACCCGCCGACTCAAGCTGCCCCGGCAGGCCGAACGCACGCTCGACAACGGGCTCACCGTGATCGTGGTACGCCGTCCGGCGGTGCCGCTGGTGGAGCTGCGTCTCTGGATGCCGTTCGTCCGTGCCCACCTGGCCCGGGGGCACCTGCTGGCGCAGACCCTGCTCTCCGGCACCGAGACGATGAGCAGCGTGCAGATCGCCGCCGAACTCCAGCGGATCGGCGGCGGGCTCTCCGCCGGGCTCGACCCGGACCGACTGATGCTCTCCGGCACCGCCCTGGCCACCGGGCTGGACCGGATGCTGGAGATCCTCGCCGACGTGGTCACCGGCGCCAACTACCCGGCCGAGTGGGTCGGCGTCGAGCGGGACCGGCTGGTGGACGGCATCCAGGTGGCCCGGAGCCAGCCCGCCCATCTGGCCCGGACCGCGCTGCTGCGGCGGATCTTCGGCCGGCACCCGTACGCGGTCCAGACCCCGGAGCCCGAGCAGGTCCGCGCGGTCCGTCCGGCCGCCCTGCGCACGCTGCACGCCCAGCGGGTCCGACCCGCCGGCGCGGTGCTGGTGCTGGTCGGCGACGTACACCCGGAGCGGGCGTTGGACGCCGCCGAGAAGGCGCTCGCCGGCTGGCAGGGCGGCGAGCACGCGGCCGAGGTGCCGCCGGTCCCGCCGCTGGAACCCGGCCCGCTGCTGCTGGTCGACCGGCCCGGTTCGGTGCAGTCGTCGATGCGGATGGCGTTGCCGGCGGTGCCACGTACCCATCCGGACCACGCCGCGCTGCAACTGGCCAACCTGATCTTCGGCGGCTACTTCTCCTCGCGCTGGGTGGAGAACATCCGTGAGGACAAGGGCTACACGTACGGTCCGCACTCGATGGTCGAGCACTCGGTCGGCGGTTCGGTGCTGCTGGCCGCCGCCGAGGTGGCCACCGAGGTGACCGCACCGGCGCTGCTGGAGACCACGTACGAACTGGGCCGGCTGGCCACCGTGCCACCCGGCCAGGAGGAGTTGGACCAGGCCCGCCAGTACGCCCTCGGCACGCTCCAGCTCGGCATCGCCACCCAGGCGGGCCTGGCGTCGTTCGTCAGCGCGTACGCCGGGAGCGGGCTGCGGCTGGACTTCCTCTCCGAGCACGCGGCCCGGCTGGCGAAGGCGAGCGTCGACGACGTCACCGAGGCGGCGGCCCGCTACCTCGCCCCGTCCCGCGCGGTCACCGTCGTGCTCGGTGATGCCGCACGCATCGAGCCCTCGCTGTCCACGCTGACCCCGGTCCAGACCACACCGGCGACACCGTGAGCGGGCCCACCGGCACGGCGTTGCCGTCGGACGGCTGGGGACAGCCGGTCGACTGGGTACTACAGGGGGAGGCGGCCCCGCCGCTGGCCCGCTCGACGCTGGACCGGGCGGCGCATCGGCGTACCGATCCGCAGTGGTTGGCGGCGGCCTGGTCCGGCGCGCGGGTGCTGGTGCTCGACGTGGAGGCCGGCGGCCGGGCGCTGGTGCGGACCGACACCCCGGTGCCGGAACTGGTCCTGGTGGCGGCGGACGACCTGCCCTCGACGCTGGCCGCCGACGCGGTGTTCCTCGGCGTGGAACCGGACGGGGTGCCGGTCTTCTGCGTGCACACTGCGCTGACCGTGCGCCCGGACACCCGGTCGGCTCACCTGCGGGGTGTCGGGCATCTGCTCAGCGACCGGGACGCCGGGCTGTTCACCACGGCGCTGGCGCTGACCAACTGGCATCTGCGGCACCTCTACCACCCGGTCACCGGCGCACCGACCCGCACCGACGAGGCGGGGTGGTCCCGGGTGGACGGCTCCGGTGAGCGGGTGTGGCCGCGTACCGACCCTGCCATGATCGTGCTGGTGCACGACGGTGTCGACGGTCTCGACGGGCGCTGCCTGCTGGGCAACAACGCCGCCTGGCCCAGCCCGAAGGGGCAGCGCCGGTTCTCCTGTCTGGCCGGGTACGTCGAGCCGGGCGAGTCGGCCGAGGCCACCGTGCTGCGGGAGGTACGCGAGGAGGTCGGTGTGCCGGTCCGCGAGATCACGTACGCGGGCAGCCAGGCGTGGCCGTTCCCGGGCTCGCTGATGCTCGGTTTCCTGGCCACCGCCGACCCGGAGCACCCGGTCCGGCCCGATCCGGCCGAGATCGCGCAGGCTCGCTGGTTCACCCGGCAGGAGGTCGGTGCCGCGCTCGCCGGCCGGGAGGTGGACGCCGGAGGCGACCGTCTGCTGCTGCCCCCACCGTCGTCGATCGCGCTGTTCCTGATCCACCGCTGGTTCGACGGCCACTGCTGAGATGTAAGGAGGGGTCCCCTGCTAACGCCTGATGCATAGCAGGGGACCCTTCCTTACCTCCACGCCGAGCACGGCGGCGGGTGCGCTGGTGCGCGCCGGGGTGCGGGGGAGTGCGGCCCCGACCCGTGGCCGTCGTTGCCGCGGCGGCCACGGGCCGGGGACACGGGCCGTCGTGGTCGGCTGGGTGAGGAACACGGCGGGGGAGCCGGTCGACCACGACGGACGTGGGGAGGTCAGGTGTCGGGCGGACCCGGACGGGCCCGCCAGCGCGCCGGATCGTCCAACGGCAACACCTTGACCCGTTGCTTACCGGAGCGCACGGCGCCGACGGTGGCGATGGCGCGGGCGAGGTGCAGGGCGGCGTCGCGGTCTTCGGCGTGCACGACCTGGCGACGCGGCTCGGGCCGGGTGGTCTCGTCCCGCAGCCGGTGACCGCCGGCCCAGGCGGCCGTGATGTCGGTGTCGACGACGGCGCGGATGTCGGTGCGAACGATCAGGAACCGCATGTGGGTCTCCGATGTGCCGCGACGGGTGGAACCGTGGAAGTTCCACGTCACTACCCGGCCATCGTACGCCCGGTCCGCATCTCAGCAAGTGAAACGCGGCGATTGATTTGAGCCCCGTCCGATCATCCGATGCCTGCTCACCGGGGTGGTCGGGACGGATGGCAGCGGATGGTCGGGGTGGACGACGACGGGGCCGCCGGTGGTGTGCCGACGGCCCCGCGAGACGTGCCCGAACTAGTTCAGGTCGAACTGCCCGTTCTTGGCGCCGGAGATGAAGCCCAGCCATCCGGCCCGGTTGAACAGCAGGACCGGGCCACCCTGGTCCTTGCTGTCGCGCAGCGCCACCGCGGCGGGACCGGTGCCCAGCGGTGCGACCTCCACGCAGTTGGAGGTCTGGCTGCGCGTGCTGGTACGCCAGGGGGCGTGCGCGAGCTGGGCGAGGACGGACGGCGTGGTGCGAATGTCGTTCATGGTTGAGCTCCTGACGTGAACCGATGGATCGAGTGGGGACGCACGTGCCGAGCGCGGTCCCCTCCTCGGTCACCGCTCCGTCAGGCTCCCGGAGGAACCACGGCGTTGGGCCGGCGCCGTTGCCGATCCGTTGGCCACAATGGACGATGCCCCCGGACCGGTCAGCCGTTCCGACGACTTGACCAGCCAGGAGTGGGTATCCGTTGCGGAAAGTGCCGCCGTGCGTAGCCACTTGAACACCACTTTATAGTGATTTAGGGCGATTGCGTCGGTCGACATGACGTCGGTGAAGCCACCTTCGATGGCGAGCGTCTCCGGATCGAGTGGATCGGCGAACCGATAGACCGAGAACGCGGTCGGTGGGAGGTACCACTGCCCGATCGGCGTGTCCCTGGGCAGGACGTGCAGCGTGACGTTGGGCAGCATGGCCAGCTCGCAGAGCTGCTCCAACTGCTCCCGGAGCACCTCGGGCGGCCCGGCCCGGTGCCCGAGCGCCGCCTCCTCCAACACCGCCGTGTACTGGGGCGCGTCGTGTTCCCGGGTGAGCAGCCGCTGCCGGGCCTGCCGGGCCTTGACCTGCGTCTCGGTCTCCTCCTCGGCCTCCGGATCGCCGGCCTCCCGGCCGACCTGGTACGCCGAGGAGAGCCGGACCCGGGCGTACCCCGGGGTCTGCAACAACCCCGGCACCAGCACCGGGTTGTACTCGGAGATCTCGACGCAGCCCGCCTCCAACTCGGCGAAGCCGCGTTGCTGCTGCGTCATCGCCGGATAGTTCTTGAGCCAGCCGCGCATGTCGCCGGCCTCGTCGGTGATGCCGAGCAGCTCCGCCCGCCGTGCCTCGTCGGCGTCGTACAGGTCGAGCAGGTCCCGGACGTCCTGCGGGTCGGGCCGGCTGCGGCCGTTCTCCAGTCGGGACAGCTTCGACGCGGAGGCCCAGCCGACACGCTCGATGACCTGGTCGCCGGTGAGCCCGGCGGCCTCGCGCAACTGGCGTAGTTCGCGGCCGAGCCGCTGCCGACGCAGGATCGGACTGGGTGCGGCAGGAGGCACGGTGTCCTCTTTTCCGTCGACCGCCGCAGACGCGACGGTAACTGTATGAAATTCGCCCCCCACGGCCAGTATGGACGTCGCGACCGGCGCCGGAGGTACCGGCGGGGGCGTGTCATGAGAAATACGGACACCCGACACACCGGAACGAGACCGCCGTCATCTGCGTCCCCGCCCCGGACGGGTTCCCGACCGCGCCCGAGTCGCGCCACCCCCGGAGGGATCAATGCGAACCGTCCTGAGTCGCCCGGACTTCCGCCTGCTGTTCGGCGGACTGCTGGCCAGCATGACCGCAGAGTCGATCCTGCTGCTGGCACTCGCCATCTGGGTGAAGGACCTCACCGGATCGGACGGCCTCGCCGGTGCCACCATCTTCGTCATCCTCGCGCCGAGGACCCTCGCGCCGCTGGTCGGCTGGTTCGTCGACCGGTATCCCCGGAAGCCCTTCTTCGTGGTCACCAACGTCGCCATGGCGTTGCTGCTCACCCCGCTGTTCGCGGTGCGGGACGCGGACGACATGTGGATCATCTATGCGGTGGCCGCGCTCTACGGCCTGTCGAACCTCACCGTCGGCGCGGTGCTCAGTCGGCTGATCCAGGAGATGGTCCCGTCCGACCTGCTCGGTGAGGCCAACGGCGCGTTGCAGACCGTGCGGCAGGGTCTGCGGCTGGTCGGCCCGCTGGCCGGCGC
The DNA here is from genome assembly GCF_044460945.1 of Micromonospora sp. NPDC049903. Lineage (NCBI taxonomy): Bacteria > Bacillati > Actinomycetota > Actinomycetes > Micromonosporales > Micromonosporaceae > Micromonospora > Micromonospora sp. NPDC049903. The sequence continues at coordinate 63,609 of NZ_JBITKL010000005.1, forward strand.
CGGCCTGTACGCGGTGCGCGGCGGCTGGGTACTGGCCGCGGTCGGGATGGTCGGCTTCCTGGTCGCCGCCGCCGTGGTCGGCACGCTCCGGCTGGCCGAGTCGCCCGCCCGGCCGACCGATCGGCTCGCGGACCGCCCGGCCGACGGCACCACCCGGGTACGGCGACTCTCCGCCGAACTGGTCGCCGGACTGCGGCACCTCGCCGGCGAGCCGGCGTTGCGGCGGGCGGTGCTCGGCTTCGGCCTCGGCTCGCTGGTGATGGGCTTCACCGAGTCGCTGATCTTCGCGTACGTGGACTCGGGGCTCGGACGGGACGCCGCGTTCGTCGGCGTACTGGTCACCGTGCAGGGCATCGGTGGACTGGTCGGCGGGTTGTGCTCGGCGGCCGTCCTACGGCGACTCGGTGAGCTGGGCACCCTCGCCGCCGGAGTGGCGTTCTTCGGCCCGGCGGCACTGGCGCTGGCGTACCCGAACCTGTGGCTCGGCTTCACCGCGATGCTGCTGGCCGGGGTGTCCCTGCCGCTGACCCTGGTCGGCCTGCACACGCTGATTCAGCGGCGGACCCCGCCCGAGCTGATCGGCCGGGTCGCGGCGGCCTCGGAGGCGGTGATCCGGTGCCCGCAGGCGATCTCCGTCGGCGTGGGCGCGCTGATCGTCGGGGTGCTCGACTTCCGGGCGGTCTTCGTGTCGATCGGCCTGGCCACCCTGCTCGCCGGTGGCTACCTCTGGGCCGGGCGTCGGCTGAGCCCGCCGGCCGGACCGGCGGCGCGTACCCGGGTGCCGGCACCGCGCCCGGCCGCCGAGGACCGGGACCCGGCGCCGGTCGGGACGCTGAGCGGCCGGGGCGGCCACTGACCACGACGCGGCGGCCGGCCCCGATCGGGACCGGCCGCCGCGGGTACGTCCGTGGTCAGACGGTGATGCTCGCCAGGTGCTGCTTGACCTGGTTGATCGACGGGTTCGTCAGCGCGCTGTCGTCGGCGAAACGCAGGGTGGGCACGGTCTGGTTGCCGCCGTTGACCCCCATCACGAACTCCGCCGCCGCCGGATCCTGCTCGATGTCGACCACCTGATAGGCGATCCCCTCCCGGTCGAGCTGCGACTTCAGCCGGTGGCAGTAGCCGCACCAGGGAGTGGAGTACATGGTCAGCATGGTGAGATCCTCCAACGTCATGCGCGCCTGCTCGCGCAGATCAGCACAGGCTAACCGCTGCAACGTCCGAGCGAGCTGCGACAATTCCCCGCTGTGGTGGTTAACTCCGCGTCCGAACGCGTGCTGACCGGGCTCGACCCGGAACAACGCTCGGCCGTGACCGCCCCGGCCGGTCCGGTCTGCGTACTCGCCGGGGCGGGCACCGGCAAGACCCGGGCGGTCACCTCGCGGATCGCGCACCGGGCGTTGACCGGGGAGATCTCCGCCCGGCACGTGCTCGCCGTCACCTTCACCGCCCGCGCCGCCGCCGAGCTGCGCCACCGGCTCGCCGCGCTCGGGGTGGCCGGCGTGCAGGCCCGGACCTTCCACGCCGCCGCACTGCGCCAGGTGCGCTACTTCGCGCCCCGGCTGTTGAGCGGGCGGGCCATGCCCGAGCTGCTGGACAGCAAGGTGCGCCTGGTCACCCTCGCCGCGGCCCGGGCCGGCCTGCGGACCGACCGGACCGCAGCGAGGGACCTCGCCGGTGAGATCGAGTGGGCCAAGTCGTCGCTGGTCGAGCCGGGGGAGTACGTGGTGGCGGCGGCGAAGGCGCTGCGCGAGACGCCGCACGAGCCGGCCAAGGTCGCCGAGGTGTTCGCCGCGTACGAGAAGCTCAAGCGCAGCGGTGGTGTGATCGACTTCGAGGACGTGCTCCGCGCCGCGGTCTGGGGGATCGAGGAGCACCCGGACGTCGCCGAACAGGTACGCAACCAGTACCGGCACCTCGTCGTCGACGAGTACCAGGACGTCAACCCGTTGCAGCAGCGGCTGCTGGACGCCTGGCTCGGCGGCCGGGACGACGTGACCGTGGTCGGCGACGCCAGCCAGACGATCTACTCGTTCACCGGGGCGACGTCGTCGTACCTGGTCGACTTCCCGCGTCGCCACCGGGGCGCCACGGTGGTCCGGCTGGTCCGTGACTACCGGTCCACCCCGCAGGTGGTCGGGCTCGCCAACGCGGTCATCTCGCAGGCCCGGGGCACCGAGGCGCGGCTGCGCCTGGAGCTGGTGGGCCAGCGTCCGCCCGGTCCGGAGCCGGAGCGGCGGATCTTCACCGACGAGCCGGCCGAGGCCGCCGCGGTCGCCGCCCGCTGCCGTGCGCTTGTCGACGCCGGCACCCCGGCGCGCGAGATCGCCGTGCTGTTCCGCACCAACGCGCAGTCCGAGGCGTACGAGAAGGCGCTGGCCGAGGCGGGCGTGCCGTACCTCGTCCAGGGGGCCGAGCGGTTCTTCGAGCGGACCGAGGTGCGGCAGGCGATGGTGGCGCTGCGCGCGGCCACCCGGTCGATCCCCGGCGAGACGCCGCTGCCGGTGGCGGTGGTCGAGGCGCTCGCCGCCGTCGGGTGGGCGCCCGACGCGCCCCCGCCCGGTGGGGCCGCCCGCGAGCGGTGGGAGGCGCTGGCCGCGCTGGTCCAGCTCGCCGAGGAGTACGCGGCCACCCCCGACCTGATGCCGCTCGGGGTGGCCGCCACGGTCGAGCGCCCGGTCACCCTCGCCGACTTCGCCGACGAACTGGCCCGGCGGGCGGCCCAGCAGCACGTACCCACGGTGGAGGGGGTGACCCTGGCCTCGCTGCACTCCGCAAAGGGCCTGGAGTGGGACGCCGTCTTCCTGGTCGGGCTCGCCGAGGGCACCCTGCCCACCACCTACGCGCGCACCACCGAGCAGGTCGAGGAGGAGCGCCGACTGCTGTACGTCGGCATCACCCGGGCCCGCCAGTGGCTCTGGCTGTCGTACGCCTCGGCACGCTCCCCGGGCGGGCGTGCCCGGCGGCCGTGCCGGTTCCTGCCCCAACTGGCCCCGGGCGGGACGGAGCGGGCGGCCTCGGGCGGCCCGGCGCGCGGCGCCCAGCGGCGGGCCGCCACCCGGATCGTCTCCTGCCGGATCTGCGGCACCACCCTGTTCGCCGGGTCGGACCGGAAGCTGGGCCGCTGCGCCACCTGCCCGTCCGACATCGACGACGAGCTGCACGAGCGGCTGAGCGAGTGGCGCTCCCGGGTGGCCGGGGCCCAGCGGGTGCCCGCCTACGTGGTCTTCACCGACGCGACGCTCGTCGCGCTCGCCGAGCGGCGCCCGGCCCGGCCCGAGGAACTGGTCGCGATCGCCGGCATCGGCCCGCGCAAACTCGGCCTGTACGGGGAGGCCGTACTGGCGCTGGTCGGGGGTGCGGCGGTCGATGAGATCTGCCCTCAGAAAACTTTCTGAATCTGACCGTTAATTCGTTTGCCCTCGCCCCACCGACCGTCATAGCCTCAGGACACACCTCGCGAGGGGGCCCTGTTCGGGCTGCTCACGGGGTATCTGTTCCGAGTCGATCGTCGAGTGAAGGTAAGGAGGTGGCACCGATGGAGAGCTACGTCAACCAGCGTCCGACGGCGCTGCCCGTTGCCGTCGCTCCGCTGTCGGCTGCCCTGATCTCCGTCGTTCCGGCGACGGAAGTTCGGGCGACCGTCGTCGCCACCCGACCGTGGGCTCCGCAGGCGCACCGGGTCGAGGTTCAGGCCGAGCTGATCCTCGCACCGAAGCCGAACGGGATCCAGGGGACCAGTGGCTTCACGGGCAAGGGCGTCGATGGCGCCACCAAGCGGATGGACGTCCGCGGTGTTCCACCTCGAGGTAGACCGGTCTGACCAACAGACCACCGGCTCACCTCGAGGCCGCGGAACCCGCATACCGGGATCCGCGGCCTCAGTTTTTTGCACCGCCGAAGTACGTCGGAACAGCGATCCACGAGATCGAAGTGTGAGAGAGAGGTGACCGGGCGATGAGTCTGGCGTTGGCCCCGCTCGACCTGAGCGTCGAGATGGAGGCGAACCTGCCCTGCCGGAAGTTCGACCCCGACCTGTGGTTCTCCGACTCGCCCACCGAGCTGGAACTGGCCAAGTCGCTCTGCGGGGACTGCCCGCTGCGCGTCGAGTGCCTGGCCGGTGCGGTCGAGCGGGCCGAGCCCTGGGGCGTCTGGGGCGGCGAGATCTTCGAGCGTGGCGCGGTCGTCCCGCGCAAGCGGCCCCGTGGTCGCCCGCGCAAGGAGGACATCGCCCGTGACGCCGCCCTGCGGGTCGAGGCCGAGGCGCGACTGGCTGCCGACGGGCTCGCCCCGTCGCGCAACGCGGTCCGGCTGGCTGCCTGACATGTTCCCGAACCGGACCAACCCCGCCGGCAGCGTGCCGGCCGAGAGAGAGCTGACCACGATGTTGTACCTGCCGAACGGAACCACCGACATGTACCTACTTCACGAAGCGTTGTCGAAGGTGCGAATGTTGCGGCCTCAGGCCGGTCGCACCACCACGAGCACTGAGGCAACCCGATCCGCCCGTACCGTCGCCATGACCGGCCGTGCCCGGTCGGCTCGCGAGTTGGGCGTTCTGTAGGACCGACACCGCAAACGGCGGGGGGGGGCCGGGGGGGCCCCCCCCCCCGGGGGGGGGGGGGGGGGGGGGGGCACCCCCCCCCCCCCCAAACCGGGCCGCAAAGGTTCCTGGTGCCCCGGGAGGGTGGCGTTGGCACCAAAAGGCACA
>NZ_JBITKL010000005.1:68329-291280 GCF_044460945.1 Micromonospora sp. NPDC049903
ACCCCCCCCCCCCCGACCCCCCGCAACCCCCGCCCGGCCCCGGGGGGCCCGCGTGTGGGGCGTTCTTACGCCCCCCCCCCCCCCCCCCGGGGGGGGGCCGCCCCCCCCCCCCCCGCCGTCGTCGTGTGGTGGGGCGGTGCTCAGCCGACCGCGGCGAAACCGGGCAGCCAACGTTCCAGGATGCCCCGGTAGGGTGCCTTGGCCTCCAACTGGCACAGCACCCCGATGGAGCCGAGCGTCACCCGGTGGATGAGCAGGTACGACGGCGGCAGGTTGAGGTGCCGGCTGAATTGGTACGCGGGTGAGCGCGGGTTGGCCAGCCGGGTCGCCTCGGCACGCAGCCAGGCCCGGGAGAACCGGAACTCCTCGGCGGCGATCGGTTCCAGCATCGGCCGCAGGAACTCCAGCAGCGCGTGGGCGTCGATCGGGTCGTCGGTGCTGAGGAAGCCCTCCGAGCGCAGGCCGGCCTCCACGCCGTCGGCGTCGCCGCGCAGGGCCAGGGCGGCGATGCGGCCGATCGGTTCCGGCGTACCCTCCGGCATCCGGGCCACCGCGCCGAAGTCGATCACCCCGAGCCGGCCGTCCGCCAGCAGCCGGAAGTTGCCCGGGTGCGGGTCGGCGTGCAGCAGCCCGGCCCGCGCCGGTGCGGACAGGTGCAGCGTGGCCATCAGCAGGCCGGCCCGGTCACGCTGCTCCTCGCTGCCCTCCCGGATGATGTCCGACAGCGGTGTGCCCTCCACCCACTCGGTGACCAGCACCCGGGGCGAGGCGGAGAAGACCGAGGGGACGTAGATCTCGGGATCGTCCTCGTACGCGGCGGCGAAGGCGCGCTGCGACTCCGCCTCCAGCTCGTAGTCCAACTCCTCGGTGATGCGTTCCCGCAGCTCGGCGAGGAGCGGCTTGACGTCCAGCCCGGGCTGGATGGCCCGGAACATGGCGCTCAGCCGGGAGAGCTGCTTGAGGTCGGCGAGCAGGGCGTCACCGGCGCCCGGATACTGGATCTTGACGGCGGCGTCCCGCCCGGTGCCGTCCGGCATCCGCCACACGGCCCGGTGCACCTGCCCGATGCTGGCCGCGGCGGCGGGGGAGTCGTCGAAGGTGACGAAGCGCTCCCGCCAGGCCGGACCCAGCTGCTCGGCGAGGACCTTGTGCACGCTGGCGGCGGGCAGCGGCGGCGCGGCCTCCTGAAGCTTGGTCAGGGCCTGCCGGTACGGCGCGGCGACCTCCTCGGGCAGAGCCGCCTCGAAGACGGACAACGCCTGGCCGAACTTCATCGCCCCGCCCTTGAGCTGGCCCAGGACGCTGAAGAGCTGCTCGGCGGTGCGTTGCTGGATCTCGGCGGAGATCACGTCGGAGGCGAGCCCGGTGACACGCTTTCCCATGCCGAGGACGGTCCGCCCGGCGAAGCCGAGCGGCAGTGCGGCGAGCTTGGCGGTGCGGGACACGGCCCGGCGCGGGATGTCGGTCACGAGGTCATTGTTACCGACTCGGCGGGCCCGCTGCTGCTCTGCGCCCGGGCTGGCGTTCATCTTCGGTGTACGCACCGCACCGGCAGCGGGGGTGCGGCGGCCAGTGCCGGCGGCGGGTGACGCCCGCCGGGCCGATCTCCGCCGCCCCGCCGAGCGTCTCCGGTGTGCCGCCGTCGAGCTGTGCCAGCGCCTCGCCGACCGTGTAGGCGGTGGCCGCCAGGACCGTGCCGGTGGCACACGTCGGGGTGGCGGGCGTGTGGGCGATCTGGGCGGCGAGGGCCGGCCAGTGCGGGTCCCGGTCGGCGCGGTGCAGGTCGAGGCAACGCAGGCAGGGGCCGGTCGGCGGCCGGACCAGTGGCCCGATGACCGGTATGCCCTCCCGGACGTCGACCAGCAGGTGCGGCTGCCGGCGCTGGGCGTGACCGGCGGCCACCAGGGCGGCCGGTCGGTCGAGGCCGAGCTGGATCACCAGGTCGGGCCGGGTCCGGCGCAGTGGTTCGGTGGCGGTGCCGGGTGCGGCGCGCGTCACGGTCGCCCGGACGGCCGCGTCGAGCGGACGCCCGAGGTCACCGGCGGCGATACCGCTGGCGACCAGGTCGACGGGGCGTACCGGGCCGGTGAGGTCGGGCTGGACGTGCCCGACACCGGCCTGGGCCAGGGCCAGGGTGACGGCGGCGCCGAGTGGCCCGGGGCCGGTGACCACCACCCGGGCGGCCAGGCGACGTCGGAGCACCTGCGCGGGGGTGCCGGGCAGCCGGGCGGCGGCCAGGGCCAGCGCGCCGGCCTCCGCGGCGAGCCGGCTCCGACGGGGCTCGGCGAGATCCCGGGGCACCAGCGTATGCGCCGGCACCACCAGCCCGGCCTCGCGCAGTGCGTCGAGCAGGGCTTGGGCGTGCTCCGGACGGCCGCCCGTGCCGGTCAGCGCCTGCCGCTCGCTGCGCGTGCCGTCGAGCAGGTCGAGGAGCCGGACCGCCCCGGGGTCGGCGAACTCGACCAGGACGGCACGCTCCGGTGCCAGCCCGAGCTGGAGGGTGTGCCGGTCGCGCCAGAGTCGGCTGAGGCCGGGCAACAGGGTGGGACGGGGCGACGGCGGGTGCTCCGGGATCGGCGACATGGGTACGAACAGTGACCGATTCCCTGCTGTCCGTCGATCGTTGTCCACAGGTGGCCACCCGCAGATCCAGGGCTGTCCACAGGATTCGGCGAGTTTTCCACAACTCGCCGGTAACCCTGTCGGCGGCCCGACAGTGAGCGGGAACGCCGCGAGGGGGTGGCCGCCGGCCACCCCCTCGCGCGGACGCGTACGTCAGACCTTCGCCTTGCCCAGGATGCGGTTCACTGTTGTGCCACACACCGGACACTTGCCCTTGGCCATGTTCATGCCGGTCTTCGAGACCTCGACGCGGCCTTCGAAATCCCGCTTCTCCTTGCACTTGACGCAGTAACCGTTGTAGGTCTGGGCCTGGTCGGCCACGGTGTGCCTCCTCGTCTCGTCCGCCGGGTCGATGCCGGTCCGGCGGTTCTCCCGGCGACGGGCGCCTACGACGTCCGACACCGGGTCTTCTCCGTGGTCATCCACATGACCACCGGTTGGCGGACCCTACCCAGGTGAGGGCGGTTCCATGTCAGCTGCGCGTTGCCACTGTGAGCAAGGCGACGTCGAGAGTGTGCACGCCGAATTGGGCCAGATCAGTCCTTTTGGCGGGGACACGCCGACTGGAGGTCGCTAAATCCGCTGGTAGGGCCCGCGCGACCGAAGATCGGGACCCGACTGGCGGGGTCGGACGATGATCACTTACCGTGGAGCGTGTCGGTGCGGTGACACCTCACCGACCATCACGATGGGTGATCGCGACGCCTCACGGGCCTCCGGCCAGAAATTTTTCGGGACTCCTGGCGACCAATCCCCATTTTCCGGGCGCGTGCCGGGGGTTTGACCCTTGCGGACCCCTGGTCACAACGCATTAGCTTGCCAACGTGACAGCAAACCGAGGCTGCGCGGTCCACTGATGGCGGGGGCGCGGAAGCCTGTCGTCGAGGTACGGCGCAGCCAGCGTCGGCGACGTACGGTGTCCGCCTACCGCGACGGTGAGCGGGTCGTCGTCCTCATCCCCGACCAGTTCTCCCGGGCCGAGGAGAGCGAGTGGGTCGACCGGATGCTCGCCCGGCTCGCCGCCCGTGAGGGGCGTCTCACCCGCTCCGACGCCGAGCTGCTGGAACGGGCCGGCCGGCTGATCAAGCTGTACCTGACCGAGTACGGCGACCAGGCGGTGCCGGCCAGCGTCCGGTGGGTGAGCAACCAGAACGGCCGATGGGGCTCCTGCACCCCGGCGGACCGCTCGATCCGGCTCTCCCACCGACTCCAGGAGATGCCGGATTGGGTGATCGACTACGTGCTGCTGCACGAACTCGTCCACCTCATCGTGGCCAGCCACAACGCGCAGTTCTGGGCGTTGGTCGGCCGGTACCCGAAGACCGAACGCGCCCGGGGCTACCTGGAGGGTGTCGCGGCGGTGGGCGGCACGCCCTGAGCGTTCGTCCACCCCGGCGGTAGGGTCGGAGGATGGCCCGACGTGTGGTGGTGGCGCTGCTCGCCCCGGTCGCCTGGACGCCGCCCGGCATCGATCCGGCGGACTGGCGTCGCGCGCTCGCCGAGGACGTGGTGGACCTGCTCGCCATGCTCAACGAGGTCGACACGGCGGTGGCGGCCACCCCGGCGGACCGCCGGCTGGCCGACGAGGTGATCTGGCCCGGCACGACCGTGTACGAGGTGCCCGAGCCGACCCCCAACGCCGTCTTCGCCGCCCTCACCGCCTCGGGCGACGGCTACGAGCAGGCGGCGGTGGTCGCCGGGGACGCCCCCGACCTGCCCGGACTCACCGTCGGCAAGCTCCTGCGCCCGTTGACCAGCCGGCCGGTAGCGCTCGCCCCGGTCGAGGGCGGTGTGCCGGGACTGCTCGGTGCGGCGGTCCGGCTGCCCGTACCCTCCTGGCTGCCGGCACTGGACCTGGACAGCGCCGTGCCCGCGGCCGTACGCGCGGCGGCGCCCGAGCCGGGCGACCTCGCGGTCACCCCGTCCTGGCACCGGCTACGCGGCCCGGCCGACCTGGCCCGGCTCGACCTCGCGCTGGACGGCTGGGAGCACACCCGCGCCCTGCTCTCCGGCGCCGACCGGTCCGGCTGACGCCGGACCGGCGGGTGCGGCGGGATCAGGAGCGGCGGTCGTCGCCCTCGGTGTCGTCGGGGCGCTCCGGGCCCTTGCCCTCGACCTCGCCCGGGATCTTCTCCTCCGGGCCGCCCGGGGCGGAGAAGTCGAACTTGTCCAGCTCGGACATCAGGTCCACGTCGGCCATGGCGAAGGCCACCGGGTCGGCGAAGTCGTCGTCGGAGGGCAGCAGGTCGGGGTGGCCCCAGAGGGCGTCCCGCCCGGCGATGCCCCGGTGCTCGGTGAGCGCCGCCCAGAGCGCGGCGGCCTCGCGCAGCCGACGGGGACGCAGCTCCAGCCCGACCAGGGCGGCGAACGTCTGCTCGGCCGGTCCACCGGCCGCCCGACGGCGACGGAACGCCTCGCCGAGCGCGACCACGTTCGGCAGCCGGCCGTCGGCGGCGCCGTCCACCACGTGGCAGACCCAGCCCTCGACCAGGGCGAGAGCGGTCTCCAGGCGAGCCAGTGACGCCTTCTGCGCCGGGCTGTCCTCCGGCGTGAAGATGCCCTCCAGGGCGATCGCCTGCATCGACTCCGGGTCGGTCGGGTCGACCCGACCCATCGCCTCCTCGATCGCCTCCCGGTTGACCCGGATCCCGGCCGCGTACGTCTCGACGGCGGTGAGCACGTGTCCGCGCAACCACGGCACGTGCTCGAAGAGGCGCTGGTGGGCCGCCTCGCGCAGGGCGACGTAGAGGCGTACCTCGTCCTCGGGCAGCTCCAGACCCTCGCCGTAGCCCCGGATGTTGGCCGGGATCAGCGCGGCGGTCCCGGCCGGGCCGAGCGGCAGGCCGATGTCACCGACGGAGAGCACCTCCGCGGCCAACGACCCGAGCGCCTGGCCGAGCTGACCGCCGAAGAGGGCGCCGCCGAGGGTGGCCACCATCGACTGCATCGGGCCGAGCTGGGCGCGTGCCTCCGGCGGCACCAGGTCGCCCATCGCGCCGACCATCCGGCTGGCCACCGGGTCGCAGAGCTTGCGCCAGACGTCCAGCGTCTTGAAGATCCACTCGTTGCGGTTCCAGGCCACCGTGGTCTTGATGCCGGAGGGCAGCGCCGAGGCCGGCTCCAGCCAGAGGTCGGCGATGCGCAGCGCTTCCTCGACCGCGTTGCGCTCGTACGGCGAGACCGCCGGGTCGCCCGCCGCCGCGAGCTGACTGGCCGCCACCTGCCGGGCCAGGTCCCAGTTGACCGGCCCGCTGCCCGGCGCGGAGAGCAGGTGCTGCAACTGCGACATGAACTGCTGCATCTGCGCGGGGTCGTTGGGGTCGGGCGGCTGCCCACCCGGGAGCGCGAAACCGAACGGAATATCAGGCACGAGCTCTACGGTACGCGCGCCGTGCCCCAGGTCGCCGTCACCGCGGTTGCGCTGAGGGCGAAGTCCCGTCGTGCCGCCCGGCGCCCGAGAACCGGCTCGGTACGCTCTGCCGCATGAGACGACGTGGCGTGACCGTCCTCCTCGGTGCTCTGCTCACCGCACTGCTCAGCATCGGGGTGCTCGGCGCACCCGTCCCCTATGTCGTGCTCGGTCCCGGTCCGACGGTGGACACGCTCGGGCAGGAGGACGGCAAGGAGGTGATCCAGGTCACCGGCGGTGAGACCTCCACCTCCGCAGGTCAACTGCGGCTGACCACGGTGGGTGTGCAGCCCACCGTGAAGTTGCGCTCGGCCATCCAGGGCTGGCTCTCCGACGACCAGGCGGTGGTGCCGCGCGAGCTGGTCTATCCGCCCGGCGAGACCCGCGAGGAGGTCGAGCAGCGCAACGCCGAGGACTTCCAGGTCTCGCAGACCAGCGCGGAGACCGCCGCGTTGCGGGAGTTGGGGTACGAGGTGCAGGTCGTGGTCAAGACCGTCGCCGACGACGGTCCGGCCGCCGGGGTGCTGCGTCCCGGTGACGTGGTGACCTCGGTCGACGGGGAGCCGGTGCCGCTGGCCGGCCGACTGACCGAGCTGGTCCGGGCGAAGCCGGCGGGCACCGCCCTGCGCATCGGCTACACCCGCGACGGGGCCGCGCGTGTCGACACCGTCACCACCGAGGAGCTGGACGGCCGTCCGCGCATCGGGGTCGAGATCGAGCAGCAGCAGCCGCACCCGTTCACGCTCTCCTTCGACCTCCAGGACATCGGCGGGCCCAGCGCCGGGCTGATGTTCGCCCTGGGAATCATCGACAAGCTGACCCCGGAGGACCTGACCGGCGGCCGGGTCATCGCGGGCACCGGCACCATCGACGACTCCGGCCAGGTCGGGCCGATCGGCGGCATCCCACAGAAGCTGGTCGGCGCGAAGCGGGCCGACGCCACCGTGTTCCTGGTGCCGGCGGCCAACTGTGCCGAGGCGGTGTCCAACAGCCAGCCGGACCTGCCGCTGGTCCGGGTGGGTTCGCTCGACGAGGCGCTCACCGCGCTGGAGACGCTGCGTTCCGGGGGCGAGCCGACGCTCTGCTGACCGCCGGACCGACCCGGCGTTCCGCCGGAACCACACGCTGACCTGGGACGACTGCTGGTCGGTGCGGTCGCGTACGGACCGGGTGTCGGCTGCGCGGCGCGACCTTGCCACAACGCATTCAGGAACACCCCGTACTCTGGGTGCCTGGTCGGAGCCGATCATAACGAGCGTGCGGAGCCAACAGTGGTCATGCGTAGCAGCAGCCCTCTGCCGAGGATGAGCCGACGCGGACGCGTCACAATCGGGGTGCTGATCGGGGTGTTCGTCCTGTTCACCCTGCTCGGCTGGGGGGTGCAGGCCTGGACCGACTGGCTGTGGTTCTCCGAGGTCGACTACACCTCGGTCTTCCGTGGCGTGATCGTCACCCGGTTGCTGCTGTTCCTGGCCGCCGCCGTCGCGATGGGCCTGATCGTCGGCGGCAACCTCTGGCTGGCGCAGCGGTTGCGGCCCCGGATGCGTCCGCACTCGCCGGAGCAGGCGACGCTGGAGCGCTACCGGATGCTGCTCGGCCCCCGGCTCGGGCTCTGGATCGCCGCCGCCGCCGTGGTGGTGGGTCTCTTCGCCGGCCTGTCCGCGCAGAGCCGCTGGAACCAGTGGCTGCTCTTCCTGCACGGCGGTGACTTCGGCGTGCAGGACCCGGAGTTCGGCGTGGACGTCGGCTTCTATGTCTTCCAGTTGCCGTTCTGGCGGTTCCTGCTCGGGCTGGGCTTCACCGCGGTGGTGCTGGCGCTGATCGGATCGCTGGCCGTGCACTACCTCTTCGGCGGGGTCCGCCTACAGGGCGTCGGCGACCGGATGAGCGGTGCGGCGCGGGCCCACCTGAGCTCGCTGGTCGCGGTCTTCGTGCTGCTCAAGGCCGTTGCGTACGTGCTGGACCGGCGGTCGATGCTGCTGGAGTACAACGACGGCGTGGGCGTCTACGGCGCCGGGTACGCCGACATCAACGCGTTGCTGCCGGCCAAGGAGATCCTCGCCTACATCTCCGTGGTGGTGGCGATCGCGATCATCGTGTTCTCCAACGCCTGGATGCGGAACCTGGTCTGGCCGGGCATCTCGCTGGCGCTGCTCGGCGTCTCGGCGGTGGCGATCGGCGGCATCTACCCCTGGGCGGTGCAGACCTTCGAGGTCAAGCCGAGCGCCCGGGACAAGGAGGCGCCGTACATCCAGCGCAGCATCGACGCCACCCGTGCCTCGTACGGGCTGGACATCGCCGAGAACTCGGCGTACTCGGCCAGCAACCTGACCCCGACGGAGAGCCTGGCCACCGACACCGCGGTGGTGCCGAACGCCCGACTGCTCGACCCGCAGCTGGTCAGCGAGACCTACACCCAGCTCCAGCAGGTCCGTGGTTTCTACGACTTCGGCCCCAAGCTCGACATCGACCGGTACACGGTCGACGGCCGGACCCAGGACTACGTGGTCGGCGTACGTGAGATCAACTACGGCGAGCTGACCGCCCAGCAGAGCAACTGGATCAACCGCCACACCGTCTACACCCACGGGTACGGCGTGGTGGCCGCCCCCGCCAACCGGGTCGTCTGCGGTGGCCAGCCGTTCTTCGTCTCGGGCTTCCTCGGCGAGCGGTCACAGGAGTCCTGCTCCTCGCCGACCGACCTGATCCCGGCCAGCCAGCCCCGGATCTACTACGGCGAGCGGATGCAGGACGGTGACTACGCCATCGTCGGCAAGCCGAACGAGGACGCCAACCCGGCGGAGTTCGACCGGCCGGCGGGCGAGAGCGGCGAGGCCCGCGAGTCGTACTACACCTACACCGGCGAGGGCGGCGTCGACGTCGGGTCGTTCTCCCGGCGGCTGCTCTACGCGATCAAGGAGCAGGAGCCGAACTTCCTGCTCTCCGAGGCGGTCAACGACAACTCCAAGCTGCTCTACGTGCGTAACCCGCGGGACCGGGTGGAGAAGGTCGCGCCGTTCCTGACGCTCGACGGCGACCCGTACCCCGCCGTGGTGGACGGCCGGGTGCAGTGGATCGTGGACGGCTACACCACCTCGGCCACCTACCCGTACGCCGAGCGGGTCAACCTCCAGCAGGAGACCACCGACGAGCTGACCGGCCGGGGCACCATCCAGCTGGCCCGGGAGAACGTCAACTACATCCGCAACTCGGTCAAGGCGACCGTGGACGCGTACGACGGCACGGTCGTGCTCTACGAGTTCGACGAGAACGACCCGGTGCTCAAGGCCTGGAACAATGCCTTCGGCGGTGACCTGATCAAGCCGCGCGCGGAGATTCCGCAGTCGCTGGCAGACCACTTCCGCTACCCGGCCGACCTGTTCAAGGTGCAGCGCAACCTGCTGACCCGCTTCCACGTCACGAACCCCGGCGACTTCTACTCCGGCCAGGACTTCTGGCAGGTGCCGAACGTGCCGGACGCGCCGGACAGCGGGGTCAAGCAGCCGCCGTACTACCTCTACACGCAGATGCCCGGGCAGGAGGAGCCAACCTTCCAGCTCACCAGCGCGGTCACCCCCAACGGCCGGCAGAACCTGGCCGCGTTGATCTCGGCGTCGTACCAGGACGGGCGGCCCAGGTTGCAGGTGCTGGAGTTGCCCGACCAGACCCGAGTCTCCGGCCCGGTGCAGGTGCACCAGCAGATGACCAACAACGCCAACATCCGGCAGCAGCTGAACCTGCTCTCCTCGAACCAGGCCCAGGTGCAGTACGGCAACCTGCTCTCACTGCCGTTCGGCAACGGCATGCTCTACGTCGAGCCGGTCTACGTGAAGAGCAACCAGACCGACGCGTACCCGCTGTTGCAGAAGGTGCTGCTCTCGTACGGTGACGGTGGTTCGTTCGTGGTGCTGGCCGACAACCCGGCCGACGGCATCAAGCAGCTCGTGGAGCAGGGCAAGCGGGCGGCGGAAGGCAACCCGCCGCCGGCCACGGAGGAGCCGCCCGCGGGTGAGGAGCCGCCACCGGGTGGCGAGGAGCCGACGCCCACGCCCACCCCGACCGAGGCGCCGCCGCTCACCGGCGATCTGGGTGTCGCCGCCGATCGGGTACGCGCGGCGATCACCGAGGTGCGCGACGCACAGGCGTCCGGTGACTTCGAGCGGTACGGCCGGGCGCTCAAGACGCTGGACGAGGCGCTGACCGCGTTCCAGCAGGCCCAGCAGGCAGCCGGGGCGAACGGTCCGGCACCGACCGGCAGCCCGTCACCGACCGGCTGACGAACCGCATCCGACCGGGCCCGTGGCCGGCGACCTCCCGTCGCCGCCACGGGCCCGGTCCGTTTCCCGGCCTGACCCCGGCAGCGCCACGGCCGTTCTGTGAGTCGTTTTGCGGCGGGACGGGGTGGTGCGCTACGGTGGATCTACCGACGCGGGGTGGAGCAGCTCGGTAGCTCGCTGGGCTCATAACCCAGAGGTCGCAGGTTCAAATCCTGTCCCCGCTACTGCACGAGAAAGGCCCCGGATATCCGGGGCCTTTCTCGTTGTCCGGAGTGCGGTGCCCCCTCCCGACGGCTGCCGGGAACACCTTGTTCGGGTACCGGTGGGGTGGTCGGTGGGGCTCGTGACGGATGGGGTAGGGTTGTCACATACCGACGCGGGGTGGAGCAGCTCGGTAGCTCGCTGGGCTCATAACCCAGAGGTCGCAGGTTCAAATCCTGTCCCCGCTACTGCACGACGAAGGCCCCGGATATCCGGGGCCTTCGTCGTTCCGCCGGCGAGTCGGCCGGTGGCCCCGTCCGCAGGCCGGGGGCCCAGCTCGCAGCGCCGTTCGCCGGCCAGGGGTTGCGGGCCTCGGCGAGGATGGGGCCATGTCTTCCTTCGGCAAGTGGTGGGGGCGGCTCGGCACGCTCCTGGGAACGGTCGTGCTGGCGGTGTTCGTGCCGGTCGCCGCGTGGGCCTCGACCGGCACCGGGGAACTGGTCGTGGAGGCCGCCCGGCGACGTGGGCGCGGTGGCGGCGTCTTCGGTTTCCTGGGCCTGCTCTGCTGCCTGGCGGTGGTGGCCGTGGTGGTCCTGCTGCTGGTCCGGCTCACCCGTAACCGGCGGCGCTGACCGGGTGCCGCAGCGCTTCGGAAGCGCTGCGGTCCCGCAACTGTGGTGCCTCCGGCGCGTGGTCTACTTGTTCGCGTGGAACTTCTGCACTCGGGCAAAGTGAGGGACGTCTACGCGGACGGCGACGACCTGATCCTGGTCGCCTCGGACCGCGTCTCCGTCTACGACGTGGTGCTGCCGACCCCGATCCCGGACAAGGGCAAGCTGCTCACCGCGCTGTCGCTGTGGTGGTTCGAGCAGCTCGCCGACCTGGTGCCGCACCACGTCATCTCCGCCACCGACGTGCCGGCGGAGTTCGCCGGGCGGGCGATCCGGTGCCGCCGGCTGCGGATGGTCCCGGTGGAGTGCGTCGCCCGTGGGTTCCTCACCGGCGGCGGCCTCAAGGAGTACCAGAGCACGGGCGCGGTGTCCGGCGTCGCGCTGCCGCGTGGTCTGGGTGAGGCGTCCATCCTGCCCGAGCCGATCTTCACTCCGTCGACCAAGGCGCCGATGGGGGAGCACGACGAGCCGATGACCTTCGCCGAGGTGATCGACGAGGTCGGCGCGGAGACCGCCGAGCGGCTGCGGAAGCTGACCATCGACGTGTACTGCCGGGGTGCCGAGCTGGCCGCCGAGCGCGGCATCCTGGTCGCCGACACCAAGATCGAGCTGGGCTGGGCGTCGGACGGCACCCTGGTCCTCGCCGACGAGGTGCTCACCCCGGACTCGTCCCGCTTCTGGCCGGCCGAGTCGTACCAGCCGGGCCGTACGCAGTTCTCCTACGACAAGCAGTACGTGCGGGACTGGGCGGCGGGCAGCGGCTGGGACAAGCGCGAACCGGCGCCCGAGGTGCCGGCCGAGGTGGTCGAGGCCACCCGGGCCCGTTACGTGGACGTCTACGAGAAGATCACCGGTAACCGCTGGGAGTGACCCCGGGCGTCGGTCGTCAGTCGCTGCGGTGCCGGCCGATGTGCTGCTCGGTGGCCACGGTCGCGGAGGTGATGCGGACCGTGGTGCCCGCCGGGCCGGTCTCCACGTCCATCGCGTCGGTCAGCTCGCGGGCCAGCCAGAGTCCCCAGCCACCGGCGGTCTCCGGCGCAGGTCGGCTGCGGTCGTCTAGGCGTTGCACGCTGATGCCCTGACCGTGGTCGGAGACCTCGCACATCACCAGTTCCGACTGCGTCCAGAGGCGTAGCCAGCCCTGCCCTCCGCCGTGCCGGACCGCGTTGGTGATCAGCTCGTTGACCGCGAGCACGAAGTCGTCCAGGCGGTCGTCGCGCAGCCCTGCGGCGCGCACACAGGAGGTGACCGAGTGCCGCAGCTCGGTCACCTGTGCCTGGTCGAAGGCGTCGGCGATCAGGAGGGTGTGTTCGATGGGCACCACCGTACGCGGTGTGCGGGGTTCTGCGTTCGTCATGGCCCCGTCCCGAGAGGAGATCGCAGAGCTTTACGCGGCTTTTACCACCGTACGTCAGGGTTAGGTGCGCCGCATCGCCGAGGACTCCCCGAACGGGCTGTGGCATGGTGACGGGCGTGTCCGCCCCCGGTGGTTTCGAACTCCCCCTCTGGCGGGCCGTCGCGGTCTTCCGGGTGGCCTCGCTGGCGTACGTCTGCGTGGTCGTGCTGCGCGACGCGGACCGCTACGCCCACCCGTGGCTTGCCGGGGTGCTGGTGCTGGTGATGGCGGTCTGGACCGCCGTCACCGCGATCGGCTACGCGACTCCGTCCCGGCGCGGCTGGCCGCTTCTCCTGGCCGATCTCGGCGTCGTGGTGGCGATCCTGCTGGCCACCCCGTGGGTGATGGGCCGCGACGCGCTGGACGCCGGACTACCGACCATGGCGGTGGCCTGGCTGAGCGGTCCGGTGCTGGCCTGGGCGGTCTGCGGCGGGCGGCGGCGCGGGGCGCTGGCCGCGCTGGTCGTCGGCGCCACCGACGTGGCCACCCGGGGGATGGCCACCCCGACCGCGATCAACGGCGCGATCCTCATGTTGCTCGCCGGCGTGGTGGTCGGGCACGTCGCCCGGCTCACCGTGACCGCCGGAGAGCGGTTACAGCGGGCGGTCGAGATCGAGGCCGCCAACCGCGAACGGGAACGGCTGGCCCGCGACATCCACGACTCGGTGCTCCAGGTGCTCGCCCTGGTGCAGCGACGCGGTGAGCGGCTCGACGGCGAGGCCGGCGAACTGGCCCGGCTCGCCGGTGAGCAGGAGGCCGCGCTGCGCATGCTGATCTCCGGTGCCGGCCCGTTGTCCGGCGACGACGTGGACTCGCCGGTGGACCTGCGCGCCCTGCTCGGCCGGTACGCCTCGGGCAGCGTGTCGCTGTCCGCGCCGGCCACCCCGGTACCGCTGCCACCACAGGTGGCCCGCGAACTGGCCGCCGCGATCGGGGCCGCGCTGGACAACGTCGCCCGACACGGAGACGGACGCGCCTGGGTACTGGTCGAGGACGAGGGGACGGCGGTGACCGTGTCGATCCGGGACGAGGGGCCCGGCTTCACCCCGGAACGACTCGCCGAGGCCGCCGCCCAGGGCCGGCTCGGCGTCACCCACGCGATCCAGGGACGCCTCGCCGACCTCGGCGGGACCGCCCGGATCAGCTCCACCCCGGGCGCCGGCACCGAGGTCGAGCTCACCGTGCCGAGGAGGGGACTGTGAACGGCCTACGCGTGATGGTGGTCGACGACCACCCGATGTGGCGGGAAGGGGTGGCCCGCGACCTCACCGAGGCCGGCCACGAGGTGGTCGCGAGTTGTGGCGAGGGCCGTCAGGCGGTCCGGGTGGTCGCCGCGGCCCGCCCCGACCTGGTGGTGCTCGACCTGCAACTGCCGGACATCTCCGGGGTGCAGGTGATCCGGGGACTACGGGCGGAACGACCCGAGGTGCGAGTGCTGATGCTCTCGGCCAGCGGCGAGCAGCAGGGGGTGCTGGACGCGGTGAAGGCCGGCGCCACCGGCTATCTGTTGAAGTCCGCCGGGCTGGCGGAGTTCCTGGACGCGGTTCGGCGGACCGCCGCCGGTGAGCCGGTCTTCACGCCCGGCCTGGCCGGGCTGGTGCTCGGCGAGTACCGCCGGCTGGCCGCCGTGCGGGAGCAGGCCCCGGCCGGTACGCAGGACGCCGCACCCCGGCTCACCGACCGGGAGACCGAGGTGCTGCGGCTGGTGGCCAAGGGGATGTCCTACAAGCAGATCGCCGAGCGGCTCGGACTGTCGCACCGGACGGTGCAGAACCACGTGCAGAACACGCTCGGCAAGCTGCAACTGCACAACCGGGTCGAACTGACCCGGTACGCGATCGAGCGCGGCCTCGACGAGTAAGAGCGACCGGCAATAGGGCTGTGGAGGCGAGGCGGGTCCTGGTCGAGGATGGCAAGGCGGAGGAGGAGGTCATGCTGGTGTTGCATGGCCGACGACGACAACGCCGCCAGCCGATGTGCCAGGGGTCGCCGCAGCCCCGCCAGCCCTATTGCCGGTCGCTCTAAGCGAGGGTGGGCGCTCAGACGGAGTGCGGCGGCCGGGTCTCGTGCACGGCCAACTCCTCCGCGCTGGCCCCGCCACCGGCGGCCCCCGCGTCGTACGCGATGGAGTCGGTCTCCTGGTCGGTGTGCGTACCCTCGTCCGGTTCGACCAGTCGGCCCACGGTGGCGTCGGCGACGGTGCCCAGCCGGTCGTGGTCGTAGAGCGACACCGGGGAGTTCGGGTCGGAGGTCGGGCCCGGGTCGATCACGTCGGCGTCGAGCTGTGCCTGCGCCGCCTGCTCCCGACTGTCCGCCTCGGCCGCGATGTCCGGGTCGACCGGACCGGCCAGCGGGTCGTCGACCGGCAGCTCGAACTGCTCCCGGCCGAGCTTGTAGTCCAGCGACTCGCCGTCGAGCTGCTCCTCGGCGGTGGTGCCGAACTCGTCCACCGCCACCGGGGTCCGGTCGCCGGGCAACTGGGCCGGTGCCGGACCGTCCGCCTCCCGGCCGGTCAGCACGTCGTCACCGGCCGTCGAGTCGTCGTCGGCGGTGTCCGGCAGGCCGTCGGCCTCAGGGTCGGACAGGGGAGTCGGGTACTCGTCGTCGCGCATGACTGACCACTACCCGTTGCCCTCCGGCCGTAACCGGTCCCGTCCGCGCCGTTCGGGCAGCCGCCGCTGCCGGGCCACGGCGGCGACCGTGCCGGCGGCGGCCAGGCCGACGGCGGCGCTCACCCGGACGAGCTGTCGGCGTCGCCCGTGCCAGCCGCCCTCCGGCAGGGCCTCGGCGTCCGGGCGGAAGACGTTCCCGCTGCCCTCGGGGCGGCCGGCGGGCCCGAACTGGGTGCGGTGGGCGTACCAGCCGAGGAGACGCTCGGCGGCGGCCGGGGCGAGTCGCCAGGGCAGGCCGATCAACCGGGCGGCCCCGCCCGCGTACGCCTCGCGGCGCGGCTTGCGCAGCAGCCGGACGATCGTCTCGGCGACCACCTCCGGCGGATAGACCGGCGGCGGTGGCGTCAGTTCCCGGCCGCTGTGGTTGGCGGCGTGCCGGAAGAACGGCGTGTCGATGGTGGCCGGAAGCACGGTGCAGACCGAGATCGCGCCGCGCCCGGTGAGCCGCAGCTCCTGGCGGACCGTGTCGGCCAGCCCCCGGATGCCGTGCTTGGCGGCGTTGTACGGCGACTGGTACGGCATCGCCACCTCGGCCAGTATCGAGGCGTTGTTGACCACCACACCACCGCCGGCCGCCGACAGGTGCGGCAGCGCGGCCCGGATGCCGTTCGCGCTGCCGAGCAGGTTCACGTCCAGCACCCGGCGGAACTCCGCCTCCGGGATCTCGTCGAACAACCCGACCGCGCCCACCGCCGCGTTGTTGATCCAGGCGTCGATCCGGCCGAACTCGGTCGCCGCAGCGGTCGCCAACCGGCGCACCGCGTCCGGGTCGGTGACGTCGGTCGGCACCACCAGTGCCCGACCGCCCAGCTCACGACAGTGCCCGGCGACCCGCTCCAGAGCCGGAGCGGAGCGGGCGGCCAGCACCACCGCACAGCCACGACGGGCCAGCGCATAGGCGGTCGCCGCACCGATGCCACTGGAGGCGCCGGTGATCACCACGGTCGCGTCGGCGAGCTTTCGGGCGAGGGGCATTCCTCATCGGTACCCCCTGGTGTCCGGGTCATGCGCGCCGGACATCGCCGGATCTGCCATGTTTCGGCTCGTCGGAGCCCGGTTAATGGGACGCTCTGACCGGAGACCACCGCCCCATCCGCATGGAGGTGACCCATGCGCGTCGGCCTCGTCTGCGCCCACGCCGCTTCGCCGCCGTCCGGCGACGGAACCGTCGTCGGCACCTACCAGCACATCGCACGGGTCGCCGCCGAACTGGCGGGCAGAGGCCACGACGTTCGGGTCTACACCCGACGGGACGATCCGGAGGCGGTCGAGAGCGACCTCGTCGACGGCTACCGGGTGGAGCGCGCCCCGGTCGGCCCGATCGCCCCGATCCCCACCGCCGAGTTGGTGCCGTACGTGCCGGCGTTCGGCCAGTGGCTGGCCGACCGGTGGTCCGGCGACTGGGCACCGGAGGTGGTGCACGGCCACTACTGGGTCGGTGGACTGGCCGCCGCGCAGGCGGTCCGGGAGACCGACATCCCGGTGGTGCAGACGTTCCACTCCCTCGGCATGGAGCAGCTACGCCACCTCGGTCCGCAGTACGACGGGCCGGGCACCCGCATCCCGCTGGAACGGGCGCTGACCCGGGCGGTGGACATGGCGGTCGCCCAGTGCAACGACGAGGTGGACGAGCTGACCCGGATGGGTCTGCAACGCAGCTCGGTGGCGATGGTGCCGACCGGAGTGGACATCGACCGGTTTCACCCCGACGGCGAGGCGGCCCCCCGGGACCAGCGTCCCCGGATCCTCTCCGTCGGCGGGCTCTCCCGAGGCCACGGGCAGGACGACCTGATCCGCGCGATGCGCCTGGTGGGCGATGCGGAACTGGTGATCGCCGGTGGCCCGCCGGCCGAGGGACTGGCCCGGCACACCGAGGCCCGTCGGCTGCGCGAGCTGGCCGAGCGGATCGGGGTGGGGGACCAGGTGCACCTGGTGGGCGCCGTGCCGCACGAGCAGATGGCCACCTGGTACCGCTCGGCCGACGTGGTCGCCTGCACGCCGCACTACTCCTCGGCCGGGCGGGTGTCGCTGGAGGCGATGGCCTGCGGGGTGCCGGTGGTCGGCTACGCCATGGGCGGCATCGCCGACGCGGTGGTGGACGAGGTGACCGGCAAGCTGGTGCCGCCGGGCGACGTCCGGACCCTGGGGATGACGTTGCGCCGACTGCTCACCGACAACGCGGGCCGGTTCGCCTACGGGCACGCCGCGGTGGACCGGGTCCGGTGCAGCTACACCTGGGAGCGGACAGCCTCCGCCCTGGAACGGCTCTACGAGCGGGTGGTCGGTCGACGTAAGCCCGTCGAGGCGGCCTGAGGCGGCCCGGAGGCGGCCCGGGAGAGCTGGGCGGCCGGCTGCGGCAGCGGGCTCTCCGTGCCGCCCAGGCGGGACCCGGTGGGCTGCGGCCCGATCAGCGGCCTGCCGGCGACGACCGCCCGCGAGGTCTCCTGCGCGACGGCGTGGTGGTGCTGGGGCTCGGCGTACCGGGTCAGCCCGATCACCGAGGCGAGGGTGACCAGGAAGCCGACTCCGGCCAGCCACTCCCGGCCGGGCCAGATCTTGTCGTTGAGCAACAGCAGCCCGACGATCGCGGCGGGCACCGCCCCGGCGGCGTCCATCGCGGCCACCGCCGCCGTGGTGGAGCCGCGCTGCATGGCCAGGCCGAGCAGCAGTTGACCGACCACGGAGTGACCGACCAGGACGTAGAGCAGCGGGTCGGCGAGGAACGCGTCCCAGGTCGGTGCGGAGGCGAGTGGGCGGGCGGCGACCGCGGCGGCGGAGAAGGCGAGCCCGGCCAGCGAGCCGAGCGCCACCGAGCCGGGGGCGCCGCGCAGCCGGACCGCGAAGAAGCCCAGCACCGCGATCACGCCGAGCGTCACCAGCAGGGCGATCATGCCGGCGGTGCCGAGGGGTTTGGACTGTGCCGGCCGGGCGGAGAGCACCAGCGCGGTGATCCCGGCGAAGAGCAGGAGCAGCAGCACCACCTCGGCGACCGGCAGCCGCCACTTCAGCACCAGCACACCGAGGATCGCGGTGACCCCGAGCCCGGCCGCCACGCTGGCCTGCACCAGGAACAACGGCAGGTCCCGGCGGGCCAGGAAGGCGAGCACGAAGCCACCCACCTGGCAGACCAGGCCGACCAGGTAGGCGCGGTGTCCGGCCAGGCGCAGCAGCAGACCGGGATCGAAGGTGTGCTGCACTGTGGTGCGGGCCGCGGCGACCGACTGCAACAGGTTGGCAACGCCGTACGCGACGATCATCGCCGCGAGAAAACACCAACCCGAGGTAGCCACCTGGCGAGGATAGAGGTAACCGGACGTCAGTGCGCGGCGGGCCGACCGAGCCTGCCGAGGATGTCTGCGTGCAGTGCTCCGTTGCTGGCCACCGCGCTGTTTTCGCCTCCGGCGGGGGCCGGTCGACCGGCCAGATCGGTGAAGACACCCCCTGCCTCGGTCACGATGGGTACCAATGCGGCCACGTCCCAGAGCGACAGTTCGGGTTCGACCATGACGTCCAGTGCGCCCTCGGCCAGCAGCATGTAACCGTAGAAGTCGCCGTAGGCGCGACTGCGCCAGGTGTCGCGCATCAGTTGGAGCATCGGCTCCAGCCGACCGGCCTCCTCCCAGCCGCTGAGGGAGGAGTAGCAGAAGCTCGCGTCGGCCAGCGCCGTCACGGCGGAGACCCGGATCGGCTCGCCCGAGGCGGCGTCCGGGCCCGCGTACGCGCCGATGCCGGTCGCCGCCCACCAACGGCGGCCCAGGGCCGGTGCGGAGACCAGCCCGACGACCGGTCGGCCGTCCTCCAGCAACGCGATCAGGGTGGCCCAGACGGGCACTCCCCGGACGAAGTTCTTGGTGCCGTCGATCGGGTCCACCACCCACTGCCGGGTGCCGGCGGCCGGCGACGCGCCGTACTCCTCGCCGAGCAGCCCGTCGTCCGGCCGATGCTCGGTCAGCAGGGCGCGGATCGCGCGCTCCACGGCGGTGTCCGCGTCGGAGACGGGGGTGAGGTCGGGCTTCGCCTCCACCCGCAGATCGAGCGCGCGGAACCGGGCCACCGAGATGACGTCGGCGGCGTCGGCGAGCCGGTGGGCGAGAGCGAGGTCGTCGGCGTACCCGGTCATGCCGGACACGGTAGCGACGCCGACCCCGGGCCTTCCCGCCGGGCCGCGGTGGTCTCGGTGCGGCTCAGGGGTGCCCGCGCGGCTCGGCCTCGCCGCGCGGCTCCAGGTCACCGGCCCGGGAGGCCAGCAACCGGCGGTACGAGGCCAGCCGACGGGGATCCGCCCGCCCCTGCGCCACCCAGGCGTCCAGCGCACAGTCGGCCTCGTCGGCGGTGTGTGGACAGTTGGCCGGGCAGTCGACGGTGGCCTCGACGAGGTCGGGGAAACCGTGCAGCAGGCTCTCGGCCGAGACGTGCGCCAGCCCGAAGCTGCGGACGCCCGGCGTGTCCACGATCCAGCCCGGGTCGTCCGACGCGTCCGGCAGGGCGGGTAGCCGCAACGCCACCGCGCTGGTCGAGGTGTGCCGCCCCCGGCCGATCGCGCTGACCACGCCGACCGCCCGGTCGGCCTCCGGGACCAGTCGGTTGACCAGCGTCGACTTGCCCACCCCGGAGTGTCCGACGAGCACCGACACCCGACCGGCGAGCAGGCCGCGCAGGGCGTCCAGCGACGAGTCCGGCCGGATCAGCACGTACGGCAGTTCCAGCTCGGTGTAGTAGTCGAGCACCGCCTCGGGGCCGGCCAGGTCGGCCTTGGTCAGGCAGAGCAGCGGCTCGATGTCCGCGTCGTACGCGGCCACCAGGCAGCGGTCGATGAACCCGGTACGCGGCGGCGGGTCGGCCAGCGCGCTGACGATCACGAGCTGGTCGGCGTTGGCGACGACCACCCGTTCCAGCCGCCCCTCGGCGGTGCTGGCGTCGTCCTCGGCGGTCCGCCGCAGCACGGAGCGGCGGGGCGCGATCCGGACGATGCGGGCCAGCGCACCGTCCGCGCCGGAGGTGTCGCCGACCAGGGCCACCCGATCGCCGACCACCACCGACTTGCGCCCCAGCTCGCGGGCGCGCATCGCGGTGACGGTGGGGTCGTCGGGTCCGGCTCCGGCCAGCACACAGGTGTAGCGGCCCCGGTCCACCGCGATGACAAAACCGTCCTGGGCGTCGGCGTGCTGAGGGCGGGTGCGGGTACGCGGACGCGAGGACTTGCCGGGCCGTACCCGGACGTCGTCCTCGTCGTACTCGCGTCGCCTGGTCGCCAGGTCCGCTCCTCCGTCGTCGGTCAGCTCTTGCCGGTCACCATCGCCGACCATAGTGCCGGAAACTCGGGCATGGTCTTCGAGGTGCACCCCACGTCGTTCAACTCGACGCCCGGGACGGCCAGGCCGGTGATCGCCGCGGCGTGCGCCATCCGGTGGTCGTCGTAGGTGTGGAACACCCCGCCCCGCAGCGGCCGGGGACGGATCTCCAGCCCGTCGGACGCCTCGGTGACGTCGGCGCCCAGCGCGGCGAACTCCCGGGCCAGCGCCGCCAGCCGGTCGGTCTCGTGCCCCCGGATGTGCTCGACACCGGTGAACACCGACGGGGAGTCGGCCAGCATCGCCAGCGCGGTCAGGGCCGGGGTCAGCTCGCTGACGTCCGAGAGGTCGGCGCGCAGCCCGTGGACCGTCCCGGTGCCGCGTACGGTGAGCCCCTCGGTGGTGAGCGCGACCTCCGCACCCATCTGCTGCAACAGCGAGCGGAGCAGGTCCACCGGCTGCACGCTGCTGCCGGGCCAGCCCTGCAGCGTCACCTCGCCGCCGGTGACCATCGCAGCGGCGAAGAACGGCACCGCACCGGAGAGGTCGGGCTCGATCTGCCAGCCGCGTCCGGTCAGCGGACCCGGCTCGACCACCCACACGTCGGGCGTGCTGTCGTCCACCGCCGCGCCGGCCGAGCGCAGCATCTGCACGGTTATCCGCAGGTGGGGCGCGGAGGGCACCGGAGGGCCGACGTGGCGTACCACCAGGCCCCGGTCGAAGCGCGGGGCCGCCAGCAGCAGGCCGGACACGAGCTGGCTGGAGGCGGAGGCGTCGATCACCACCTCGCCGCCGGTCACCCGGCCGGTGCCCAGGACCGCCAGCGGCAGGCTGCCCGGACCGGTGGTGTCGATCCGGACGCCGAGTGAGCGCAGCGCCTCGATCAGCGGACCCAACGGCCGGGTGCGGGCGTGCGGGTCCCCGTCGAAGGTGACCCGGCCGTTGGCCAGCCCGGCGACCGGCGGTACGAACCGCATGATCGTGCCGGCCAGGCCGACGTCGACGTGGGCCGGACCGGCCAGCGGATGCGGTCGGACCAGCCAGCGCTCGTCGTCGGCGATCGACACGTGCGCGCCCATCGCCCGCAGCCCGCCGGCCATCAACTCGGTGTCCCGGGCGCGCAGCGGCGCGGCCAGTGTCGAGGGGCCGGTGGCCAGCGCGCTGAGCACCAGGGCACGGTTGGTCATCGACTTGGACCCGGGCAGGCGCAGCGACGCCGACACCGGGTCGCTGGCCGTCGGGGCGGTCCACGGCTGCAGCGGCCGGGTCGCGGTCAGTTTCCCCACGGTTCCATTCTGCCGTGTGCGACGCGTCGGCGGACCTCGCCGTTTCCCACTCCCGGTGAACGGGACAGCCGGGCGGGCCGGTGGCGCGCTAGCGTGTCCGGCATGTGCGGGAGGTACGCCACGACCCGGAGCTCCGGTGACCTGAGCGGGCTGTTCGAGTCCGCCGACGAGACCGGTGGCGACCTGGTGGTCGACTACAACGTGGCGCCGACCGATCCGGTGCCGTTGGTGCGGGTCAGCTCCGAGGGGCACCGGGTGCTCTGTCTGGCCCGCTGGGGGTTGGTGCCGCCGTGGTCCCGGTCGCCCGCAGGCGCCGCGCGCATGATCAACGCTCGCGCCGAGACGGTCGCCACCAGCCGGGCATACGCGCCGTCCTTCGCCCGCCGCCGGGCCCTGGTCCCGGCCGACGGCTGGTACGAGTGGGTCCGTCGGTCGGACGGCACGAAGCAGGCGTTCTACCTGACCCCGCGCGACGGGTCGGTGCTCGCCTTCGCCGGCATCTGGTCGGTCTGGGGCGGGCCCGACGAGCCGCTGCTGACCTGCAGCGTGGTGACCACCGACGCCCTGGGTGAGCTGGCCGAGGTGCACGACCGGATGCCGTTGCTGCTGCCGCCGGAGCGCTGGGCGACCTGGCTGGGCGGGGGTGGCGAGCCGACCGAGCTGCTCGTCCCGCCGTCACCCGAGTGGCTGGCCGGGCTGGAGGTGCGCCCGGTGGGTCCGGCGGTCGGCGACGTGCGCAACGACGGCCCTCGGTTGACCGCCCGGGTGCCGCTGTCGGCCCCGACCGGGCCGGAAGAGGCGACCCTCTTCTGATTGCACCCCCATATTGTCGGGAGTGATTTGCCGCAGTTGCGGGTGAAAGGTGCCGGGCTCTTTCTGCCAACTTCCCGGCAGACCCTTGTCCCCGTGCCGGTAAATGCGATAGAACACAGCGCCGGTGGTGGGTGTCGTTCACGTCGGGTGAACGATGCTCATCGATATTGCTGGTCCCACGGGGGAGGTGGGTGGATGACACGGGCGCGTATGCCCCGTCCGCACGAGGTGGCCGCCGCACGGCGTGATCCACGACTGTTGAAAGCGCTGCGTGAGCGGCGACAGGACGAAGCCTGGCGTACCAGGGGGACATGTCAGAGCGTCGATCCGGAGACGTTCTTTCCGGCGCCGAACGAGCCGGCCGACGCGGCGGTGGCGCTCTGCAACAGCTGTGACGTGCAGGGCTCCTGTCTGGCCTGGGCGCTGGAGGTGGGCGACTGCCACGGCGTGTGGGGCGGCACCACGCCCCGCGAGCGGCGGGCGATGCTGGTGGCCTGGCGTGACGAGGTCCAACCGGACCCGGACGCGGCCAGCGAGGCCGGTCCGCCGGTCCGCGACCGGCTGCTCACCCTGGTGCCGCTGAGCTGATCGGAGAAGCCGGTCCGGGGCCGGACGGTACGTCGTCGACGTGGTCGTCCCGCCCCGGTGCCGGCAATTGCGCCACGTGACGCGCACGGCGACTGCGGTCGACGCGACATCTCCACGGTCGGGTGCAGTCGGCGGCGTGGACGGCAATGCGTGCCGCCGCCGGGGTGGCAGTCGGCGGCCCGCAGAATGGAGCCGTGCCGCACGACGACCTCATCGAGACCCCGCACGGCCCGGCGCGGGTGGACACCGACCAGCCGACCGGCCCGGCCGGCGCGCTGCTGCTGCTCGGGCACGGGGCGGGCGGCGGGGTCGACGCGCCGGACCTGCTCGCGCTGCGCGACGCGGCGGTGGCCGTCGGGCTGGTCGTGGCCCGGGTGACGCAGCCCTATCGGGTGGCCGGTCGGCGTGCTCCGGCCCCGGCCGGACAACTCGACACGGCGTGGACCGCCGTGTCGACCGTGCTCCGCGAGCGCCATCCGGGCGTACCGGTGCTGGTGGGGGGTCGCTCCAGCGGCGCGCGGGTGGCCTGCCGGACGGCGCGTGGCGTGGGCGCCGCCGGGGTGGTCGCGCTCGCCTTCCCGCTGCATCCGCCCGGCCGCCCGGAGCGCAGCCGGGCCGCCGAGTTGACCACCGGGGTGCCGACGCTGGTGGTCAACGGCGACCGGGACCCGTTCGGGGTGCCCGAGCCGGGGCCGGACGTCCACGTGGTGATTCGGCCGGGCCAGCGTCACGACCTGCGTGGCGACCCATCCGGGACGGCGGCGCTGGTGATCGACTGGCTGCGCGGGCACGGCTGGGTGCGGTCCTGATCGTCTACCGTCCGGTCGACTCCGAGGCGGCAGTCGACGGCGCCTGCCGGGTCCGCGCCGTTTCCGGTGGCCGCGCCGGGTCGTTGCATCCGATGGTGTCGCCCGCCCGTTCCGGACGGTGGCACCGGGCTCCCAGGCCCTTCCTGGTCCCAGCCGTGTGATCCGCGCGGCCGGGACCAGGATCGGGAGTCGGATCCGGAATGCCCTGGCCTGCGGTGGGTGTTGAACCCCTCGGATGACCACTGTGCGAGGGGGTGACCGGTGCCGACCGAGATCCGGAACCGGGAACGCGACGAGCGGGACGCGCGGCAGCTACGGCAGTTGCTGGCGGGCCCGGACTGGCCGGCGACGGTGTCACCGGCCGAGGTGGCGACGGGCACACCCGTCGGAACCGAATCTCCCGGCAGGTCCGTGCGCGTATCCTCGGCGGGGAAGCATCCGACCCGAGGGGATGTGCGGTTGACCACCGAGAAGACGGACGAGCGCAGGGCCCGGTTCGAGCGGGACGCGATGCCATTCGTCGATCAGCTGTACGCGGCCGGCCTGCGAATGACGCGTAACCCGGCGGATGCCGAGGACCTGGTCCAGGAGACCTACCTGAAGGCGTACGCGGCCTTCCACCAGTTCGAACAGGGTACGAACCTGAAGGCCTGGTTGTATCGGATCCTGACCAACACCTACATCAACTCCTACCGGAAGCGGCAGCGGCAGCCGGTGCAGGCGCCCACCGACGAGATCACCGACTGGCAGCTCGCCGAGGCCGAGTCGCACACCTCAAGCGGGTTGCGCTCCGCCGAGACCGAGGCGCTCGACCGGCTGCCCGACAGCGACGTCAAGGAGGCCCTCCAGCAGTTGCCGGAGGAGTTCCGGTTGGCGGTGTACCTGACCGACGTCGAGGGGTTCTCCTACAAGGAGGTCGCCGACATCATGGGTACGCCGATCGGCACCGTGATGTCGCGGTTGCACCGCGGTCGTCGTAATCTGCGCAAGCTGCTCGAGGGCTACGCCGCGGAGCGCGGCTTCTCCGCCGCTCCGTCGTCGGCCCGGAGTTCCGCTGCCACCGGCCGGGAGGTGTGACGTGAGCTGTGGGGAGCCGCACGAGACGGACTGCCGCGAGGTCCTCGCCGAGGTCTACCTCTACCTCGATCTGGAGTGCGCCCAGGAACGGCGTTCCCGGATCCGTCACCACCTCGACGAATGCGGGCCCTGCCTGCGGGAGTACGGCATCGAGCAGGAGGTGAAGGCGCTGGTGGCCCGGTGCTGCGGCAACGAGTCCGCGCCGGACGAACTGCGCGAGCGGCTGCGGGTACGCCTCAGCGAGATCGTGGTCTTCGAGAGCACCGAGTCCCGCGAACTGGCCGACTGACGCGTCGGCGCGCCGGAGACGACGACGCCGGTGGCCCGTACGGGCCACCGGCGTCTCGCTGTCCGGTCCGCGGGATCCGGAGCGCCGTCGTCAGGAGTTGGGGCGCTTGCCGTGGTTGGCGGCGCTCTTCTTCCGGGCCTTCTTCTTGCGGGCCTTCTTCGCCATACTGACCTCCTCGTGATGATCGCCTGCGCACGACCTCGACCCCGGGGCACGCTACCGGCCCTCCCGGAGCCAGGGTCCGACCCGTTGATGCTAGTGCGGTCGGCGTCGAAGCATCCCGGCCGGGGCTGCTGCTCGCCGCCCGGGGACGACCGTCACGTGATTGGATGTGGCGCAGGCAGTCGCGAGAGAAGGGGCCGGGAGATGGCCGAGGAGATCCGCGCCGAGATGGTGGCGAACGTCTGGAAGGTCGTCGCGTCGACCGGGGACACCGTGTCCGAGGGGGACACCCTGGTGATCCTGGAGTCGATGAAGATGGAGATCCCGGTGATCGCCGAGTCCGACGGCGTCGTCCAGCAGCTCGCGGTCAACGAGGGCGACGTGGTGCAGGACGGTGACCTGATCGCGGTGATCGGTTGACCGGCGTCCTGGTCCGACCGGCCGCGCCGGCCGACTTCGCCGCGGTGGCCCGGCTGACCGTCGCGGCGTACGAGGCCGACGGCCAGTTGAAGGGCGAGCACGGCTACGCCGAGGTGCTGGCCGACGTCAGCGGGCGGGCGGCGCACGGCCTGATCCTGGTCGCCGTCGACTCCGCCACCGGCCAGGTGCTCGGCACGGTCACCTTCGTCCTGCCCGGCAGCAGGTACGCCGAGATGTGCCGGCCGGACGAGGCGGAGTTCCGGATGCTGGCGGTCGATCCGGCCACCCAGGGTCGGGGTGTCGGTGCTGCCCTGGTCGAGGCGTGCGTGGCGGAGGCGACCGAGCGCGGCTGCACCGCGTTGGCCATCTGCGTACGCGCCGGCCACGCCGAGCCCGCCCACCGGCTCTATCAGCGGCGGGGCTTCGTCCGCGTACCGGAGCAGGACTGGTCGCCGTTGCCCGGCGTCGACCTGCTCGCCCTGCGCCTGGCTCTCACTGCGGCACCGCCGGGCCACGACGACACCGGGTACGGCTCAGCCGATCGCGACGAGTAGGCCGAGTGCGGTGAGTGCTATCGAGACCGGCACCATCACGGCCCGCTCCGAACGACTCCTGGAGAGCGCGTTAGGCACGATGGACAGCGCCGCGTAACCGACCACGACCCACATCGCGATGCGCGCGACCGATCCGGCGAGCATGTCGATCAGCCCCGCGCGATCGAGGGCGATCACGGCGATGACCGCGTACACGACGACCGACACCGCGCTGCCGAGCCGGAGCGGGCGGGGCAGCACCTCGTGCCGGCCACCCCAGGCGAACCGGCCGAGCGGTGCACCGAGCGCGAGCGTGATCTGAAAGGTCGCGAGGAGGGCGAGCAGCACGACGAGGGCCAGGGCGGCGAGAGGCATCGGCTCAGTGTAGTGATCGTCGGTGCGCGGTCGATCACTCTACGGCGGGGGTGGGTTTGGCAGAGGAACCCGACTGCGCGGCGATCGCGGCGAGCAGTTCGTAGGCGACCTCCAAGGCCACCCGCTTGCGGTCGGCGTCGGTGATCTCCGGCATGCGTACGGCGAACCAACTGCTGTGCACCGCGAACAGGGCCAGCACGGCGCGGAGCTGGGCACCGGCGCTGTCGTCGCCCCGGCAGAGCACGGAGGCCAGCCGGAACATCCGCTCCCGCATGTCCCGGCCGGCGGAGAGGTTCTTCAGGGCCGTCTGGTTCTGCTCGAAGAAGCGCATCACCGAGGGCTGTTCGCCGCCGAACATCGCGTCGGCGTACCGCTCGATCAGCGCCTGGCGGGTGGCCAGCGTGTCCGGTTGGGCCTCGCCCCACGAGATCAGCGTGTCCATCCGGCCCAGCCGGTCCTCGACCACGCTGGTGACGATCTCGTCCTTGCTCTTGAAGTGGTAGTAGAGGGCGGCCTTGGTCACGCCGAGTCGTTCGGCGACCTCACGCAGCGAGGTCGCCTCGTAGCCCTGCTCGGTGAAGAGTTCCAGCGCGACGGCCTTGATCCGCTCCCGGGTGCCGCCTGTGCTCTGGCTCACCTGCACCACCTAATCCAGTTGACCGTCATCTGCTGTCCAACTTACCGTCCGGCTAGTAAGGTAGCTAGCCGGTCGGCAAGTAAGTGCGTCACGTCTCGGGGGGAGAGCTTACCGATGGCCTCACAACAACAGGCCGCCGTGCGACCCAACATTCGACTCGTCCTGTTCGGGCTGATGATCGCCATGATGCTGGCGATGCTCGACAACATGATCGTCAGCACCGCACTGCCCCGCATCGTCGGCGAGTTCGGTGGGCTCAACCACTTCACCTGGGTGGTCACCGCGTACGTGCTGGGCACCACCGTCTCCACCCCGATCTGGGGCAAGCTCGGCGACCTGTACGGCCGCAAGAACGTCTTCCTCACCGCCGTGGTGCTCTTCCTGCTCGGCTCCGCGCTCTGCGGTATGGCCGGCTCGTCGATGCTCGGCGGACCCGACGACGGCATGGTCCAGCTCATCGCCTTCCGCGCGGTGCAGGGCCTCGGCGCCGGTGGCCTGATGGTCGGTGTGATGGCGATCATCGGCGACCTGGTCCCGCCCCGCGAGCGCGGCCGGTACCAGGGCATGATCGCCGGCATCATGGCCATCGCCATGGTCGCCGGACCGCTGGTCGGCGGCTTCATCACCGACCACCTCTCCTGGCGCTGGGCGTTCTATGTGAACCTGCCGCTCGGCGGGGTGGCGCTGGTGCTGCTGATCGCCACCCTGCGCCTGCCCCGGTACCGCACCGAGCACCGGATCGACTGGCTCGGTGCCGCGCTGCTGTCGGTCGGCATCACCGCGATCGTGCTGATCACCACGTGGGGCGGCAACGAGTACGCCTGGCGCTCCCCGCAGATCCTCGGCCTCGCCGCCCTGGCGCTCGCCGCCCTGGTGGCCTTCGGGTTCGTCGAGCGGCGGGCCCCCGAGCCGATCCTGCCGCTGGGCCTGTTCGCCAACCGGAACTTCGCCCTGATCTCCACGATCGGCTTCCTGCTCGGCTTCGCGATGTTCGGCGCGATGAACTTCCTGCCGCTCTATCAGCAGACCGTGCAGGGCGCCTCGGCCACCAACTCGGGCCTGCTCCTGCTGCCGCTGATGTTCGGCATGCTGGTGGTCTCGCTGCTCGTCGGCCGGGCCATCACCCGGACCGGTCGCTACCGGATCTATCCGATCGTCGGCGGCGCGGTGATGGCCGTCGGGCTCGCCCTGCTGAGCCTGCTGGACGTGCACACCAGCAAGCTCCAGTCGTCGCTCTACATGATCGTGCTCGGCGTCGGCATGGGCTTCCTCATGCAGACGTCGATGCTGATCGCGCAGAACAGCGTGGAGCAGAAGGACCTCGGCGCGGCCAGCGGCGCGGCCACCTTCTTCCGCTCCATCGGCGGCTCGTTCGGCATCTCGCTGTTCGGCGCGATCTTCGCCAACCGGCTCGCCGGCACCGCCGCCGGTGGTGCCTTCAGCGGCGGTGGCGAGGCCGGGGCGGCGATGAACATCGACCAGCTCCGGGACCTGCCGGCAGAGGCCCGCGAGGCGGTGCTCGGTGGGCTGGCCGACGCGATCTCGCACGTCTTCCTGTGGGCGGTGCTCTTCGCCGTCCTGGTGCCGGTGCTGGCCTGGTTCATCCGGGAGATCCCGCTGCGCACCAGCAACGAACCGACCGGCACTCCCGAGGAGCAGGCCGAGACCGCCCTGGCCCGCAACCCGGCGTGAGGATCGGAGGTAAGGAGGGGTCCCCTGCTAACGCCTCGTGCATAGCAGGGGACCCCTCCTTACATGCGTGAGCGCGAGGTGCGCGGAACAGCCGAGCGCGAGGTGCGCGGATCAGGGTGGGCCGGCCAGGCGGGGACGGAACGGGCGTAGCAGCCGGCTCAGCAGGACGCGGAGCGGAGAGCGGTGCCGGCCGCCGGGTGCGCCGGCCAGGGAACGCGCCAGGGTGACGCTGTCGGGATCGAGATCCGGGGTGGCCAACGCCAGGTGGGCCAGGGAGGCGGCCGTCGGCACCGGGCCCTGCCGGGCCGCCTCGGCCACCGTGGCCAGTCGGGCGGCGACCAGCCCGGCTACGTCGGGTCGGACCGACGGGTCCACCCAGGCGGCGGTGACCAGCGCGAACAGGGCCGCCTCGGCGACCTCCTCGGTGTCGGCCAACTCGGTGAGCACCCGCCGACGCGTCGAGGCGGACCACGGCTCGTCGGTGCGGTGGTGCAGCAGGCCGAGGCAGGCCCACACCTGCACACAGCGCACCCAGAGGGCGGGGTCCTGCCCGGCGAGCACCCGGCCCAACGCGGTCGGCGGGGCCTCCGGCGGGTGGGCCAGCAGGCCGAGCAGATCCGTCAGGTCGAGCGTGGCCAGCCCGACCGCCGTGTCGTACGCGGCCGGGGGGTGCGGCCAGGCGGGGTGGGCGAGGTGTTGCAGTCGCCGGGCCGCGTCCGCCGACGGCGGGGACGGTGTCTCGCCCGCCTCCTGCGCAGGCGGACGGGAGCCGACCGGTGTCACCTGTCCCAGCCAGGGCCGGCCTCGGCAGCACTCGGCGAGGTCACCGTGCTCGTGCGAGTCGTCCGGGTGGTCGCGGACGAAGTCGGCCAGCGCGACGAGGTGGCGTACGTCGCCGTCGCGCTGGAACCGCAGCCGGTGGGCGGTGTGCACCGCGCAGTCGAAGGACGGGTTGCGGACCAACGCGCGCTCGATCCAGACCAACGCCTCGTCCAGTCGGCCGTGGTCGGCCAGCGTGCCGGCGATGTCGGCGTACACGGCGAGGTCGTCGGGATCGTGGTCGACGGCACGGCGCAGCGCGGCGAGCGCCTCCCGGGTACGGCCCGCGCTGCGCAACGCGTACCCGAGCCAGACCTCACCGATCTTGGACGGCGCCGCGCGTACGCCCCGGGCGGCCCAGCGGACCGCGAGCGGCACCTCGCCGACCCGCCGGGCCAGCGCGGAGGCCGTGCCGAGCAGCAGCCCGTGTTCGGGGTGGACGGTGACCGCGTTGCGGGCCAGCGTCAGGTAGGCCGCCAGCGCGGCCCGGTCGGACGCCGGCACCGGATCGGGTGCGGCGGCGCAGACCTGCATCAGGACCCGGGCCGCCTGGTCCGGGCCGAGGCGTTCGGCCAGTTCGGGTGAGGTGACCCAGGGGACGCCGGCCCAGTCCGCGCCCGGTGCGTGCGCGGTGGCGGCGACCAGCAGGTCGAGCCCGTCGGCGGGACGGCCGGCGGCGGCGAGCAGGTGTGCCCGGGCGACGACCGCGCCGATGAAGGTGTGGTGTTGCAGAGGGAAGAGGTCCACCGCGTCGTCGCCGCCGACCGCGGCCAGCCGGGCCAGGGTCTCGTGCACCTCGGGCAGCGTCGGCGCCCGGGCCAGCGCGGCCGCGACATGGTCAGCGGCGTGTGCCAGGTCGCCGGAGTCCAGGGCCCGCCGAGCCAGCGCCAGTTCCTCCGTCGCCGGCATCGCCCGATCGTCGGTTCCCTCGGCCACGTGGTCCTCTCGGTGGTAGGTACGGGTTGCGCGGTGAGGTCGGGTCAGCGTAGGTGACGCCACCCAGTTTTGGTGATCCACTGCGCAGTACTGCGCGTTCGGTTGCTGATACGTGAAGAAACCTGCAAGACTGAGCATCAAACGCGCGGCGACCGCGCAGGGGAGGAGTTCGTGTGACGCGCCCAGGAAGCGGCATGGCCGCCGACATCGACGAGCAGCCGGCCGGTTACGAGCGACTGCTCTCCGCCGAGTACGCCGCACCGATCGCCCGGGTCGCCGCCGCCATCGCCGAGCGCCGCCCACGGCACGTGGTGTTCACCGCGCGCGGCACCTCCGACCACGCCGCGCTGTACGGGGCGTACCTGGCCGAGATCCGTCTCGGCCTGCCGGCCGGCCTCGCCTCGCCGAGCGCCGTCACCCTCTTCGGCGCCCGGCCGGACCTCTCCGACGCCCTGGTCGTCGGCGTCAGCCAGAGCGGCGGCTCGCCCGACCTGGCCGAGGTGCTCCGGGCCGCCCGGGACTCCGGCGCCCTCACCCTCGCGGTCACCAACGCGCCGGACTCCCCGCTGGCCCGGACCGCCGAACTCTCCGTCGACATCGCCGCCGGGCACGAGCGGGCGGTGGCGGCCACCAAGACGTACACCGCGGAGCTGCTCGCCCTGCTCCTGCTGGTCGAGGGGATCCGGTCCGGCGACGGCACGCTGCCGGACGACGAGCGCCGAGCCCTGGCCGCGCTGCCGGAGCTGGCCGCCCGCACGCTCGCCGACCCGACCGCGACCCAGCTCGCGCCCCGCTACCGCTTCGCCGGCCAACTGGTCACCACCGGCCGGGGGTACGCGTACCCGACCGCCCGGGAGGCCGCGCTCAAGCTGATGGAGACGTCGTACCTGCCGGCGCTGTCCTTCTCCGGCGCCGACCTGCTGCACGGTCCGCTCGCCATGACCGACCCGGACGTGCCGGTGCTGGCCGTGGTCGGCTCCGGGCCGGGCGGTCAGGCGATGCGCGAGGTGCTGCCCCGGCTCGGCGAGCGTCGCGCCGACGTGGTCGTGGTCGGCTCCGCCGAGGTCGAGGGGGCCACCCGGCTCGGCGTCCCCGAGGTCGACGAGCGCTACGCCCCGCTGCTGGACATCCTGCCGCTGCAACGGTTGGCGCTGGCTCTCGCGCTGACCCGGGGCGAGGACCCGGACGCGCCACGGGGCCTGAAGAAGGTCACCGCGACGATGTGACCCTCGGCGTGGCACGCTGGTCGGCGTGTCAACGCTGCGTGATCTCGCCGAGGAGCACACCCGTCTGCGTCCGGCCGACATCGACCACCTGCACCGCATCGCCGGTGACTGGCAGTTGCTGTCCGACCTGTCCTTCGCCGACCTGCTGCTCTGGGTCCCGGTGGACGGCGAGGGGAGCTTCCTCTGCGTGGCCCAGGTCCGCCCGACCACCGCGCCCACCGCCTACCAGGACGACCAGGTGGGACGCATCGTCGGCGGCCCGGAGGTGGCGCACCTGGAGGTCGCCTACGGTCAGGGCCGGATCTGGCGGGAGGGCGACCCGGTCTGGTACGGCGACGTGCCCGCCCGACACGAGGCGATCCCGGTCCGGCTGCGGGCCGCCGACGGGGAGTCCGACGAGGTGATCGCCGTGGTGGGCCGGGACACCAACCTGTCCACCGCCCGGACCCCCAGCCAGCTCGAACTGAACTACCTGACCACCGCCGACGACCTGGCGCAGATGATCGCCGACGGCACTTTCCCGCCGCCCCGGCACCCCGGCGAGACCACCTCGGCGCCGCGGGTCGGCGACGGCCTGGTCCGGCTGGACGCCGGTGGCAAGGTCACCTACGCCAGTCCGAACGCGCAGTCGGCGTACCGCCGGTTGGGCTACGCCTCCCACCTGGTGGGCGAGGATCTCGCGGCGCTGCACCGCCGGCTGGCCAACGACCCGCTGGAGGGGACCGAGGCCGGCAACGGCATCCTCGCCGCGCTGCGCGGCGAGGCGCCGCCCCGGCGCGAGATCGACGCCCGGGGCGCGACCATGCTCACCCGGGCCCTGCCGCTGATGCCCGCCGGTGTGCCGATCGGCGCGCTGGTCCTGGTCCGGGACATCACCGAGGTACGCCGCCGGGACCGCGCTCTGATCACCAAGGACGCCACCATCCGGGAGATCCACCACCGGGTGAAGAACAACCTGCAGACC
Organism: Micromonospora sp. NPDC049903; assembly: GCF_044460945.1. NCBI lineage: Bacteria > Bacillati > Actinomycetota > Actinomycetes > Micromonosporales > Micromonosporaceae > Micromonospora > Micromonospora sp. NPDC049903. Next base: position 101,495 of record NZ_JBITKL010000005.1, read on the forward strand.
GTCGCGGCGCTGCTGCGCCTCCAGGCCCGCCGGGTCGGCATACCGGAGGCGCGGGTCGCCCTGGAGGAGTCGGTACGCCGGGTCGCCTCGATCGCGTTGGTGCACGAGACGCTCTCCATGTCCAGTGACGAGGCGGTCGAGTTCGACGGGATCGTCGACCGGGTGGCCAGCGCGGCGACCGAGGTGGCGGCGACCGAGGTGAGCGTCGGGATGCGGCGTACGGGCAGCTTCGGAGTCCTGCCGGCCGAGATCGCCACCTCGATGGTGATGGTGCTCAACGAACTGCTGCTCAACGCCGTCGAGCACGGCTTCCCGTCGGCCGGTGAGGCCGAGGACGAGGACGGAGTCGAGCCGGAGCCGCCGGGCCAGCCCAGCGTCGACGCGCCCGAGGTGGTGGTGTCGGCGCACCGGGCCCGCAAGATGCTGCACGTCACCGTCGCCGACAACGGTCGGGGGCTGCCGGACGACTTCGACGCCTCCGGCGGGAGCAAGCTCGGCCTGCAGATCGTCCGGGCGCTGGTGACCGGGGAACTGCGGGGCAGCATTGAACTGCGGCCCGGTGCCGAGGGCGGCACCGAGGCGGTCCTGATCGTCCCGCTGGCCCGCAGCGCACCCGAACGCCCCGGCGCCTGAGCGTCCCGGGCGTCGGCGGCAGCCCTCGCCCCGGCGGTCGACCGCGTCCGGGGCGTCGAGAGCGTGTCCCTGACGGCAGCCCTCCTGGCGGTCGACCGCGTTCCGGGGGTCGAGACCGTGGCCCGGCGGCCGGTCCTCCCGGTCGACCTGGTCGGTGCCGTCGACCGCGTCGGCAGCGGGCCGGTCAGCGGCCGTCGGCGGTGAGCAGCGCGACGGTGAGGCCGGGGCGGGGCCAGACCCGGGTGACGGTGTAGCCGGTCCGCAGCGCGTCGCCCTTGGCACCGGGAACGGCGGCCAGCGGGTCGGCGGGTCGGCCCGCGACCACCAGCCAGACCCGGTCCACCCCGGCCAGGCACTCCGTCGGCCGGTCGCACTCGGCGGCCCACAGGTCGCCCCGGCGCTGCGGGTCCGCCACCGCCAGCACGTCCCGGGGGGTCCGCTCGCCGAGGTGGTAGCGCAGCCCCAGGTCGAGGAAGAGCCAGCTCTCCCGGGGCGAGTAGACGACCGCGTCGTCGGAGCGCAGGTCGTCGGCCACGATCCGGGCCGCGCCCGCGTAGTCGACCGTGGCGCTGCGCGGCCACTCGTGGGTACGCCGCAGGGCGGCCTGGTCGGGCAGGCCGAGCAGCCCGGCCAGGGCCACCACGGCGAGCGCACCGGGCGCCCGGACGGTACGCAGTGCCGCACCGGCCAGCAGGCAGCCGAACGGCACCACGAAGACCAGGTAGCGGGGTACCCAGAGCGGGACCACGGACCCGGCGACGAAGAGCAGCAGCACGGGAAGCAGCACGCAACTGGCCGGCAGCAGCGCCCGCCGACCGGCTCGGACCGTCCCGAGGGCGGCGAGCCCGACCAGGAGGCCGCCGACCACCCCGCTCTGCACCACTCCGCCGGGCAGCGCCGCCAGGTCCCCGGGCCGGGCGGCGTCCACCCAGTCCAGTTGCCGGGCCCGCTGTCCCCGCGCCCGCAGCGCCAACGGGGCGACCGCCGCGAACACCGGCGCCAACGCGAGCGCCCACCCCCACACCACCCGCCGCCGGAACCGCCGCCGCCCCTCGCCGGCCCCGATGCCGCCTCCGGTCGCGGGGCTGGGATCCGGGGCCGGTGGCCGTTCCGGTGACGCCGTGCCCGACGCTGCCGTTCCCGACGCTGCGGTGCCCGGTGCTGCGGTGCCTGGGGTGGGTGGTCGGTCCGGGGGCTCCGGGGCGGCGGGCGGTGCGGTGGCGCCCGGTGAAGCGGTGCGGGGTGCGGCGGTGAGCACGGCGACGGCGTGCGCGGCGAGCAGGGTGAGCGCGACCAGGTGGGTGAGCCCGAGGGCGGCGGTCGCCACGGCGTACCCGGCCCAGCGGCGTGGACCGGGGCGGTGCAGCGCGTCGACGAGCAGCAGGGTGCTCAGCACGGCGAGGGCGGTGGCCAGCGCGTACGGGCGGGCCTCCTGGCCGTAGCGGGAGGTGCTGGGCAGGACCGCGAACAGCAGTCCGGCGAGGGTGCCGACGCGGGCGTCCCAGAGCCGCCGACCGAGCGCGGCGGTCAGGCCGGCGGCGGCGGCCATGGCCAGTGCGGACGGCAGGCGCAGTGCGGCCACCGAGTCGCCGGCCACCGCGGTCCAGGCGTGCACGAGCAGGTAGTAGGGCGCGGCGGCGGCGTCGATGGTGCCGCTCAGCCGGAGCAGGTCGGTGGCCGGTCGGGTGGCGGCGCTCCAGGTGGCCAGCTCGTCCCGCCACGGCTGGGCGGAGTCCAGCCCGGCCAGCGTCACCAGCAGCGTCAGGCCTGCCGGGAGCAGCCACACCGGCAGCGCGCGCAGGCGTACGCCGCTGAGCCGGACGCCGTTTCCGGCGGCCGGTACCGACCTACCGGACAAATCACCCACATTGCGAGCCTGCCACACGATCGCGCTCCGAGTGGCGGCAGCGACCGCCCGTGATGTGGGATGCGGCACGCAGTCATTGGCCCGCCCATACCCGGTGTGGCAACATGACGTTCATGACTGCCGCCGTCGTGCGCCGCTTCGTGGCTCGCCGCCACGTCGATTACGGCCGCGTACGCAGCGCCATCTGTCCGGCCCACTGACGACGCCCGACCACCCTGCCTCGGGCACCCTGGCGCGCCGGCCGTTCCTGACATCGCCGTCCACGGCCCCTTTCCGGGAGCCGACCGCGTCCGCGTACCCCAGCCGAGGCACTGCAGACAACGGAGGACGCCGCGATGGCGGTCAGCGAGATTCCGGCCCGACCCGGGGACCCCACGGCGCGCCCCGCGCGGGCTCCCCGCCGCCCCCGCGGCGAGGGCCAGTGGGCGCTCGGATACCGCGAGCCGCTCAACCCCAACGAGCGCAGCAAGAAGGACGACAACCCGCTCAACGTGCGGGAGCGGATCGAGAACATCTACGCACACGGGGGCTTCGCCTCGATCGACCCGGCGGACCTGCGTGGTCGGTTCCGCTGGTGGGGCCTCTACACCCAGCGCAAGGCGGGCATCGACGGCGGACGGACCGCCGTGCTGGAGCCGCACGAGCTGGAGGACGAGTACTTCATGCTCCGGGTGCGGGTGGACGGCGGCCAGCTCGACCTGGCCCAGCTGCGCACCATCGCGGAGATCTCCCGGGAGTTCGCCCGCGACACCGCCGACATCACCGACCGGCAGAACATCCAGTACCACTGGATCCGGGTCGAGGACATGCCCGAGATCTGGCGTCGGCTGGAGGCCGTCGGCCTGCAGACCACCGAGGCGTGCGGCGACTGCCCCCGCATCGTGCTGGGCAGCCCGGTGGCGGGCGTCGCCGCGAACGAGCGGATCGACGCCACCCCGGCGATCGACGAGATCGTCCGGCGGTACGTCGGCGACCGGGAGTACTCCAACCTGCCCCGTAAGTTCAAGTCGTCGATCTCGTGGCTGGTGGACACCCCGTACCAGGCCAACGACATCGCCTTCCTCGGCGTCGACCACCCCGAGCACGGCCCCGGCTTCGACGTGTGGGTCGGCGGCGGGCTCTCCACCAACCCGATGCTGGCCCAGCGGCTCGGCGTCTGGGTGCCGCTGAACGAGGTGCCGGACGTCTGGGTCGGCGTGGTCGGCATCTTCCGCGACTACGGATACCGCCGGCTGCGCCACCGCGCCCGGTTGAAGTTCCTGGTGGCCGACTGGGGCGTGACCAAGTTCCGCGAGGTGCTGGAGAAGGAGTACCTCGGCCGGACGCTGCTCGACGGCCCGGCCCCGGAGCTGCCGGAGCGGCCGGTCGACCACATCGGCGTGCACGCCCAGCGGGACGGCCGCAACTACGTCGGCGCGACCCCGGTGGTGGGGCGGGTATCCGGCACCCAGCTCGCCCAGCTCGCCGACGTCGTCGAAGCGCACGGCAGCGGCCGGATCAGCCTCACCCCGTACCAGAAACTGCTCGTCCTCGACGTCCCGCAGGAGCGGACCGACTCGCTGGTCACCGCGCTGCGCGGGATCGGTCTGGAGGCCCACCCGTCGAGCTGGCGGCGCGGCACCATGGCCTGCACCGGCATCGAGTACTGCAAGCTCGCCATCGTCGAGACCAAGGCGCGCGGCGAGGAGCTGGTCGCCCGCCTGGAGCAGCGGCTGCGCGACTTCGACACGGACATCTCCATCCACATCAACGGCTGCCCGAACGCCTGCGCCCGCACCCAGGTCGCCGACATCGGGCTCAAGGGACAACTGGTGACCGGGCCGGACGGCCAGCAGGTCGAGGGCTACCAGGTGCACCTCGGCGGCGGGCTGGGCATGGCCGAGGGCCAGACCGCCGGGTTCGGGCGCAAGCTGCGCGGTCTCAAGACGACCGCCGACGAGCTTCCCGAGTACGTCGAACGGCTGGCCCGGCGCTACCTGGACGGGCGGACCGAGAACGAGTCGTTCGCCAACTGGGTCGTCAGGGCCGACGAGGAACTACTGCGATGAGCGAGGTGACGCGATGAGCAGCGAGACCCGTGCCGCGCCGTTGTACTGCCCGTACTGCGGTGAGGAGGACCTGCGGCCGAGCGAGACCGGGCACGGCGCCTGGGAGTGCCACGGCTGTGCCCGGGTGTTCACGGTCCGCTTCACCGGCCTGCTTCCCCAGGCGGTGCGGCGATGAGCGCTCTGATCTCCGCCGCCGGTCTGGGACTTGTCGACACCGCACCCGCCCCGGTCGCCGCGCCGGCCGACCCGACCCGACGCAGCCCCGAGCAGTTGCGGGAACTGGCGGACCGGGCGGGCCGGGAGCTGGAGGGCGCGCCCGCGCTGGAGATCGCCCGGTGGGCCGCGGAGACCTTCGGCGACCGGTTCTGCGTGACCAGTTCGATGGCGGACGCGGTGCTCGCCCACCTCGTCTCCCGGGTGGCACCCGGGGTGGACGTGGTCTTCCTCGACACCGGCCTGCACTTCCCGGAGACCCTCGCCGTCCGCGACGAGGTCGCCCGCACCCTGCCGGTGAACGTCCGGTCGATCCGGCCCCGACTCACCGTCGGCCAGCAGGACGGCGAGTACGGGCCACGGCTGTTCAACCGGTCACCGGACGAGTGCTGCCGGTTGCGCAAGGTGGAGCCGCTGGAGCGGGCTCTGGCCGGCTACGAGGCGTGGGCCGCCGGACTGCGCCGCGACGAGTCGCCGACCCGGGCCAACACGCCGGTGGTGGCGTTCGACCCGCGTCGGGGCCGGGTGAAGGTCAACCCGATCGCGGCCTGGAGCCAGGCGGACGTCGACGCGTACATCGCGCGCTGGAAGGTGCCGGTCAACGAGCTGTTCCGGCGCGGCTACGGCTCGATCGGCTGCTGGCCGTGCACCCGCCGGACCTCGACCGGGGAGGACCCGCGCGCCGGCCGCTGGGCCATGTTCGAGAAGACCGAGTGCGGACTGCACCTCTGACCGAGGCGGCGGACACCGACGGCGGCACGAACCGCCCCGGCCCACCCGGGTCGGGGCGGGACCCGCTGCTCCTGGTCGCCCACGGCAGTCGCGATCCCCGGGCCGCCGAGGCCACCCGGGCGCTGGCGCGGGCGGTGTCGGCCGCCCGGCCCGGCAGGCCGGTGCTGGCGAGTTGGCTGGACCACACCGAGCCCGGTCCGACCGAGGCGCTGCGCGGGCTGGCCGCCGCCGGGCATTCCCGGGCGGTCCTGGTGCCGCTGTTGCTGACCGCCGCGTACCACCGGCGGGTGGACATCCCGGCAGCGGTGGCGGCCGCCCAGGAATCCGGCCCGTCGATCGCGGTGACGGTCACCGACGTGCTCGGTCCGGTCGGCCAGCACGTGGACCGCTCGCTGCTCGCCGGGCTGGTACGGCGACTGGACGAGGCGGAACCGGGAAAGTTCGACGCAGTGGTGCTGGCGGCGGCGGGTACCCGGGACGCGTCCGCCCGTGCCTCGGTCGGCCGGGTGGCCAACGCGCTCGGTGTGACCCTCGGCACCCCGGCCCGGGTCTCGTACGCCTCGGCGGCACCACCAGCCGTCGGTGCGGCGGTGGCCCGGTTGCGTACGCGCGGCGCGCGGCGGGTCGCCGTGGCCGCGTACTTCCTGGCGCCCGGGTTGTTCCACGACGCGGTGGCGGCGGCGGCGCGGGAGGCCGGCGCGGTCGCGGTGGCGGCGCCGCTGACCGACGCGCCGGAGTTGGTGGGGCTGGTGCTGGACCGGGCGGACGTCCAGGCGTCCTCGACGCGCTGAGCGGCCTTGTGTGTAAGGAGGGGTCCCCTACTAGCGCCTGGTGTATAGGAAGGGTCCCTTCCTTACATCTGGTGCGTGTGGGCAGCAGAACGCCCCGGCGGGCTGAGCCCGGCCGGGGCGTGTCGCTTCGGTGCGGTTGTGGTCAGGCGGAGTGAGCGCGCAGCACCCGGAGTCCACCGCGACGCTTGACAGCGCGGCGCTCCTCCTCGCTCATTCCGCCCCAGACGCCAGCGTCCTGACCGGACTCCAGCGCCCACTGCAGGCACTGGTCGGTCACGGAGCAGCGCCTGCAGACGGCCTTGGCCTGCTCGACCTGCAGGAGAGCCGGACCGGACGTCCCGATCGGGAAGAACAGCTCCGGGTCCTCGTCGCGGCAGACAGCATGGTGACGCCAGTCCATGGCGGCAACACTCCTCATTCTGGATGGGTGGCAGATGTTGCTTGTTCGTGCTTTTCCTATATGCATCCGCATTGCCGATGGTGACGTTTCGCGTTCGCCAATTCGGCAGTGCGTGAGCAGGCTGTTGGCCCGGGGGACCTGCTGGAACAGCTCAACCTGCCGAGCATATCCAGGCAATGTCCCGGTAACTCAAGTTCGCTTGTGAATACTTTCACGAACTCTGGCGATGTCAAGGGTGGCGCTCGGAAAAACTCCGGGCGGTGAGCAAGCCCACAACCCATTTGTCCGGGTTCCAGAGGGTGCTGGTTACCCGACGTACCACAGTCGAGGATCAATATAGTACAGTCCCGCGCACATTGCCGACATTTCCGGCACGAGTCCCGGGTGTCGCAGCCGTCGCGTGTCGGGGGCGCGTCGACTTCTCCGCCCGGGGGTGCCGGAGGCCTAACAGATTACTCTGAGTGCGGCCGGAACGGAGGCGAATCCAACTTTTTCTCGCTCGCCAAGGTAGTCGCCGTCGAGCTGAAACGCCTGCGGACGGCTCGCTACCAGCGTGAACTCGGCAACATCGTGCCGACGAAGAACTTGGCGACCCTGTGGATCCGGCGTGGCGGACAGGAATTGCCTCACTGTCCGTGTCGTGCTGGCGACGCCTAGCTGGCGAAGGGCCATCACGTCGAGGCCCAGATCGAAGGACGCCTCCGGGTTCGGGTTGGCCTCCCGGTCGCCGACGAACGTCCACGGGGCGGTGTTCTGGACGATCACCGTCGCCAGATCGCCCTCCGTGGTCTCGCCCGGCTGCTCCAGCCGGATCGCCGGGTTGCGCCGCTCGGCACCGAGCAGGAACTGCGCGGTGAAGGCGCGGAAGTAGAGCCCCGGCGAGGAGACCCGACCCCGCCGACGGGCCTCCTCGACCCGATGGATGACCGCCGCGTCGAGCCCGAAGCCGGCGCAGAAGGTGAAGTAGCGGTCGTCGGCCCGGCCGAGGCCGATCGTCCGGTGCCGGCTCAGCCGCAGCCCCTCCAGGAGCATGCTGGCCGCCTCGGGCCACTCCTTCGGCAGGCCCAGCGCCCGCGCGAAGACGTTCGTCGAGCCGCCCGGCACGGTGGCCAGCGCGGGCAACCGCTCGGCGGTCGGTGCCGCACCGCCGGCGCTGGTCGCCGTCATCAGGCCGTTGACCACCTCGTTGACCGTGCCGTCACCACCGAGGGTGACCACCACGTCGACGCCCTCCACCGCGGCCTCCCGGGCCAGCGCGGTGGCGTGACCGCGGCGCCGGGTGTAGCGCACGGAGAGGTCCACCTCGCTGCGCAGCGCGCGGACGAGCACATCCCGCGCACGCTCGCTGGTGGTGGTGGCCTTCGGATTGACCAGCAGGACGGCCCGCATGGGCGGCACTGTACCCCGACCCGCCACGGGTATCGTGACCGCGTGGCAATCGACTCCGACCCGACTCCGGTGACCCTCCGGTGGGCGGTCTTCCTGCTGCGGGGTCAGGCGGTCGCCGTCGGGCTGATCGCGGCCTGGTTGGTCGTCGCCGACTTCACCGCCACCACCACCGATCTGGTGTCGGCACTGCTGGTGACGGCGTTCGCCATCGGCGCGGCGATCGCGCTCTGGGCGCTGGGCAGCGCGCTGCTGCGCCGCCGGGCCGGTGCCCGGGCACCGGCCATCGTGCTGCAACTCATGCTGCTGCCGATCGGCTGGTTCATGATCCAGGGTGGGCTGGGCTGGCTCGGCGTACCGCTGATCGCGCTCGGCCTCGGCGTCACCTGGCTGCTGGTGAGCCCGCCCACCACCCGGGCCCTCGGCTTCGAGTGAGCTCCGCTCACCAGCCGGAGGCGCGGCGGGTGAGCAGCGAGATGGTGGCCCGGCCGTCGGCGGCCCCCGCCGAGGCCGAGGTGGTCAGCGCGGTGAGCACCTTCCAGGCGAACGACGACTCCGCCGGGAGCCGCGCGCCGGGCACCGTCGGCACCGTCACCTCGACGGTCAGCGCGTCCTCGGTGACCGCGAAGCGGCAGTCCAACTCCGCGCCCCGGGGCGCGATGGCGAGCAGCATGGCGCACGCCTCGTCGACGGCGATGCGTAGGTCCTCGATCTCGTCGAGGGCGAACTGGAGACGCGCCGCGAGACCGGCGGTGGCGGTGCGCAGCACGCTCAGGTAGCCGCCGTCGGCGGGCACGGTGAGGTGCACCACGTCGTCGTCGGTGGTCGGTTGTCCGGTCAGTTGAGTCACGACTCATCCCCCCGGTCGGGGACTCTACCCGCTCAGGCGGCGGGGCGGCGGAGGGCCGTCAGCGCGGCGGACGGCGAGCCGGGCGGCCCGGTACGGACCGGGCTGCCCGGCCGGAAACGCGTCGGCGACCGACCCGCCCCGAAGGGGGCAGGGCCGGCCGCCGACGACAGGCGTGGACGGGCCACGTCACGCCTGCTTGGTCTCCCAGAAGATCTTCGAGATCTCGTCGATCTTCTGCAGCAGCTCGTCGGCCTTGGACGGGTCGGTGGCGCCCTTGGCGCCCGCCGCGCCGGCCAGCTTGGTGGCCTCGTTGAACAACTGGTGCAGGTGCGGGTACTTCTCGAAGTGCGGCGGCTTGAAGTAGTCGGTCCACAGCACCCACAGGTGGTGCTTGACCAGCTCGGCCCGCTGCTCCTTGATCAGGATGGCGCGGGTGCGGAACTCGGGGTCGGTGTTGGCCTGGTACTTCTCGCAGATCATTTTCACCGACTCGGCCTCGATCCGAGCCTGCGCGGGGTCGTAGACGCCGCAGGGCAGGTCGCAGTGCGCGCTCGCGGTCACCCGGGGCGCAAGGATGCGTGGAAGTCGCATCGGGATCCTCCATGGGAAGTTTGCGATGATCCATGACGACATTACTCCTGGACGTGGTCCCCGAGGCCGCAGGAGGTGAAACCACATGCCGGTGCCACATCTCCGGCGACCACTCTCGGCCGTACTCGTGACCGGTCCGTCGATGGCGCCGACCCTGCGGCACGGCGACGCGGTGCTGGTCCGGCCGGGTGGCCGTGCCACCCGACCCGGCGACGTGGTGGTCGCGGTCTTCCGCAGCCGTCCCGATCTGCTCGTGGTCAAACGCGCCGTCCGACCCGCCGACGGCGGTTGGTGGTTGTACGGTGACAACGAGTTGGTCACCGACGACTCCCGGGCGTACGGGGTGGCCGACGTCCTCGGTCGGGTGGTGCTCCGCTACTGGCCCCGCCCCGGCCGATTGCCGCCGCAGCCGTTATGACCCTGCTCACCTCTGGCTCCCCGTGGCGTGACTATGCTCGGAAAGTGCCTGGGTGACCCCCGCACTTCGTGCCGCCGCTCGCTTGCCTCACCGTGCGCCCCGACCGGCCGGCCCAGCTGCTGAAACGACACTGGAGTCACCATGCCTTCGTCCACCGTGGACCCCGCTGATCCCGTCTTCCAACTGCACCGGGGCGGCAAGATGGCCGTCCTCTCGACGGTCCCGCTGACCAGCCGCGAAGACCTCTCCCTCGCGTACACGCCGGGTGTGGCCCGGGTGTGCGAGGCGATCGCCGCCGACCCGTCGCTGACCTACGAGTACACCTGGGCGTCGAACACCGTCGCGGTCGTCACCGACGGTTCGGCCGTACTCGGACTGGGCAACATCGGCCCGCGCGCCGCGCTGCCGGTGATGGAGGGCAAGGCCGTGCTGTTCAAGCAGTTCGGCGGCGTCGACGCGGTGCCGGTCTGCCTGGACACGCAGGACGTCGACGAGATCGTGGCGACGGTCAAGGCGCTCGCGCCGTCGTTCGGTGGGATCAACCTGGAGGACATCAGCGCGCCGCGCTGCTTCGAGGTGGAACGCCGCCTCGACGAGGCGCTGGACATCCCGGTCTTCCACGACGACCAGCACGGCACCGCGATCGTGGTGCTGGCCGCGCTGCGCAACGCCGCGACCCTGCTCAACCGTAAGCTCGGCGACCTGCGGGTGGCGGTCAGTGGTGCGGGTGCGGCCGGCGTGGCGGTGACCAAGATGCTGGTGGCCGGGGGAGTGGACCCGCAGCGGGTGGTGGTCTGCGACTCCCGGGGCATCGTCTCCCGTCAGCGCGACGGCCTCACCGGCACCAAGGCCGAGCTCGCCGAGCTGACCAACGCCGACGGCCGGCAGGGCGACATCACCGAGGCGTTGCGCGACGCCGACGTGCTGATCGGCGTCTCCGGCGGGCAGATCCCGGAGGCGGCGGTGGCCGGGATGGCGTCCGGCGGGATCGTGTTCGCGTTGGCCAACCCCACCCCCGAGGTGCACCCGGACGTCGCCGCACGGCACGTCGCGGTGGTCGCCACCGGCCGCAGCGACTACCCCAACCAGATCAACAACGTGCTGGCCTTCCCGGGTGTGTTCCGGGGCGCGCTCCAGGCCCGGGCCACCCGGGTCACCGAGTCGATGAAGGTGGCCGCCGCCGACGCCATCGCCGCCGTGGTGGCCGAGGCGCTCACGCCGGACGCGATCGTGCCCTCACCGCTCGATCCCCGGGTCGCTCCGGCGGTGGCCGAAGCCGTCGCCGAAGCCGCCCGCCGCGACGGCGTCGCCCGCGCCTGACGTGAAAGGAAGGGTCCCCTCCTAACGCCTCGTGTCTAGGAAGGGACCCTTCTTAACGGCCGCTCAGCTTGTTACGGTGCGGATCATGCGTGCCGCCTTCGCCTCCCGTTTCGACGACGCCGATCCGCTCGCCGCGCTCACCGTGGGTGAGCAGCCCGAGCCGAGCCTGCCCGACGACGACTGGGTGACCCTGCGCGTCACTGCCAGCTCGCTCAACCACCACGACATCTGGTCGCTGCGCGGGGTCGGGCTGCGCGCCGAGCAGTTGCCGATGATCCTGGGCTGCGACGCCGTCGGCGTCGACCCGGAGGGCAACGAGGTGGTCGTCTATCCGGTGGTGCCCACTCCGGGTGACCCGCGCGGGATGTCCATCCTCTCCGAGCACTTCCCCGGCACGCTGGCCGAGCGGGTGGCCGTACCCCGGTGGAATCTGCTTCCGCTGCCGGCGGGCCTGTCGGCGACGAACGCGGCGTGCCTGCCGACCGCCTGGCTGACCGCGTGGCGGATGCTGACCACCAAGGGCCGCATCGACGAGGCCGATGCGGTGTTGGTCCAGGGCGCCGGAGGCGGCGTGGCCACCGCCGCCGTGGTGCTGGCCACCGCGATGGGCAAGCGGGTGTACGCGACCAGTCGCGACGCCGCGAAGCGGGAGCGGGTCGCCGGACTGGGTGCGACCGCCCTGGAGACGGGTGCCCGGCTGCCCGAGCGGGTCGACGTGGTGATCGAGACGGTCGGCGCGGCCACCTTCGACCACTCCCTGAAGTCGGCCGCGCCGGGCGCGCGGATCGTGGTCTCCGGGGCGACCGCCGGGCACGAGCCGGCGGTCAACCTGCGCCGGGTCTTCGCGATGCAGTTGGAGATCCTGGGCACCTCGATGGGTACCCCGGCCGACCTGGCCGACCTGCTGGCGTTCTGCGCCGAGCGGAAGGTGCGTCCGGTGGTGGACAGCGTGGTGCCGTTCAGTCGGGTCGAGGAGGCGTTCGCCCGCCTGCACTCCGGTGACGCCTTCGGCAAGGTCGTCATCGACCACACGAGCTGACACACGGCGGTTGGTGCGTGCGGCGGTCGAGGCGCACGGCGGTCGGGGCGTACGGCGTTAGGAGGGGTCCCCTGCTATACGCGAGGCGTTAGCAGGGGACCCCTCCTAACACCCGACCCCGACCCTGGGTGCTACAGGTTGTTGTCGAGGGTGGCGATGTCGTCGCGGGCGGCGGCGGTGGGGATGCGCTCCTTGGCCTCGGCGTCGCCGTAGAGCGTCCAGCGCAGAAACTCGGCGGTGGTGTTCGCCACCACGCCCAGCGACGTGTCGTCTCTCAGCAGCTTCCGGCCGTGGTCGCCCTCGGGCAGGCTGAGCATCGCCTTCGGCCAGGGCACCAGGTCGTAGACCGCCTTGCCGGCGGTGTACTGCACCACCTCGTCGGCCTCGCCGTGCACGAAGAGTTGCGGCGCGGCGGCACCGGCGAACGCGGTGCCCACGCCGAGCGCGGTGCCGGCGAAGACGATCCCGGCGGCCAGCCGCTCGTCCCGGCCGGCGGTGAACAGCCCGATGGTGGTCACCCCGCCCGCCGAGTGCCCGGCGGCGGCCACCCGGTCGGTGGCGAGCCGGCCCCGCAGCACGTCGCCGTCGCGGGCGTCGAGCGCGAGCACCTCGGTCAGCGCGTACGAGACGTCGGCGGGCTGGTTGAGCACGTCGAGCACGTTGTTCTCGCCACCCGCCTTCGAGGTGTTCGGGAACGTCGGCGCGGCCACCACGAAACCGGCGGCCGCCCACCGGGTGAGCAGCGCCTGGTAGTCGGCGGGTCGACCGCCGAGGCCGTGACTGAACATGACCACCGGGAACCGCCCCTCGGCGGCGTCCGCCGACGACTGCGGCTTCCCGCCGGACCGACCGGCCGCCGGGTACCAGACGGTCACCGGCAGTGGCCGGTTTCCGTCGCGGTTGAGCTTGAGCTGTCGTACGCCGACGGCGAAGGTCTGCTCCGGCGCGCTGCCGGCGGGGATGTCCGGCGCCGACGTGGTCGCGGCCGGTGCGGAGGCGGTCGCCGAGGGGGCGGGCGCCTCGGCCCGCTCGTCCGGTTCGCGGTCGGCGGAGCAGCCGACCAGCATGCCGGCGGTGAGCGTGCTGGCGAGCAGGAGAGAGAGGGCGCGGCGCGACATGACTCCGATTCTGCCTCGCCCGCCGACCGGCCCGTCCGGCGCTCCACGTCCTGCGTCCACGCCCTCACCCGGCGTGCAGGTGGTGCCGTCGGGCAGGTCAGGCTGCCGGACGGGTCTCGAAACTGGTGACGCCGGCCAGCAGCGCCCGGCCGGGCACCCGCCGTCCGGCCTCGGCGTCGCCGTAGAGCGTCAGGCGCAGGAAGTCTGTGGTGGCGCCGAGGACCTGGGCGAAACCGGGCCGGCCGGGGACGAGGTACTCGCCGTGGCCCTGCCCGAGCAGGCTGAGGAAGGAGGCCGGCCCGGGGGTACGGCCGTACGCGGCCCGGCCGACACTGAGCGGCACCACCGCGTCGGCGGTGCCGTGCACGAAGAGGATCGGGGCGCTCGGGCCGGCGAAACTGCCCGCCATCCCGCCTCCGGCGATCACGATGCCGGCCCGCAGCCGGGACGGGTGCCCGGCGGTGAACATACCGGCCGTGGTGAAGCCGCCCGCCGAGTGTCCGGCCGCCGCCACCCGCTGCACGTCGAGGTGACCGGCGAGCGGGTCGCCGGAGCGGCCGTCGAGCCGGACCAGGTGCCGGATCACCCGCCACCCGTCGGCCGGCTGGTGACGGACGTCGGCCCGGGAGAACCGCTTCGCGCCGCGCCGGGTGTGCGGGTACGTGGGCGCGGCCACCACGAATCCGGCGGCGGCCCATCGGGCGGTCAGTCCGGAGTGCAACTCGGGCAGGCTGGCCAGACCGTGGCTGTAGATCACCACCGGGAACCGCCCCTCGGCGACCCGGCTGCCCTGCGTCGGATACCAGAGTGTGACCGGCAGTGGACGTTCCGAGGCCGGGTCGACGGTGAGGGTGCGCACACCCACCGCGTACGGCACCTCCGGCGCCTGCCGGCCGCGCAGTGCCTGGCCGGGCTGCTCGCCACTCGTCGCGCAACCGGCCGACAACGCCATCAGCAGCGCCGACACCAGTGCGGTGAACCCCCGTGCGATTCCCACGACATCACGGTAGGACCCCGGGTCACCCGTCCGGGTCCGGTTGACCGGTGCCGTACGCCACCCGTTCGGACGGCGCGCACGGACCGTCCGACTGGACCGCTTTCGCTAAGGTCACGGCATGACTGAGAACTACACCGATCCGAGCGGCAACACCGAGGCGTTCCGCGCCTTCGCCGGCACCCCGGACGCCCCCGCTGAGACGGCCTCCCGCAACGGCCTGATCATCGGTGCCGCCGTGGTCGCCGTGGTGCTGGTCGCGCTCGCGAGCTGGCTCGCCTTCGCCTGATCGGTTCGCCTCCGGCCGCCGACCGATCAGCCGGTGGCCGCCACCACCGCGCGTGCCGCCCGGGCGATCTCGCGTTCCTCGTCCGTGCCGACCACGCAGATCGCGACCTCCGCGCCGTCCGGTGAGATGAACCGGTCACCGCTGCCCGTGTTGCGCTCGGGGTCGACGGTGATGCCGAGCCGTTCCAGCCCGGCCAGTGCCGCCGCGCGTACCGGTGCCGCGTGCTCGCCGACCCCGGCGGTGAAGGTGACCGCGTCGACCCGGCCGAGCAACGCGTAGTACGCCCCCACGTAGCCGGTGATCCGCCGGCAGTAGACGTCGAAGGCGAGCGTCGCCGCCTCGTCCCCGGCCGCCCGCCGGGACAGCACCTCCCGCATGTCGTTGACGCCGGAGAGCCCGAGCAGCCCGCTGCGGTGGTTGAGCAGGTCGTCGATTTCGTCCACGCCCAGTCCGCCCTCGCGGCGCAGGTGGAACACCACGGTCGGGTCCAGGTCACCGCTGCGGGTGCCCATCACCAGCCCCTCCAGCGGGGACATCCCCATCGAGGTGGCCACGCTGCGTCCCTGCGCGACCGCGCACGCGCTGGCGCCGTTGCCCAGGTGCAGGGTGATCGTGTTGACCTCCGCGTACGGGCGGCCCAGCAACTCGGCGGTGCGCCGGGAGACGTACGAGTGCGAGGTGCCGTGGAAGCCGTACCGCCGGACGCCGTACCGCTGCGCGACGTCCCGGTCGATCGCGTACGTGGCGGCGGAGTCGGGCAGCGTGTGGTGGAACGCGGTGTCGAAGACGGCGACCTGCGGCACCTCGGGCAGGACAGCATGCGCCTCGGCGATGCCGGCGAGGTTGGCGGGGTTGTGCAGCGGTGCCAGCGGCACCAGGTCGGTGATGGCGGCCAGCACCGCGTCGTCCACCAGCGTCGGCGCGGTGAACCGCCGGCCGCCGTGCACCACCCGGTGCCCGACCGCGGTGAGCCCGGTCAGGTCCAGCCCGGCCAGGATCCGCCGGACCGCCCCGGCATGGTCGGGCGCGTCGCCACCGGCCTCACCGATCCGCTCGACGGTGCCCTTGTCGAGTACCCGGTCACCGTCGTACAGCCGGTACTTGACCGAGGACGACCCGCAGTTGAGCACCAGCACCTTGTCGGTCATCATGCGTCTCCGGGAGCGTCGGTGAGGGCGGCGGCCTGGATGGCGGTGATCGCCACGGTGTTGACGATGTCCGGCACGGTGGCCCCTCGGGAGAGGTCGTTGACCGGCCGGCGCAGGCCCTGCATCACCGGCCCGACGGCCACCGCCCCGGCCGAGCGCTGCACCGCCTTGTACGTGTTGTTGCCCGTGTTCAGGTCCGGGAAGATGAAGACCGTCGCGCGGCCGGCGACCGTACTGTCGGGCAGCTTCGTCGCCGCCACCGCCGGGTCGATCGCCGCGTCGTACTGGATCGGACCCTCCACGGCCAGGTCGGGCCGACGCTCACGGACCAGCGCGGTGGCCGCCGCGACCTTCTCCACGTCGGCACCGGCGCCGGAACTGCCGGTCGAGTACGACAGCATCGCCACCCGGGGCTCGATGCCGAACCGGGCCGCGGTGTCGGCCGAGGAGATCGCGATGTCGGCGAGCTGGGCGGCGTCCGGGTCGCGGTTGACCGCGCAGTCGCCGTACACCAGTACCCGGTCGGCGAGCAGCATGAAGAAGACGCTGGAGGCGACGGAGACGTCCGGCAGGTTCTTGACGATCTCGAAGGCGGGGCGGATGGTGGCGGCGGTGGTGTGGGTGGCGCCGGAGACCATGCCGTCGGCGTGACCGGCCCACACCATCATGGTGCCGAAGTAGTTCGGCTGGGCCACCACGTCGTACGCCAGCTCGACGGTGACGCCCCGGTGGGCGCGCAGCTTCGCGTACGCCTCGGCGAACTCGTCCCGCCACTGGCTGGTCGCCGGGTCGACGATCGTGGCCCCGGTGATGTCGACGCCCAGTTCCCGGGTCCGCCGGGCCACGTCGTCGGGGCGACCGAGCAGGGTGAGGTCGGCCACGCCCCGGTGCAGCAGGATCTCGGTGGCCCGCAGGATCCGTTCGTCGGTGCCCTCGGGCAGCACCAGGTGGCGGCGCTGGGCGCGGGCCCGGTCGATCAGGTCGTACTCGAACATCAGCGGGGTGACCCGCTGTGAGCGGGTGACCGCGAGTCGGCGGGCCAGCTCGTCGGTGTCCACGTTGGCCTCGAAGGCACCGAGTGCGGCCTCCACCTTCCGGGTGTTGGCCGCGCTGGGCCGTCCCTCGATCCGGCTGGACGCGGCGACCGTGTCGTAGCTGTCGCTGGTGACACTGAGCACCGCCAGGCCGGTGTTCAGCCCGTCGAAGAGGCGCAGGGCGCGCGGGTCGGGTTGTTCGCCGAGGGTGAGCACCAGCCCGGAGATCGAGACCTGGCCGGAGACGTGCGCGGCACCGGCGGCCACCAGCAGGTCGTCCCGGTCGCCGGGGGTGATCACCAGGCAGCCGTCGGTCAGGTGTTCCACGAGCGTCGGTACGTGGGCCGCGCCGACCACGTAGTCGAGCACGTCGCGACCGAGCGCCGCCTCGTCGCCGGTGAGCAGTGTCGCGCCGAGTGCGGCGGCCACCTCGGCCACCGTCGGCGCCGACACGGTCGGCACCTCGGGGATGGCGTACGCCGGCACCGGCAGGTCGGGCAGGTCCATCGGCGCGGGCACCCGGTTGGCGATGACCGCGAGCACCGTCGCGCCGAGGTCCACCAGGTCGTGGTACGCGCCCCGGGCCGCCGCCGCGATCGCCTCCGGTGACTGGCCCTGCCCGTCCACGACCGGCACCACCACGCTGCCGAACTCGGTCGCCAGCCGAGCGTTGAAGGCGAGTTCCCGTGGCGTGGTCCCGTCGCCGGAGTCGGCGAAGTCGCTACCCACCACTACGACGGCCGGGCACTGTCGCTCGACCGCTCGGTAGCGCTGCACCACCCTGGAGATCAATTCTTCCCGCCGTCCGTCTGATACCAGCGCCGTGGCCTCGGCATATGTGGCTCCGGCCAGGTCGGACGGGTTAACCTGCACGCGATAGCGCTCGCTGAGCAGGGCGAGGATGTGGTCGGGCCTGGTCGACGGCACCAGCGGCCGGAACACGCCGATCCGTTCGACCTGCCGGGAGAGCAGCTCGGCGAGACCCAACGCGATGGCGGATTTGCCGCCGCCGGATCCCACGCTGGTGAGGTAGACGCTGCGAGCCATGCGGCCCAACCTACTCGGTCCGGTTGGTTGTCCTCAGACAACCATCTAGGGTTGGTTGCGCCTGTTTTCGCATGTCAGATGGGACACTTGGGCGAGAAAGCGAGAGCTTTTCACGTTTAGACTCGCCCAGGTGGAGGGACCAACACAGATCATTCCTGTCGCCCCGGAACCATCCCCCGTCTTCGTCGATCCAAGTGGCCGTCGCCGCCGATGGTTACGGCGGACCGCGTACGCCCTCGGCCTGGCCGGGGTGGCGTACACCATGATGGTCGGCATCAGCTTCGCCGGCGGACCGGTCCGTCCCGACTCGATCATCCCGTTCGTCGAGCCCGCCGAGACCTGGGAAGCGCCGCCGGTCTCCCCGACGCCGTCGCCCAGCCGCTCGACCTCGCCGGCGCCGCCGCCGACCCAGGTCACGCCGCAGCGCCCGGTCCTCCCATCCTCCACGCCCGGCACCGGCACGACCTCGGCCAGTCCCACCCCCAGCCCCTCCCGGACGGCGCCGACCAGCGCCCGCCCCAGCGGGACGCCGACGCCCAGCCCGTCCCGGAGCACCCCGCCCCGCAGCACACCGCCGCCCAGCACGCCGCCGCCGAGCAGCCCGACACCCACGACAACGCCGTCGCCGGAACCGAACGACACGAATGAGGCGACCGCTCCCTGATGAGCCACCCGTACCCGCCCCGCCGGCCGGCACACGCGTCCCCTTCCCCCACACCCGAACGACCCCGACAGCACGCCCGGCCGGGTCCGACCGCCCGCGCCCGACGGTTCATCCCCCGTCCGAGCTGGACCGTGTACGCCATGGTCTTCGTGCTGCTCGGCGGCATCCTCTTCGTCCAGGCGTACGCCAACGGCTCGTTCATCCCGGACTACCGGGCGGAGAACACCTTCGGCAGCGGCCAGGACGACGTCCCCGACGAGATCCTCGAAGGCGGGCCGATCGTCAACACCACCGCCGACCGGCCACAGTCGTACCGGCTGCCGGCGCGGACCATCGCGTTGACCTTCGACGACGGCCCCGACCCGGTCTGGACCCCGGCCGTGCTGGAGGTGCTGGAGAAGCACCAGGTCCCGGGCACCTTCTTCGTCCTCGGCAATCAGGTGGTCCGCAGCCCCGACCTGGTCCGTGAGCTGGCCGAGAAGGGGCACGAACTGGGCGTGCACACCTTCACCCACCCGCACCTCACCCAGATCCCGGGATGGCAGCGGCGGATGGAGTACACCCAGACCCAGCTCGTCATCGCCGGGGCCACCGGCCAGAGGTCCAACCTGCTGCGGTTCCCGTACTCGTCGCGGGCGGACGCCTTCGTCGACCAGGACTGGCCGCTGCTGCAACAGGCCGGTGAACTCGGCTACCTGAGCGTGGTCAACGACCTGGACAGCCGGGACTGGGAACGGCAGGGCGTGGAGGGGATGATCGAGCGGACCGTACCGGAGGGCTACTCCGGTGCGGTCACGCTCTGGCACGACTCCGGCGGCGACCGCTCGCAGACCGTCGAGGCGCTGGACCGGTACATCCCGATGATGAAGGACCGGGGATACACCTTCACCACCATCAGTGAGGGGTTGAACCGGGCGCTGGCCGAGGCCGGTGCCACCGGCACCACGGCCGGGCCGACCGAGGCGACGTTCACCGAGCGCTGGCGCGGGCAGATGCTGATCATGGCGGTGCGCGCCGCCGACGGCACCTTCGTCCTCTTCGGCGTGCTCTTCGTGCTGGTCGGGACGCTCACCATCGGGCGGACCGTGCTGCTGTTCGTGCTGGCGCGGCGGCACGCCCGCAAACGACGCCGGAAGGGCTTCGCCTGGGGACCGCCGATCACCGAACCGGTGTCGGTGATCGTGCCCGCGTACAACGAGAAGGAGGGCATCGCCGAGGCGGTCCGCTCGCTCGCCACCGGCGACCATCCCGGCGGCATCGAGGTGGTGGTGGTCGACGACGGGTCGACCGACGGCACCGCCGACATCGCCGCGGGGCTCGGCCTGCCGAACGTACGGGTGGTCCGCAAGCCCAACGGCGGGAAGCCGAGCGCGCTGAACACCGGCGTCGCCCTGGCCCGACACGACCTGATCGTGATGGTCGACGGGGACACCGTCTTCGAGCCCGACGCGGTCCGTCGCCTGGTCCAGCCGTTCGGCGACCCGCAGGTGGGTGCGGTGGCCGGCAACGTCAAGGTCGGCAACCGGCGCAGCATGATCGCCAAGTGGCAGCACATCGAGTACGTGATCGGCTTCAACCTCGACCGCCGGCTCTACGAGACGCTGCGCTGCATGCCGACCATCCCCGGCGCGATCGGCGCGTTCCGCCGCGAGGCGCTGGAGTACGCCGGTGGGATGACCGACGAGACGCTGGCCGAGGACACCGACATCACCATGGCCCTGGGCCGCGCCGGCTGGAAGGTGGTGTACGAGGAGAGCGCCCGCGCCTGGACCGAGGCGCCGGCCAGCTTCGGGCAGTTGTGGAAGCAGCGCTACCGGTGGAGCTACGGCACCATGCAGGCGATGTGGAAGCACCGCCGCTCGGTGCTCGACAAGGGCGCGTCCGGCCGGTTCAGCCGCCGCTGCCTGGCCTTCCTGACGCTGTTCGGGGTGCTGCTCCCGTTGACCGCCCCGGTGATCGACCTGCTCGCGATCTACGGCCTGATCTTCCTGAACCGCACCGAGACGGCGCTGGCCTGGGCCGCCATGCTGGGGTTGCAGTTCCTGACCGCGATCGTGGCGTTCCGCCTCGACAAGGAGAAGCTCGGCGTCCTCTGGGTGCTGCCGTTGCAGCAGTTCGTCTATCGCCAACTGATGTATCTGGTGCTGCTCCAGTCGGTGGTCACCGCGTTGACCGGCGGCCGGCTGGGCTGGCAGAAGCTCAAGCGGACCGGACTGGCACCGGGCGGCCCGGCGGGTCCGCCACCGCCGGTGCCCGTGCCGACCGCCGCCACCGCCCAGCGGGTACGCCCCTGATCTGTGGCCCGCCGCCGCCCGCCCGGCCCGGTGGACGTTCCTGACCTGCGCCCTGCCGCTGCCCACCAGGCCCGGCGTGCGGGGGAGCGGGCGGCGGCGGGTGGCTCAGTCGGCGCGTCGGGCCAGGCCGAGGGCGTACTCGGGCCACCAGACGCCGCTCTCCGGCTCGCCCGGGCGGCAGGCGCCGTCTGACTCGCCCGGGTACTTGACCCAGAGCAGGGCGTCGACCCGGTCAAGGCCGGTGTCGGTGGTGGGGTCCGCGCCGAGCGCGCGGCCCGGCGGATTGCACCAGCTCGGCGCGGACCGGACGGTCTCGCCCGGGTACGCGCCCCGGCCGTTGCGGCTGGTGTCGATGACGAACGTGGTGGTACCGCCGAGGGCGTCGGAGATCTCGTGGCCGTAGGTCACGTTCTGCGGCGTGCCGACGAAGTTGGCCACGTTGAGCGCGAAGCCGTCGGCCTCGGTGACACCGGCACGGCGCAGCGCTGCCGCCAGCCGTGCGCCGTCGGTGATCCAGCCGGGGTGCCCGGCGTCCAGATAGATCCGGGCGCTGCCGGTGCTGCCCAGCACCGTCACCGCGTCCCGCAGCAGGTCCAGCCGCTCGTCGACGTCGTCGACGCAGCGGTCCACGGCGTCCGGCACCGCGCCCGGTTCCACCACGATCGTGACCGGCCGTCCCTGCACGCCGGCGGCCACCCGCCGGATCCAGTCCTGGTACGCCCCGGCCGACTCGGCACCGCCCTGACCCTGCCGCCCGCAGTCGCGCTGCGGGAGGTTGTGGGTGACCAGCACCGGCGTCTGGCCGGAGCGGCTGGCACCGGCGAGGAACTCCGACACCTCCGCGGTGACCGTGGCGGAGTCGCCGACCAGCCACCGGGCGGTCGGGCGGGTGCTGATCCGGCGCAGCGTGGCGGCGTCCTCGTCCCGGCCCTCCTGCGCCCACTCGGTGACCTGCCAGGACGCCGCACCACGCGGGTCGACGTAGAAGACCGGCGGCAGCGGCGGTGACGAGCGGTCGGCGCTGACGGTCTCCGTCGGCGGACGCTCGGGTGCCTCGTCCCCGCACCCGGTCAGCAGGACGGTCAGCGCGATCCCCACCACCAGGGCAGGGCGGCGGGAGCTGCGAAGCATGGCCGCCACCATACCCGCCGTCCCGGCCGGTCCGGACCTGGCCTACCAGGGCTTTCGTCGGCGCGGATGCCCGCTTCCCGGGCGCTCCGGCCGCGTGGCGGGTCGGTGGCCCGTCCGGCGACTACTCGTCGTCGGGGTCGTCGAGCCGGGCGAGCCAGGTGGCGAAGCGCTCGATCGGGGTCTCGAACTCGGGGTTGAGGTCGACGAAGTCCCGCAGCCGCTCGCCGAGCCACTCCAGGGTGACGTCCTCGTCACCCCGGCGCTGGACCAACTCCTCGATGCCACGGTCGGTGAAGTACATCAGGTCTCCTCGGACATGCTCACCGGGGCGGGCCACCGTCTCCGATGGCCCGCCCCGGTGTTCGCGGTCGGTGCGGTCAGGGGCGGGGCAGCGCCGCCTCGATGAGCGCGTTCTGCTCCACCTCGTGCATCTTCGCCGAGCCGACGGCCGGGGCGGCGGCGGCCGGGCGGGAGATGCGACGCAGGCGGACCCCGTCGAGGTGCTCCAGCAGGTTGAGCGCGACGAACGACCAGGAGCCCTGGTTGGCCGGCTCCTCCTGCACCCAGGCGAAGTCCTCCGCGTTCGGGTACTGGGCGAGCGCGGCGCGGATCTCCTCCACCGGCATCGGGTAGAGCTGCTCCAGCCGGATCAGCGCGGTGTCGGTGACGCCGCGCTCCTGCCGGGCCTGGAACAGGTCGTAGTAGACCTTGCCCGAGCAGAGCAGCACCCGCTTGACCTGGTCGGCGGCGGGTGCGGCCTGGTCGCCCAGGACCGGCGAGAAGGTGCCGGAGGTGAAGTCCTCGACCGAGGAGACACAGAGCTTGTGCCGCAGCAGGGACTTCGGCGTGAACACCACGAGCGGCTTGCGCTTCGGCGAGAGCGCCTGGCGACGCAGCAGGTGGAAGTAGTTCGCCGGGGTGGTCGGGATGGCCACCCGCATGTTGTCCTCGGCGCAGAGCTGGAGGAAGCGCTCGGGACGGCCGGAGGTGTGGTCCGGGCCCTGTCCCTCGTGGCCGTGCGGCAGCAGCAGGGTGACCGCGGAGCGCTGGCCCCACTTCACCTCGCCGGACGAGATGAACTCGTCGATCACCGACTGGGCGCCGTTGACGAAGTCGCCGAACTGGGCCTCCCAGCAGACCAGCGCGTTCAGGTTCTCCACCGAGTAGCCGTACTCGAAGCCCATCGCGGCGTACTCGGAGAGCAGCGAGTCGTGCACGAAGAGGCGGGACCGCTCGCCGTCGCCGGTCAGCGACTTCAACGGGAGGTAGTCGTCGCCGGTCTCGGCGTCGACGATCGACGCGTGCCGCTGCACGAAGGTGCCGCGTCGGGAGTCCTGTCCGGCGAGCCGGACGGTGACCCCGTCGTGCAGCAGGGCCCCGAAGGCGATGATCTCGCCGAAGCCCCAGTCGATGTTGCCCTCGACGGACATCCGCGACCGCCGGTCGAGCAACTGCTGGATCCGCTTGTGCGGGGTGAAGCCGTCCGGCAGGTTGACGTGCGCCTCACCGATGGCCTTGACCACCGACGCGTCGGTCGCGGTCTCCACCTCCGGCTCCGGCTCGTCCTGCCGGGCCGGGCGGCTGACCTGACGTGGGGTGCTGGCCGCGTCGCGGGTGGCCTTGAAGACCCGCTCCAGCTGCGCCTGGTAGTCGCGCAGCAGCTCCTCGGCGTCCTCCACGGTGATGTCACCCCGCCCGATCAGCTCCTCGGTGTAGAGCTTGCGGACCGAGCGCTTCGAGTCGATGATCTTGTACATCTGGGGGTTGGACATCGAGGGGTCGTCGCCCTCGTTGTGCCCGCGCCGCCGGTAGCAGACCAGGTCGATCACGACGTCCTTGTTGAACGTCTGCCGGTATTCGAAGGCCAGCCGGGCGACCCGGACCACGGCCTCGGGGTCGTCACCGTTGACGTGGAAGATCGGTGCCTGGATCATCCGGGCCACGTCGGTGCTGTAGAGGCTGGACCGGGAGTACTCCGGGGCGGTGGTGAAGCCGACCTGGTTGTTGACCACCACGTGCACCGTCCCGCCGGTGCGGTAGCCGCGCAGCTGGGAGAGGTTGAGCGTCTCGGCCACCACACCCTGACCGGCGAAGGCGGCGTCGCCGTGCACCGCCAGCGGCAGCACGGTGTAGCCCTCCAGCTTGAGGTCGATGCGGTCCTGCTTGGCGCGGACGATGCCCTCCAGCACCGGGTCGACCGCCTCCAGGTGCGACGGGTTCGCCACCACCGAGACCTTGACCGAGTGGTCGCCGTCAGGGGTGGTGAACTTGCCGTTCTGGCCCAGGTGGTATTTCACGTCACCGGAACCCTGGGTGGAGCGCGGGTCGAGGTGCCCCTCGAACTCCGAGAAGATCTTCTCGTACGGCTTGCCGACGATGTTGGCCAGCACGTTGAGGCGGCCCCGGTGGGCCATGCCGATCACAACCTCGTCCAGGTCGTTCTCGGCGGACGCCTCCAGCACCTCGCCGAGCAGCGGGATCAGCGACTCGCCGCCCTCCAGCGAGAAGCGCTTCTGACCGACGTACTTGGTCTGGAGGAACGTCTCGAACGCCTCGGCGGCGTTGAGCCGGTTCAGCACGTGCTTCTGCTCGTCGGCCGGAGGCTTCTCGTACTTGCGCTCGACCCGCTCCTGGATCCAGCGGCGCTCGGCCGGGTCCTGGATGTGCATGTACTCGATGCCGACCCGGCGGCAGTACGAGTCGCGCAGCACCCCGAGGATCTCCCGCAGCCGCATCCGCTGCCGACCGTTGAAGCCGTTGACCGGGAAGGTGCGGTCCAGGTCCCACAGGGTCAGCCCGTGCTGGAGGACGTCCAGGTCGGGGTGCTTGCGGATCTTGAACTCCAGCGGGTCGGTGTCGGCCATCAGGTGGCCCCGGACCCGGTAGGAGTGGATCAGCTCGTGCACCCGCGCGGTCTTGTTGATCTGCCCCTCGCTGTCGACCGCGACGTCGCGCATCCAGCGCACCGGCTCGTACGGGATGCGCAGCGAGGTGAAGATCTGGTCGTAGTAGCCGTGCTCGCCGAGCAGCAGCTCGTGCATGACCTTGAGGAACTCGCCGGACTGCGCGCCCTGGATGATCCGGTGGTCGTAGGTGCTGGTCAGCGTGATGACCTTGCTGACCGCCAGCTCGGCCAGGGTGGCCTCGCTCATGCCCTGGTACGGCGCCGGGTACTCCATCGCGCCGACGCCGATGATCGCGCTCTGGCCCTGCATCAGACGCGGCATCGAGTGCACGGTGCCGATGCCGCCGGGGTTGGTCAGCGAGATGGTGGTGCCGGAGTAGTCGTCCATGGTCAGCTCGTTGCGGCGGGCACGCCGGACGACGTCCTCGTACGCCTGCCAGAACTGCCGGAAGTCCATCTTCTCGCAGCCCTTGATGGACGGCACGACCAGGGTCCGGCTGCCGTCGGGCTTGGCCAGGTCGATGGCGATGCCCAGGTTGACGTGCTCGGGGCGGACCATCGCCGGCTTGCCGTCGACCTCGGCGAAGGAGTTGTTCATCTCCGGGTGCGCGACCATCGCCCGGACCAGCGCGTAGCCGACCAGGTGGGTGAAGCTGACCTTGCCACCACGCCCCCGGGCGAGGTGGTTGTTGATCACGATGCGGTTGTCCACCAGCAGCTTGGCCGGGACCGCGCGCACGCTGGTCGCGGTCGGCACGGCCAGCGAGGCGTCCATGTTCTGCACGATCCGGGCGGCGACGCCGCGCAGCGGCGTGGTCTGCGGCCCGGTGGCGGTCGGGGCGGACTTCGGCGGGGCGGACTTCGTCGCGGTCGCCTTGGTCGGTTCGGACTTGGCGGCCGGCTTGGCCTTCGCCGGAGCCGTGGACTTGGCCGGAGCCGGCTCGGCCTTGGTCGCGGGGGCGGCCTTGGCGCTCGGCTCGGCCTTGGCCGGGGTCTTCGGGGCGGATTCGGTGGTGGCCTGGCCGTCACCGTCGGCGGAGCGGGCCTTGCCCGCACCGGGCCGGTAGTCGGCGAAGAAGTCGTGCCAGGCCGGGTCGACGCTGCTGGGATCGGCGAGGTAGCGCTGGTACATCTCCTCGACGATCCACTCGTTCGGGCCGAAACCCGCCAGTGGGTTCTCCTGCGAAGTCTGCTGGGTCGACACGGCCGGTAATCGCCTCTTTCACGCGGGTTTGGTGTGTCACGCGGTGTCCGTCCGCGCCAGGACGAGCGCACACAGGACGGATCCAAGGCTACGCCGTACTGATCGCCGAGGCATTTCCACCTCCGTCCCGTGGTCCGATTCACAGAAGATGCCAGAAGTTCCGTAAGCCCAGCGTGTCGCCCTGCTAGCTGCTATGACACGGGCCCGGTCGCTGCGGTGCCTGCGAGATCAGGAGATGTCGCGACGCCGAGTAATCAGGATGCCGACCACGCAGCTCGCCACGGCGTAGCCGATCAGCACCACCGCGCCGACCCACCAGGAGGGCAGCATCTCGTTCTCACCTGGGGTGATCATGATTTGGGAGGCCGCCGCTGGCCAGATCACCTGCCACTTGATCACGGCCATGCTGTCCAGCAGGTTCGACAGCAGGAGGAACAGCAGACCGACAACTTGTGTACCAATTAGGTAAAGCACCGAGGCGGTGATCACCGCGCCGAGCTGGTTGGTGATCAGAGTGCCGATGCCCACGCCCAGCACGGTCCAGATGGCGTACGCCATCAGGTTGAGCAGCAGGGCCCGCTGGACCTCCCACTCGCCGAGCATCGTGCCGTGGTCGTTGAGCGTCAGGAACGCGGCTCCGGCCACGAGGTCGATCACGGTGGTCACCAGCCAGAACGCGAAGCCCAACAGGCTGGCCGCGATGAGCTTGCTGACGATCACCGCGGTCCGCCGCGGGGTGGCCAGGAAGGTGGTGGTCGCGGTCTGGTGGAAGAACTCGTTGGTGACCATCAGGATGCCGATCAGCATCACGAACATCAGGCCGAGGTACTGACCCGAGGTGTAGATGTTCGCCGCCTGGGCCGGCGCGGAGGCGGCGTCGCCGGTGTAACCGAACTCCTCCCCGCCACCGCTGAGCGTCTCGTTGGCCAGCCAGGCGTTGAACGGGAAGGCCATGGCGATCGACAGGAACGCCGCCAGGGCCAGCCACCACCAGGTGCTGGTGGTGCGGATCTTGAGCAGTTCGGCGCGGACCAGGTTGCTCATCGGATGCCCGCCTTTCCGGCCGTCAGCTCCAGGAACACGCGTTCCAGGTCGGGGCGTTCGGTGCTCAGCTCGTGCAGCTCGACCCCGGCGGTCAGCGCCGCCCGGCCCACCGTCGGGGCGTCCACCCCGCCGATCAGCAGCACGCCCTGCTCGTCGGTCTGCACGGTGGCCGGTCCACCGGCCAGCGCCGCGGTCAGCGCGTCCGCCTGCGGGGTGCGGACCCGGACCCGGGCCCCCTGTTCCATCGACCCGATCACCTGCTCGACCGGTCCCTGCCGGACGAGCTGTCCGGCCGCGATGATCACCACGTCGTCGGCGAGCAACTGCATCTCCGACAGCAGGTGACTGGAGACCAGCACGGTGCGGCCCTCGGCGGCCAGGCCCTTGAGGAACCCGCGCATCCAGCGGATGCCCTCCGGGTCCAGACCGTTGGCCGGCTCGTCGAGGATGAGCACCCGGGGGTCGCCGACCATCGCCGCGGCGATGCCGAGGCGCTGCTTCATGCCCAGTGAGTAACCCTTGAACTTGCGCTTCGCCGCCGGGCTCAGGCCGACCATGGCGAGCGCCTCGTCGGCCCGCTGCCGGGGCAACCCGGCCGCCGCGCAGATCACTCGCAGGTGGTTGATTCCGGTACGCCCCTTGTGCGCGCTGGACGCCTCCAGTACCGCGCCGACGTGCCGCAGCGGGTCGACCAGGTCCGGGTACCGGCGGCCACCGATGGTGGCGGTGCCGGCGCTCGGGGTGACCAGGTTCAGCAGCATCCGCAGCGTGGTGGTCTTGCCGGCGCCGTTCGGACCGAGGAAGCCGGTGACCCGGCCCGGCTCGACCGTGAACGACAGATTGTTGACCGCCAGCATGTTGCGGTACTGCTTGGTCAGACCGGAGACCACGATCTGCGCGTCGTTGGTGGGGCGTGACTGCCCGTCGGACATCATTCTCCTCCCGTGGCGCCGGGGTGCGCCGTTGCACAGCGTGACGGTAGTGGTCAAGCAAATCAATCGGGCGCGTTCCGGAGATCGTGATCCGTCCCAGGCATGAGCTGCCTCATCCCCAGGTACGACCCGATCGACGGTCGTCCTACACCGCGATCCAGGTGGCCCGGGCATGGGCCAGCAGATCACCGTCTGCGGTGTACAGGCCGGTGTGCACCAGCGCCTTGCGCCCTTCGGTGATGATCACCACACCGGTCACCACGCACTCGGTGCCCGGCTCGGGCACTGCCTCGACCCGCGCGGCGATCCGCCCGAGCAGATACGGCCGGTCCGCGCCGAGCACCGTCCAGCCGCCCGGGCAGTCCAGCGCGGCCCAGACCGTGGCCACGCCCACCTGCTCCGGCACCCGCCACGGCGCGGCCGTCCGGCCGCCCGGCAGCGGCCCGGGGAAGATCCGCAGGCCGTCGGCGCGCTCCGGGCCGCAGACGAAACAGCCGGGGAACGGGTGGTCGACCAGACCCGGGTACGCCGTCGAGGCCGACCGGGCGGCGGCCGGGTCCACCGCCGACGCCACGACGTCGAACGGCTCGGCGGGACGCAGCTGCGCGACCACCTCGCCGGCCGGGTCGTGCACCCGGCCCTCGGTCAACGTCAGCGTCGTGTCCAGCGGCGGTGGTCGACGCAGAGTCACCTCCACCGGACCGGACCCGCCGTACGCCGAGGCGAACACGCCGGCACTCCACCCGCCGTTGCCGGAGCCGGGCGGCCCGTTGTAGCGCGCCTCGATGATCATCGGACTCCTCCCGCCGCACCCGGCCCCGTCGCCGGGCACACACCCCGGCAGCCTCGCACGATTCCCGGGCCGGACCGGACGGCGGGCCGGTCACCGGTCGCCCACCGGCGTTCACCGGATCGACACCGGTCGCCACCGGAGCCGGCAACCCAGCGGGGGCTACACAGAGGGCATGGCTGTTCTGCCCGCCGCGGGCGTACCTCTGACGACCAGCGGCTACACCCTCTCGATCGCCGACGGACCCCGCCAGGTCGAGGCCGCGCAACGCCTGCGTCACGAGGTGTTCGCCGGTGAGCTGGGCGCGACCGTCGCGCCGGACGCGTCCGGCCTGGACACCGACGCCCTCGACCCGTACTGCGACCACCTGCTGGTGCGCCAGGAGCACACCGGGGCGGTGGTCGGCACGTACCGTCTCCTGCCGCCGGGCCGGACGGACCGTCGCTACGCGGCGGGGGAGTTCGACCTGGCCCCGCTCGACCCGCTGGACGGGCACCTGGTCGAGGCGGGTCGGTCCTGCGTACACCCGGACCACCGCACCGGCGCGGTGATCAACCTGATGTGGGCGGGCATCGCCCGCTACCTGCACCTGCGCGGCCTGCGCTGGCTCGGCGGCTGTGCCTCGGTGCCGGTGGCCGACGGTGGCCTGGCCGCCGCCGCGGTGTGGGCCCAGGTCCAGTCCCGCCACCTCGCGCCGCCGCCGCTGCGGGTCCGCCCGCTGCGGCCCTGGTTCGCCGAGCCGGGCGTGCCGCGCACGCCGGTGGAGGGCACGGCCGGGCTGATCCCGCCGCTGCTGCGCGGATACCTGCGGCTCGGCGCCTGGGTCTGCGGTGAGCCGGCGTACGACCCGGACTTCGGGGTGGCCGACTACTACGTGCTGCTCGACCTGAACCGGATGAACCCCCGCTACCTGCGGCACTTCCTCGGTGGTCGACCATGACCGTGCTCGCCCACCCGCTGTGGCGGCCCGGTTCCGCCTGCGGCCCGGACTGTCTGCCCCGCGCCGACGAGACTCCCACCGTCCCGGTGGCCCGACGGCTGCTCCGGGCCACCGCCCTGCTCGGCATGCTCGGGCTCGGCGTCGGGGTGGCCGTGCTGCTGCCGCTGCTGCCCGCCCGCGAGTGGTCGGCGCTGACCCCCGTCTGGGCACGGGCCACGGCCCGGGCCTGCGGGGTACGCCTGCAAGTGCGCGGGCGGTTGCCCCGGCGGCGGGTCCTGCTGGTCGCCAACCACGTCTCCTGGTGGGACGTCCCGGCGCTGCTGGCGGTCGCGCCGGCCCGGCTGGTGGCCAAGCGTGAGGTCGGCCGTTGGCCGCTGGTGGGCCTGCTGGCCCGCGCGGCGGGCACGGTCTTCGTGGACCGCACCCGCCCACGCCGCCTACCGGCCACCGTGGACCGGGTGGCGGCGACGCTGCGGGCGGGCCGCTCCGTCGCGGTCTTCCCGGAGGGCACCACCTGGTGCGGTACGGGTGTCGACTGCCGCCCCCGCACCGGCTTCCGGCCGGCGATGTTCCAGGCCGCCATCGATGCCGGGGCACCCGTGGTGCCTCTGCGGATCGGTTACCGGCTCGGTGCCACCGGTACGCCCACCACGGCACCGGCCTTCCTCGGCGAGGAGAGCCTGCTGCGGTCGATGTGCCGGGTGCTCGCCCTGCGGGAGCTGACCGTCACCGTGGAGATCGCCGCGCCGCTCTACCCGGCCCCGTCCGCCGACCGTCGGGCGCTCGCCCGGGTCGCCGAATCGGCGGTGCATCTCGTACCGTCGTCGGCGGCTGCGCCGCCCGCCGCGCCGGTGCCGGTGCGGCCGGTCCGAACACCACCGCGGCATGTGGTCGGGCCGCCGCCCACCGGTACGCCCGGACCCGAGTTGCCACTGGCCGCCTGAGCCGCCTGCTCACAGGGTTTTTTCAGTGACCGCCCAGCATGGGCGCAGCGACTGCACGGATGATGGGCGGCATGGCGGCTACCCAGACCGAGGCCCGACTACTCGTCGTCGAGGACGATCCCAACATCCTCGAACTGCTCTCCGCGAGCCTGCGGTTCGCGGGTTTCGACGTGGCCACCGCCACCAGTGGCAGCGCGGCGCTCAGCGCGGCCCGGGACCACCGGCCCGACCTCGTGGTGCTCGACGTGATGCTGCCGGACCTGGACGGCTTCGAGGTGATCCGGATGATGCGCGAGGGCGGCACCCGTACGCCGGTGGTCTTCCTCACCGCCCGGGACGCCACCGACGACAAGATCCGGGGACTGACCCTCGGCGGCGACGACTACGTCACCAAGCCGTTCAGCCTGGAGGAGCTGACCGCCCGGATCCGGGCGGTGCTGCGCCGCACCAGCACCGGCGAGCAGGCGCCCGCCCGCCTCACCTTCGCCGACCTGGAGCTGGACGAGGAGACCCACGAGGTGTACAGGGCCGGTCAGCGGGTCCAGCTCTCGCCGACCGAGTTCAAGCTGCTGCGCTACCTGATGCTCAACGCCAACCGGGTGCTGTCCAAGGCGCAGATCCTCGACCACGTCTGGAACTACGACTTCCGGGGCGACGACAACATCGTCGAGTCCTACATCTCCTACCTGCGCCGCAAGGTCGACACCACCGAGCCCCGGCTCATCCACACCCTGCGGGGGGTCGGGTACGTGCTCCGCAAGCCGGCGGCGTGAACCCGGTACAGCAGGGCAAGACCCGACTCCGCTCGGTATCGCTGCGGGTCAAGCTCGTCGCGGCCGTACTCGCGCTGGTCGCCGCCGCGCTGTTGGTGATCGCCTCGCTGACCACGATCTTCCTCCGCAGCTATCTGGTGGACCAGGTGGACGCCGAGCTGCGAGGTGCCGCCCTCACCATCGAGACCGCCGTCATCGCGCAGCAGGGCACGGTCGGCATCCCGACCGACTACCTGGTGGTCTTCACCAACCGCAACACCGGCCTCGTGGAGGGGGTGGGGTTCGACACCCGGCGGTTCGACTCCGCCGACGTACCGGCCTGGCCCAACGACGCCGCCGGGTTCGAGCGGCTGGCCGGAGAGCCCTTCACCACCCGTGCCCGGGGCAGCGAGGTGCGCTGGCGGATGCTCTACACCGAGCTGCCGAACGGGCAGTGGGCGGTGATCGGGCAGCACCTCACCGACGTCGAGATGGCGGTCAAGCGGCTGATCCTGATCGACCTGCTGGTCGGTGGGGCGGTGCTGATCCTGCTCGCCTCGATCGGCGCGGCCATCGTCCGGACCAGCCTCAAACCGTTGGTGGAGATCGAACGTACCGCCGCCGCGATCGCCGGTGGCGACCTCAGCCGCCGGGTGCCCGACCCCGAGTACGGGCAACCCTGTCCCACCTCGGAGCTGGGGCGGCTGTCCCGCGCGTTGAACGCGATGCTCAGCCAGATCGAGATGGCCTTCACCGCCCGTGCGGCGTCCGAGTTCGCGGCCCGTTCCGCCGAGTCCGCCGCGCGGGAGGCGGCGGAGGCGGCCCGTGCCTCCGAGGCGCGGTCCCGCCGGTCGGAGGAGCGGATGCGGCAGTTCGTCGCGGACGCCTCGCACGAGCTGCGGACCCCGCTGACCACGATCCGGGGCTTCGCCGAGCTGTACCGGCAGGGTGCGGCCCGCGCTCCCGAGCAGACCTCGGACCTGCTGCGCCGGATCGAGGACGAGGCGTCCCGGATGGGCCTGCTGGTGGAGGACCTGCTGCTGCTGGCCCGGCTGGACCAGGAGCGGCCGTTGTCGCTCGCCCCGGTCGAGCTGCCAGTGCTGGCCACGGACGCGTTGGAGGCGGCCCGGGCGACCGCGCCGGACCGGCGGATCGAGCTGGAGATCGAGCCGGGTTCCGGGCCGCTCGTGGTGCGCGGCGACGACGCCCGGCTGCGGCAGGTGATCGGCAACCTGATGACGAACGCCGTGCGGCACACCCCGCCGGAGGCGTCGGTGACGCTGCGCCTGCGTGCCGAGCCGGGCGACCTTGCGGTGATCGAGGTCTCCGACACCGGGCCGGGACTCACCGGCGAGCAGGCGGAACGGGTCTTCGAACGCTTCTACCGAGCGGACGCCTCGCGGACCCGGCGTACCGGAACGTACACCGGCACCGGTCTCGGGCTGGCCATCGTCGCTGCTCTGGTGTCGGTGCACCAGGGCAGCGTGGAGGTGACCGACACGCCGGGCGGGGGCGCCACCTTCCGGGTCCGGCTGCCGCTGGCCCCCGCCACGGACATCGACGATGAATGATTTTCAGCGAACGCTCAGGCCCGGCTAAGGCGGATCGCAGTGCGATGGGTAAAGGTAGAGGCATGAGCGAGTACGAGTCCGACCCGCGCCGGCCGGCACCGACCGACGCCGAGCCGTCGCATCCCGAGCTGTCCCGCGCCGAGTACGCGCGGACCGACTCCCCCTCCCTCCCGGCGTCCGGCGGCGGTGCCGACCGGACCGCCGAGGCGCCGACCGTCCCGGTCCGGGCGGTTGACGCGCCGGGCACCGGTGGGCAGGACAACGAGCCCACGATGACCGGCCTGCCCACCGCCGGCTCGGCTCCGCCGGCCTCCGGTCGACCCACCTGGTCGCCGTCGAGCGGGCAACCGCACCAGCCCGGCTACGGCACCCCGTCCGGCTACGCCGCGCAGTCCGGTTACGGCGGCCAGTCCGGATACGGCGGCCAGTCCGGATACGGCAGTCAGTCCGGCCAGTCGGGCCAGTCGGGTTACGGCGGCCAGTCCGGTCAGTCCGGCCAGTCGGGCTACGGCAGCCAGTCCGGGTACGGCAGTCAGCCCGGCTACGGCCAGTCCGGTGCCGGATACTCCGGCGCGTCCTGGTATCCGAACCAGTCGAGCTGGAGCGGCGGCACCCAGAGCGGCTCCTCCGGGCACCCGGGCTACCCGGGTCAGCCGGGTCAGCCGGGAACGCCCGGCGGCTACCCGGGCCAACCCGCGCCGTGGGGACCGACCCCGCCCCGGGGATCCAAGCCGGGCCGGGTCGCCAAGTTCATCGGTGCCGGTGTGGCGGTGTTCGCGTTGATGCTCGGCAGCGGGGTGGCCGGTGGGACGCTCGCGCTGGCGCTCAACGGCGGCGGGGGCGTGACCCGTACCTTCTCCGCCGCGCCGGTGATCGACGGTGCCGACCTGCCGCGGATCGCCGCGTCCGTGCAGGACAGCGTGGTGTCGATCAGCACCGGCAGCGGTGAGGGTTCCGGCGTGGTGCTCAGCGCGGACGGGTTCGTCCTGACCAACAACCACGTGATCGCCAACGGGGGCGACAACGTTCGGGTGATCTTCGCCAACGGCACCACGGCGCGGGCCGAGATCGTCGGCACCGACCCGAAGACCGACCTGGCGGTGCTGAAGGCGAACGGGGTCACCGACCTCCAGGCCGCCAAGTTCGGCGACAGCGACGCCATGCAGGTCGGCGACACGGTGCTCGCGCTGGGCAGCCCGCTCGGCCTCCAGGGCTCGGTGACGGCCGGCATCCTCAGCGCCCGGGACCGCACCATCCAGGCCGGCAGCGGCCAGCCCGGCCAGTCGGCCAGCTCGATCTCCGGGCTGTTGCAGACCGATGCGCCGATCAACCCCGGTAACTCCGGCGGCGCGCTGGTCAACACCCGGGGCGAGGTGATCGGCATCAACACCGCCATCGCCACCGCCGGGCAGGGCTCCAGCGGCAACATCGGCGTGGGCTTCGCGATCCCCAGCAACAAGGCCAAGGACGTCACGGACAAGCTGCGACGCGGCGAGAAGATCAGCCACCCGTCGCTCGGGGTGAGCGTGAACGCTTCGCCCGACGGCGGCGCGATGGTCGGTTCCCTGCTGCCGGGCGGTGCCGCCGAGCGCGCCGGTCTGCAACAGGGCGACGTGATCATCCGGTTCGGCGACAAGCCGATCAACGACTCCACCGACCTGGTCGCGGCCGTGCAGGCCGGCAAGGTCGGTGACCAGGTCGAGGTGACCTACGTACGCAACGGCACCGAGGCGACGGCAACCGTGACGCTCGCCGAGGCGTCCTGACGCAAGGACCTGCTTCCTCCCTCCGGGGCGGCGGGTGGCGCGGCCAAGGGGGTTGGTCGCGGCACCCGCCGCCCCTCTTTTGCGGCTCGGGACGGTTCACCCGCATCGGGTGACCCCTGCTCACCCGGTGCGCGGGCAGTCTCGGCGATGCGGAAGCAGGTCAGGCGGATGGGGGGAGCCATGACCACGGCAGCGGCGGCCCGGACCGACGACCGGGTCCAACGGGACGTACTCGACGAACTCGACTGGGACCCACAGGTACGCGGGACCGACCTCGGGGTGACCGTGCACGACGGGGTGGTGACGCTGACCGGTGCGGTGGACGGCGCGGCCCACCGGTGGGCCGCGGTCGGTGCGGCCCGACGGGTACGCGGCGTACGTGCCGTCGCCGGCGAGATCGAGGTGCGCCCCGCTGGGCCGGACGGGATCACCGACGGCGAACTGGCGATCGCGGCCGCCCGGGCGTTGGAGTGGAACAGCTTCGTGCCGGCCGAACGGCTGGACGTGACCGTCGCCGCCGGCTGGCTGATGCTGCGCGGCGAGGTGGAGTTCGGGTGGCAACGGCGTACCGCCGAGCGGGAGTTGCGCCGGCTGCGGGGCGTACGCGGGCTGACCAACCTGGTCGAGGTGCGGGCCGCCACCCCGCCCGACTCCGACCGGGTACGCCGCGACGTGCAACGTGCCCTGCTGCGCGGTATCGGCACGGAACGGGTGACCGTGCAGGTCAGCGGCGACACAGTGACCCTGACCGGGGTGGTGCGGTCCTGGTGGGAACGCGATCAGGCGGAACGGATGGCCTGGTCGACCGAGGGTGTGTCGGTGGTACGCGACGAACTGCTCGTGGGCGGCTGAGCCGCGATGTGGTGTCCCGTTTGCCGGCGGCGGCACCGGGAAACCGCTTCGATCCCCGCCCGCCGTACCGGGGACCGGGGCCAGCGGAGACGGACGGGGAGGGCTCGTGGCCGACAAGGTTCCCTGGGAACGCCGACTACGGATCGCGATGGTGGTGCCACCCTGGCTGTCCGTGCCTCCGCCCGGGTACGGCGGGTTGGAGCAGGTGGTGGCGGGCCTGGTGGACGCCCTGGTCGACCGGGGGCATGCGGTGACCCTGATGGGCGCGGGCGCGGAGAACGGCACCGCGGGCGACTTCCTCGCCACCCTCGACGAGTTGCAGTACGACCGGCTCGGCGAGTCGCTGCCCGAACTGGCCCACCTGGCCCGGGTGAACCATCTGGTCAGCGCGGCCGACTTCGACGTCGTGCACGACCACACCACGATCGGTCCGCTGGTCGCCGGGCGTCGCGCGGTGCCCACCGTGGCGACCGTGCACGGCAACCCGGTGGGCGAGTACGGCACCGTGCTCAGCGACACCGACCAGGGCGTCGGCCTGGTCGCCATCTCCCACGCCCAGCGGCGGCTGAACCCGCGACTGCCCTGGGTCGGCACGGTGCACAACGCGATGGAGGTCGGCGGGTTCCCGCGAAAGACGTCACCCGGTGACGGGCCGGTGCTGTGGCTCGCCCGGTTCAGCCCGGACAAGGGACCGGACCTGGCCATCCGCGCCTGCCGGGAGGCCGGCCTGCCGCTGGTGCTGGCCGGTAAGTGCAGCGAGCCGGCCGAGCAGCGCTACTTCGACGAGGTGGTCCGGCCGCTACTCGGCCCGGACGTCACGGTGGTGCGCGACGCCGACCGGGAGGCCGCGTTGCGGCTGCTGGTCGAGGCGTCCTGCCTGATCATGCCGATCCAGTGGGAGGAGCCCTTCGGCATCGTGATGCTGGAGGCGATGGCCACCGGCACGCCGGTGGTGGCGTTGCGCCGGGGCGCGGTGCCGGAGCTGGTCCGGCCCGGGGTGACCGGGTTGATCTGCGAGCGTCCGGAGGAGTTGCCGGCGGCGCTGCGCGAGGCGCCTCGGCTGGACCCGGCGGACTGCGTGGCGCACGTGGCACAGACCTTCTCGGTGGAGCGGATGGCAGCCGGCTACGAAGAGGTGTACCGCCGGTTCCTGGCGGCGGCCACGCCGCGCACCGCGATGCGCGAGCCGGCCCGGGTCACCCCGTCCTAGACCCGCGCGGCCTGGACCCGCGCGCAACTAGACCTGCGCGGCACCGAGCGCGGTGATCGCCGCGTCGAGTTGCCGGGCGTACGCCGGACTCAGTCCCTCCTCGCGGAGCCGGGTGGCCACCTTCTCGCGGAGCCGGGCCACCTCGGGCCCCAGTTCGCCGTTGCCCTCGGCCACGGCCCGGGTGAGGTTGCGCAGTTCGTTGCGCAGGTCGAGGGCGACGTCGTCGCGGATGCCGCCGTCGGCGAGACCGGCGCCGATCACCCGGTCGAGCCGGTTCGCGGCCTCGACCAGGGTGTCCGGCTGGCTCGGTCGGGTGGGCGCGGCACTGGTTGGAGGCGGTGCGGCCGAGGTGATCGGCGGTGCCACGGGTGGTTGCTCGCTGGGGGTGTCGTCCGGCACGGTCGGCCCGGCCGACGCGCTCGGCTGTGGGGTGGGCAGCGCGGCGGGCGGCTCGTCGCCCTCCGGCAGCAGCGCCGGGACCAGCAGCGCCGCTCCGAGCACCAGGATCGCTGCCGGCACCAGGAGCGCCGGCCGCAGCAGCCGTCGTCGACGTTCCGTCGGGGCGTCGTCGCCGGGGGACCGCGTTCCCGGCTGGTGGCCGCCCGGTGCGTGTTCCCCGGCCGCCGTGGCCGTCGTCGGGGCCCCGGCCGCTCCGCCGCTGCCGGGAACGACCGGCCCGGCGATGGTGTGGTGGGCCGGACCGACGACGGAGGCGGTGGCCCGGGCCTGGGTCAGCGCGGGAAGCGTGACGGTGGGGGCGAGCATGGTGGTGGCCTGTGGGTCGGCCGGGAGCATCTGGTCGCGCAGCACGGTGGCCACCTGGCGGGCGGTGGGCCGGTCGGCCGGTTCGCGGGACAGACAGCGCAGGCAGACCTGGGCCACCATCGGGGGCAGCCCCGGCACACCGTCCAGGGTGGGCGGTGCCCCCTCGGCCAGCGCGAGGCTGAGCTCGTCCCAGGTGTCCGCCGGGTACGGCACCCGACCGGTCAGCATCTCGTGGAGCAGCACGCCGAGCGAGTAGACGTCGGTGGCGGGTTGGGTCGGCGCGCCGTCGAGTCGTTCCGGGGCCACGTAGGCCGGGGTGCCGAAGGTGGCGCCGTCCTCGTCGTCGTCGGGGGCGCCGATGCGGGTGGCGATGCCGAAGTCCAGCACCTTCGCGCCGACGTGCGTCATCATCACGTTGGCGGTGGTGACGTCCCGGTGCACGATGCCGAGCCGGTGCGCGGCGGCGAGCGCGTCGGCGACCTGCGCGCCGATCTCCACCGCCTCGGGCCACGGCAGCGGCCCTTCGGTGAGGCGGAACTCCAGCTCCTCGCCGGTGAGCAGTTCCATCACCACGAACGACGTGATGGTGCCGTCCGGCGACACGGTCTCGCCGTAGTCGTGCACCGACGTCACGTGCGGGTGCACCAGCGCGGCGGCGGCCCGGGCCTCCTCGCGCACCATGTCGCGGAACCGGGCGTCCGCCGCCAGTGACGGGGCGAGCACCTTGAGCGCGACCACGCGGTCGAGCACCTCGTCGTGGGCCCGCCAGATCACCGACATGCCACCGGCACCGATCTGGTCGATCAGCCGGTAACGGGTGGCCAGCAACCGGCCGGGCTGCAGTGCTGGCTTCACGGATCGCACCTGCCCTCATAGGTGGGAGCGGTATCAGGTTGCGCGAATGTTGCCGCCCTGTCAACGGTCGATCGGGCTGCCCGTACCGGATCGGACACGGTGCGTAGCAGGGGTGCCGGCCGTGCCGGGGTGAACGGCGTACGGCACGGACGTGCCAGGATGAACGGCATGGCTCGGGGACCGGTGGCGTTCGTGCTCGGGGGCGGTGGCGTCCTCGGCGCGGTCGAGGTGGGCATGCTGCGTGCCCTGTTCCGCGCCGGGATCCGTCCGGACATGGTCCTCGGCACCTCCATCGGGGCGGTCAACGGCGCACTCGTGGCCGCCGACCCGACCGAGGCGGTGACCGACCGACTGGTACGCCTCTGGGCGTCCCCCGAGGCCAGCGAGGTGTACGGCGACTCGGTGGCCCGGCAACTGCGGCGCTTCGCGGCGCGTACCCACCTGCACTCGCCCCGGCCACTGCGCAAGCTGCTGGAGAGCGAGCTGGGCGCGGAGACCACCTTCGCCGACCTCCAGGTCCCGTTCCGCTGCTGCGCCGCCAACATCGAGCGGGCCGCCGAGCACTGGTTCGTCAGCGGGGCGGTGGTGCCCGCCGTCCTCGCCTCCGCGTCGGTGCCGGGGCTGCTGCCGCCGGCCCGGATCGGCGACCAGCACTACGTCGACGGGGGCATTGTCAACTCGATCCCGATCGGCGAGGCGGTGGTGGCCGGCGCGGGCCGCATCTTCGTCCTCCAGGTGGGACGGATCGAACGGGCGCTGGCACCGCCCCGGCGGCCCTGGGAGATCGCCCAGGTGGCCTTCGAGATCGCCCGTCGGCACCGGTTCGCCCGGGAGATGGCCGCCCTGCCCGACGGGGTGGAGGTGCACGTGTTGCCGACCGGTGGACTAGAACCGCGCGACGACACCCCATGGGCGTACCGGGACATGGCGGCGGTGGGGCGGCGGATCAGCCGCGCCTACTCGGCCTCCCGGCACTACCTGGCGAATCTGGAGCGTTGATGCCGCTACCGCACCGGTGGGTTCGCCGCCTGCTGCTGGCACCGGGCGTGGTGCTGCTGGTGTTCCTGCTGGTGACCACCGTGCCGGTGTGGGCCCTGCTGGCTCTGGCCGTGTCTCCCTTCGTGCCGGGGCGGCTGCGTCCGCTGCGGGTGCTCTGGATCGGCTTCTGCTACCTCGTCTGGGACGCGGCGGCGCTGCTCTGCCTCTTCGGTCTCTGGGTGGCCTCCGGTTTCGGCTGGCGGGTCGGCTCCCCGGCCTTCCAGCGCGCCCACTACGTGCTGGCGGGCTGGTTCCTGCGGGTGCTGTTCTGGCAGGCGAAGTGGACGCTGCGACTGACCATCGACGTGGTCGGCACCGACCCGGACACCGCGCTGCCCGGTCGCCCCGAGCTGGTGGTCTGCCGGCACGCCGGTCCGGGTGACTCGTTCATCCTGATCCACGCGTTGGTGAACTGGTTCCAGCGGGAGCCGCGCATCGTCCTCAAGGACACCCTCCAGTGGGACCCGGCGATCGACGTGCTGCTCAACCGGCTGCCGAGCCGGTTCATCGCGCCCGGGCGCGAGGGCCGGGGCTCGCTCACCGAGCAGATCGGGCACCTCGCCGTCGACCTGGACGACGACGACGCCTTCGTGATCTTTCCCGAGGGCGGCAACTTCACCCCGAAGCGGCGACTACGGGCCATCGCCCGGCTGCGGGACCGTGGCCACGAGCGGATGGCGGCCAAGGCCGAGGCGATGCGGCACGTGCTCGCCCCGCAGCCCGGCGGACTGCTGGCGGCGCTGGAGGCGGCCCCGGACGCCGGTGTGATCTTCGTGGCGCACACCGGGCTGGACCGGATGCTCACCGTCGCGGACGTGTGGCGCGAGCTGCCGATGGACAAGCGGCTGGTGATGCGGTTCTGGTCGGTGCCGCCGGAGGAGATCCCGGCCGGCCGGCAGGAACGCATCGACTGGCTGTACGACTGGTGGAGTCGGATAGACGAGTGGATCGCGGCCAATCGCGACGACGCCGCGTAGGGTTCCGGGATGGACCAGATCAGCGTGGTGACGACGGTGGTGGACGCGCGGTCGGTCGCCGATCTGCTGGCCGCCGCCGCGGTGGCCGGTCGGCTGGCGGCCTGTGCCCAGGTGGGCGGCCAGGTGGAGAGCACCTACTGGTGGCGTTCCGGGGTGGAGACGAGCACCGAGTGGTCGGTGCAGTTCAAGACCGCGACGGACCGGGTCGACGCGCTGGTGGAGCAGATCCGCACCAGCCATCCGTACGAGGTGCCGGAGATCCTGGTCAGCCGGGTGGACTGCGGCGACCCGGCGTACGCGACCTGGGTGTTCGAGCACACCCGAGCCTGAGTACGCGCACTCTGGTGCAGGTAGGGGTCGCCCGTAAAGGATGACCTCGTGGACAACGGCTACCCCTGCCCGGCCTGCGGCGCACCGGCGACTCTCAGCTCCGGCTGCACCGGTTGCGGTCGCCCGCCGCACGCCGCCGCCGCCGAGGTGATCCGGCTCGACCGGGAGATCGTGGTGCTCGGCGGCGAGGTGCAACGGGCCCGTCAGGCGTTCGAGGGGTTGACCGGCCGGCTGTCGGCGGTCCGTCGGCGTCG
This sequence comes from Micromonospora sp. NPDC049903, assembly GCF_044460945.1. Classification (NCBI taxonomy): domain Bacteria; kingdom Bacillati; phylum Actinomycetota; class Actinomycetes; order Micromonosporales; family Micromonosporaceae; genus Micromonospora; species Micromonospora sp. NPDC049903. The sequence continues at coordinate 142,631 of NZ_JBITKL010000005.1, forward strand.
GGCCGAGCTGGCCGCCGCCGTACGCGCCGAGTTCCCGGCGGATCCGGCGGTGGGTCGGCCGAGCGTACCGGTCGGTGCGGCGGCCCCGACCGCGTCGGCTCCGTGGATCGCACCCCGGGCTCCGATCCCCAGCGGGCCGATTCCTGCTGGCGCGGTCCCCGGCGGCCCGATCCCGCCGGGACAGGTGCCCGGCGGGCCGGTGCCCGGGGCCGGGTGGACGCCGGTTCCGGCGCTGCCGGCCGCGAACGCCACCGGGCCGGGCGGGGCGGAGACCTCCACCAAGACGGTGCAGAACCTGCTCTTCATCCTCGGTGGCCTGCTGCTCGGCACCGCGGCGACGGTGTTCACCGCCGTCGCCTGGGCGTCGGTCGGGGTGCCCGGCCGGGCGTTGATCCTGCTGGCGATCACCGCGCTGATGCTCACCGTGCCGTTCGTCGCCCGCTGGCGTCGGCTGTACAGCACCGCCGAGACGTTCGCCGCCGTCGGCCTGCTGCTGGTGGTGCTCGACGGGTACGCCGCCTGGACGGTGGACCTGTTCGGTGTCTCCGGCTGGCCGAGCAGCCGGTACGCGGGACTGGTCGCGCTGGTCGCGACCGGGGTGGCCGCCGGGTACGCCCTGGCCAGCCGGCTGACCGTGCCGTGGTTCGCGGCGCTGCTCACCGCGCAGCCGGTGGTGCCGCTGCTGGCCGCCGAGGCCCGGCCGGGACCGGCCGGGTGGGCGGTGGCCGGCGTCGGGGTGGCACTGATGGACCTGGCCGTGATCGTCGCACTGCGGCGTCGGAGGGTCGTCGCGGGCGAGGGGGCCACGACGACTCCGGGGCTGCGGTTCGCCGGTGAGATGGCGGCCTGGATCGGGTACGCCGTGGCGCTGCTGCTCGCCGCCGGGTGTGCCCTGGCGTCGCTGCTGGTCGGCGAGGCCGGCGGCAGCACGGTGCTGGCCGGCGGGCCGATGCTGCTGGTGGCGCTCACCCTGCTCGGGGCGGCGCTGCTGACCGGTGGGTCGACCGCGCGGGCGCTGGCCGGCGCGTTCCTGGTGCCGGCACTGGCCGCCGCGGTGCTCCGGCCCGCCTCCGAGGTGCAACCGTCGGTGTGGCTGCTGGCGGCGGGTCTGGTCGCGGTGGTGCTGGTCGGTGCGGTGCGGCTGCTGCCGGTGTCCTGGCGGCCCGGTCCTCGGGCGGGCACGATGCTGGTGGTCGGCGGGGTCGGGTTGCTGGTCACGCTGACGACCCTGGTGATGGCCCTGATCGCGGTGGGCAGGTCGGTGCCGGCGTGGCGGGGGGCCGCGTCGGGAGAGACCTTCGACGGGGGCTGGCAGCTCACTGTGGCGGTCGCCCTGGTCGCGGTGGCGGTGGGGTGGCTGCTGCCCCGGGCGGCCCGTCCGGCGGTCGCGGCGGTCGGCGTCGGCCTGGCCGCGCTGGCCGTACCGCTCGCCTGGGCCGCGCCGTGGCCGGCGCTGGTCCTGCTCGACCTGCCGGTGGGGGCGGCGCTGGTGCTCGCCGCGGTGGTCCGGCCAGCGATGCGGGGCCCGGTGTCGGCCGCTGCGGCACTGACCGGTGTCGCGTTGCTCGGGCACGGTCTGCTGGTGGGGCTGGCCGCACCGGCCGGAGCCGGCGCGGCCTGCGCGGTGATCGTGCTCGTTGGCGTCGGTGCGGCCCTACTGGGTCGGCGCGGGGGTGCGGTGCAGCGGATCGTCGGCGGGGTCGGTGCCGCCCTGGCGGTGCTGGTGGTGCCGGCCGGCGCGGCGATCGCGCTGATCGGTGCCGGCGCGTCGCCGTGGTGGCAGGCGCGGGCGGCCCTGGCCGCTCTCGTGCTGCCGGTGGTCGCGCTGCTTCTCGTCCGTCGACTCTGGCCGGACCTGCACCCGTACGCCTCGGCGGGCCTCGCCGTGGCGGCCGTGCTGACCGGCCTCGCGCCGCTGACGGTCCCGGCCGACGAGCGCCTGACGGTGTACGCGGCGGTCGCGGCGTTGCTGCTCGCGGTCTCCGTGGTCCGCTCCCGCCCGCCGATTCCGGCGCTGGTGGCCGGGGTGGTGCTGGCCGTGGTGGCGGTGCTGGCGGCGATCCCGGTGACGGTGGTCGCGCTGGTCACCCCGTACGGTCCGCCGCCCGTGCCGTGGTCCGGCGTGCCGTCGACGGTGGCCGCCCCGGGCGCGTTGCCGGTCGGCGTGGCGCTGACCGTGCTGGCCGTGGCGGCGGCGCTGGCCACCTGGCCGGCGGACCGCGCCGGTCGGGGCCGGCTGGTCGCGGTGCTGCTGCCGTTCGTGGCCGCCGCCGGGCAGGTGTTGCTGGTGGCCGCCGCCGCGCCCTGGCCGCTGGTGCCGGCGACGGCGCTGCTGGGCGGCGTGGCCCTGTTGGTGGTCACCGCGCTGCGCGGCCGGTCGGGCGCGTTCCTCGGTGCCGGTCTGCCCGTCGGTCTGGTGCTGACCGGCGCCGGCCTGCTCAACCTCCAGGCGGTCCGGGCCGGCACGCTTGCCGGTCTCGGCCTGCTGGTGGTGGCGGCGACGGTGGTCGGGATGGCCGCCCGGGCCGTCGCGGTGCGCCTGGTCGGCTGGCTGGTCGCGGTCGCGTCGGCGACCGGCCTCGCGATCACCGCCCCGCTGGCCGCCGGGCTGCCGCTGCGGGTGGCGGGGTTCGCGGTGCTCGGTGTCGCGGTGCTGGTCCTCGCGCTGGCCGCCGCCCTGTCGGCGGTCCGATCGGTGCTGGACGTCACCGCGCAGGCGGTCGCGCTGGTCGCGGTGCTGCTCACCATCGGCGCCGGCCGGCACGCCGCGACGATCTGCGTGCTCTGGGGAGTCGCGGTCGGTGTGCGGCTGCTGCGCCGGGGCGAGTCGACCGGACGACGGTGGGTCTTCGCCGCCGTGGCCGGTGGCAGCGAACTGTTCGCCGTCTGGCTGCTGCTGCGCTCCGGCGAGGTGACGGTGGTGGAGGCGTACACGGTGCCGGCGGCGGTGCTGGCGCTCGTGTTCGGTGCGGTGGCGATGCGTACCCGGCCGAGGTTGCGGAGTTGGCTCGCCCTCGGCCCGGGCCTGGTCGCCCTGCTGCTGCCCAGCCTGGCCGCCCTGCTGGTCGACGCCGACGACCAGCCGTGGCGCCGTCTGCTGCTCGGTGTCGCCGCGCTGGCCGTCACCCTGCTCGGGGCGGTCCGCCGCTGGCAGGCGCCGGTGGTGCTCGGTGGGTTGACCCTCGCCCGGCTCGCCCTGCACGAGGCGGGACGCAGCTGGGACCTGCTGCCCCGGTGGGTCTTCCTGGCCGTCGCCGGGTTGGCGCTGATCGGGCTCGCGGCCACCTACGAACGCCGCCGTCGCGACCTGGGTCGTCTCCGTGACGCCATGGGCCGGATGAGCTGATCGATGGCGCAGCCGCTGGTCGCGCCGCCGTCGGACGGCACGGGTAGGGTCCTTGCCATGGCTGACGTGCTCACCGCCGAGGCGGTGCGAAACGAGCTGGGTGGGTTGGCGGACTGGTCGGGAGACCCCGCCGGGATCACCCGCACGGTGGAGCTGGCCAGCTTCCCGGCCGCCGTCACGGTCGTCGACCGGGTCGCCGTGGTGGCGGAGGAGCTGGACCATCACCCGGACATCGACATCCGATGGCGGACGTTGACGTTCCGCTGTGTCACCCATTCGGCCGGCGGCGTCACCCTGCGCGACGTGGATTTGGCTCGGCGGATCGACGAGATCGTGGGGGCGGCCCGATGAGGTTCGAGATCAGCAAGGTCCTGGACGCGATCGAGGGGCGGGTCTGCACCGACCCGCAGCTCGTCCGCGCGGTGATCGACCTCGCCGAGGTCATCCGCTACCAGGACCTGGACGGCGGCCGACCGGCCAGCACGCTGCGCCTCGGCATGGTGATCGACGCGCTGGCGCGCAGCCTCGAGGAGGACACCGTTCCGGTCTACGCGGTGGTGCACCGGGGGGTGCTCTCCGACGCCGACCTGACCTCCAACGAGCGGATGGTGGTCCGTCGCTGGGCCGACGACGGTCTGGTCGAGGTGCTGGACAACCCGGGTGACCGGATGCTGGAGGTGGCCGATTTGCTCGGCCTGCCGGTGCTCAGCCGGGTCCGGTTCGACGGCCTGCGCGGGCGGTTCCCCTGGCTGGTCGATCAGCCCGGCCGGGCGCTCGCCCCGGTGCCCGGTGCCGGTGGGCCGGTCTTCATCGCCCACGTCGGTGGCGGCCACACCCCGCTCACCGGGCCGCCGTCACCGGCCGGTGTCCAGTTGCTCGCCCGGCAGTGGCGCTGCTCCGAGTCGGGCTGCACCCTCTTCGGCGGTGCCGGCGGCGGGGGTGCCTTCGCCGACCTGGCCCGGATCGACCGCGCGCCGACCGGCCAGCCACCACCGTCGCTGCGCGGGGGCGTACCCACCTGTCCCCGGCACGGCACGCGGCTGCGCGACGACGGCCCCCGGCCGCGCAGCGAGGTCCTCGCGGTACGCGTCGGCGGCCTGATCCGGCGTCGCTTCGTGCTGACCGAGGAACAGCCGGTCGCGATCGGCCGCGCCCCGGAGAGCGCCAACGCGATCATGCTGGGCCAGTGGCTCAACGACGAGGCCCGCCGCTGGATCAGCCGTAGCCACCTGCGACTGGAGCTGCGCGGCGGCGACATCGTCGCGACCGACGTGAGCACCAACGGCTCCGGCATCCGGCCGGGCGGCTCGATGGCCGAGTCGGACCGCCTGCCGCTGGCGCCGCAGCAGTCCCGCGTCCTCGGGAGCGGGGACATGGTCGAGCTGTACCCGGGAGTGCAGATCGGTCGGCCGAGCGAGTTGCCGTCGGGTGCGCCGTACAACCCGGACTCGGTGATGTCGGAGGCGCCGACCATGGCGATGCGCCTGCCCCGCTGACGCAGACGACGGCGGGCGCCGGGACCGTGGTCCCGACGCCCGCCCTGCGGGTACGCCCCGTCCCGCCGTCACCGCGTCGGGTCGGTCACCGCGTCGGGTCGGTCACCGCGTCGTGCGGGTCTCGGCCTGTCACCCGGCGTGCGGGTGTCAGCCGCCCAGTACGGCCGCCAACTGGGCCACCGCGTGGTCGATCTCCTCCTCGGTGATCACCAGCGGCGGGGCGAGGCGGATGGTCGAGCCGTGCGTGTCCTTGGCCAGCACGCCGCGCTCCATCAGCCGCTCGCAGGCCTCCCGACCGCTCATCAGCGCCGGATCGATGTCCAGCCCGACCCACAGGCCCCGGCCGCGTACCGCGACCAGGCCCTTGCCGACAAGGTCCCGCAGCCCGGCGTGCAGCCGCTCGCCCAGCTCGGCCGAGCGCCGCTGGAACTCCCCGGTGGCGAGCAGCCGGACCACCTCGGTGGCCACCGCGCAGGCCAGCGGATTGCCGCCGAACGTGGAACCGTGCTGGCCGGGCTTGAGCACTCCGAGCACGGCCGCGTCGGCGGCCACCGCGGAGACCGGCACGATGCCGCCGCCGAGCGCCTTGCCCAGCAGGTACACGTCCGGCACCACGCCCTCCTGCTCGCAGGCGAAGGTGGCCCCGGTCCGGCCCAGGCCGGACTGGATCTCGTCGGCGATGAAGAGCATGCTGCGCTCGTCGCAGAGCCGCCGAACGCCGGCCAGGTAGCCCTCCGGCGGCACCACCACACCCTGCTCGCCCTGGATCGGCTCCAGCAGCACCGCGACGGTGTGCTCGTCGACCGCCTCGGCCAGCGCGGCCAGGTCGCCGTAGGGGACGATCCGGAAGCCCGGCGTGTACGGCCCGAAGTCGGCCCGCGCGTCCTCGTCGGTGGAGAAGCTGACGATGGTGGTGGTCCGGCCGTGGAAGTTGCCGTCCGCGACCACGATGGTGGCCTGCCCGTCCGGTACGCCCTTGACCTGGTAGCCCCACTTGCGGGCGACCTTGATGCCGGTCTCCACCGCCTCGGCGCCGGTGTTCATCGGCAGCACGAGATCCTTGCCACACAGCGCCGCGAGCTCCCGACAGAAGTCGGCGAACTGGTCGTGCACGAACGCCCGGCTGGTCAGCGTCAACCGGTCGAGCTGGGCGTGCGCGGCGGCGATCAGCGTCGGGTGCCGGTGGCCGAAGTTCAGCGCCGAGTAGCCGGCGAGACAGTCGAGATACCGCCGACCGTCCACGTCGGTGACCCAGGCGCCCTCGGCGGAGGAGATCACCACCGGCAGCGGGTGGTAGTTGTGCGCGGTGTGACGCTCGGCGTCCCGCACCGCGGCCGGAGTCCGCAGCATGTCCTCGATCACTGGCTTGCCTTTCCGAGTCGCAACGTGCAGCACTTCGGGCCACCGCCGGCCTTACGCAGCTCGGACAGATCGACACCGATGGTCTGATAGCCCCGGTCCCGCAACGTCGCGGCCAGGCCGGTGGCCTGCTCCGGCAGCACCACGTGCCGACCGTCGCTGACCGCGTTCAGGCCGAGCACCTCGGCGTCGGCAATGCTGGCGTGCACCGCGTCCGGGAACAGCCGGCGCAACACCGCCTGGCTGCCGGGGGAGAACGCCTCCGGCAGGTACGCCACGGTCCGCTCGTCGAGCACGGTGAGCGCGGTGTCCAGGTGATAGAAGCGCGGGTCGACGAGCTGCATGGTGACCACCGGGTAGCCGAACACCTCCTGCAACTGCGCGTGCGAGGCGTGCGCGGTCCGGAAGCCGGTGCCGGCGAGCAGTACGTCCCCGGCGAGCAGCACGTCCCCCTCGCCCTCGTTGACGTGCTTCGGGTCGTACACGTCGAACCCGGCGGCCTCGAACCAGGACCGGTACGCGGGCGCCTCGTCGGCGCGCTGCGGGTCGCGGAACTGCACGGCCATCGCCCGGTCACCGATCACGGTGCCCCCGTTGGCGGCGAAGACCATGTCGGGCAGGCCCGGCAGCGGGTCGATCTCCTCGACGACGTGACCCAGGTCGCGGTACACCTGCCGCAGCCGCTCCCACTGCCGCACCGCGCGGTCGGTGTCGACCGGAGCGGTCGGGTCCATCCACGGGTTGATCGCATAATCGACGGCGAAGTACGTCGGCCGGCACATCAGGAAGCGCTGGCTGGTGGCGTCCATCGTCATTGTCCTGCTCCCAGGCTCGGGCGCGCCCTGGCCACCGTCGGCCCACGGGCTGGCGCCGTTGCTCAACGTTATGCGCCCGCCAGCCGCATAATCCACCGCCGAGCCTTGCGCAGGGTGACTGATCGTTGCGTCTCAGGTCTTGCTAACGGTAGATCGTTGCGTCCACGCGTCGACGGCCTGTGTGAGGGTCCCTCGCCTCGCTCACCGTGAGTGGTCGTCTCGCCGCGCGGCCGGTGACTTCCGCAGCGGTGGCGTCGGTTTGCGGCAGCCGCCCCCGGACGCTGCCCTGCTCCCTGGGCACTATCGGTGCTCGCGGTGTCCGGAGTGCTGTCGGTGTCCGGGCTGCTGTCAGTGTCCGGGGTGCTGTCGGCGTCGTGGGTGCTTGCGGTGTCGGGCGTTGCCGGCGACTGGGGCAATGTCGGCGGCCTGGGTGCGGTCAGACGTTGTCGGTGTCTGGGGCAGTGTCGGCCCCGTCAAGTCGGGGCTTTGCCGTTCGGGGGCGTCGGCGCTCGGGTCGTCAGCGGTCGAGGCGTCAGCGGTCGGGGTTGCTGGCGGCTTGGGGCGCGGTTGGTCGGGTGGAATCGGCCGGAGTGGCATCCGTCCGAGCGACCGGACGCCCCAGCGAACCTCACAACGCCCACCGTCCCGTCAGCTCAGCGCAGATCTTGGACAGTTTCCGTTAGCAGCTAACGGAAACTGTCCAAGATTGCCAGGCAGAGGTGACCCGGCGTCCTTACTCACACCGCCGCATCGGCCCTGGGCAGGAGAGGACTGTGCGAGGTGCCCCGGACACGCGTCAGGGGCGGCGAACCGCCGCCCCTGACGAGGGTGTGTGCGCCCGGCTGGTGAACCACCAGAATTGGTCGGGCTACGGCCGGTAACTCGCCGGCCGGGCGCCGGTGAACCACCGGCGGACCGAAATGTGCCCCCTAGATACGGTCGACAAACTGTGAGTCAAGCCACTCACGGAAACGGGCTACGGTGTCACCGTCGGTGCTCGGCCAGTCGTACTGGCCGGTCATCGCCAGGATGCCGAGGACCACCGCGCCGAGGCCGATGGCGATGCCGAACAGCGCGTCGGCCTTGCCCGCGATGTGCCGCCGCCGGGTGGCGATCAGGCCCAGCACGGCGAGGACCGCGCCGATCGCGCCGACCGCGATGCCGTATCCGGCGAGGGTTCCGGTGAGAACGAAGAGGATGCCGCCGACGCCGACGATCAGGCCCAGGGTGGCCAGCAGGCTGGCTCGGGGGCGCGGACCGGCGGGTGCGGGCGGAGCGTCGGGAGCGGGAACGGTGTCCCGGTCGGCCGTCGTGTCCCGGCTGCCCACAGTGCCACGGTCGCGCACGGTGTCGTGGTCGCGCACAGCGTCCCGGCCGGTGGTGGTCGGGGGCTGGTCGGTACGCACGTCCGGGTCGGTGTCGGTGACCGGGGCGGAGGCCGTGACCGGGGCGGAGGCCGTGACCGGGGCGGAGGCCGTGACCGGGGCGGTGCTGCGGGCGCGGCGGGAGCCGTCGACGCCGGAACGGGCGGTGGCGGCGCGCGCCACGGCGGCCCGCTCGGCGGCGGGAGCGTCGGTCGTCCGACCGGTACCGGCTTCGGTGGTGGTGGCCGCACCGGCGGCGTTGTCCCGGTCGACGGCGCGCGCGGAAGCCGTGCGGTCTCGGTCGGTCGTGCGGTCTCGGTCGGTCGTGCGAGCGGTGGCGGCGTGGTCCGCGTCGGCAGCGGTGCGATCTGCGGCTACGGCACCGACGGTGCGATCCCGGTCGGCGCGGTCCTCTGCGGCGGCGCTCGTGGCGGCCGTGTGGTCCCGGTCGGTGGAGCGTCCGGTGGCGGCGCGGAGCCGGTTGGTGGCGCGCTCGGCGGCGGCGCGGTATCGGCCGGCGGCGCGCTCGGCAGTGATGCGGCCGCCGTCGGCGTCGCGTTCGGCGGCGGTGCGGTCCGGTTCGGTGGTCGTGGCGGTGGAAGCCGCCGCGCCCCGGTAGGTGGTGCCGTCGTCGGTGCGTCCGTCGGCGGCGGGACGGGCCTCGGTGGCTACCGTGCCGGTGCGGTCGGCCTCGTCGCCGGGGGCCGGGGGCGGTGCGGGCTCCTCCCGGCGGGACAGCGAAGGAAATCTCATGGGTTCACCTCCAGGTCATGCGTGGCCGGCGCCGACCCCGTCCTTCGCCCGCCACGCGTCAACGCCACCGAGATACCCAGCCCGCACTTTCCCGACACCCGTGCGGCATCGAGCCGACTGGATCTTGGAAAGCTCGGTTCACCGGGGAGGAAGGACCTGGCAGCGGCGGTGCAGGACCCGGCTCAGCAGCGAGGCAGGACCGGCTCAGCAGCGAGGGCGGATCCGGCAGCGATGGCCCGGCTGCGATGGCTCAGCAGCGATGGCCCAGCAGCGAGGGCTGGCAGCGAGGGTCCAGCAGCGAGGGTCAGCGGCGGGGACGGGTGAGGGGTGCCAGGAGGGTGGTGAGCAGGGCCGCCCGCCGGGGCCGGGAGACCAGGACGGGCCGGTTGCGGACGCACCGGACGAGGACGTCCACCGCACGGTCCACCGTCATCATCAGCGGCCGGACCGGTCCCTTCGCCATCTTGGTGTCGACGAAACCGAACCGCACGGTGGTCACGCTCACGCCCTGACCGCGCAGCGCCGCCGAGAGTCCCATCAGGTACGACGACAGTCCCGCCTTCGACCCGGCGTACCCGGGTGCGTCGCCGGAGACCATCCGGTCGGCCATGCTGGACAGCCCGATGAGGTGCCCGTCTCCGGCGGCCACCATTCTCGGCACGACGGTGGCGACCGTGCGGGCCGCCCCGATCAGGTTGACCTCCAGGGTGCGGGTCTGCGCGTCCAGGTCGGCCAGGTCGACGGGCTCACCGATGCCGGCGGCGTACACGCAGAGGTCCACCCCGTCCAGCTCGTCGATCGCCTTGGCCAGCACCTCCGGATAGTCCGGTGCGGTCACGTCGACGGTGTGGTGGGCGTACGTGGGGACACTGATGCCGTTGTCGCGGCGGGACACTCCGGCGACCCGCCAGCCGTCGGCGAGCAGCCGTCGGGTGAACGCCAGCCCGATCCCGTCACTGTTGCCGATCACCACTGCGCAGCGCATTCGTTCCGCCATGCCCCACCGTCCTCATCGCACCGATGGTGCCCGCCCTACCGGCGGCCCGAGGCGCAATTGAACCAGAGTTTTCTGAGTACTCCCTACCAATGAGTAGCAGGTGCGGGCGGCTGTCGGCGTACACCTCGGGTCGGTGCCGGTGCGGTGCGGGCGGGGGCTCAGCGAGGCGGTGCTGCGCCGCACCATCCCCGACCGGCGGGCGATGGTCGAGCAACTCCGCCACCTGCTCGACGTGGCCGCGCTGCCGAACGTCTCGCTGCGGGTCCTGCCGCTGGCCGCCGGCCCGCCGCTGGCCAGCGAGACCGGCACCTTCGTCGTGCTGGGCTTCCCGCAGGGGCTCGGCCGGGCCTCGACCGAGCCGACCACCGTCTATCTGGAGAACATCACCGGCGCGCTCTATCTTGACCGGCCGGCGGAGGTGGCCGCCTTCGCGCACGTCTGGAACGACCTGGAGTCCCTCGCCTCCGATGAGGCAGAATCAGAGAAAATGATCAACATGATCATCGAGGAGCATCATGACTGATCTGGCCGGGGCCGTCTGGCGCAAGAGCACCCGCAGCGGCGGGAGCGGAGGAAACTGCGTCGAGGTGGCCGACAACCTGCCCGGCGTGGTGGCCGTCCGCGACAGCAAGGACCCGTGCGGCCCGGTGCTCACCGTTGCGCCGTACGCCTGGACGGCCTTCGTGCGGCAGGTGCGGCACCGCTCACACTGACCACGACGGCGGGCTGACTACGCTTGGTGTCGTGCCAGAGGGACATACGATCCATCGCCTGGCGGCCCGGCACGCCGAGCTGTTCGCCGGGGACAAGGTGCTCGCCGCCAGCCCTCAGGGCCGGTTCGCCGAGGGTGCCGCGCTGATCTCCGGCAGTGTGCTGGAGGCCACCGAGGCGTACGGCAAGCACCTGCTGCACCACTACGCCGGTGAGCGGACGCTGCACGTACACCTCGGTCTCTATGGCAAGGTGACCGACGGTGACGGTGAGCCGCCGGAGCCGGTGGGTCAGATCCGGTTGCGGTTGGCCAGCGACCGGCACTGGCTCGACCTGCGCGGGCCGACCGCGTGTGAGCTGCTCGCCCCGCCCGAGGTGGCGGCGCTGCGGGCCCGCCTCGGCCCCGATCCGCTGCGGGCTGACGCTGACCCGGACCGTGCGTACGACCGGATCCGGCGTAGCTCGACGCCGCTGGCCTCGCTGCTGCTGGACCAGTCGGTGGTGGCCGGCACCGGTCTGATCTTCGTGATGGAGGTGCTGTTCCGTGCCGGGCTGCCGCCGAGGCTGCCCGGCCGGGAGCTGACCCGTCCCGCCTGGGACGCCATCTGGGCCGACCTGGTCGAGCTGATGACGCCCGCCGTCGCCGTCGGCCGTATCGACACCGTCCGCGCCGCGCACCTGCCCGAGGCGATGGGCCGTCCGGCCCGCGTCGACCGGCACGGCGGCGAGGTGTACGTCTATCGCCGCGCCGCCCAGCCCTGCCACGTCTGCGGCACCGCCGTCAGTCGGGGCACCCTCGGCGCCCGCAACCTGTACTGGTGCTCGACGTGCCAGAGCGAAGGAAGGGTCCCCTGCTAACGCCTCGCGTATAGCAGGGGACCCTTCCTCACATCCGGCGACGGTGCTCGCGCCCGCCGATCCGGGGTGGTGCTACTACTGCTTGCGCCAGTTCTGGTCGGCGTAGCCCTTGTCGGTGAAGATGATGAGCGGCTTGTCCGGGTCGGCCATGATCGTGTCGAGGACCTTGCCGTTGAGCTTGCTCACGATGCGGCCCTTGGAGTTCATCTGCCAGTGCTGAGCGGGGTTGCCGCTACAGGTGGCCGCCTGCACCACCGTGTTGTCCTCGGAACCACCCCAGGCGATGTCCATGCAGAGACCACGGGCACGGATGGTGCCGTCACTGCGGAAGGTCCACCACTGCGCCGGGTCCTCGGTGCAGGTACGCAGCTTGAGCTGCATACCGTCGCCCCCACTGCCGGCACTGACGCAGCGCTTGGTCTGCACGTGGAGGATCTGCACCGCGTCGGCCGGGCGCGTCGGCTTCGGGTCGGGAGCCGGCGGCGGCGGTGCGCCCGCGTTCGCCCCCGCAGTACTGGGGCTGCTCGGGCTCGGGCTGCCGGAGGGGCTGGCGTCCGGACTCGGGCTCGGGCTCGGGGACCCGGACGCCGACGGGGTGGGTGAGGGGGAGGGGCTGGTCGGCAGGTTCGCCGTCAGCCGGCTGTCGAGCGCGTACACGTCGGTGAAAGTCTTCACCGACCGCAGAAACGTTTCGGTCTGCCGGTCGATGGTGCCACCGTTCTGCCGCACCGCCGTGGTGCCGTTGCGGTACGCAGCGAGCGCCAACTGAAGGGGGTCCCCCTTCAGGCCGGACAGCTCACGGACCAGGCTGCACAGGGCGTAGCCCATGGTGGGGACGGCGACCTCCGGCTCCCACACCGAACGACCCTTAGGCCCGTACGACTGCCACATGTCGGACCGGAACTGCGCGACACCGCGTTGACCGGTCGCACCGAGCCGGTTCGCGTCGAACCCGGACTGCGCCATGATGTGGGCGGCGACCAGTGGTGGGGTCACCTCCTGGCAGAGCGAACCCGCCCGGACGATGTGCTGCACGTACTCGGCGGGAACCCCCTTCGCCTCGGCGGCCGGTGCCGTCTGGGCCGTCTCACCCGGACCGCCGAACTGCCGCAGCTTGCCGTAGTACCCGGCGTAGGCGCTGACCTGGTCGACGTAGGTCGTGGCCGCGTCGGGCACCCCGCGAACCTGGGCGACGGAGTTCAGCCCGACGTGGAAGGCGGCCACCGCGAGACGCCACTGGTCACCGGCGGCACCCGCCAGCCGGAGATGGCCGGTGAGGTCGCACATCTGGTGGGCGAGCGCCAGGATGTTCGCGGACATGTCGGAGCGTCGAGCGTCCGGCCACGGCTTCCACGCCTGCCACTTGTCGTCTTCGAGGCCGGCGATGCCCTGACCGCCGGAGACGGTCCGCGCCGCCCGGTCGTCCAGGCCCGATTCGGCCATCAGTTGTCCGGCGAGTCTCGCCGGAGTCAGCGTCGGGCAGGACCCGGCGGCAGCGATGAGCACGGTCATCTGCTTGTCGGTGACCGCGTCGCCGACCAGCACGTCGTCGCGGGCAGAGGCGACGCCGAAACCGACGGCGGCGACGGCGGAGAGGACCGCGAGCGCGGCCAGGACGAACGCCACGAACCGGCGCGGCATCCGCTCCAGTTTGAGCTTCTTGAGGATGAGGTCGCGAGTCACAGGTAGGCCAATCCCTTTCGGCGTGGCGACACCTGTGGCGACGGATCTGGATCGCTGCGCGTTCACGACCTCGCCGACAATTTTCTCGACGCGGGTTCCCACCGGTCGCCTCCGGCCGACCGCTAGTCGAGGAGCCAGCGAACGATCTCGATGTGTTCGGCGAAGACCGTGTCGCCGGCGATGCTCCAGGCCATCGTGTGGCCGATCGTCCAGTCGCGTACCCGGTCCCGGTCCAGGCCCAGCTCGGCGCTGAGCCGGTCGAGTCGGCGGCGCACCGCTGCGGGGGAGTGGCCCAGCTCGGTGCCGCGCACCATCGGCACCGCCGAGAACTCCCGCTCACCGACGAGCGGCTTCGGGTCGATCGCCAGCCACGGCTCGCGGGTGGCCCGCAGCACGTTGGCGGCGTGCAGGTCCTGGTTGACCAGCACCTGTTCGCCCTGACTACCGGCCAGCCCGGAGAGCAGGTCGAGGGCGAGGTCCACCAATCGCCGCTCGTACGGTCGCCCGGCCCGTTCCCAGGCGGCCGGTAGCGCGACCGTCCAGCCCGCCACCGCCTCGGCCAACGACAGGAACGGCCCGTCGGTCGGCTGCCAGAGGCGGGGGAGCAGCGCCACCACCGCGTCCAGCGCATCGTCCAGCGGGAGTACGCGCAACGGCGTGCCGGGGTCGCAGCGCTCGATCAGCAACGCCCGCCGGTCGGGGTCGTGGGCGAGCAGCCGGGCGGCGCCGTCGCCGTTCCAGTGGTGCAGCGCGGCCGCCTCGTGTTCGCTCTCCGGGTCGGGGAACTGCATCTTCAGCACCGCCCGGGTGCCGTCGGGCAGGTCGGCCGGCACCACCAGTGAGGTCATGCCGTACCCGAAGGGCGGCCCGACCCGCAGCGACCAGTGCCGGGCGCAGGCGGCCAGCAGGTCCGGCAGCCCGGCCAGCCACTGCGCGCCGCCCGGCATGGCGCGTAACCAGGTCAACTCGTCAGGGATCCGCAGCGCGCCCGTCACCGGCCCATGGTCACCGGACGGCGAGCGCCACCACAACCACTTTCGGCCCGCGACCCGGCGCTGCCCACCCACCGGGCGGCGACGCCCACTACAACCGCTCTCGGCTCGCGATCCGGCGCTGCCCACCGGTCGGGCGACCCACTGCCCCGACCGGCCGGCGGGCGAGGCTGTGGCCTGTCCTGCCGGAGCCGGTCGGAGCCGGTCGGGGCAGGGCCGGGGTCAGCGGAGGCGGCGGATGTCGCCGTAGGCGCGGTAGAAGCCGCCCCGGCCGGACTCGCGGACGTCGGTGACCAGGTAGCGGGCGCCGGGCTGGCGGATGCCCTTGGGGAACTGCACCGACCAGTTCCGGTGGTAGCCGGCGGAGAGCACGTGCACCCGCAGCCGACCGCCCTGCTCGACGCACTCGACGATCACCCCGTCACCGGAGTCGGCGACCACCTCGACCTGCGTGACCGCGGCAGGCTCGGGCATCCGGGCCGGTGCCTTCACGTCGACCACGTCCGGCACGCTGCCCGCCTCGGCCGCCCGGATCGCCGGCTCGCTGGCGTCGATGCAGGCCAGGTGGCCGCTGGTGGTGACCACGTAGAGGCGCTGGTCGTGGTATTGCATGGAGTACGCCGAGCCGCAGCCGGTGCCGAGCTTCCACAACCGGGTGCCGTCCTCGGCGAAGCAGTAGATCGAGGACTGGCTGTCACCGGCGAAGACGTACCGGCCGTCGGAGGCGGTGGCGCAGGAGAAGACCGGCGCGTCGGCGCGGTAGGTGCGGGCGTACCCGCCGTCCTTGCCAATGCGGACCACCTCGCGGGTCGCGGTGCCGGCGAACACCGCGTCGCGTTCCTGCCAGCCGAACAGCACCGAGCCGGTGCGGGTGTGCCACAGCTCCTGCCCGGTCCGCCAGTCGTAGCCGCTGACCCCGGTCGAGTCGCCGTGGTAGACGGCGTCGCTGTCGCAGCGCACCATCCAGGCCGAACTGCCGCGCCCGCCCCGACGCCAGAGGAACTCGTCCTCGTGGTCGACGGCGGCGATCCCGCCGTCGGCGTCGGAGACACCCAGCACGCCGTCGTGGATGTCCAGCCAGTAGATGTCGATGTCGGGCGCGATCGTGTACGCCACCCGGGGGATCTTGCCGGAGAGGTCGTAGACGCTGCCGTCGTCGCAGCCGGCGTAGATCCAGGCGTCGTCGGCGACGATGCACTTCACCCCGTCTGGCAGGCGGACCTGGTCCAGCACCCGGGCGTCGTGGTCGAGCGTGGTGATGACGCCCCGCTCGTTGCCGACCATGCAGGTGCGACCGTCGATGAAGATGCCGAACGCGGGAGCGCCGGAGTCGTAGCGCCACAGCACCGGTGCGGTGCGGGCGGTCGAGCGGGTGCTGACGATCTGCCGCCGGGACACCGCGCGCTTCTGGCGGACGCCCGGCACCGCCGGGGCGTACCCCTTGCGGACCTTCTCGCCGATCTTCTTCGCGGCGGCGGCCCGCGCCCGCGCGTTGTCCGGGTAGCCGGAGGTCTTGACCTGCCCCTGGTCGCCGATCCGGCCGTAGCGCACGGTCAGCGTGGCATCGTCGACCACCACCTCGTAGAACTTGTGTGCTGCACCGTCCGTTTCGGACAGTTCGAGGTAGGTCGTCTCCTGCGACATGCGGGTCCTCCGAGGGGTCGGCACCGCCCCTGTCTGGGGCGGCAGGCACAACCTAGCCACCCCCACCGACAGGGAACCGAGCAGACCTCAGCGCGGGTCGAGCGCGTCGACGGCCTTGCGGGCGGCGACCAGCACCGGATCCCAGACCGGGGCGTACGGCGGGGCGTAACCGAGATCGAGCGCGGTCATGTCGTCCACCGTCATCCGGTTCCACAGCGCCACGGCCAACGTGTCGATCCGCTTCGCCGCCTCGGTCCAGCCGACGATCTGGGCACCGAGCAGCCGCCCGCTCGGACGTTCGGCGATCAGCTTGACCGTCATCGGCCGGGCACCCGGGTAGTACCCGGCGCGGTTGGTCGACTCCGCGATCACCGAGACGAACTCGAAGCCGGCCGCCAACGCGTCGCGCTCCCGTAGCCCGGTCCGCCCCACCTCCAGGTCGCAGACCTTCGCCACGGCCGTGCCGATCACCCCGGCGAAGGTGGCGTACCCGCCGCCGATGTTGATTCCGGCCACCCGGCCCTGCTTGTTGGCGTGCGTGCCGAGCGGCACGTGCACCGGCATGCCGCTGACCCGGTGCAGGGTCTCCACACAGTCCCCGGCGGCCCACACCCCGGACATCTCGGCGACCCGCATCCGACGGTCCACCCGGATGCCGCCGGTCGGGCCGAGCGGCATGCCGGCGGCCTCGGCGAGCGCGGTGTTGGGGCGTACGCCGAGGCCGAGCACCACCACGTCGGCCGGGATCGGGCCGTCGTCGGTGACCACCTCGCTGACCCGACCGTCGCGGACACCGAGCGACTCGACCTGCACGCCGGTGCGGATGTCCACGCCGAGGCCCCGCATCGCCTCGGTGACGAGCGTGGCCATGTCCGGGTCCACGGTCGACATCGGCTGCTCGTCGCGCTCGACCAGGGTCACCGACAGCCCGCGCCGGACCAGCGCCTCGGCCATCTCCACGCCGATGTAGCCGCCGCCGACCACCACCGCGCGCTGCGGCGTCGGGTCGGACTCCAGCCACCTGCGCAGGGCCGCGCCGTCGTCGAGCGTCTGCACCCCGAAGACCCCGAGCGCATCTGTACGCGCCCAGTCCGGCTTGGTCGGCACCGCGCCGGTGGCGTACATCAGGGTGTCGAAGCCCTCCCGGACCTCGCCGCCGCCCTCCAGATCGCGGGCGACCACCTCGCGGCGGTCCAGGTCGATCTCGGTGACCTCGTGCCGGAGTCGGACGTCGATGTCGTACTTCTCCCGGTGGGTCGCCGGGTCCCGGGCCACGAGCTGCTGCGCGTCGCCGACCAGTCCGCTGATCCAGTACGGGATGCCGCACGCCGAGTACGAGGTGTAGTGCCCCCGCTCGAACGCGACGATCTCCAGGTCGTCCGGGCCGCGGCGGCGCCGCGCCTGGGCGGCAGCCGCCATGCCGGCGGCGTCCCCGCCGACGACGATCATCCGTTCCGCCACGGCCGTCCTCCTGTCACGCCGGGATCTCGCCCCGGGTCTGTCGCGCCACGTCCGCCACCACATCCTCCAACCGACCGGTACGCGCGAACACCGCGCGCTGTCGCGCCGCGCCGGTGCCGTGCTCCCGCAGCCGGTCCAGCAACTCGGTCACCTCGGCGAGGTCACCGTGCCGGTCCAACGCCGGGCCGAGCCGCCCGACGAGCTGGTTGAGCAGGTCCCACGCCGGGCGCAGCTCACCGGTGGCCAGGTCGACCGCGTCGCCCTCCAGCCCGTCGTGCGCGGCCCGCCAGTGCGCGCCGACCAGCAGGTGGTGGTCGGCGGGCAGCGGCGGCCGTCCGGCGGCGATGTCGTCCAGCGCGGTCGCCACCAGCGCGCGGACCAGGCCGGCGACCAGGACCGCGTCGTCCACCGTCGGGCAGACGTCGCCGATGCGCAGCTCGACCGTCGGGTACTTGGCCGACAGCCGGGCGTACCAGTAGAGCATCCCCTCGTCGAGCATCACCCCGCTGCCGATCAGCTGGTCGATCAGCCGTCGGTAGTGGTGGTGGGAGGTCAGGAACGGCGTCGGCGCCACCGACGGCCAGCGTTCCCACTCGATCGAGCGCCAGCTCGCGTACCCGGTGTCCTCGCCCCGGGAGAACGGCGAGTTGGTGGTGACCGCGTGCAGGATCGGCAGCCACGGCCGGACGTGGTTGAGCACCTGCACCCCGGTGTCCGGGTCCGGCACCCCGACGTGCACGTGCATGCCGTTGTTGCCCGGCCCCGGCACCAGCAGCCGGTAGCGCTCGATCATCCGGTCGAAGCGGGGCTTGTCCACCACCGGCGGCACCGGTCCGTCGATCGGTCCGGTGCCGATGGCGAGCAGTTGGGCACCGGCCCGTTCGGCGGCGTCGGCGAGCGAGGCGCGCAACAGGGCAAGGGAGTGCCGGATCGAGGAGAGCTCCAGCCCGGGCGGGCTGCCGATCTCGATCTGGCTGGTCTGGAACTCGCGTTCCACCTGACCGTGGAGTTCCGCCGGGACCTGTTCCAGCACCGCCTCGACGGCGGGCACCGCTGCGCCGCCGTCCGGGTCGACCAGCAGGAACTCCTCCTCAACCCCCACCGTGAGCAGGTCGGTCTCCTCGACCTGCCGGGTCGGCGCCGTCGCCACCTGCCTGACCATCACCACCACCGTCCGCTCCTGCCGGGGCGGTCCGTCCGCGCCGTCGGGCGGCAATTACCCCCCGTGGTGGTCGGGGGAAACCCGCCCTGCTCGTGTAAGGAGGGGTCCCCTGATAACGCCTCGTGCATAGCAGGGGACCCCTCCTAACATCCGGGCCGATAGGGAGCGGATCGATCGACATTGACAACTGTTCGAGTCGGACGTACAACTCCTGAGAGAGCGCTCTCACATCTCCGTCCCGCAGAGAGGCACGTCCATGACACCTGCCCCGGCGGCGCCCGCCGCCCTGCCCGCGCGACGCCGGCTGCGGCTCGCGTTGGCCCTGATCACCGCCACCGTCACCGGCGTCGCCGGGCTCGCCGCGACCGCCGACGCCGCCGTGCCGACGCCCCCGTCCGGGTGGAGCCTGGTGTGGAGCGACGACTTCACCGGCGCCGCGGGCACCCTCCCGTCGTCCAACAACTGGATCATCGACACCGGCACCAGCTACCCGGGCGGGCCGCCCAACTGGGGCACCGGCGAGATCCAGACGTACACCAACAGCACCGCGAACGTCAGCCACGACGGCGCCGGCAACCTGCGGATCACGCCGCTGCGCGACAGCTCCGGCCGCTGGACCTCGGCCCGGATCGAGACGGTCCGCAGCAACTTCAAGGCCCCGAGCGGCGGCATCCTGGCCATCGAGGGCCGGATCCAGATGCCCAACGTCACCGGCGCCGCCGCCTCCGGCTACTGGCCCGCGTTCTGGGCGCTCGGCTCGCCGTACCGGGGCAACTACCAGAACTGGCCCGGCATCGGCGAGTTCGACGTGATGGAGAACGTCAACGGGCTCAACACCGTCTGGGGCGTGCTGCACTGCGGCGTGGCGCCCGGCGGCCCGTGCGACGAGTTCAACGGCATCGGCGGCTCCCGCGCCTGCCCCGGCAGCACCTGCCAGTCGGCCTTCCACACCTACCGCTTCGAGTGGGACGCCTCGACCAGCCCCCAGCAACTGCGCTGGTACGTCGACGGGCAGCTCTACCACTCCGTCAGCCAGTCCCGGGTCGGCGAGCCGTACTGGTCGCAGATGACCAACCACGCGGGCTACTTCCTGCTGCTCAACGTCGCCATGGGCGGCGCGTTCCCGAACGGGGTGGCCGGCAGCACCACGCCGACCTCGGGCACCGTGCCGGGGCGGCCGATGCTCGTGGACTACGTGGCCGTCTACAGCCGTGGCGGCAGCACCCCGCCCACCACGCCGCCGCCGACGACCCCGCCCCCGACCGGGGTGCGGGACGCGTACGGCACCATCCAGGCCGAGTCGTACAACGCGCAGAACGGCGTGATCGTCGAGGCGTGCTCCGAGGGTGGGCAGAACATCGCGGCGCTGCGCAACGGTGACTGGGTCCGCTTCGACAACGTCGACTTCGGCTCCACCGCGCCGCGCGACTTCGTGGCCCGGGTCGCCTCCGGCGCGGCGGCCGGCGTCAGCGGCCTGGTCGAGGTGCGGATCGGCAGCCCGACGAGTACGCCGATCGGCAGCTTCGCCCTCGCCAACACCGGCGGGTGGCAGAGCTGGCGCTCGGTGCCCGGCAACGTCTCCCCGGTGACCGGACGGCAGACCGTCTACCTGACGTTCAGCAGCGGCCAGCCGAACGACTTCGTCAACGTCAACTGGTTCCAGTTCCGCCGCTGAGCGCGGTGCTCGTGCAAGGAGTTCGTGTAAGGAGGGGTCCCCTGCTAACGCCTCGTGCATAGCAGGGGACCCCTCCTAACAACCCCACGCCAGCTCTGGACAGAAATAGTTAACAGTCTTAATAATGAGCGCCAGGTCGATGCCCATGGATTTCCGTCCGGTCTGGAGGCTCACATGAAACGGTCCAGAAGCCTGGTGCTCACAGTGGTCGGCGCACTGGCCGCCGCGCTCGGTGCGGTCTGGCTGGCGCCCGCCGCGTACGCCGCCGGAGTCACCGCCAGCTTCGCCAAGACGTCCGACTGGGGCTCCGGTTGGGAGGCGAAGTACACCATCACCAACGGCAGCAGCAGCACGGTCAACGGCTGGAGCCTCGCCTTCGACCTGCCCAGCGGCACCACGCTCGGCAGCTACTGGGACGCGCTGCTGACCTCCAGCGGCCAGCGCCACACGTTCACCAACCGCTCCTGGAACGGCACCATCGCCCCCGGCGCGTCGGTCTCCTTCGGCTTCCTCGGCAACGGTTCCGGCGTACCCACGAACTGCCGGCTCAACGGCGCGGCCTGCGCCGGCGGCACCACCCCGACCACCCCGCCGCCGACCACGCCGCCCCCGACCACGCCACCTCCGACGACCCCGCCGCCGACCAGCCCGCCGCCGGTCACCGGCCTGCCGAAGCACATCCTCACCGGGTACTGGCACAACTTCGACAACCCGGCCGTGGAGCTGCGGCTGCGCGACGTGCCCACCGAGTACGACCTGGTCGCGGTCGCCTTCGCCGACGCCACCACCACCCCCGGCGCGGTCTCCTTCGCCATCGACCCGGGCCTGTCCGCCTCGCTCGGCGGCTACACCGACGCCGACTTCTCCGCCGACGTGCGCACTCTCCAGAGCCGCGGCAAGAAGGTGATCATCTCGGTCGGCGGCGAGACCGGCCGGGTCGCGGTGAACGACGCGGCGTCCGCGGTGGCCTTCGCCGACAGTGTGTACGCGCTGATCCAGCGCTATGGCTTCGACGGCGTCGACGTCGACCTGGAGAACGGCCTGAACCCGACCTACATGGGGCAGGCGTTGCGCTCCCTGCGGGCCAAGGTGGGCAGTCGACTGATCATCGCGATGGCACCGCAGACCATCGACATGCAGAATCCCACCACCAGCTACTTCAAGCTGGCGCTGGACATCAAGGACATCCTGACCGTGGTGAACACCCAGTTCTACAACTCCGGGGCGATGCTCGGCTGCGACAACAACGCCGCGTACGCCCAGGGCACGGTCAACTTCATCGTCGCGCTGGCCTGCGTCCAGTTGGAGGCGGGACTACGGCCCGACCAGGTCGGGCTCGGCCTGCCGGCCGGTCCCGGGGCGGCCGGTGGCGGCATCGTCGCGCCCAGCGTGGTCAACGCCGCGATGGACTGCCTGACCCGGGGCACCAACTGCGGCAGCTTCCGCCCGCCGCGTACCTATCCGGGCCTGCGGGGCGCGATGACCTGGTCGATCAACTGGGACGTCACCCACAACAACTCCTTCGCGCGCACCGTCGCCCCCCACCTCCGCACCCTCCCCTGACCCCCACCCCATCCCGTCGATCATGGAGTTGTGGCTCCCGAAGAAGCCGCATAAGTGGTCAGAACAAGCGCCACAACTCCATGATCGCGGGGGCTCCCGGGCAGGGCGGGGCGGGGCGGGGCGGGGCAGGGCGGGACAGCGCCGGGAGGTCAGCGGGAGGCGGGGGTGCGGGGGCGGGTCCGGGCGCGGCGGCGCTTCTTCTTGATCGCCCAGGAGGCGATCATGAAGACGAAGACGGCGATGATGCCGTAGTCGAACCAGGAGCTGTAGCGGTCGATCTCGTGCCACTGCGAGCCGAGCGCGTAGCCGAGCCCGATGAACAGCCCGTTCCAGATGCCGCTGCCCAGCGTGGTCAGCGTGACGAACTCGACCAGCGGCATCCGGTTGGCGCCGGCCGGTATCGACACCAGGCTGCGGACCACCGGCGCCATCCGACCGAAGAAGACGGCGCGCCGGCCGTACCGCTCGAACCAGCGGTCGGCCTTCTCCAGGTCCTCCAGGTCCACCAGCGGCAGGCGGTCGAGCCAGTGCTTGAGCCGTTCCTCGCCCAACGCGGCGCCGAGCCAGTAGAGCACCAGCGCGCCGAGCAGTGAGCCGGCGGTGGCCGCGACGGTCACCACGACCACGTTGAAGCGGCCCTCACCGGCCAGGTACCCGGCCATCGCCAACACGATCTCGCTGGGGATCGGCGGGATGATGCTCTCCAGGGCGACCAGCAGGGCCACGCCCACCGCTCCGCCCGCCTCGATCACGCCGGCCACCCAGCCGGTGATTCCACCGAGTTGGCTCGGGTCGACATCCTGGGCGAGTGCCATGCGGTGCCTCCGCGAGGTTCCGTAAAGGAAGGCTCCTACCCGCCCGGGGCCGCTGTTACTCCTCGGGGTGCAGTGCGGCGTCGGCCGGGCCGAGTCGCCAGTCGGTGAACCGGACGGTCAGCCCGGCCCGGCTGGGGGAGCAGCAGTACGGTCCGGCGGAGGCGTCGGCGTCGGGCGCGAGCGGTGCGAGCCGGACCAACCGCCACTGCTCGCCGGCCACCCGGGCGCGTACGGTCAGCGCGTCGCCGGTGCGGCTGACGCGTACCGTCACCTCGTGGCCCGCCCAATCGGGCACCGGGGCGACCGACCAGTCGGAGAATTCGCGGGTGACCACCGCGCCGACCTGGGGGTGGCCGTCACTGACCTCCACTCCGGCTTTGACCCAGGTGCGGTCGTCCACCCACACGAGTACGCCGGCCTGGTCGAACTGTTCGGTGTAGTCGAGCGGGAAGTCCACCTCCATCGCGCTGCCCACCGGGAAGGGCGTGAGCAGGGCCGGAGCGTCGTCGTGCACGAACCCGTAGCTGGTGTGCCGCCACAGGTCGCTGCTCGCCCCCGGTTCGACGCTCAGGACACCGGCCGGCTCCACGCTCGTCCGTACCGGCTGCCCGTGCCACGTCCCGCTGGACCACTCGATGCTCCGCATGACGGCACGGTACCGATCAGCCGTCCCCGGCGGGGTCCCGCCCGCGACGTCGGCGGGTTTGCCGGGCGGGCGGTCCGGAGAAGGTTCCCCGGCATGTCTGACAGGTGGTACTCGGAGGCGGTCGTGTACTGCCTCGACATCGACACGTACGCGGACTCCGACGCCGACGGGGTCGGTGACATCCGGGGTCTGATCGGCCGGCTGGACTACCTGGCCCGGCTGGGCGTGACCTGCCTCTGGCTGCACCCCATCCACCCGTCGCCCAACGGTGACGACGGGTACGACGTGACCGACTTCTACAACGTCGACCCGCGCTTCGGCACCCTCGGCGACTTCGCCGAACTGCTGCACCAGGCCGGCAACCGAGGCATCCGTGTGATCATCGACCTGGTGGTGAACCACACCTCGGACCAGCACCCGTGGTTCGTCTCCGCCCGCTCGTCGCCGGACTCGCCGTACCGCGACTGGTACGTCTGGTCCGACGAGGAGCCCGCGGACCGGCACCAGGGCATGGTCTTCCCGGGCGAGCAGCACGAGACCTGGACCTACGACCGGACCGCGAAGTCCTGGTACTACCACCGCTTCTACAAGTTCCAACCGGACCTCAACACCAAGAATCCCCAGGTACGCGCCGAGATCAAGAAGATCATGGCGTTCTGGCTCCAGCTCGGGGTGGCCGGTTTCCGGATGGACGCGGTGCCGTTCATCATCGAGCGCACCGAGCCCGGCGACCCGAACCCGGAGCTGGACTTCGAGTTCCTCACCGAGCTGCGCCAGCACGTGCAGTGGCGTCGGGGCGACGCGGTGCTGCTCGCCGAGGCGAACGTCGAGCCGGACCAGCTGCCCGCCTTCTTCGGCGACAGCGGCGGCTCGGCCAACCGGGTGCACATGCTCTTCGACTTCATGCTGAACGGGCGGCTGATGCTGGCCATGGCCCGGCAGGACCCGGAGCCGGTGATCGAGGCGCTGCGGGACACCCCGGCCCTGCCGGAGGGTGGCCAGTGGGCCACCTTCCTGCGTAACCACGACGAGATCGACCTGTCCCGGCTCACCGCCGAACAACGCAACCAGGTGTACGCGCAGTTCGGCCCGGACGAGAACATGCGGCTCTACGACCGGGGCATCCGTCGCCGACTGGCGCCGATGCTGGGCAACGACCGGCGGCGCATCGAGTTGGCGTACTCCCTCCAGTTCTCGTTGCGCGGCACGCCGGTGCTGCGCTACGGCGAGGAGATCGGCATGGGCGAGGACCTGGCGCTGCCGGGGCGGGAGGCGATCCGTACCCCCATGCAGTGGTCCTACGAGCCCAATGCCGGCTTCTCCCGGGCGGAGCCGGAGAAGCTGGTGCGCCCGGTCATCGACAAGGGCGAGTTCGGGTACGAGAAGGTCAACGTCACCCTGCAACGTCGGGACCGCAACTCGTTGCTCGGCTGGTTCGAGCGGATGATCCGTACGCTGCGCGAGGCCCCGGAGATCGGCTTCGGCTCGACCACCCACATCGACGTACCGATGCCTGCGGGGGTGTTGGCGCACCGGGCCGACGGGCCGACCGGCACGATGGTCTTCCTGCACAACCTGGGCACCGACGACGCCGAGGTGGACCTGAGCCTGCTGGAGTCGGAGGCGGAGCTGCCGATCGACGTGCTGGCCGACCGCAACTACGACGACGTGGGCAAGCTGGACAAGCTCAAGATCGCCGGCCACGGGTACCGGTGGATCCGGCTCTGTCGATCCTGGTCCGTCTAGTCTCCGCACCGGATTCCCCGGCCGTCGCCGGCCGGTCGGGGATCTCGGTGGGCCGGAGGTGGGCGCACGGTGGGTTAGGCTCCTGCCGTCGAGCGAGGTTACCGGGAGGTAGGCATGTCGGAGGGGCAGCGGGTCGCGATCGTGACCGGGGCGGCGCGCGGGATCGGCGCGGCCACCGCCAGGCGGTTGGCCGCCGACGGGCTGGCCGTCGCGGTGGTCGACATCGAGGAGTCGGCGACCGCCGAGACGGTGGAGGCGATCACGTCGGCCGGTGGCCGGGCGCTCGGCGTCGGCGCGGACGTGTCGGACCGGGCGCAGGTGGAGGCCGCCGTCGAGCGGGTCGCCACCGAGTTGGGCGCACCGACCGTGCTGGTCAACAACGCCGGGGTACTGCGGGACAACCTGCTGTTCAAGATGACCGACGCCGACTGGGACACGGTCCTGGGCGTACACCTGCGGGGTGCCTTCCTGGTCAGCCAGGCGGCGCAGAAGCACATGGTCGAGGCCAAGTGGGGTCGGATCGTCAACCTCTCCAGCACGTCCGCGCTCGGTAACCGGGGGCAGGCCAACTACGCGGCGGCGAAGGCCGGGATGCAGGGGTTCACCAAGACCCTCGCCATCGAGCTGGGGCCGTTCGGGGTGACCGTCAACGCGGTGGCGCCGGGCTTCATCGTCACCGACATGACCGCCGCCACCGCCGCCCGGATGAAGATCGACTTCGAGGCGATGCAGAAGCACGCCGAGGGGGAGATCCCGGTACGCCGGGTCGGGCGGCCCGAGGACGTGGCGCACACCATCTCGTTCCTGGCCAGCGAGGGGGCGTCCTTCGTCTCCGGTCAGGTGATCTACGTCGCGGGCGGTCCGCGCGACTGACCCGTTGCTGTTGGTGGTGGGTGGTGGGTGGTGGGTGTTAGCAGGGGACCCTTCCTATGCACGAGGCGTTAGTAGGGGACCCTTCCTTACACCCGGGGGCGGGTGAACCAGAGCCAGGCCAGGCCGAGGACGGGCAGCACCAGCGGGATGTAGCCGTACCCGCTGCCGAAGCCGGACCAGACCGTCTCGTCCGGGAAGAGGTCGGTGCGGACCAGGCTGAACGCGCCCACCCCGACCACACCGACCAGCTCGACGAGGCAGCAGGCCAGGGCGACCCGGCGGCCCGCGTGCCCGGCTCGGGCCAGCCCCACCGCCGCCACGATGTAGACCAGCGCGGCCAGCGCCGAGAGCAGGTACGCCAGCGGCGCCTCGTCGAACCGGGTGATGATCTGGAGGCCGGCGCGACTGGTGGCGGCGATCGCGAAGAGCAGGTACACCGCGATCAGCAGGCGACCGGGGCCGGCATTGGTCCGGGTCGTCCCGGCGGTCCGCGCCTCAGCCACCGAGCACCTCCCAGGTCTGCTGGAGCCGCACCACGACCACCGGCGTCACCAGGCAGACCGCGCAGACGATCGCCGAACCCCAGCGGGTCGGCTCCATCCGGGCCAGCACCGCAGCAAGCGGCGGCAGGCAGACCAGCGTCACCAGGTAGCCGAAGAACGCCCCCGGCTCGCCGGGCTGCTCGCCACCGGCGAGGGCCACCCCGGCCAGCACCGCCAGCCCGAGCAACGCCAGCTCCAACACGGCCAGGCCGATCATCTGTAGCCGGTCCGGCGCCCGGTGGCGCAGCGTGGCCACCAGCGCCCACACGGCGACCAGCAGCGACAGCACGATGGCGACGGTCGCCGGGACGCCGTCGACCGGGGACCCGGCGGCGGGCGCGGCGGTCACCGGGTCCGTCCGGTGCTCGTTCCGATCACCGGCCTACTCTACTAACCCCCGTAGTACAGACGGCGGGGCGGCGGGCCGGACCGGCCGGGGGACTAGCGTGGACCTCGCTGCGGGTCAGCAGCAGCCAGGCGAGACGGCGGAGGTACCGGTTATGCGGTTCGGGTTGTTCGGCACCGGCCACTGGGCGGCACAGACGCACGCGGCGGCGCTGGACGCGCACCCGAGAGCGGAACTGGTCGGCGTCTGGGGACGTAACCCGGACCGAGCCGCCGCGCTGGCCACCCGGTACGGCGTACCGGCCTTCACCGAGGTCGAGGCGCTGATCGAGGCGTGCGAGGCGGTGGCCGTGGCACTGCCCCCGGACGTACAGGCCGACATCGCCGCCCGGGCCGCCACCGCCGGCCGGCACCTGCTGCTGGACAAGCCGCTGGCGTTGACCGTCGCCGACGCCGACCGGGTGGTCGAGGCCGCCACCGCCTCCGGCGTGGCCTCGGTGGTCTTCTTCACCGGCCGCTACCAGCCGGAGGTCGCCGGTTTCATCACGGCCGTCGCGGCGGCCGGTGGCTGGCACACCGCAAGCGTGGTCCGGTTCGCGTCGATCTTCCAGCCCAGCAGCCCGTACGCCCAGTCGCCCTGGCGGCGCGAGCGCGGCGCGCTCTGGGACATCGGCCCGCACGCGCTGTCCGTCCTGCTGCCGGTGCTGGGCCGGGTGAACCGGGTGACGGCCGTGGACGGCCCCGGTGACCTGGTGCACCTGCTGCTCACCCACGACGGCGGAGCCACCAGCACGGTGTCGCTGACGTTGGACGCCCCGCCCGAGGCGGTGGCGGCGGAGTTCACCCTCTATGGCGAGAACGGCGTCGAGCGGTTGCCGAACCCGGACGGTTCCTCGGCGACCGCCTTCGCCGTGGCGATCGACCAGTTGCTGGCCGAAGTGGACGGCGGCACCCGGGACCACCGCTGCGACGTGCGCTTCGGCCGCGAGGTGGTCGCCGTACTGGCCGCCGCCGAGACCGCCCGGACCCGCTCCGCCACCGTCGACCTGCCCGCCTGACCGCGTCCGACGCGGTCGAGAGCGTCCGTGCCGGGTAATTCGATGGCCGGATCAGGGCGCGCTGGCTAGGGTCGCCGACGTGGTCACCTATGCCTCGATGATCGCGGCCGGCATGCCGGCCGCGTGCTGGTGCCTGGCGTCGGCGCGGCTGCGGGCCCCGCGTCCGGCCCTGGCCGGCGCGACCCGCGACTGACGTCTCCGCGTACGTCCTCCGGCACCGCCGCACCGTGCGGTGTCCTCTCGCGCCATGCCAGGGCCGTCCGAGTCCCGACCTCTCGGACAGGCCCCGTCGACGGCTGCCTGTCCGTACCCGTCGCCCCGACGGCGACAGACAGGACGACATCGTGGCGCCCCGCCGTACCCGTACCACCGCACGCGACCGGTCCCGTCGCGTACTGTCCCAGAACTTCCTGGCCGACCCGGCCGCCCTCCGGCGGATGGTGGACGCCGCCCGCCCCGATCCCGACGGCCTGGTGTTGGAGGTGGGCGCCGGACGGGGACAACTGACCCGGCCACTGGCCGCGCGGTGCGGGCGCGTCGTGGCGTACGAGGTGGATCCGGACGCGGGCGTGGAACTGGCCCGGGTCTGCGCCGCGCTGCCCACCGTCACGCACCGCCAGGTCGACTTCCTCACCGTGACACCGCCTCGGGAGGAGTTCGCGGTGGTCGGCAACATCCCGTGGTCGCTGACGGCGGCCGTGGTGCGCTGGTGCCTGGCCGCACCGACGCTGCGCTCGGCGACCCTGATGACCCAGTGGGAGTACGCCCGTCGCCGCGCCGGTGACTACGGCAGGTGGACCCGACTGACGGTGCTGACCTGGCCGGAGTTCGAGTGGCGGCTCGCCGGACGGGTGCCGCGTGCCGCGTTCCGTCCGGTGCCCCGGGTCGACGCGGGGATCCTGCGGGTGGACCGTCGGGCGCGTCCGTTGCTGGCCCCGCAGACGCTGCCCGCGTACCGGCGGATGGTGGAGCTGGGCTTCGGCGGTGCCGGCGGCTCAGTCGCGGCCTCGCTGGCCCGGCAGTACCCGCGGGCACGCCTGGCCGCGGCGCTGCGCGCCGGGCGGCTCGCGCCGGACACCCCGGTCGGGCACGTCTGGCCCGAGCAGTGGTTGGCCCTGCACCGGCTCCTGCACGCGCGCTGACCTCGGCTCAGGTCGCCGCGCGCAGCGCCTCGCCCAGCTCGGCCGGGGAACCGAAGTGCTCCACCGGCAGCGCCCGGACCGCCTCCAACTGCTCGGTGCTGGCGCCGTTCTCCTGGCACCAGCGGATCAGGTCCTCGCGGGAGACGGGAAAGTCCAGCCCCGCGATCTGGTCCGGCAGGAAGGCGCCGCTGTCGGTCATGGTGTCCGATCTACCCGCCCGAGGCGCCCGGCACACCCCCGGGTTTGCTCCCGGGGGTGCCGGGTAGCCGCAGGCATGCTGGTACAGCGGCTCGGCGCGCCGAGCGACCTCGACCCGTTGCTGGAGCGAGTCCGGGACGTCCGGGTGGTGATGATCGGCGAGGCGACGCACGGCACCCACGACTACTACCGCATCCGGGAACAGCTCACCCGGCGGTTGATCGCCGAGTGCGGGTTCAGTTTCGTCGCGGTGGAGGGTGACTGGCCGGACTGCGACCGAGTGAACCGTTCGGTGACCGCTGCGGCGGGTGGTGCGACGGAGCCGCAGACCGCGCTGGAGCGTTTCGAGCGCTGGCCGACCTGGATGTGGTCCAACGCCGAGGTGGCCCGGTTCTGCCGCTGGCTGCGGGCGTGGAACCTGGAACGACCCGAGTCGTCCCGGGCCGGGTTCCACGGTCTGGACGTGTACAGCCTCTGGGAGTCGATGCAGGCGATCTTCGACTACCTCGGCGAGGAGGACCCGGCGTCGCTGGAGGCCGCCCAGGACGCGTACCGGTGCTTCGAGCCGTACGGCAAGCAGGTCGAGGAGTACGGCCTGGCCAGCCGCTTCGTCTCCGCCCGCTGCGAGGAGGAGGTGGTACGGCTGCTGGCGCGTACCCGCGAACACGCCGCCACGGCCGGACCGGGCGCCTTCTCGGCCTGGCAGAACGCGGAGGTGGTGGCCGGCGCGGAGCGGTACTACCGGGAGATGGTGGCCGGTGGGCCGGGATCGTGGAACGTCCGCGACGGCCACATGGCCGACACCCTGGACCGGTTGCTGGACCACTACGGGCCGGGCGCCCGGGGTGTGGTCTGGGCGCACAACACGCACGTCGGTGACGCGCGGGCCACCGACATGGCCGCCGACGGCATGCTCAACATCGGCCAGCTCGCCCGGGACCGCTACGGGCCGGACGGGGTGGCGCTGATCGGTTTCGGCAGCTATCGCGGCACGGTGACGGCAGCACCGCGCTGGGGCTCCCCGGCCGAGGCGATGGTGGTGCCGCCGGCCCGCCCCGGTTCGCTGGAGCACCGGCTGCACGAGCTGATGCCGGACCGGGCGGTGCTGGTCTTCGGCGGCCCGGACCAGCCGGGCTGGGTCACCGACACACTCGACCACCGGGCGGTCGGCGTGGTCTACGACCCGTCGTTCGAGTCGTGGGGCAACTACGTGCCGACCCGGCTCGGGGACCGGTACGACGCCTTCGTCTGGTGCGACGAGACCACCGCCCTGCACCCGCTGCCCGCGCTGACCACACCGGGTGAGATGGAAACCTATCCAGCAGGCGTCTGAACGCGCGCTCGCGCTGCGTTGCGTGCGCTGCGCCGTGGCGCGCGCTTGCGCTGCGGTACGTGCGCTGCGCCGTGCGCGGGGTGCTGATGTTAGGAAGGGTCCCCTGCTATGCACGAGGCGTTAGCAGGGGACCCTTCCTTTCACGCAACCCGTCAGGTGCCGGCGTGCACCTTGTCGTCGAGCTCGGCGCGTAGCTTCTCGCCCTCGATGTCGACGTTGGGCAGGAACCGGTCCAGCCAGCGCGGCAGCCACCAGGCCGCCTTGCCGAGCAGCGACATCACCGCCGGGACGATGGTCATCCGGACCACGAAGGCGTCGATGGCGACACCGACCGCCAGCGCGAAGCCCATCGACTTGATGACCGGGTCGTCGAGGAAGACGAAGCCGCCGAAGACCGCGGTCATGATGAGCGCGGCGGCGGTGACCACCCGGGCACCGTGCCCCATCCCGTTGATGGTGGCCTGCTGGGCGGTGTCGCCGTGGACGAAGTCCTCCCGCATCCGGGAGACCAGGAAGACCTCGTAGTCCATGGCCAGGCCGAACAGGATACCGATCAGCAGGATCGGCAGGAAGCTGATCAGCGGGCCCGGAGTGTCCAGGCCGAACAGGTCCGCCAGGTGACCCTGCTGGAACACCGCGACCGTGAGACCGAAGGTGGCCGCCACGGTGAGCAGGAAGCCCAGCGCCGCCTTGATGGGCACCAGCACCGACCGGAACACCAGCATCAGCAGCAGGATCGACAGGCCGACCACCAGGCCCAGATAGACCGGCATCGCGTCGGAGAGCTTCTCCGAGATGTCGATGCCGATGGCGGTCACGCCGGTCAGCAGCACGTCGGCGCCCTGGACGCCGTCGACCGCCGTACGGATGTCGTGCACCATCGTCTCGGTGGCCGGGTCGGTCGGGCCGGTCTGCGGGATCACGCCGAGCAGCGCGGTCCGGCCGTCCGGGCTGAGCTGCGGCGGGGCCACCGCCAGCACGTTCTCGGTGTTCTGCACCAGGTTGGCCACCTGCGGCACGGCGGCGGCGGTGGCCTGCGCGTCGTCGCCGGCCACGACCACCGCGAGTCGGCCGGTGAAGCCCGGCCCGAAGCCCTCGGTGATCAGGTCGTTGGCGACCCGGGGAGCCGAGCCGGCCGGCGCGGTGCCGGCGTCGGGCAGGGCCAGACGCATGTCCGGGGCGGGTAGCGCGAGCAGGCCGAGACCGATCACTCCGGCCAGGATCACCGGGATCCGGAAGCGGGTGAGGAACCCCGCCCAGCGGAACCCGAACGCCGACCGGTCCTCGCCGGTGATGGTGGCCGCGTCGGGGCCGACGCCGCTCTCGGTCGTCTCCGGCGTGCCCTGGTCGCCGTCGGCGACCTGCGGTGCGGCCGTACGCAGCTTGCGGGGCAGCACCCGGCGGCCGGCGAAGCCGAGCAGGGCCGGTTGCAGGGTGATCGCCACCAGCACCGCCACGGTCACCGTGCCGGCTGCGGCCAGACCCATCACGGTCAGGAACGGGATGTTCACCACCGACAGCCCGGCGAGGGCGATGACCACGGTGGCTCCGGCGAAGACCACCGCCGATCCGGCGGTGCCCACCGCTCGACCGATCGCCTCGTCGGCGGGCAGCCCTTCGAGCAGGTTCTGCCGGTAGCGGGAGGTGATGAACAGCGAGTAGTCGATGCCGACGGCGAGGCCGAGCATCAGAGCGAGGATCGGCGCGGTGCTGGTCAGTTCGACCACGCTGCTGAGCGCGAACAGGCCGGCCATGCCGACGCCGACACCGATCAGCGCGTTGAGCATGGTCATCCCGGCCGCCACCAGCGAACCGAAGGTGATCACCAGGACGATCAGGGCGACCGCGACACCGATCGCCTCGGTCGAGCCCACCTCGGGCTCGGCGTTGAGCACCTCACCGCCGGGGGCGACCTGCCAGCCCTGGGCTTCGGCCTGGGTGCCGACCTCCTCGTACGCCTCCCGCTGCTCCTCGGTGATCGCGTCGGAGCCACCACCGAACTGCACCTGGATCAGGGCGTATCGGCCGTCCGGCGACACGGCGCCGACCTGGAACGGGTCGACGGCGGCGAGTACGCCGGGGACCGCCGTGGCCTCCTGGGTGATCGACTGGACCACCGCCTGGCCTTCGGGTGTGCCGAGTTGTCCCTCGGCGGGCGCCTTGACGGCGATCGTGCCGGTCGCGCCGGACGCCGCCGGGAACTGCTCGGCGAGCAGGTCGAGAGCGCGCTGCGACTCGGTCCCGGGCATGGTGAAGTTGCTGGCCGTCGGGCCGCGCAGGGTCGCTGCGGCCAGGCCGAGCCCGACGAGTACGACGAGCCAGATCGCGGCCACGAGCCGCCGTCGGCGCATCGAACCCCGGCCAAGCCGGTAGAGCAGGGTCGCCATGAGGTCCTTTCCCTCGGTAAGTGAATGGTGGAACGGGTCAGTGCACGGGCTCCAACGCCCGTCGCAGCAGGGCGAGCAGGGCGGCCCGCAGGTCCTCGTCGGACACCTCGGCGAACTGTCCGCAGGTCTCGGCGATGCCGGCGAGCAGCACCAGCGCGCAGATCCGGGCCGAGTCGCGGGACGAGCGTCCGGCCAGGGCGGCGATGAGCCGCTCGGAGATCTCGTGGATGTGCGCGAAGTCGGGTTGTTGCAGCAGTTCCGGGAACTCGCCACGGAGCAGGGCGATCTCGCCGCGGAACCGGACCGCCAGGTCGACGAAGCCCTCGGTGGCGACCTGCTGGGCGCGGGCCGGGTCGTCCTGCGCCGCGATCCGGTCGTCCAGCGCCTGCAACACCTCGACCGCGGGCGCCATCAGCTCGGTGAGGATCGCCTCCTTGTTGGCGAAGTGGTAGAGCACCGCCGCCTTGGAGCAGCCGACCTCACGCGCGATGTCCTGCAACGAGGTGCCCCGGTAGCCGGTGGCGGCGAACCGCCGGGTGGCGGCGGCCAGGATCTCGTCGTGGGTCTGCTGGGTCGGGCGGGCCATGGCAGCCAGCATGCCTGACCGATCGGTCAGAGGCTGACCGATCGGTCAGATCAGTGGTCTTCGCCACAACCACCCGGGTTCGATTGGCTCTCGGGCCCCGCCCGTCCGATGCCCAGAATCGCGGTATGACCTCTACTGCGATCGATCGGGCGAATGCGCTGCGCGCGCTGCACCACCCGGGTGACCCACTCGTCCTGCCCAACACCTGGGACGCCGGCTCGGCCCGGGCCGTGGCCGACGCCGGCTTTCCCGCCGTCGCCACCGGCAGCGCCGCCGTCGCGGAGTCGCTCGGCTACGCCGACGGCGAGCGCACCCCACCGGCCGAGATGTTCGCGGCGGTGGCCAGGATCGCCCGTGCGGTCACCGTGCCGGCCACCGCCGACCTGGAGCGGGGGTACGGCCTGCCTCCGGCGGAGCTGGTCGAGCGCCTGCTCGACGCCGGAGCGGTCGGGCTCAACCTGGAGGACTCCGAACCCGCCGGTGGCGCGATGGTGGACACCGAGAAGCAGGCCGACCTGCTTGCCGAGGTACGGGCGGCGGCCGACGCGGCCGGCGTACCGGTGGTGCTCAACGCCCGGGTGGACGTCTTCCTTCAGCAGGCCGGCGACCCGGAACAGCGACTCGCCGAAGCCATCCGCCGGGCCCGCCGCTACCTGGCGGCCGGTGCGGACTGCGTCTATCCGATCGTGCTCGCCGACGCCGCCGACCTGCGCACCTTCGTGGCGGAGGTGCCCGGCCCGGTGAACGTGCTGGCCCGCCCGGCGGCCCCGACGCTCGCCGACCTCGCCACGCTCGGCGTCGCCCGGGTCAGCTACGGCTCCGGCGTGTACGCGGCGACCCGCGCGCACACCGCCCGCCTGCTCGCCGCGATCGCCGCCGGCGAGCGGCTGGGCTGAGCCGATGAGCTGGGCCGAGTGGGTGCGCTGGGTCGACTGCCGTGCGGAGGCGGCAGTGCCGAGCGTCGCCTGCCGGTAATGGAGCCGGGTGCCGCGTCACGGCGAGTGAGTCGAGCCGACCGTCCATGCCCCAGCGCGCCTGTCGAGCTGATGGCGTGGACGGTTCGGCGCGGCTCCGTCACCCTCCAGCGCGCCCTGTCGAGCTAAGAGCGGGGACGGGTCGGCGTCGTTCCGCGCGGTCGAGGGTACCGGCGAGGTGGTTCCAGCCGGTGGCTTCGAGGTCGACCCGCTCCGGCATGCCTGTCGAGCTGACGGCGTGGACGGATCGGCGCGGCTCCGCCACCCCCAGCGCGCCCTGTCGAGCTGATGGCGTGGACGGATCGGGGTCGTTCCGTCCACGCCCCAGTGCGCCGGTCGAGCTGACGGCGTGGACGCCATCGGCGCGTTCCGGTTGACCGCGTGTCGCGGCGGCGGGATGGTGAGCGGATGAGTCGGGCGGACGAGACCCGGGACGGCGTGGCGCTGACCAACCTCGATCAGGCGCTCTTCGACGGGTCCGGTGCGATCAAGCGGGACCTGGTCGACTACCTGGACGTGGTCGCCGACCGGCTCGTCCCGCACCTGCGCGGCCGACCGTTGTCGGTGGTCCGGGTACGCCCCGGCCAGCCGCCGTTCATGCAGAAGAACCTGCCCCGCTACACCCCCGAGTGGGTGCGCCGGGTGCCGGTCTGGGCCGAGGCGTCCCACCGCGAGATCGCGTACGCGCTCTGCGACGACCGCCGTACCCTGCTCTGGTTCGCCAACCAGCGCGCGGTGGAGTACCACCCGACGCTGGCGGTGGTCGACGACCTGAGCCGTCCCACCCACCTGGTGCTCGACCTCGATCCGCCGTCCGACGGCGGCTTCGGGGCCGGGGTGGCCGCCGCGCTGCTGGTCCGACAGGCCCTCGCCGACGCCGGGCTGGCCGGCGCGGTGAAGACCAGCGGGGCCAAGGGGGTGCACGTCTTCGTGCCGATCGCGGCCGGTCCGGACGCCGAGGAACTGGCCGCCGCCACCCGGGCCCTCGCGGCGCGTGCGGAACGGCTCGACCCGGCGCTGGCCACCACCGCGTTCATTCGGGAAGACCGGGCGGGCAAGGTCTTCGTGGACCCGACCCGGTCCGGCGGGGCCACCGTCGTGTCCGTCTACAGCCCCCGGCTGCGACCGGGTGTGCCGGTCTCCTTCCCGGTGTCCTGGGCCGACCTGGAGTCAGTGAGCCCGGCCGACTTCACCATCCGGACGGTGCCCGGCCTGCTTGCGGACCGGGACCCGTGGGCCGAGGAGATGCCGCCGCCGCAGCGACTCCCGGCCGACCTGGTCGAGGAGGGCCGGACCATCCCGATTCCCCGGGTGCAGGCCATGCACGAGGGTCGCCGCCGGGCCCGCGCCCGGCGCGCCGAGGGCGGCTGAGGACCGGTCCGGTCAGCCCTTGATGGTCCAGCGCTGCTTGGTGACCCATTCGGCGCCCGGTGCCACGGCCAGCTCACGCCACTCGATGACCAGGAAGTCGGCGCCCGGCATCCGCACCGGTTGGGCCAGCTCCAGGACGGCGAAGTGGTTCGGCTGGTTGTGCTCCAGCTCGTGCTGACTGACCCCGGTGCTGCCGCAGCCGGAGACGATCAGCGGGCGGGGCGTGACGCTGGAGTCGTTCTGCGGGATCCGCACCAGCGTCTCGCGCAACTGCGGCTTGTGCTTGTGCCCGTGCAGCAGCAGCGAGAAGCCGAGCCGTTCCAGGCGCTGCTCGACCAACCCGGCGTCGCGGACGGTGGACAGGTCGAGCACGACCGCGTCACCCCGTCGCGGCTCCAGCGGTTCGGGGAAGGGGTGCAGGTGGTGGTGCATCACCGCGACCCGTACGTTCTCCGGTGGCTCCTGCTCCAGCAGTTCCTTCACGATGTCGAGCTGGCGTTTGCCGATGTAGCCGTAGTGGTTCTGGTCGTCCTCGAAGATGCAGGAGTTCAACCCGACGATGGTCATCGTCCGGTCGGTACGCCGATAGACGATCTCCCTCGCCTCCGGTCGGGTGCCCGAGGTCCGCAGGTCCCACTCGATGCGCGGATAGACCTCGTGGAACAGCTCCTCGCCATAGAACTGGTGCGCGAAGGTGAGGTAGTTGTCGAAGCGGTTGGCGCGGTTCGACTTGGTCTGGAGCCAGTCGATGTCGTGGTTGCCGGGGACCAGCACCACCTGACTGCGGTCCATCCCGGTGTTCTCGCACAGCTCGGTGAGGAACTGCCGGACCAGGTCGAACTCGTCCTGCCGACCGGTGTAGGTGGAGTCGCCGGAGACCACCAGGACGGCGTCCGAGGCGGCGCAGCCGGACCGCTTGAGGGCGGCGTGGAACTCTCTGGTCAGCTCGACGCTGAGCCGGTCGGAGTTCTCGGTGTCGGCGAACCGGTGCAGGTCGATGCGACTGCCGCCCTCGGTGATCGACCCGAAGTGGACGTCGGAGATGTGGAAGATCATCCGGCGCGGGAAGTCCGGGTCGCCCGTCGGTGCGCCCCGCTCGTCCACGGTCGTCGACGCCGCGTCCTTGGCTCCCTCGACCAGCCAGCGCGCGAAACCGTCCGCGTCGCGCAGCGGCAGGCCGTTGGCGTGCAGCATGAGGATCTGATCGGCGGTCGACTCCAGGTGGAGCCGTTCGGCGCCGTACCGGACCGCCGCCCGCCCGAAGCGGCGGGCCGCCTCCACGTCGCCCAGCACGAAGTGCGCCTCGGCGCGGACCAGGTTCGCCCAGGAGTCGGTCTCCTGACCGGGGCGGGAGTCGATCTCGTCGAGCACCTGCCGATACCGCGCGAGCGCCGGCTCGGGATTGCCCGGATCGGCGATGGCCATCATGCCGGCGCAGGCCACGGCCAGGTACAGCGAGGTGGGGGAGAGGGTGGCGCCCTGCTGGTAGAGGCGCAGCGCCTCGGCGTACCGGCCCTGGCGTTTGAGGGCGCCGCCGAGCATGCCGAGCGTCTCCGGGTCCGACGGGTTCAGCTCGTACGCCCGGTTCAGCGCCACCTCGGCCGCGTCGAGCCGGGTCAGCTTGCGCAGATAGAAGCCGCGCTGCCGGTGTACCTCCCAGTCGCCGTCGGCCTCCGGGAAAGCGGCGTCGAGCACCTGCACCGCGCTGGCGTAGTCGCCCTCGGCGGCCAACCGGTAGCTGAGCGACAACAACGCCCCGGTCGGCAGGTCACCCGACTGCCGCGCCCAGTGCCAGACGGCGAGCAACTGCTCGATGTTCCGGCTCCGCTCGATCTTGTGGTGCAGTTCCTGCTCGAAGGCGACCCGGTCGGTACGCGGATGGAAGTTCAACCCCAGGTCGCTCAACGCGTCCCGGACCGGATTGTGCACGTGCGGGCTGTCCGAGATGAGCGCCTCGCGATAGGCGAACCGGAACCGCGGATCCTGGTCGAACTGTGGACTGTAGAACAGCACCCGCTGGCTCTTCAGGTCGAACGGCAACTCGGTGCCGTGCACCGCGACGAGAATCGTCTTGCCCGGCGAGATCGCCTGCCGGACGCCCAACTCGTAGTAGACGCTGCCGTTGGGCGAACTGATGTCGGCGACCACCACGTCGGCGGCCTGGAGGTGCCGGAACGCCTGGTTGACGATGGTGCCCGGCTCGGTGATCTCGTCGGCGCGGAACACCGACCACCCGGCGTCCTGGGCCACCGGGCGCAGGATGCCGTGATAGAAGCGGTCGAAGTCGTGCATCAGGCCGGAGGGCAGCCGTTTCAGACCGAACGGCATGATGACGAAGAGCTTCTTGGCACCCGAGATGTTCGACATCGACGTTCCGATCGTGCTGGTCAGGTGTGGCTCTCGAAAAGGCCCTTGCCGTTGACCCGGACCAGGGTCGCCAACTCGCTGAAGTCAGCGTATTCGTAGACCCGGATCCGGGGTATGTCCGGATGATTGGAGTTGGCCGCTCCACGGAGGAGGAACGGCAGCACAGCCGACGTGTGTCTGAAGTAGATGGACGGTTTCCCCAGGGCGATCGCCACCCCGGCCTCGACCAGTGCGCTCGACGAATTCGACAGCGGCAGCACCAGCAGGAAGTGCCGGCTGCGCGCCAGCGCCCGCAACTCGTCCCGGAAACCGAGGTCGACGGCGGGGAAGTCGACGATCTCGGGACGGTCCCGACCCGCGTAGTAGCAACTCAACCCGGAGCGCTGCTCGATCTCCCGGACCAGCGTCATGATCTGCTGACGGTGGACCGGGTACTCCGACTCGGGCAGCGAGGCCATCGGCGTCGAGACGAACACGTCGAACTCCGGCCCGTCACCGGCCAGGGATCGGCGGCGTACCGTGGCGATCACCGCGACCGTCGCCCCGGTGACGGCCACCCCGGCGAGGAACGACACCAGCGCGACTGCGACCGTGCCGCCCTGCCCGAGCAGCGGCACCACACCCTGCACGACCGCCACCACCACCGTGGCCGAGGCCGCGATCGCCGCACCGCCGTAGGACGCCTTCTCGGTGGCCGAGATCCGCGACCACCGTACGTTCACCCGGGGCACCGGCAGCC
This sequence comes from Micromonospora sp. NPDC049903, assembly GCF_044460945.1. Classification (NCBI taxonomy): domain Bacteria; kingdom Bacillati; phylum Actinomycetota; class Actinomycetes; order Micromonosporales; family Micromonosporaceae; genus Micromonospora; species Micromonospora sp. NPDC049903. The sequence continues at coordinate 181,632 of NZ_JBITKL010000005.1, forward strand.
CTTCCGCAGAGTGGCGAGGTGCTCACAGCATAGTGTCGGCGCGCACCCCCGTACTGATCCGCTCCATCGGGTCGGTGCGGCGCTCGCACGGATCATCGCCACCGCCGGCCCGAACCCGCCGCCCCCCGAGGGCGCAGACCCCACCCCCGGACACCCCGCGAACACGACGAAGGCCGCCGACCGTGTTCCTGGTCAGCGGCCTTAGGCGTAGGTCGATTCCGGCGCTCCCGGCAGGATTGCGTTACCTCGGAGCCTCAGTCGGGTCGTCCGGTCAGCGCCAGACGCACCCCTAGACCGATCATGACGAGACCAGCCGCTGCGCCGATGGCCTCGAGACGGCGCCGTGACCTTCCCAGCCACAGCCGTGCGGTACCGGCGAACAGCGCCCAGACGCTGTCGGAAATCAGCGCGATCACCACGCAGACGAGCCCCAGCAAGAACATCTGAAGCCAGACACGGCCGGCGGTGTGATTGACGAACTGCGGGAGGATTGCTGCGAACAGGAGAAACCCCTTGGGGTTACTGACTCCGACTACCACGCCTTCGGTGAAGATCCGCCGCATGCTCTTACCTGCCATCGTGCCCTGCATCGCCGTACCGAGCGCCGCCCGATGCCGGAAAGCTTGGACCCCCAGGTAGACGAGATACGCAGCCCCGATGAGCTTGATGACGTTGTAGACAAGGATCGAACCTTCCACCAGGGCGCCGAGACCGACCGCGACGGCAGTGACTTGGACAACGAGCCCAACCTCATTGCCCGCGACCGTGACCAGAGCAGCTCGCCTTCCGAGGGAGACACCACGGCTGACCACAAAGAGGACGCTCGGCCCCGGAACGGCGATCACCGCCAGCGCGACGACGAACAGCGCGGCAACCTGATGAAGTTCGATGATCATCCGGCGGATACTAATCCGACCGGCCGCAGCCGGACAAACGAATAAGGCCGTCGACCCAGGTTCCCTGGTCAACGGCCTTCTCGTCTTTGTAGCAGCTTTCCTGGCAAGTGTGCCCCCGGCAGGATTCGAACCTGCGCCCCCGCCTCCGGAGGGCGGTGCTCTATCCCCTGAGCTACGGGGGCTCAGCGACTGGTGAAGACTAGCAAACCCACCCCCCGATCGCCGAACCGGCACCCCAACCCCACCCCCACCCACCCATCACCCCACCGCCCCCCTCCCTCACCCACTCCCACCCCGCCTGGCCCCGTTGATCAAGAAGTTTTGGTGCTCAGCGGGGTGCTCCGGAGGCCAAAACTTCTTGATCAACGGCGTGGACGGGTGGGGCTGGTGGGGGGAGTGGGGTGGGGGTGGGGTGGGGGGTTAGGCGGCTTGGGGGCGGCCGCAGCTGGGGAGGGGGTGCGGCACGATGCGGCGGGGGAGGCGGCGGGGCCACTCGTTGCGGGCCCAGGAGCCGTCCACGATCAGGTGTACGGTGCGCTGCTCGGTGCCGCTGAGGCGGAGCACGAAGTCCCGGGGAAGTGCCGGGTCCACCGACGGGGTGGTGACCATGAACCGCACCCGCCCGCGCGAGGAGACCGCCGAGATCACGTCGGCTGCCGGCATCGTGCCGACGAGCCGTACCCGGCCGAGCCAGTAGACCTCGGCGAGGTGCTCCTGGGCGGCTCGGGTGATGGCCGGGTACTCGCTGCGTACCCACCGCTCGACTGCGCCGACGCAGAGCCCGCAGGCGCGCTCGCGCGGCTCGCGCGGGCCCAACCCCCAGGCCCGCAGGTACGCCCCGACGACCCCGGCGTCCAGGGTCAGCCCGAAGTGCTGCTCGATCAGGGTGTGCAGACTCTGGCGAGTCCACAGTTCCTCGTCCAGACCGAACTCGTCGGGGTGGACGCCCCGGAGTGTGTCGATCAGTTCCAACTCCTGCTCGCGGCTGAGCGCTCCCGACTCGCTCTGCCGCTGTCCGCGACGGACGGCTGCCACCGCCCCGTCACCGCCGATGGTGTGGCGTCGGCACCAGCTGGTGACCGAACGCCGTGCGTCTCTGAGTGCAACCCCCACGTCCTGCGCAACGAGCCCGAATCCCAACTGGTCACGATATGTGGGGAGAAAGGTTGTCAAGCTCAGTAATTGGTTCAGAAAGTACTAACGGTGCGTATAGGACAAATGGGCGGTGCGGGGTGGTCCGCGTTCGGGCGAGGGGCCCGACCGGTGATCCGGCGGGCCCCTCGGGTGGAACTACGGTGTCGCGGCGGTCGTGGACCGCTCTGGTCTCAGCCGGCGGCCTGCTGGAGCTTCCGGAGCTCGTTGATCTCCTTCTGCTGCGCCAGCTTCATGGCCTCGGCCATCCGGACCACCTCTGCCCGGTCGGACGTCTTGAGCAGCCCGTCGACCATGTGGATCCCGCCGAGATGGTGCTTGATGATCAGATCCATGAAGAGGCGGTCGACCTCGGCGCCCTGGGCCTCGTGGAGCTGGGCGATCTGCTCCCGGGTGGCCATGCCGGGCATCAGCCCGTCCGCGTCCACCCGTACGCCGTCCGGCATCCACTCCATTGCCGGGCGGGTGCCGGTGGGCAGCAGGTCCCACTCCTGCAACCAGCGCTGCATGTGACCGATCTGCGCCTGCTGGGTCAGCGCCATGTCGTACCCCATCTGCCGGATCGCCGGATCCTGCCCCTTGGCGTACGCGACCATGGCCATCTCCACCGCCTGCGCGTGGTGCCGCGACATGTCCCGGGCGAAGCCGGCCTCGGCCGAGTCCTCACCCGGCGTACGCCCGGCGGCCAGCGTCGCGGCCGTCCAGCCGACGGCGAGCAGCATCAGCGCCGTCAGGGCCAGCGTCAGGTAGCGCAGCGTCCGGGAGGCCGGGCGGGGCTCTGCCCCGCCCGACTGCTCGGTCACCGGTGGGTCCTGCACGGCGGTCGGCATGTCAGCCGCCCTGCGTGGGCTGCATCTCGCGCGGCTCGGTGCCGGTGCCGGTGGTGTAGTTGCCGGAGGAGCACGGCACACCCGGCTCCATCGAGGCGTTCTGCGCCAGCACGGTGGCGAACTCCTTCAGCCGCGAGTCGCCGGCGTCGTCGACCTTGAGCTGGTAGCCCCACGCCTGGATCGAGACGGGCTTGTCGAGGCCCTCGTAGGGGCTCATGAGCATGAAGTCGTTGCCGCGGACGATCTCGGCCAGCTTCTCCACGTCCGCCTCGGGCAGGTCGGGACGGTAGGTGACCCAGACCGCGCCGTGCTCCAGGCTGTGCAGCGCGTGCTCGTTGGCGATCGGCGCCGCGTAGACGTCACCGAGGCAGCGCTGCCAGGTGTTGTTGTGCGGGCCGCCGACCGGCGGGCTGTGCGGGTACTCGATGGAGCCGGCCCGGTGCTCCTGGTTGGAGATGCTCTCCGGGTCGCTCTCCCGGAAGTTGACGATGCCGTCGATCGCCGCGGCCTTGTCCTGCCACGACTGGCTGCCCTTGAAGGTCGCCCAGGCGCCGAAGCCGATGATCGAGGTGGCGAGCACGCCCACGGCGACGAAGAGGGCGATCGGCCCCCACGAGCGGCCCTGGCTGACCTTGACCGGGGTGACCGGCTTGCGGGGACCCTTGCCACCGCCGGAGCGGGGGGTCGCCGGCTTCTTGTCGCTGGTCGGCTTGGCGCCGGCGGCCGGCCGACCCGCCGCCGGCTTCTTGCCGGTGCTGACCACGGTCGGGCGGCGCTGCGGGCCGCCCGGGGTGCTGATGCTCATCGTGCCTCGTCAGGTCGGTCGGTCAGAGGAGTTCAGCGGCCCAGCCCCCGATGCCGGGTCGCCGCCGCGGGGACCGAGTCTACCCCCGATAACATGGTTCGGTGACTCCCGCTGAACTCGCCGAAGCCGTCCTGGCCGCCGCTCACTCCGTCTTCGCCGACCGAGGGCTGGACCGCTCCGCGCTGCCGGAGCACACGACGGTCGAGCGTCCCCGCAATCCCGAGCACGGCGACTACGCCGCCACGCTGGCGCTCCAGCTCAGCAAGAAGGTGGGCGTACCGCCCCGCGAGCTGGCCACCGCGCTCGCCACGGAGCTGGGCAGCACGGCGGGGATCAAGTCGGTGGAGATCGCCGGCCCGGGCTTCCTCAACATCCGGCTCGACGCCGCCGCCGCCGGCCAGCTCGCCCGGACCATCGTCGAGGCGGGCGAGGAGTACGGCCGTGGCGACCGGCTCGCCGGCCTGAAGATCAACCTTGAGTTCGTCTCGGCCAACCCGACTGGACCGGTGCACATCGGCGGGGTGCGGTGGGCGGCGGTCGGCGACGCGCTGAGCCGCCTGCTGCGGGCCACCGGCGCGGAGGTCGGTACGGAGTACTACTTCAACGACGCCGGCTCGCAGATCGACCGGTTCGCCCGCTCGCTGCTCGCCGCCGCCCGGGGCGAGGCGGCCCCGGAGGACGGTTACGGCGGGGCGTACATCGCCGAGATCGCCGCCGAGGTCACCAGCCGGCGGCCGGAGGTGGAGTCGCTGGACGAGGCCGCCGCCCAGGAGGTGTTCCGGGTGGAGGGCGTCGCGCTGATGTTCGAGGAGATCAAGTCCTCGCTGCGCGACTTCGGGGTGGAGTTCGACACCTACTTCAACGAGAAGGACCTGCACGACCGGGGTGAGCTGGAGCACGCCCTCACCCGGCTGCGGGAGCAGGGGCACGTCTTCGACGCCGACGGCGCGACCTGGCTGCGTACCACCGACTTCGGTGACGACAAGGACCGGGTGCTGCGCAAGTCCAACGGCGAGTGGACGTACTTCGCCGCGGACTGCGCCTACTACCTGGACAAGCGGGAGCGCGGCTTCGACCGGGTCGTGATCATGCTGGGCGCGGACCACCACGGCTACATCGGCCGGATGAGGGCGATGGCCGCCTGCTTCGGCGACGATCCGGAGCAGACCCTGGAGATCCTCATCGGCCAGCTGGTCAACCTGGTCCGTGACGGCGCGCCGGTGCGGATGAGCAAGCGCGCCGGCACCGTGGTCACCCTGGAGGACCTGGTCGACGCGATCGGCGTGGACGCCTCCCGGTACGCGCTGGCCCGCTACTCCAGCGACTCGCCGATCGACATCGACATCGAGCTGTGGACCCGGGCCACCCGCGACAACCCGGTCTACTACGTGCAGTACGTGGCGGCCCGGACGGCCAACGTCGCGCGTAACGCCGCCGAGGTCGGACTGCCCCGGGGTGACGCCGACTCGTTCCGGCCCGAGCTGCTCGACCACGACAAGGAGAACGAGCTGCTCAAGGCGCTCGCCGAGTTCCCCGCCGTGGTGGCCGCCGCCGCCGAGCTGCGCGAACCGCACCGGGTGGCCCGCTACCTGGAGGACCTGGCCGGCGCTTACCACCGGTTCTACGACAACTGCCGGATCCTGCCCCGGGGTGACGAGAAGGTCACCGACCTGCACCGGGCCCGGCTCTGGCTGAACGACGCCACCCGGGTGGTCATCGCCAACGGCCTGCGCCTGCTCGGCGTCTCGGCCCCCGAGAGGATGTGACCGGTGCGCGCTCACGAGGCCGGTGCGCTGCACGGTGACATCGGCAACCGGGGCCCGGCGTGGCTGCGTACCCCGGGCGACGTCAATGCCCTGGTGCCGCGCCTGTGGCCGCGCAACACCCGGCGCGGCGACGACGGCGCGTTGGTCGTCGCGGGGCTGGACGTCCGCGACGTGGCCGCCCGGTTCGGCACTCCGGTGTACGTCCTCGACGAGGACGACCTGCGGTCGCGCTGCCGCGACTTCCGGGCCGCCTTCCCGGACGAGGACGTCTACTACGCGGGCAAGGCGTTCCTCTGCCGCGCGGTGGTCCGGATGATCGCCGAGGAGGGGTTGTTCCTCGACGTGTGCAGCGGTGGGGAACTGGCCGTGGCGCTGGCCGCCGGAATGGAGCCTGCGCGGATCGGCTTCCACGGCAACAACAAGTCCGTGGCCGAGCTGACCCGGGCGTTGGACGCCGGGGTGGGCCGGATCATCGTCGACTCGTCCGCCGAGATCGACCGGCTCACCGCGCTGGCCCGCGAGCGGGGCGTCCGGCCCCGGGTCATGATCCGGGTCACCGTCGGCGTGGAGGCGCACACCCACGAGTTCATCGCCACCGCGCATGAGGACCAGAAGTTCGGCTTCTCGCTGGCCGGGGGCGCGGCGAGCGCGGCGGCGCTGCGGATCCTCGACGAGGACGTGCTGGAGCTGCGCGGCCTGCACTCGCACATCGGCTCGCAGATCTTCGACACCAGCGGATTCGAGGTGTCCGCCCGCCGGGTGCTCTCGCTCCAGGCGCAGATCCGCGACGCCCGTGGGGTGGAGCTGCCGGAGCTGGACCTCGGCGGCGGCTTCGGCATCGCGTACACCACCCAGGACGACCCCTCGACCCCGCACGAGCTGGCCAAGCGGTTGCGCCGGATCGTGGACGCGGAGTGCGCGGCGGAGCGCCTGACGGTGCCGCGCATCTCGATCGAGCCGGGTCGGGCGATCGTCGGCCCGGCCGTGTTCACCCTCTATGAGGTGGGCACAGTGAAGTCCGTGCTGGTCGGCGCCGGCGGTGACGCGGCCGACGGGCACCGCGCCTACGTCAGCGTCGACGGGGGGATGAGCGACAACATCCGGACCGCGCTCTACGACGCCGCGTACTCGGCGACGCTGGCCTCCCGGGCCACCTCCGCCGGGTCGATGCTCGCCCGCGTGGTGGGAAAGCATTGTGAGTCCGGGGACATCCTGGTGAAGGATGAATTCCTGCCCGCCGACGTGCAGCCCGGAGATCTTGTCGCGGTGCCGGGCACCGGTGCCTACTGCCGCAGCATGGCCAGCAACTACAACCACGTGCCGCGCCCCCCGGTGGTCGCGGTGCGGGACGGCCAGGCCCGGCTGATCGTTCGACGGGAGACCGAAGAGGACCTGCTCGCCTTGGATGTGGGATGAATCAACCTGTGCGCCTGGCCCTGCTCGGCTGCGGCACCGTCGGTGCCGAGGTGGTGCGGCTGCTGCACGTGCAGTCGGCCGACCTCGCCGCCCGGATCGGTGCTCCGCTGGAGATCGCCGGCATCGCGGTACGCCGGCTCGGGCGTGACCGTGGTGACCTGCCGGTCGATCCGGCCCTGTTCACCACGGACGCGCTCGGGCTGATCAAGCGCGACGACGTGGACGTGGTCGTCGAGGTGGTCGGCGGCATCGAGCCGGCGCGTGGGTGGCTGGTGGAGGCGCTGCGGGCCGGCAAGAGCGTGGTCACCGCCAACAAGGCGCTGCTCGCCGAGGACGGCGGCACGCTGCACGACGCGGCGGCCGAGGGCGGCGCCGACCTCTACTACGAGGCCTCGGTGGCCGGGGCGATCCCGCTGCTGCGCCCGCTGCGCGAGTCGCTGCACGGCGACCGGATCACCCGGGTCACCGGCATCGTCAACGGCACCACCAACTTCATCCTCTCCGCCATGCACGCCACCGGCGCCGGCTTCGCCGAGGCGCTGGAGGAGGCCACCGAGCTGGGGTACGCGGAGGCCGACCCGACCGCCGACGTGGAGGGCTTCGACGCGGCGGCCAAGGCGGCGATCCTCGCCTCGCTGGCGTTCCACACCCGGGTCGGTGCCGACGACGTGCACCGGGAGGGCATCACCGAGGTGACGGCCGCCGACGTGGCCAGCGCGAAGGCGATGGGCTGCACGATCAAGCTGCTCTGCATCGCCGCGCGCGGTGCCGACGGGCAGGGCCGCGAGACGGTCAGCGTCCGGGTGCACCCGGCGATGATCCCGCTGAGCCACCCGCTGGCCGGGGTCGGTGACGCGTTCAACGCGGTCTTCGTCGAGGCCGACGCGGCCGGACAGTTGATGTTCTACGGCCGGGGCGCGGGAGGGTCGCCGACCGCCAGCGCGGTGCTCGGCGACGTGGTCGCGGTGGCCCGCAACCGGCTGGCCGGGGTCCGCGCGGCCAGCGAGTCCGCCTACGCCGACCTGCCGGTGCGGCCGATGGGCGAGGCGCTCACCCGCTACCACATCAGTCTCGACGTGGCCGACCGTCCGGGTGTGCTGGAGGCGGTGGCCGGGGTGTTCGCCCGCCACGACGTCTCGATCGCCACCGTGCGGCAGGGGCCGGCCGGTGGCGGCGCCGGGGGAGCGGGCGAGGCGATCCTGGTCATCGTGACCCATGTGGCACCGGACGCGGCGCTCGCGGCGACCGTCGGCGAACTGCGCGGGCTCGATATCGTCCGTTCGGTGGCGAGCGTGCTGCGGGTCGAGGGGGGCTCGTGAGCGGGCGGCCCGGATACGGACGGCTCCCGGCCGGTGGTGACCGGTGACGGGTACGAGAGGCGAGGAGAGCGGCATGTGGCGGGGTCTGATCGAGGCGTACCGGGACCGGTTGCCGGTCACCGACGCCACGCCGGTCGTCACGCTGCACGAGGGGAACACGCCGCTGCTGCCCGCGCCGGTGCTCTCCGCGCGGCTCGGCTGCGACGTCTACCTCAAGGTGGAGGGCGCCAACCCGACCGGGTCGTTCAAGGACCGGGGCATGACGATGGCCGTCTCCAAGGCGGTCGAGGCGGGTAACAAGGCGATCATCTGCGCCTCCACCGGCAACACCAGCGCCTCCGCCGCCGCGTACGCGGCCCGCGCCGGGGTGACCTGCGCGGTGCTGGTGCCGCAGGGCAAGATCGCCCTCGGCAAGCTGGCCCAGGCTCTGGTGCACGGCGCGAAGCTGCTCCAGGTCACCGGCAACTTCGACGACTGCCTGGCGTTGGCCGCCAAGCTCGCCCAGGACTACCCGGTGGCGCTGGTCAACTCGGTCAACATCGACCGGCTGCACGGCCAGAAGACGGCCGCGTTCGAGATCGTGGAGGCGCTCGGCGACGCGCCGGACATCCACTGCCTGCCGGTCGGCAACGCCGGCAACATCTCCGCGTACTGGATGGGCTACGTCGAGGACCGCGACGCCGGCAACGCCACCCGCACCCCGAAGATGTACGGCTTCCAGGCCGCCGGTGCCGCACCGATCGTGACCGGGCAGGTGGTGCCCGAGCCGTCCACGATCGCCACCGCCATCCGGATCGGCAACCCGGCGAGCTGGACGAAGGCGTTGGACGCCCGGGAGGCCAGCGGCGGCCTGATCGAGGCGGTCACCGACCGGGAGATCCTGACCGCGTACCGCCTGCTGGCCCGGGAGGTCGGCGTCTTCGTGGAGTTGGGCAGCGCGGCCAGCGTGGCGGGTCTGTTGCAGCAGGCCGCTGCCGGTCGGGTGCCGGCCGGGTCCACCGTGGTCTGCACCGTCACCGGGCACGGCCTCAAGGATCCGGAGTGGGCGATCACCACGGCGCCCGCGCCGGTCACCATCGCCAACGACCCGCTCGCCGCCGCCCGTTCGCTCGATCTCGCCTGAGGCAGCCAAACCGACACTTGCTCCTTTATGGGCATTTTGGTCGCAAAGGCGTCTTCTGGCGGTACAACTATGGGGTGGCTACCGACCCGGTGGCTGCCGAGGCTCGGCGGACACCCGACGCGACAGGCGTCGCGCCCGTGGTGGCCGCGCAGTCACGGACCTCCTACCTGGACCTGCTGCGCGCTGCGGCACTGGCCCGGGTGCTGCTGTACCACGCCACCGGGTGGCTGTGGCTGAGCCTGCTGGTGCCGGCGATGGGCGTCATGTTCGGCGTCGCCGGCGCGTTGCTCGCCGCGTCGCTGGACCGGTACGGCACCCGTGCCGTCGGCCGTCGGATGCGGCGGCTGCTGGTGCCGTTCTGGGCCTTCGGCGCGACGGTGCTGGTGCTGGTGGCCGTCGCCGGTCAGGTCTCCGGCACGCCGAGCGGGTTCGGTTGGGGCGACGTCTGCTGGTGGCTGCTGCCGCTGCGGGTGCCGTCGGCCGGCGCGATGTCCTGGGGGTGGGCGTTCACCGTCGGCCTCTGGTACGTCTCGACGTACCTGTGGCTGACCCTGCTCTCACCGCTGCTCCTGCCGTTGTACCGCCGCTGGCCGTGGCCCGTGCTGGCGGCGGCCACCGCCCTGCCGGTGTGCGCTCATCTCGCCGGGGTGACCCAGTTCTACTTCGTCGTGTCGTACCTGCCCTGCTGGCTGCTCGGTTTCGCCTACCACGACGGACTGCTGCGGCGGGTGCCGGCCCGCCTCTACCACGGTCTGGTCCTGGTGCTGGCCACCGTCGGTGGCACCTGGGTGCTGCTCGCCGCCACCACGGGTGCGCCGGGCGAGCTCAACCACATCCCGGCCGGTTCCACCATCTGGTCGATGGCCTGGGTCGCGGCGCTGTTGCGGTGGGCCCCCCGGTCGACGGCTGTTGCCCGGTCGACCGGGGAGGTCCGGCCGACGCGGGGCGGCGGGCTGCTGCGCCTGGTCAACGCCCGGGCGCTCACCGTCTATCTGTGGCACATCCCGGCCAGTGCGGCGATCACCGCCCTGCTCATGCCGTGGCTCTCCTTCGACTCCGTCGCCCACGTGGGGATACGGCTGGTCGGGATGGTCCTGCTGACGGCCGTCGCGGCGCTGGCCGTCGGGTGGATCGAGGACCTCGCCGCCCGGCGGCATCCACGGCTGCTGGGGGTGGGCGCCCCGGCGGTGCCCCGCTCGACGCGCCGTGGTGGTGCGGGCGTGCCGCGTGGACGGACCGCCGTCGACGGGCCGATGCCGCCGGTCGGGGCTGAACGAGGGTGAGCCGGCGGAGGGTCAGCCCCGGGGTGCGACAGCGCCGGCGACGGTCCGGATGACCAGGCCGAGGGCCTCGTGCCGGGAGACCTCGTGGGAGGCCAGGTAGCTCCAGCCGGCGTAGAGCTGGGACCAGAGCACCGACTGCACCCACGGCGCGGGCAGCGCCGGGTCGATGCTGCCGTCGGCGTGGCCGCGCGCGATCATCGCGTAGAAGTCGTCGTCGCAGACCTCGGTGCCCCAGACCGGGTCCTCGATGATCGTCGGCTCGGCGAAGACGAGCGAGAGCAGGTCGCCCAGGTCGAAGTACTCCGCGCAGAGGCGGAGCAGCGCCTCGGCGCCGGTGCCGTCGGCCAGGCGGGCGCGTCCGGTGGCCTCGTTGAGCCGGTTCGCGCCCTCGGCGGCCACGGCGGCCAGCAGGTCGGAGCGTTCGGCGAAGTAGCGGTGCAGGGTGGTCCGGCCGACCTGGGCGGCGGTGGCGATCTCGCTCAGGCTGGCGGCCTGGTTGTGGCTGAGCACCTCGATCGCGGCCTGCAGGATCGCCTGCCGGGTCCGCGCCCGGCTGCCGCTCTCGTCGGTGGTCATCACGCCGGACAGGTTACCAACGTACAAATTCGGAATATTGCTTGCCCGTAGTGGAACAGTGATGTTCCATTGCCGAGTGACTGTGACCGCCGTACCCGCCGCGACCGAATCGGAGCCGACCGCCCCGACCGCCCCGAGGGCCCGGACCCGGCTGCTGCTGACCTACCTCCGGCCGCACTGGCCGGCCATGCTGGTCGGGCTGCTGCTAGGCCTGGTCGCCAACGCGGCCGGGCTGGCCACCCCGCTGGTGACCAAGTGGGTGCTGGACACCCTCGGCGCCGGTGAGTCGCTGGCCCGACCCGTCGCCGTGCTGCTGGTGCTCGTGGTGGTCGGTGCCGCCATCTCGCTGTGGCAGTGGATCCTGATGGGCCGCATCGCCGAGCGGGTGGTGCTCGACGCCCGCACCGGCGTGATCCGCCGCTACTTCGCCGCCCGGATCGACCAGCTCACCCACCGCTCCGGCGGTGAACTGGTCACCCGGGCCACCTCCGACCCCGCGTTGCTGCACCAGGCGTCCGGCAGCCTGGTCGGCCTGACCAATGGTGCGTTGGCGCTGGTCGGGACGCTGGTGCTGATGGGCGCGCTCGACCTGGTGTTGCTCGGCGCCACCATGGTCGCGGTGGTCGTGGTGGCGGTGCTGATGGGACTGCTGCTGCCCTCCATCGGCCGTGCCCAGGAGGCGGCCCAGGAATCGGTCGGGCGGTTCGGCGGGGCCCTGGAAGGCTCACTGCGCGCCATCCGGACGGTCAAGGCCAGCCGCGCCGAACAGCGTCAGACGTCGGCGCTCACCACGCACGCCCGCGACGCCGCCGAGCACGGACTTCGCGCCGCCCGGCGCAGCGCCCTGGTGTGGACGATCTCCTGGACCGGCATCCAGCTCGCGGTCATCGTCATCCTGGGCGTCGGCGCGGCACGGGCCGAACGCGGCCTGATCGAGGTGTCCACCCTGATCGCGTTCCTGCTCTACGCCTTCGGGCTGATGGGGCCGATCAGCGAGCTGACCCAGAATCTCACCGCCATGCAGGCCGGGATCGCGGCGGCCGGCCGGCTCCGCGAGATCGAGGCGGTGGAGGTCGAACCCGGCTCGTCGCCGACCACCACGGCCGCCGCGCCGGAGCCCGTACCGCCGGTCGGCACCGTCGGACACCGCGACCCCACCGGGCCGGTGCTGACGCTGCGAGGCGTCACCGCCCGGTACGCGCCCTCGGCGCCACCCGCCGTGCGGGGCATCGACCTGGAGATTCCCCGCGTCGGCCACACCGCGCTGGTCGGGCCCTCGGGGGCCGGCAAGACCACCCTGTTCTCCCTGCTGCTGCGCTTCGTCGAACCGGAGCACGGGGAACTGCTGCTCGACGGCGGCCGGTACGCCGACCACACCCCGGCGCAGATCCGTGGCCGACTGGCCTACGTGGAGCAGGAGGCGCCGGTGGTGCCCGGCACCATCGGGGACAACCTGCGCTTCACCCATCCGGACGCGAGCGACGACGAACTGTGGACCGCGCTGCGGGCGGTGAACCTGCACGAGAAGGTGAGCGGGTTGGCGCTCGGGTTGGACACCCCGTTGGCCGCCACCACCGTCTCCGGCGGCGAACGGCAGCGCATCGCGCTGGCGCGGGCGGTGCTGCGTACGCCGGACGTGCTGTTGCTCGACGAGGCCACCTCGCAGGTCGACGGCCTGACCGAGGCGGTGGTGAGCCGGTGCGTCCGGCAGCGGGCCCAGGAAGGGGCCGTGGTGACGATCGCGCACCGACTCTCCACCGTGCTCGACGCTGATCAGATCGTGGTGATGGAACGGGGACGGATCCGCGCCGTCGGGGACCACGCCACCCTGCTGCGCACCGACGAGCTGTACCGGGACCTGGTGGCGTCGCTGCGGATCGGCACCGCCGAACCGGTGCCCGCCGGGTCCGCCCCGGACACCGACGGGCGGACCGGGTCGGGCACACTGCTCGTGCCCTTCGAACGTCTCCCCCAGGAGTGAGCCACGCCGATGTCGCTGCTCGCCAGATTCAGCCTCGCCAACCGAGGGCTGGTCGCCCTCATCGCGGTGGTGACCACGGCGTTCGGTGCGTACGCCGTGCCGTCGCTGAAGCAGCAACTCCTGCCCTCGTTGGAGTTCCCCGCCGCGTTCATCGTGGCGTCCTACCCCGGTGCCGGGCCCGAGGTCGTCGAGTCCCAGGTGACCGTGCCGATCGAGAACAGCCTGCAAGGCATTCCCGCGCTGGACACCGTCACCTCCACCTCCCGCGAGGGCCTGAGCACCATCCAGGTGCAGTACGAGTTCGGCACCGACCTGGACGACGTGGTCAACCGGATGCAGACCGCGCTCAACCGCACCCGGCTGCCCGACGAGGTCGAGCCGCAGGTGATCGCGGGCAGCACGGACGACCTGCCGGCCGTGGTGCTCGCCGCCAGCGGCGGTGACGACGAGCGCGCCCTCGCGGCCACACTGCGGGACACGGTGGTGCCCGAGCTGGCGGCCATCGAGGGCGTACGCGGCGTCGAGCTGACCGGCGTCCGCGACGACCTGGTGGTCATCACCCCGGACCCGGCCAAGCTGACCCGCGCCAAGGTGCCGCCGACCGCGATCGGCACCGCGTTGCAGGCCAACGGGGTGTCGGTACCCGCCGGAGCGGTCCTGGACGGCAACCGGGCGCTGCCGGTGCAGGTGGGCTCGCCACTGACCACGCTGGACGACCTGCGGGCCGTCATCGTCGCACCGGCAAGGGGCAAGACCGCTCCGGTCCGCCTGGGCGACGTCGCCACGGTCTCCGAGCAACTCGCCCCGGCCACCGCGATCACGCGTACCAACGGTCGGGAGAGCCTGGGCATCGCGGTCACCGCCGACCCGGACGGCAACGCCGTGCAGATCTCGCACGCGGTCGCCGACCGGCTCGACGACCTGCGGGCCGCCACCGGCGCCGAGCTGACCGTCGTGCTCGACCAGGCCCCGTTCGTGGAGAAGTCGATCAAGACGCTGAGCACCGAGGGCCTGCTGGGCTTGATCATGGCCGTGGTGGTCATCCTGGTGTTCCTGCTGTCGATCCGCTCCACCGTGGTCACCGCGGTCTCCATCCCGCTGTCCGTGGTGGTCGCGCTGCTCGCCCTCTGGATCGGCGACTACTCGCTCAACCTGCTCACCCTCGGCGCGTTGACGGTCGCCGTCGGGCGGGTGGTGGACGACTCGATCGTGGTGCTGGAGAACGTCAAACGGCACCTCACGTACGGCGGGCCGAAGCGGGAGGCGATCCTCACCGCCGTCCGCGAGGTGGCCGGAGCGGTCACCGCCTCCACGCTCACCACGGTCGCCGTCTTCGCGCCGATCGCCCTGGTCGGCGGCTTCGTCGGCCAGCTCTTCGCACCGTTCGCGATCACGGTCACGGTGGCGCTGCTGGCTTCGCTGCTGGTCTCGCTGACGGTGGTGCCGGTGCTCGCGTACTGGTTCCTGAAGCCGGTCACCGGCGCCGACGGGGCAGCCGTGCGCCGCGCCGCCGAGGAGCGGGAACTGCGCAGCCCGTTGCAGCGGGCATACCTGCCGGTGATCCGGTTCGCCACCGGACGGCGGGCGTTCCGCTGGGCCACCCTGGCGGCCGGGCTGGTGGTGCTGCTCGGCACGTTCGGCCTGGCCCGGCAGTTGGAGACCAACTTCCTGGACGACTCCGGCCAGGACACCCTGAACATCCGGCAGGAGCTGCCGGTGGGCACCGGGCTGGTCGGCACCGACGCGGCGGCCCGAAGGGTCGAGGCGGTGCTGGCGGAGACGCCCGGGGTGCGGTCGTACCAGGTCACCGCCGGTGGCGGCGACTCGCCGTGGGGCGGTGGCGCCGGCAACAACGTGGCCAGTTACGCGCTGCTGCTCGGCGAGGAGACCGACGCCAAGGAGATGCGCGGCATCCTGCGGGACCGCATCGGGGCGCTCGGCGCCGAGGCGGGCGAGATCACCTTCCCGGCGGGCCAGGGCGGGGCGTCCGCCAACGAGCTGGCCGTGGTGGTGCGCGCCGCCGACCCCGAGGCGCTGACCCGGGCCGCCGAGCAGGCCGAGGCGGTGTTGACCCGCCTCGGGGGCGTCGAGGACGTCTCGTCCACCCTGACCGAGCAGGTGCCGCGGGTGGAGGTGACCGTCGACCGGACGGCCGCCAGCCGGGCCGGGCTCACCGAGGCCGCGGTCGGTCAGCTCGTCGCGCAGGCGTTCCGGGGTACGCCGCTGGGCCAGGTGAGCCTGGACGACGGTGCGCGCGACGTGGTGCTGCGGCTGTCCGCGCAGCCGCCGACGACCGTGACCGAGCTGCGCGAGATGCGGGTCGGCGCGGTGAAGCTGGACGACATCGCCGAGGTCACCGAGACCACCGGACCTCAGCAGGTGCGGCGGATCGACGGTGAGCGCAGCGTCTCGGTGACCGGCACGGTCACCGGCTCCGACCTGGGCGCGATCAGCAGCGAGCTGCAACGCGAGCTGGACGCGATCGACGTACCCGGAGCGACCCTGACCATCGGCGGGGTCAGCACCGAGCAGCGGGACACCTTCGCCGATCTCGGTCTGGCCGTGCTGGCCGCGATCGCGATCGTGTTCCTGATCATGATGGCGACCTTCCGCAGCGTCGTACAGGCGCTGATCCTGCTGGTCTCGATCCCGTTCGCGGCCACCGGCGCGGTCGCCCTGCTGCTGGCCACCGGCACCGCGTTGAGCGTGCCGGCGCTGATCGGCGTGCTCATGCTCGTCGGCATCGTGGTGACCAACGCGATCGTGCTGCTGGACCTGGTCAACCAGTACCGGGCACAGGGGATGGGCGTCCGGGAGGCGGTGGTCGAGGGTGGACGGCACCGGCTCCGCCCGATCCTGATGACCGCCATCGCGACCATCTTCGCGTTGACGCCGATGGCCTTCGGGCTCACCGGCGAGGGCGGGTTCATCTCCCGACCGCTGGCGATCGTGGTGATCGGCGGCCTGCTCAGCTCCACCCTGCTCACGCTGATCCTGGTGCCCACGCTGTACGCCATGGTGGAGGACACCAAGGCGTCGGTGCGGGGCTGGCGTCGGGGCCGGTCCGGCTCGACGCCCGAAGACGAGCCGCGCGAGGTCGAGCCCGCCGAGGCGACCGGCGACGAGCCGGCCGGCGGGGAGGCGGATCCGGCCGCGCCGGCCGCCGAGGAGCGCAGACCGGAGAGCCGACCGGTGCCGGCGGCGCCCACCGGCGCGCTGATCGAGAACACCGACCAGTTCGAGGTGCTCCGGCTGCCGAAGACCCGCAACTCGCCGTTCCCGCCCACTGAGTGAAAGGAGGGGTCCCCTACTAACGCCTCGTGCATAGCAGGGGACCCCTCCTTACATCCGGGTGTCCGCGCCCCGACTCACCGGGGGAGGGCGGCCGGGTAGGGTCCGGCTCGTGGCGTCCACCGTCGGGGTCATCACCCGTAACCGGAACTTCCGCAGCCTTTTCCTGGCCCAACTGGTGGTCTTCGGCGCCGACTGGTTCGTGATGGTGCCGCTGCTGGTCCTGTTGCCGCAGCTCACCGGCAGCGGCGTGTGGGGCGC
Organism: Micromonospora sp. NPDC049903; assembly: GCF_044460945.1. Classification (NCBI taxonomy): domain Bacteria; kingdom Bacillati; phylum Actinomycetota; class Actinomycetes; order Micromonosporales; family Micromonosporaceae; genus Micromonospora; species Micromonospora sp. NPDC049903. The sequence continues at coordinate 198,331 of NZ_JBITKL010000005.1, forward strand.
GCTGGTGCTGGCCGTGGACACCGGCATCGTGGCGTTGCTGCTGCCGTACACCGGGACCATCGCCGACCGGTTCGACCGCCGCAAGATCATGATCGCCGCGAACGCGGCCGCGCTGGTCGGCGCCCTGCTCCTGCTCGGCGTACGCGACGCCGACACGGCCTGGCTGGCGATGCTCGGCATCGGCGTGATCGCGGTGGCCAAGGCGTTCTACTCCCCGGCCGCGCAGGCGGCCCTGCCGAACGTGCTCGACCCGGAGGAGTTGGCCGCGGGCAACGCGGTGGCCGGGTCGGCCTGGGGCACCATGACCGTCGTCGGCGCCTCCCTCGGCGGCGTCCTCAGCGCGGCCGCCGGGCCGTACGTCTGCTTCTGGGTCGCCGCCGTCGCATTGGTGCTCGCCGCGGTGCTGGCCACCCGGATCCGCCGACCCCTCCAGGCGCCGCGCGAGCGGGACGAGGCGCCGCCGCAGACCTGGGCGGCGATCCGCGAGGCGTTGGGCTACATCGCGCACCGCCCCCGGGTGCTGGCCCTGGTGACGGTGAAGTCGGCGGTCGGCCTGGGCAACGGCGTGCTGACCGTCTTTCCGCTGCTGGCCGGGGTGTACGGGGTCGGCGCGCTCGGCACCGGCCTGCTGTTCGCGGTACGCGGCGCGGGCGCGCTGGTCGGCCCGATCCTGATGCGTCGGGTGCTGACCAACCGGGCCTGGTTGCTGCCCGGACTGGCACTGTCCATGTCGGCGTACGGACTGGCCTATCTGGGCACCTCGGTGGTGCCCTGGTTCCCGCTGGTACTGGTGCTGGTGTTCGTGGCGCACTTCGCCGGGGGCAGCAACTGGGTGATGTCGAACTTCGCGTTGCAGGGCGAGGTTCCGGACCGGTTGCGGGGCCGGGTGTTCGCCACCGACATGATGCTGGCGACGCTGGCGATCTCGGTCAGCCAGCTCGCGGTCGCCTCGGTGGTGGACGTGGTGGACGAACGGATCGTGCTGGCCAGTTGCGGCCTGGTCACGTTGACGTACGCGATCGGCTGGCGGGTGGCCACCCGACGACTCTCGCTCGCCGCCGTGGCGCCGACCGTCGCCGAGACGACGACCCGGTAGAACCGCCCCGCTAGCGGGTGACGGTGGGCGGTCGGTACGGGTCCGCCGAAGGTCCGTACGGGTCGGCCGGCGGCTGGTACGCGTCCACCGGAGGTTGGTCCGCGTCGACCGGTGACGCATCCCAGGCTGTGGGGGCGCCCGGTCCGGTCGGGCCCGGTGCCGGGCCGCTCCGCCGGCTGGCCAACGCGGCCGCGATCAGCAGCCCGAGCCCGGCCGGGAAGAGCAACGCGTGGATCACTCCGACCACCAGGGACAGCGCGCCGAAACGAGCGGGACCCTCGGCGGCCACCCAGGGCAGGGCGACCGACCACGCGGTGCTGAACAGCGAAAGGACCAGGAGGACGGCGAGCCCGGCCAGCAGCAGGCGGCGGACCGCCTCCGGCAGCCGCCCCCGGGCGGAGGCCGCCAGTACGCCGCCGGTGATCAGCACCGCCAGCGTCGGCAGCTCCATCGCCACCTGCACCAGCAGATATCTGAAGTCGTACACGCAGTCCTCCCGAAGCCGTCGGTCTGGGCAGACTAGGACCTGTCGGCAAGCGTGCTCAGGCGGAAGCTGCGTCCCAGGGGACGGGCGGCGTGCCGGACGTCGCCGCTGGGGCCCTAGCATGGGCGGCGTGCCGACCACATTCGCCGCCGGCCCGGTCCGGGTCCGGGTCCCCGCCACCAGTGCGAACCTGGGTCCCGGCTTCGACGCCCTGGGCCTCGCCCTCGCGCTCTACGACGACGTCGCCGCCGAGGTGACGGCGGGTGGCGTGACCGTCTCGGTGGCCGGTGAGGGCGCCGACGACCTGCCGGCCGACGACGGGCACCTGGTGGTACGCGCCATGCGGGCGACCTTCGACGAACTCGGCGGCCAGCCGTCCGGGTTGGCGTTGGAGTGTGTCAACCGGATCCCGCAGGCACGTGGGCTCGGTTCCTCCTCGGCGGCGATCGTGGCCGGCGTGCTGCTGGCCCGGGCCCTGGTGGTCGACGGGGAACAGCGGCTCGACGACGACGCCGCGCTGCGGCTGGCCGCCCGGATCGAGGGACATCCGGACAACGTCGCGCCCTGTCTGCTCGGCGGGTTCACGCTGGCCTGGACGGAGTCCGCCGGTGCGCGGGCGGTGTCGTTGCCGGTGGCCGAGGGCGTACGCCCGACGGTGCTGGTGCCGACCGAGCGCGGGCTGACCGCCTCGGCGCGGGCGGCGCTGCCGGCGACCGTGCCGCACGCTGACGCCGCGCTCAACGCCGGGCGGGCGGCGCTGCTGGTGCACGCGTTGACCACCGAGCCGGATCTCTTGCTGCCGGCCACCGTCGACCGACTGCACCAGGGTTATCGCGCACCGTCGATGCCGGGTACGGCCGCAGTGGTCGACGAGTTGCGTGCGGCCGGTGTGGCCGCCGTGGTCAGTGGGGCCGGACCGACCGTGCTCGCTCTGTCTGAGCTGCCGGAAGGCTTCGACGCGGGAACAGAATGGCAGGTTCTGCAGTTGCCGATAGACGTACCCGGCGCGCAGGTCGAGCAGGGTAGACTCGGACACGCGGAGCGGGACCCTGTTGCCGCAGGTCGGAAGAGTTGATTACGCTCTAGACTTAGCACAGCCGCGAAGCATGCGATCTCCTGCGGGTCGGCGCACCCCCGAAGCTCTCGGCGGTAAGCCCGTCACCCCTGCTTAGGCATACGCCGCACCGCAGTCTTCACTGGTCGCCGCAGACGGCGAAACCCGCTCTCCGGCTTCCTGGAGGGTCGGGCGACCGACCGGCTGCTGTGTCACAGACTCCCGCGAAGCGTCATGCGAGGCGGGTGCACCGAGGCCGCCCGGCCACCTGTTAGTCGATTCCGGGCAGTCCCGGCCTTATCGAGGGAAGGAATCCATTGAGCGACACCACCGACGTGACGTCGGATGTTTCCAACGTCGCTGGCGATGCCACCACCGCTGCCCCTGCCCGGCGTCGGCGCAGCGGCACCGGCCTGTCGGCGATGCTGCTGCCGGAGCTGCAGAGCCTGGCCGCGTCGCTCGGCATCTCGGGTACGGCTCGTATGCGCAAGGGCGAGCTGATCAGCGCGATCTCCGAGCGCCAGGGCAGCGCCGCCGGGGCCCCTCGACCACGGGCCGAGGTCGCGGCGGCCGCCGCACCGGTCCGCGAGGAGGTTCACGCGGAGGTTCGCGACGCGGGTGAGCGGCCGGAGGCCGAGCGCCGCGCCGAGCAACCGGCAGCGAGCGTCGAGACCGAGGGCCGTAGCCGGACCCGGCGCAGCCGGGCCACCGCTGCTGCGGAGCCCCGGACCGAGGAGCCCCGGACCGAGGAGCCCGCCGCCGAGACCGGCGAGCGCACCGAGGGCCGGTCCGGCCGCGAGCGCGGCGCCGAGCGTGGCGACCGTGCCGAGCGTGGCGACCGTGCCGAGCGGGGCGACCGTGCCGAGCGGGGCGAGCGCACCGAGCGCGGCACCGACCGTGCGGAGAAGACCGACCGCGCCGAGCGTGGCGAGCGTGGCACCGACCGCGCCGAGCGTGCGGAGCGGGGCGACCGTGGCGACCGCACCGAGCGGGGCGAGCGCACTGAGCGCACCGAGCGGGGTGACCGGGGCGAGCGCAACGACCGTAGCGACCGCAGTGACCGTGGTGACCGCAACGACCGTGGTGACCGGGGCGAGCGCGGGCAGCGGGCCGACCGCGACAACGACGGTGACGACGACGAGGGCGGCGGTCGGCGTAGCCGGCGCAGCCGTTTCCGGGACCGTCGACGCGGTCGTGGCGACCGTAACGAGGGCGGTGGCGGCGACAGCGGCGGTCGCGAGCCGCAGGTCGGCGAGGACGACGTGCTCGTCCCGGTGGCCGGCATCGTCGACGTGCTCGACAACTACGCCTTCGTCCGGACCACCGGCTACCTGGCCGGCGCGAACGACGTGTACGTGTCGATGTCCCAGATCAAGAAGTACGGGCTGCGGCGCGGTGACGCGATCACCGGCGCGGTCCGCGCGGCACGCGACGGCGAGCAGCGGCGGGACAAGTACAACCCGCTGGTCCGGCTGGACACCATCAACGGGATGGAGCCGGACGAGGCCAAGCGTCGCCCGGAGTTCTACAAGCTCACCCCGCTGTACCCGCAGGAGCGGTTGCGGCTGGAGACCGAGCCGCACATCCTCACCACCCGGGTGATCGACCTGGTCATGCCGATCGGCAAGGGCCAGCGGGCGCTGATCGTCTCGCCGCCGAAGGCGGGTAAGACGATGGTGCTCCAGGCGATCGCGAACGCGATCACGCACAACAACCCGGAGTGCCACCTGATGGTGGTGCTGGTGGACGAGCGGCCCGAAGAGGTCACCGACATGCAGCGGTCGGTGAAGGGCGAGGTCATCGCGGCCACGTTCGACCGTCCGCCGCAGGACCACACCACTGTCGCCGAGCTGGCGATCGAGCGGGCCAAGCGCCTGGTCGAGCTGGGTCACGACGTGGTCGTCCTGCTCGACTCGGTGACCCGGCTCGGCCGGTCGTACAACCTGGCGGCGCCGGCCAGCGGCCGGATCATGTCGGGTGGTATCGACTCCACCGCGCTGTACCCGCCGAAGCGGTTCCTCGGCGCGGCCCGGAACATCGAGAACGGCGGCTCGCTGACCATCCTCGCCACCGCGCTGGTGGAGACCGGTTCGATGGCGGACACGGTCATCTTCGAGGAGTTCAAGGGCACCGGTAACGCGGAGCTGAAGCTGGACCGGAAGATCGCCGACAAGCGGACCTTCCCGGCCATCGACATCCACCCGTCCGGTACGCGCAAGGAGGAGATCCTGCTCGCGCCGGAGGAGCTGGCCATCGTGCACAAGCTCCGCAAGGTGCTGCACTCGCTGGACTCGCAGGCGGCACTCGACCTCCTGCTGGACCGGCTCAAGCAGTCCCGCACCAACATCGAGTTCCTGATGCAGATCGCCAAGTCGACGCCGGGGGAGTGACCTCCACCGGGTGAGACCTGCGTCGAAGGGGCGCGGCCGATCCGGTCGCGCCCCTTCGTCGTACCGCCGAAGGTTTCTCTGCCGCCACGCCGGACCCACACGCCTCTCCTGTGCCGCCTTTGCTCTGCTTCAACCGGCGCATCGGTTCGGGCGTCTCCGCCGCGTGGGGTGAAGCAGAGCAAAGGGCGGCGGGTGGTAACCGTGCCGCCGGCGTGTCGGCAGGTCGGAATGCGCCAGCCCGTGCGGGGAATGCGCAGAGCGGGTCCGGCGTTGACCTGGCCGACCAGCCGGTACGGCCCGCTTCGCGGGTCGGCTGGGCCCCATGGCAGACTGGTCAATCGGCCACCGGTTCCGGTTCACGCCCCGATCGCGCGCACTGGCGCGCGAGGGCGACCCGGCGACCACGACGAGAGGACCGAGGCGAGATGAAGTCCAACATCCACCCGGAGTACGTGACCACGAACGTCACCTGCTCCTGCGGCAACAGCTTCACCACCCGCAGCACCGCGAAGGGCGGCTCGATCCACGTCGAGACGTGCAGCGCCTGCCACCCGTTCTACACGGGCAAGCAGCGCGTCCTGGACACCGCGGGCCGGGTCGCGAAGTTCCAGCAGAAGTACGCCAAGGTTCAGGCCAAGAAGGCCAAGTAGCTCCTGGTCCGACGCCCGCGTCCGGTTTCTCCCGGACGCGGGCGTCGTCCGTCTGTCGTCCGGTCTCCCCGCCGTCCAAGGAGCGATCCGCAGCATGAGCAGCGAGCGCCTGGCCGCCCTCCTCGACGAGTACGCCGAGCTGGAGAAGCGTCTGGCCGACCCCGCCATCCACGCCGACCAGGGCACCGCCCGTCGGGTCGGCCGCCGGTACGCCGAGCTGGTGCCGCTGCACAAGGCCGCCGGGGAGCTGGAGCAGGCCCGGGCCGACCTCACCGCGGCACGGGAGCTGGCCGCCGAGGACGCGTCGTTCGCGGCCGAGGCGGAGACGATCGCGTCGACGCTGCCGGCCCTGGAGGAACGCCTGGCCGAGCTGCTCATCCCGCGCGACCCGCACGACGCCAAGGACGTCATCGTCGAGATCAAGGCCGGCGAGGGCGGCGAGGAGTCCGCGCTGTTCGCCGGTGACCTGCTGCGGATGTACACCCGGTACGCGGAGCGGCGGGGCTGGCTCACCGAGGTGATCGACGCGCAGGACTCCGACCTCGGCGGGGTCAAGGACGTCTCGCTGGCGATCAAGACCAAGGGTGTGCCCGACGGAGGCCACGGCGTCTGGTCCCGGCTCAAGTGGGAGGGCGGCGTGCACCGGGTGCAGCGGGTGCCGGTGACCGAGTCGCAGGGGCGGATCCACACCAGCGCGGCCGGCGTCCTGGTGCTGCCGGAGGCCGAGGAGGTCGACGTCACCATCGACCCGAACGAGCTGCGGATCGACGTGTTCCGGTCGTCCGGTCCCGGTGGCCAGTCGGTCAACACCACCGACTCGGCGGTGCGGATCACCCACCTGCCGACCGGCATCGTGGTCTCCTGCCAGAACGAGAAGTCCCAGTTGCAGAACCGGGAGCAGGCCCTGCGGATCCTGCGCGCCCGGCTGCTGGCCGCCGCGCAGGAGCAGGCCGACGCCGCCGCCTCGGACGCGCGCAAGGCGCAGGTCCGTACGGTGGACCGCTCGGAGCGGATCCGCACCTACAACTTCCCGCAGAACCGGATCACCGACCACCGGATCGGCTACACCGCGTACAACCTGGATCTGGCCCTGGCCGGCGACCTGGACGGCGTGCTCGACGCGCTCAGTGAGGCGGACCGGGCCGCCCGCCTGGCCGGCGACCCGGAGCTGACCCGTCGCTGACGCCGCTCAGGCGCTGCGCGGCCGGACCTTGGCCTGCAACATCTCGCGGTCGGCGGCCTCGAACGCGGCGCCGAGCGCGTCGCGTTGTCCCGGCCCGGCGGCGCCCACCTCGGCGAAGCCGATGCTGACGCCGACCGGCGTGCCGGGCACCAGCGACTCCCAGTCCTCGGTCCGGATCGCGGCGTCGATCCGGCGCGCGACCTCGGCGGCCTCGGACATCCCGGCACCGGCCAACACCACGACGAACTCGTCGCCGCCGTAGCGGGCCACGAAGTCGCCCCGGCGCATCACCCGGTTGATCACCCCGGCGACCCGCTGGAGGACCAGGTCGCCCGAGTGGTGGCCGTGCCGGGTGTTGACCGCCTTGAAGCCGTCCAGGTCGCAGACGCCGATCACCACCCGTTCGCCCCGGGCGACCACCGCGGCGATGTACCGCTCCAGTCGGCGCCGGTTCGGCAGCCCGGTCAGCGGGTCGGTCAGCGCCTCGCCCTCGAACCGGGCCGCCTCGCGACGCATCTCCTCGTGGTCGATCCGGGCGGCGATGCCGTCGATGTAGACGTCGCGGAGCCGGTCGTGTCGTTGCGCGGCGAGCCGGAAGGCCAGCCGGTCGGCGCGGTGCGCCGCCGCGTGGTCACCGGCGCGGGCCAACGCGATGCTGCGCAGGCGTGCCGGTTCGGCCGCGCCGAGCGTCTCGGCGGAGACCTGGACGGCGTCCAGGCGGGTGACCGCCTCGATCGGCCGACCGGCCGCCACCGCCAGGCAGGCCTGGCCGAGCTGGCGCATGTCGCGGGCCCGTGCGCTGTCCGCGCCGTGGCCGAGCAACCGGGCCGGGTCGGCCCCGGACGGCGAGTCGATCACGTCGCCGAGGGCGGCCCGGCGGGCCGCCGCGTAGCCGTACGCGGCCAGGCTGCTCGGTCGCAGTCGGTCGGCGCGGCCGGCGGTGACGAACCGGTCGAGGTCGGTGGCGACGTCCCGCAGGACCCGCAGGCACCCGTCGCTGTCGCCGGTGTGGTCCAGGGCGACCGCGTTGCGCAGTCGGATCCCGGGGGCGGCGAACGTCTCCTCCGGGATGCCGGCGGCGGTGCCGAGCTGGCGGGCCCGTTCGATCGCGCCCAGCGCGTAGCCGTGGAAGCTGAGGTAGGAGTACGCCATCGCCAGGTCGTGCCAGCCCCAGGCGGTGTCGCGGTCCGGGTCGTCGACCGCGCCCAGCGCCCGGGCGGCCTTAACCAGGTGCGTCACGCAGCGGTCCAGCGCGCCCTGGTGGTGGGCGGCCAGCGCGGCCAGCGCGTTGAGGTGACCGTGCAGGTACGGTTCGGCGAGGTCGCGTACGGCGGCGGACGCCTCCTCGATCGCCCGGGTGTACTCCGCCGTGCGACCGAGATTGATCAATGCGGAGAGCCGCTGGACGAGCGCGTCGGCGCGGGCCCGGGAGTCGCTGCTGGTGCACAGCACCCGGTCCAGGATCGCGGACGCCTCGGCCGAGCGGCTCACCTCCTGCAACGCCCGCGCCTTCGTCAGGGCGTCAACCTGGTCATCGACCCGGTCGAGCCAGCCCACCCCTCGACCTCCCGTCGGTGTGTCGCCGGATGCACCCGCTTATGCACGTGCACCGCGACGACTCATGATTATGGCGTGACCTCCGTGCCGCAACACCCGTCCGAAGGGACGAGACGAGAGCGCCCCGCCGTCGTGCTGGCGCGGGCTGCCCGGATCCTGGCCGACGCCGGGCTGCCCTCGGCCCGCGCCGAGGCGGAACTCCTGGCCGCGTACGTGCTGGCGGTGCCCCGGGGGCGGCTGGCGCTCGCGGACGGCTTCACCGACGAGCAACGGGCCCGCTTCGAGGCGTTGGTGACCCGGCGTTCCCGGCGGGAGCCACTGCAACACCTCACCGGCAGCACCGGCTTCCGGCATCTGGAGCTGGCCGTCGGGCCGGGTGTCTTCGTGCCCCGTCCGGAGACCGAACTGCTCGCCGGCTGGGGCGTCGAGCGGGCCGCCGAGCGGGCGGCCGACGGGGAGACCCCGGTGGTGGTGGACCTGTGCAGCGGATCGGGTGCGATCGCGTTGTCGGTGGCGCAGGAGGTGCCGGCGGCCCGCGTGGTGGCGGTCGAGCGCGCGCCCGCCGCGGTGACCTGGCTGCGTCGCAACGCGGCGACCCGGGAGGCGGCGGGGGATCGGCCGATCGAGGTGGTGACGGCCGACGTGACCGCACCGGACCTGCTGGCGGAGCTGGTCGGTCGGGTGGACGTGCTGCTCTGCAACCCGCCGTACGTGCCGCTCGCGGTGGCCGTGCCGCCGGAGGTGGCCGGGCACGACCCGGCCGAGGCGGTGTTCGGCGGGGACGACGGTCTGACCGTGATCCGTCCGGTGGTGCGGCGGGCGGCGGACCTGCTGCGTCCCGGCGGCGCCGTCGGCGTGGAGCACGACGACACCCACGGCACCTCGGTGCCCGAGCTGCTCGCCGCCGACGGCCGGTACACCGCGATCACCGCCCACCACGACCTCACCGGCCGGTCCCGTTTCGCCACCGCGTTCCGTCGCACGGACCACCGGCGACCCGCGACGGGCGACACGTGGCAGACTGGCTCCTCGTGATGCTCTACGACTGCCGGTCCCTCGCCGACCGGGACCGCGGCATCGCTGCGGCCATCGAGGCGGTGCGCAACGGCGAACTGGTCGTCCTGCCGACCGACACCGTGTACGGGGTCGGTGCCGACGCGTTCACGCCGTACGCGGTGAAGGCGCTGGTGGACGCCAAGGGTGGGACGCAGGCGTCGCCGCCGGTGCTGATCGGCTCCCGACACACCCTCGACGGTCTGGTCTACACGCTGCCGCAGGCCGCCCGGGATCTGGTGGAGGCGTTCTGGCCGGGGGCGCTGACCATCCTGGTGAAGCACTCGGCGAGCCTGCGGTGGGACCTCGGTGACGACAGCGGGGTGGTGGCGGTCCGCATGCCGCTGCACCCGGTGGCGCTGGAGGTGCTGCGGGAGACCGGGCCGATGGCGGTCGCCTCGGCCAACAAGATCGGCCGTCCGGCGGCGCAGACCGCCGACGAGGCGCGGGAGCAGCTGGCGTACTCGGTGCGGGCCTACCTGGAGGCCGGACCGGCCGTCGACCCGCTGCCCAGCACGATCGTCGACCTGACCGGCGACGTGCCGACGATGGTCCGCGAGGGCGCCATCGACCTGGCCCGGCTGCGCGACGTGGTGCCGGAACTGGTCGAGAGCCGGGTGGCGTGAATGCCTCCGTTCACCGTCCTGCACGTCTGCATGGGGAACATCTGCCGCTCGCCGATGGCGGAGCGGCTGCTCACCCTCGCGGTGGGCCAGCGGCTGGCCCGGCGTGACCTCGACCCCGGCCGGGTGGAGGAACTGCTGCACAGCCACAGCGCGGGCACCGGGGGCTGGCACGCCGGCGAGGAGATGAATCCGCCGGCGGCCCGCCAGGTGACCACCCGGGGCGGCACCGTGACCGGCTTCGCCGCGCGGAAGCTGCGCTCCGATCACATCGACGCCGCGGACCTGGTCCTGACCGCCACCGCCGACCAGCAGGAGTACGTGGTGGCGCTGCGCCCCGACGCCGCCGCGCGCACCTTCGTGCTGGGCGAGTTCGGTCGGCTGCTGACCGCGCTGGACCGCGACGGGCTGCCCTCGGCCGAGGCCACCCCGGACGCGGTGTACGCCCGGGGTGTGGCGGTGGCGGAGGCTGCCAACGTCGCCCGCCAGGGTACGTCCCTGCTGCCCAGCGACGACCTCGACGATCCGTGGGGACGCGGCGACCAGTGCTTCAGCCGGGTGGCGGACGAGATCGAGGAGACGATCCACCCGCTCGCGGCGATCCTGTTGCCCTGATCGGTGAACTTCCTCCGGGTTTGAGGAAAACCGGGGTGCAAAGGGTGGTTAGCGCCATTCTGGGAGGGTCCTGACGGCTCCTGCGGGGAGAGCTGATGACCCGGGCGTTCCTGCCGAAAGTGTTCACCGTTCTGCTGGCCGGCACGCTGGCCGGCCTGGCGCTGGCGGTGGCGGCACTGCCGGCCGCGCTGGTGTTCGGGATCGGCTTCTCGACGGTGGCCGCGCCGTACACCGAGCTGCCCAACACGCTCCGGACGCCGCCCACGGCGCAGCGGTCCAACCTCTACGCCAAGGACGGCACCACCCTGATCACCTCCTTCTATCAGGAGGACCGGGTGGACGTGCCGCTGGACGAGGTGGCACCGGTGATGCGCCAGGCCATCGTCGCCGCCGAGGACGTCCGGTTCCACGAGCACAGCGGGGTCGATCTGCGGGGCGTGGCGCGGGCCTTCGCCGCCAACCAGGGCGCCGGCGGCACCCGGCAGGGCGCCTCCACCCTGACCATGCAGTACGTCCGCAACGTGTTGAGCACCGACCCCCGGTTGACCGAGTCGCAACGGGCGGCGGCCACCGAGGTGAGCACCGCCCGCAAGATCCAGGAGATGCGGTACGCGCTGGCGCTGGAGCGGGAGCTGACCAAGGACCAGATCCTGACCCGGTACCTCAACATCGCCTACTTCGGTGCCGGGGCGTACGGGGTCGCCGCCGCCAGCACGCGCTACTTCTCCACTTCGCCGGACCGGCTCACACTGGCACAGTCGGCGATGCTGGCCGGGCTGGTCCGCTCCCCGCACACCGACGACCCGATCGACGGTGACGCGGACGCGGCCACCGCCCGCCGGGGGTACGTGCTGGACCAACTGGTCGGCACCGGTCAGGTCACCGCCGAGGCGGCGGACGCGGCGCGGGCCGAACCGCTGAACCTGCGCCCCAGCGAGACGCCGAACGACTGCACGGCGGTGCCCTCGGGACACAACGACTGGGGCTTCTTCTGCGACTGGTTCACCCGCTGGTGGAACGAGCAGAAGGCGTTCGGCGGCACGGTCGACGAGCGGCAGCGCACCCTGCGTCGGGGCGGTTTCACCATCGTCACCTCGCTCGACCCGAGCGTGCAGCGGGCCACCACCGAGCAGGTACGGCGGGTCTACTCGGTGGACGAGCCGTACGCCATGCCGACGGCGGTCGTCGAACCCGGCACCGGGCGGGTGCTCGCCATGTCGGTGAACCGCAACTACAGCGTCGAGGCCAACCCGCCCGGGCAGAAGAACTACCCGAACACGGTCAACCAACTCGTCGCCGGTGGCGGCACGATCGTGGGGTACCAGGCCGGTTCGACGTTCAAGCTGTTCACCATGCTGGCCGCGTTGGAGGCCGGGATGCCGCTGCGGACCGTCTACGACGCCCCGTCGCGCATCCTCACCGACTACCGCATCAGCGGCGAGACGAGTTGTGGCGGGTATTGGTGCCCGTCGAACGCCAACGTCTCGATGCGCGGCGAGCACGACATGTGGTCCGCGTTCGGCGAGTCGGTCAACACGTACTTCGTCTGGCTGACCGAGCGGGTCGGCGCGGACCGGGTGGTGGAGATGGCCGAGCGGCTCGGCATCGTGCTGCGGGCCGAGGACGACGTCCGGCTGGCCCGGCACGGCGCGCGCGAGTGGGGGCCGTTCACCCTGGGGGTGGCCGCCACCACCCCGCTGGACCTGGCCGGGGCGTACGCCACGCTGGCGGCCGAGGGGACGTGGTGCGCGCCCACCCCGGTCACCTCGATCGTCGACGGGACCGGCCGTCGGGTCACCACCGGCCAGCCGGACTGCCGCCAGGTGCTCGACGTCGACGTGGCCCGCGCGGCGGCGGACGCCGCCCGCTGCCCGGTCGGGGACCAGTCGATGTACCAGGGCTGCTACGGCGGCACCGCGCCCGCCCTGCGCGGTCAGCTCGGCCGTCCGGTGGCCGGCAAGACGGGCAGCTCCGAGCGGTACGCGACGGAGACCGTGGTGGCCTTCACCCCGCAGCTCGCGGCGGCGGCGATGGCGGCCAACCCCGACGAGCCGCAGGACGCGGTCGGTCGGGCGGTGCAGGGCCGCCTGGTGGAGGGAGTGGGGGAGATCCTCGCCTTCGCGCTGCGCGACGTGCCGCCCCGCGACTTCGTGCCGCCCAGCGAGACGACCGCGTGGCGGTACACCACCACCCGCAGCGGCGACTGAACGATCCCGGGTCGGTCAGCGCGCGGCCGGTGACGCCTCGACGGCGGTCCGCTCGGCGTCGGCGGCGATGTTGCGGGCCATCCCGCCGAAGACCACCGCGTGGAACGGCGCCACCGCCGCCCAGTACGCGTGCCCGGCCAGTCCCCGGGGGAGGAACACGGCCCGCTGGCGGTACCGGACCTGCCCGTCGTCGTCGCGGCGTACCTGCATCTCCAACCAGGCCCGGCCGGGCAGCCGCATCTCGGCCCGCAGCCGCAGCAGCTCACCCGGGACGATCTCCTCCACCCGCCAGAAGTCCAGCGCCTCGCCCACCCGCAGCCGGTGCGGATGCCGCCGACCCCGGCGCAGCCCGACGCCGCCCACCAGCCGGTCCAGCCAGCCGCGTACCGACCAGGCCAGCGGGAACGAGTACCAGCCGTGCTGGCCGCCGACCCCCTCGATGACCCGCCACAGCGCCTCCGGTGACGCCGTCACCGCCTGTTCCCGTACGTCGGTGTAGACGCTGCCGCCGCTCCAGTCAGGGTCGCTGGGCAGCGGCTCGGCCGGGGCGTCCCGTCCCGCCGCTGACGACCACCGGGTCTCCACCTCGGCGTCGCGGACCTTGACCAGCGCCAGCTCGACCGCCCGGTCGAAGCCGGTCAGCCCCTCCGGCGGGTCCGGCAGGTACGTCGCGATGTCGTGCTCGTGCGCCACTGCCTCGTGCACCAGGCTCTCCACCAGCGGGCGGGCGAGCGCGTTCGGCACCGGCGTGACCAACCCGACCCAGTGCGAGGAGAGCCGGGGCGTCAGCGCGCGCACCGGCAGCAGGACCCGGCGGCTCAGCCCGGCGACCCGGGCGTACCGCTGCATCATGTCGCCGAAGGTGAGCACGTCCGGGCCGGCGATGTCGAAGGCCCGGTTCACCTCCGGCGGCAGGGCCACGCAGCCGACCAGGTAACGCAGCACGTCCCGGACGGCGATCGGCTGCACCCGGTTGGACACCCAGCGCGGGGTGACCATCACCGGCAGCCGTTCGGTCAGGTAGCGCAGCATCTCGAACGAGGCCGAGCCGGACCCGATGATCACCGCCGCGCGCAGCACCACCGTGGGCACGCCGCTGTCCAGCAGGATCCGGCCCACCTCGGTCCGCGAGCGCAGGTGCGCCGAGGAGGCGTCGCCGGCGGCCGGCTCCGGGCCGCCGAGATAGACGATCCGGCGTACGCCCGCCGCGTGCGCCGCCTCCGCGAAGGCCGAGGCGGCCTGCCGGTCGGCGTCTTCGAAACCGGCCTGCCCGAGCGAGTGCACCAGGTAGTACGCGACGTCGACGTCGTCGAAGACCCCGGCCAGGCTCTCCGGCCGGCTCAGGTCGCCCTCGGCGATCTCGACCTGCCCGGCCCACGGCACGTCCCGCAGCCGTCCGGCCCGCCGGGCCAGGCAGCGCACCGTGTGTCCCTCGGCCAGCAGGCGGGGCGCCAGCCGCCCGCCGATGTACCCCGTCGCACCGGTCACCAGGCATCTCACGGCCTCCAGTGTGCGGCCGAATAGACTCGGGCGCTGTGGAGACCGGTAAGGGCGCCTTCTGGGGGCCCGACTTCGAGCAGCTCAGCACCACCGACCCCGAGATCGCGGAGGTGGTGCTCGGCGAGCTGGACCGGCTGCGGGGCGGTCTGCAACTGATCGCCAGCGAGAACCTCACCTCCCCGGCGGTGCTGGCCGCGCTCGGCTCGACGCTGACGAACAAGTACGCCGAGGGCTACCCGGGTCGGCGCTACTACGGCGGGTGCGCCCAGGTGGACCGGGCCGAGGAGCTGGGGATCGCCCGGGCCCGGGAGCTGTTCGGCGCCGAGCACGCCAACCTCCAGCCGCACTCGGGCGCGAGCGCCAACCTGGCCGCGTACGCCGCGCTGGTGCAGCCGGGTGACGCGGTGCTGGCGATGGAGTTGCCGCACGGCGGGCACCTGACCCACGGCAGCCGGGTGAACTTCTCCGGCAAGTGGTTCGACACGGTCGGCTACACCGTCCGGCGGGACACCGAGCTGATCGACTACGACGAGGTCCGTGACCTGGCCCGGACCCACCGACCGAAGATGATCATCTGTGGTGCGACGGCGTACCCGAGGCTGATCGACTTCGCCCGGTTCCGGGAGATCGCCGACGAGGTGGGCGCGTACCTGATGGTGGACGCGGCGCACTTCATCGGGCTGGTCGCCGGACAGGCCATTCCCTCCCCGGTCCCGTACGCCGACGTGGTCTGCGCGACCACGCACAAGGTGCTGCGCGGTCCGCGCGGCGGGATCATCCTCTGCCGCGAGTCGCTGGCCGAGCGGATCGACAAGGCGGTCTTCCCGTTCACCCAGGGCGGGCCGCTGATGCACGCGGTGGCGGCCAAGGCCGTCGCGCTGCGCGAGGCGGCGCAGCCGGAGTACCGCACGTACGCCGCGCAGGTGGTGGCCAACGCGCAGGCGCTCGCCGACGGGCTGGCGGCGGAGGGGATGCGGCCGGTCTCCGGCGGCACCGACACCCACCTTGCCCTGGTCGACCTGCGGGAGACCGGGGTGACCGGGGCGCAGGCCGAGGCCCGCTGCGACGCGGCGACCATCACGCTGAACAAGAACGCCATCCCGTACGACCCGCAGAAGCCGATGGTCGCCTCCGGCATCCGGGTGGGCACCCCGAGCGTCACCACCCAGGGCATGGGCGAGCCGCAGATGCGCCAGGTCGCCGAGCTGATCGCGCGGGCGGTACGCACCGACCCGGCGGCGCCGGGCGGCACCGACGAACTGGCCCGGGTGGCGTCCGATGTGACCGAGCTGGTCGCCGAGTTCCCGGCGTACCCCCGATGACCGAGCCTCGCGCGGGGGAGCCCGGCGCCATCCGGTCCCGCCTGCCGCACCTGCGCCTGCCGCTGCTGGCCTGCGCCGGGCTGGCCGTGGTCGGCGTACCGATCGCCGCGCTGCTGCGGGGCCCAACCGGCGCGGCCGGGGTGGCCGCCGGGATCGGCCTGGTGATGGTGAGCTACCTGGTCTCCGGGCTCTCGGTGGCCTGGGCGGACGCGGTCAGCCCGAAGATGGTCATGCCGGTCGGGCTGGTCACCTACGCCACCAAGATGGTCTTCCTGGGCGTGGTGATGGCCGCCGTGGCGCGGACCGGCTGGCCCGGGCTGCCCGACATGGGAGTGGCGATCATCGCGGGCGTGCTGGTGTGGATCGTCGCGCACACCACCTGGGCCTGGCGCGCCCCGCTGCCCACCGTCGACCGGGCGTCGGGTCACTGACCGTACGGCCGGTGTTCGCCCGGCGTTTCGCCCCCCTTCCCGGCGGGCGGTGCAGGAGTAAGCTGAGCGCGGCTTGAGGCGCCGTATCGATCGCCCGCACGCTGCTCGGCAGTGTGGGGGGTGCCGCACACTCGCGAAACCCCCGGCTGATAAAGTTCGCCTCGTCATGGCCGACAACCCTCATCGCGGAAGCTCCGACGAGCACTCGTCGGAAGGCGTTGCCGGAGCCGTTCTTGGCTACCTGCTCGCCGGCATCCTGGTGTGGGGATTCCTCGGCTGGTTGGCGGGGACGTTCCTCGGCCTGCCGACCGGCATCGGGATCGGCGTGGGCATGATGCTCGGCGCAGCCGGAGCGATCTACCTGATCATGAAGAGGCTCGGTGCCTGAGTTTCGGCACGCGCGGGTCTGTCGAGTGCGGAGGATGACACGGTGAGCGCAGAGCTTGTCGCCGCTGAAGGGCTGCCCTGGCCCCCGGGGGTCTCGGACTTCTATCTGCCGGAAGTGGCCGGCCCATTCGTCACCAAGTTCACCCTCATGATCTGGCTGGCCGTCGGGCTGCTGATCATCTTTTTCATGGTCACCTATCGGAACCCGAAGCTGGTGCCGACCAAGGGCCAGTGGATGGCGGAGTCGATCTACGGCCTGGTCCGGGACAACATCGCCAAGGAACAGATGGGCAGCGCGGGCGTCAAGTTCGCGCCCTATTTCACGGTGCTGTTCTGCTACGTCGCGCTGACCAACCTCTTCGGCATCATCCCGGGGTTGCAGATCTCGCCGAACTCGCACATCGCCTTCCCGATCGTGCTCGCGGCGATCACCTACGTGATGTACATCTACCTCGGCATGCGCAAGCACGGTGTCGGCGGCTACCTCAAGCAGAGCCTGATCCTGCCGGGCATCCCGTGGCCGATGCACATCCTGTTGATCCCGATCGAGTTCCTGCAGACCTTCATCAACCGGCCGGTCACGCTGGCGGTGCGTCTCTTCGCCAACATGTTCGCCGGTCACCTGATCCTGCTGGTCTTCACCATCGGTGGCTTCGTGCTGCTCGCCTCGGACAACATCTTCATCCAGGCGACCTCGATCTTCTCCTTCATCATGGCGATCGTGATGGCCTTCTTCGAGGTGCTGATCGCGCTGTTGCAGGCATACGTCTTCGTCACGCTGAGCGCCAACTACATGGGGTCGGCGATCGCGACCGAACACTGATCCTTTTCGCGGGGCGCCCGCCCAAAGCTTCAGGTACGACCGGTACGCGTGAAACCTCACGCGTCAAACAGGAGGAATACCCGCAATGACTGTTCTCGCTGCGATCGAGGGTAACGTCAACACGATCGGCTACGGCCTCGCCGCCGTCGGCCCCGCGATCGGCGTGGCTCTGATCTTCGTTGCGTACATCAACTCCAGCGCCCGTCAGCCCGAGTCGGCCGGCTACAACCGGACCTGGCTGGTCCTGGGCTTCGCCCTGGTCGAGGCGCTCGCCCTGTTCGGCCTGGTGCTCGCCTTCGCTGTCTGACCGTCCGCTTCCCGACCCGGAGGTCTGAAATGTTTGTCGCCGCCGAAGGTGTGGAGCACCACCCGCTCATTCCGCTGTGGCAGGAGTTGGTGATCGGCACGATCGCCTTCGCCCTGCTCTGCTTCGTGCTGCTGAAGTTCGTCATGCCTCGTATCGAGGCGATGTACCAGGCGCGGGTCGAGGCGATCGAGGGTGGCCTCAAGCGCGCCGAGGCGGCGCAGGCCGAGGCCAACCAACTGCTCGAGCAGTACCGGGCCCAGCTCGCCGAGGTGCGTACCGAGGCGGCGCGGATCCGGGACGACGCCCGTGCCGACGCCGAGTCGATCCGCACCGACATCCTCGCCAAGGCGCGGGAGGAGTCCGACCGGATCATCGCCGCCGGCCGGGACTCGTTGGCCGTCGAGCGTCAGACCATCGTGCGCGAGCTGCGCGCGGAGGTCGGCGGTCTCGCGGTCGACCTGGCCGGTCGGATCGTGGGCGAGTCGCTCGCCGACGAGGCCCGCCGTAAGGGCACCGTCGAGCGCTTCCTCACCGACCTCGAGAGCGCGGGGGCCCGCTGATGCAGGCCGCCAGCCGGGAGTCCTACACCGTCGCGAGTCAGCGGCTGGGGGAGTACGTCCGGGGTGCCGATTCGGCGGCTCTCGCCACCACCGGTGCCGAGCTGCTCGCCGTGGCGGACCTGCTGCGGCGGGAGGTCCGGCTGCGCCGGGCGCTCTCCGACCCGGCCCGCCCGGGCGCGGACCGGAGCGGTCTGCTCGGCTCGGTGCTCTCCGGCAAGGTCGGCGCGGACACGCTCGACCTGCTCGGTGTGCTGGTCGCCGGTCGGTGGTCGGCACCGTCGGAGCTGCTCGACGGTGCCGAGCGTCTCGGCGTGCAGGCCCTGCTCGCCAGCGCGGACCGCGCCGACGAGCTGGGTGAGGTGGAGGACGAGCTGTTCCGCTTCGGCCAGGTGGTCGCGGCGGATCCGCAGCTCTCCAACGCCCTGTCCGACCCGGCGGCACCGGTGGCCCAGCGGGCCGAGCTGATCGGGATGCTCCTGACGGGCAAGGCCCGGCCGGTGACGGTGCGACTGGTGGAGGCGGCCCTGGCCGGCTTCGGCGGTCGGTCGTTCTCCGCCGCGCTGTCCCGGCTGGTGGAGTTGGCGGCCGAGCGCCGTGACCGGCAGGTCGCGTACGTGACGGTCGCGGCGCCGCTGACCGCGGACGAGGAGAGCCGGCTCACCGACCAGCTCTCGGCCATCTACGGCCGGGCGGTCGCCGTGAAGCTTACGGTTGACCCGACGATCCTCGGCGGAGCGAGCGTCCGAGTGGGTTCGGACCTGTACGACGGGACGATCCTGCGTCGCCTCAACGAGACCCGCAACGCGCTCGCGAAGCGCTGACCAGCACCCCGCGAAGCGCCCGGAATAACAGTCGACCCGAGGACCGGTCGGTACTAGGTATCCCGGGCCCCTGATACTTAAGGAAGCAGAGGATGGCCGAGCTGACCATCTCGACGGAGGAGATCCGCGGCGCCCTGGAGCGCTACGTCTCCTCCTATTCGCCCGACGTCTCCCGTGAAGAGGTCGGTACCGTCGCTGACACCGGCGACGGTATCGCCCACGTCGAGGGCCTGCCCTCGACCATGACCAACGAGCTGCTCGAGTTCGAGGACGGCACGCTCGGCGTGGCCCTGAACCTCGACGTCCGCGAGATCGGTGTCGTCGTCCTGGGCGACTACGCCGGCCTCGAAGAGGGCCAGCGGGTCAAGCGCACCGGCCGGGTGCTTTCCGTGCCGGTCGGCGACGCCTTCCTGGGGCGCGTGGTCAACGCGCTCGGCGCCCCGATCGACGGCCTCGGCGAGATCGCCGACGAGGGCTACCGCGAGCTGGAGCTCCAGGCCCCGAACGTGATGGCCCGGCAGTCCGTCTCCGAGCCGATGCAGACCGGCATCAAGGCCATCGACGCGATGACCCCAATCGGTCGTGGCCAGCGGCAGCTGATCATCGGTGACCGGAAGACCGGCAAGACCACGGTCGCCCTGGACGCCATCCTCAACCAGCGCGAGAACTGGGCCTCCGGCGACCCGACGAAGCAGGTCCGCTGCATCTACGTCGCCATCGGCCAGAAGGCCTCCACCATCGCCTCCATCAAGGGGCAGTTGGAGGAGGCGGGCGCGATGGAGTACACCACCATCGTCGCCTCCCCGGCCTCCGACCCGGCCGGCTTCAAGTACCTCTCCCCGTACACCGGCTCGGCCATCGGTCAGCACTGGATGTACGGCGGCAAGCACGTCCTGATCGTCTTCGACGACCTGAGCAAGCAGGCCGAGGCGTACCGGGCCGTGTCGCTGCTGCTGCGTCGCCCGCCGGGCCGTGAGGCGTACCCGGGTGACGTCTTCTACCTGCACTCCCGCCTGCTGGAGCGCTGCGCGAAGCTCTCCGACGAGATGGGCGGCGGGTCGATGACCGGTCTGCCGATCATCGAGACGAAGGCCAACGACATCTCGGCCTTCATCCCGACCAACGTCATCTCGATCACCGACGGTCAGATCTTCCTGGAGACCGACCTGTTCAACCAGGGCGTCCGGCCGGCGATCAACGTCGGTACCTCGGTGTCCCGGGTCGGTGGCGCGGCGCAGGTGAAGCCGATGAAGAAGGTCTCCGGTTCGCTGCGGCTGAACCTGGCCCAGTACCGCGAGCTGGAGGCGTTCGCCGCCTTCGCCTCGGACCTGGACAAGGCCTCCCGCGCCCAGCTGGACCGTGGTGCCCGCCTGGTGGAGCTGCTCAAGCAGCCGAACTACTCGCCGTACTCCGTGCAGGAGCAGGTCATCGCGGTCTGGTCCGGCACCGAGGGCAAGCTGGACGACGTTCCGGTCGGCGACGTGCGGCGCTTCGAGACCCAGTTCCTGGAGCACCTGCGGCGCAAGCACAACGCCACGCTGCTGGCGATCGCCGACAACAAGTGGGACGACGAGATCATCGCCACCCTCGACGCGGCCGTCGCGGAGTTCAAGCAGGGCTTCCTCGGCCGGGAGGACGAGCGCACGATCAACGAGGCGCCGGCGGCGCCGCTGGAGGGCGAGGCCGAGCAGGAGACGGTCACCCGCTACAGCGCAGCGCCGGCCCAGAAGCGTTAGGGCCGGGCCATGGCGGCGCAGGTACGTGTTCTTCGTCAACGCATTCGCTCGGCGAAGGGGATGAAGAAGATCACCAAGGCGATGGAGCTCGTGGCGACGAGCCGGATCGCCAAGGCCCAGGCCCGGGTGGAGGCGTCCCTGCCGTACGCCCGGGCCATCACCGGCGTGCTCACGGCGCTGGCGTCCAACGCGTCGGTCGACCACCCGTTGCTGACCCCGCGCGAGCGGGTGCGGCGGGCGGGCGTGCTGCTGGTAACCGCCGACCGGGGTCTGGCCGGCGGTTACAGCTCGAACGCCATCAAGACGGCGGAGTCGCTGGTCGCGCGGCTCAAGGAGGACGGCAAGGAGCCGGTGCTCTACGTCGTCGGTCGCAAGGGCGTCTCGTTCTACCGGTTCCGTAACCGGCCGATCGAGGCGAGCTGGACCGGCTTCTCCGAGCAGCCGTCGTTCGCCGACGCCCGCGAGGTGGGCGAGACGCTGGTGAAGGCGTTCTCGGCCGGCGCGGACGACCTCGACGGCGGTCCGGGTGCGGACGGGGTGCTCGGGGTGGACGAGTTGCACATCGTCTTCACCGAGTTCAAGTCCCTGATGACCCAGACGCCGGTGACCCGGATCATCGGTCCGCTGCAGGTGGAGGAGCGGCCTCGGTCGGAGGCGGCCCCCGGGCTGCTGCCCGACTACGAGTTCGAGCCGAACCCGGAGGAACTGCTCGACGCGTTGCTGCCGAAGTACATCAACACGCGGATCTACGCGGCGTTGCTGGAGTCGGCGGCGAGCGAGTCGGCGGCCCGGCGGCGGGCGATGAAGAGCGCCACCGACAACGCCGAAGAGATGATCGACAAGTACACGCGTGAGATGAACTCGGCCCGCCAGGCCGGGATCACCCAGGAGATCAGTGAGATCGTCGGCGGCGCCAACGCGCTGGCCGCGTCGGGAAGTGAAGTGTGATGACTGTTTCCACTGCTGGAGGACCAGCCGAGACCACGACCGCCACCGGTCGCGTGGTCCGGGTCATCGGCCCGGTCGTCGACGCCGAGTTCCCGCGCGACGCCATGCCGGACCTCTTCAACGCCCTGCACGTGAACGTGTCCCTCTCCGGTGGCGAGAAGACGCTGACCCTGGAGGTGGCCCAGCACCTGGGTGACAACCTGGTCCGCGCGATCTCGATGCAGCCGACCGACGGTCTGGTCCGGGGTGCCGAGGTGCGGGACACCGCCTTCCCGATCCGGGTGCCGGTCGGCGACGCGGTCAAGGGCCACGTCTTCAACGCGATCGGCGAGTGCCTCAACCTCACCGAGGGCGAGACCATCTCGGCCGACGACCACTGGGGCATCCACCGCAAGGCTCCGGCCTTCGCGGACCTGGAGCCGAAGACCGAGATGCTGGAGACCGGCATCAAGGTCATCGACCTGCTCGCCCCGTACGTCAAGGGCGGCAAGATCGGCCTGTTCGGCGGTGCCGGCGTGGGCAAGACGGTGCTCATCCAGGAGATGATCACCCGTGTCGCCCGGAACTTCGGTGGTACCTCCGTCTTCGCCGGTGTGGGGGAGCGGACCCGTGAGGGCAACGACCTCATCCACGAGATGACCGAGTCCGGCGTCATCGACAAGACCGCTCTGGTCTTCGGTCAGATGGACGAGCCGCCGGGCACCCGGCTGCGCGTCGCGCTCTCCGCGCTGACCATGGCGGAGTACTTCCGTGACGTGCAGAAGCAGGAGGTGCTGCTCTTCATCGACAACATCTTCCGCTTCACCCAGGCCGGTTCCGAGGTCTCCACCCTGCTGGGCCGGATGCCCAGCGCGGTGGGTTACCAGCCGACCCTGGCCGACGAGATGGGCGAGCTCCAGGAGCGGATCACGTCCGTCAAGGGCCAGGCCATCACCTCGATGCAGGCGATCTACGTGCCGGCGGACGACTACACCGACCCCGCTCCGGCCACCACCTTCGCCCACCTGGACGCCACCACCAACCTGGAGCGGTCCATCTCCGACAAGGGCATCTACCCGGCGGTGGACCCGCTGGCGTCCTCGTCGCGGATCCTCGCCCCGGAGTTCGTCGGCCAGGAGCACTTCCAGGTGGCCAGTGAGGTCAAGCGGATCCTCCAGCGCTACAAGGACCTGCAGGACATCATCGCCATCCTCGGTATCGAGGAGCTCTCCGAGGAAGACAAGATCACGGTCCAGCGGGCCCGTCGGATCGAGCGCTTCCTGTCGCAGAACACCTACGCGGCGGAGCAGTTCACCGGTGTGCCGGGCTCGACGGTCCCGATCAAGGAGACCATCGAGGCGTTCCGGAAGATCAGCGAGGGCGAGTACGACCACTTCCCCGAGCAGGCGTTCTTCATGTGCGGTGGGCTCGACGACCTGGAGAAGAAGGCCGCCGAGCTGATGAAGGGCTGACCCTTCGGTTCGAACGAAGAAAGGCCGTCCCGGTTCACGCCGGGACGGTCTTTCGTTCATCTAGGGGACGTACCATGCTCGCTGCCCGGTTTCCCGTGCTCGGCGATCACGCCGCGCCCGAGATACCGTCTAGTCCAGCTCAAGCGCGGATGAGCGGCGAACGACTTAAACCTTTCGGCTACGCGCACCCGTACCCTCCCGGGGGCGCGACGAACGGAGAAGCTTGTGGGTAAGGCCGGCAGCGGCGGCACGCGCGGCACGCGTGGTGGCAAGAAGAGGTCGATCTGGCAGGGCGTACCGCTGTGGGCGAAGCTCTGCACCATCTTCGGGGTGGTGCTGATGATGGTCAGCGGCACGTCGCTGGTGGGTGCCGAGGCGCTGATGGCCCGCTACGAGGGGGCGATCGGCAAGGCCGACCTCTTCGGTGACCAGGCGGCGGGCGAGGCCAAGAGCGATATCGAGGGCCCGCTCAACATCCTGCTGGTCGGCATCGACCCGGTCCGGGACGACCGTCCGCCGCTGAGCGACGCCATCATGATCCTGCACGTGCCGAAGGAGATGGACCGGGCGTACCTCTTCTCCCTGCCGCGGGACCTGTACGTCGAGATCCCCGCGTTCCCCAAGGCGAACTTCAACGGCAGCACCACCAAGCTGAACGCGGCGATGTCCTTCGGCAGCCGGGTGCCCGACGGAAAGCCGGATGCGGCACGCGGCTTCGAGCTGCTCGCCCTCACCGCGCAGGAGGTCACCGGCATCGAGCGCTTCGACGCCGGCGCGATCATCAACTTCTCCGGCTTCCAGAAGATCGTCGACGCGATGGGCGGCGTCACGATGAACATCGAGCGGGAGGTCCGTTCCCGGCACCGCCAGCCGGACGGCAAGCACCGTGAGGGTCGGCCCGGCGGTGGGGGCTACATCGGGCCGCAGGCGGTCTACCCGAAGGGCAAGCAGCACCTGCAGGGGTGGCAGGCGCTGGACTACGTCCGCCAGCGCTACCCGGAGAACGGCGTGCCGGACGGCGACTACGGCCGGCAGCGGCACCAGCAGCAGTTCGTCAAGGCGATGGCCGGTCAGGCGCTCAGCGCCGACGTGGTGACCAACCCGGTGAAACTGGACCGGGTGCTGCGGGCGGCCGGCGAGTCGCTGATCTTCAGCGGCCGGGGGCACAGCGTGATCGACTTCGGTCTCGCGCTCAAGGACATCCGGCCCGGTAACATCCAGATGATCAAGCTGCCGGGTGGCGGGGTCATGCAGAACGGCAAGTACCTCGGTGAACGGTTCGAGCCCGAGGTGGACGACTTCTTCGTCGCCCTGGAACGGGAACTCCTGGACCCGTTCCTCCTCGAACATCCCAAGTTCGTCAACAAGGGCTGATCGGGGCGTGGCTCCCGGCACCCGCATGAAGCACAGGTCAGGGGCGCGACTAGACTTTCCCCAATCCGCCGCCTCAGCAAGGAGACAGCGTGGCACAGCACCTTAAGGTCCAGCTCGTGGCCGTCGAGGAGAAGGTCTGGTCGGGCGAGGCCGAGATGGTCATGGCCCGCACCACCGAGGGTGAGCTGGGTGTTCTGCCGGGGCACGCGCCCCTGCTCGGCCAGCTCGCCGACTCCGGCCAGGTGCGCATCAAGCTGCCCGGCGGCGAGCAGGTCGTCTACGAGGTGGCCGGTGGCTTCCTCTCGGTGAACGAGCGGGGCGTGACCGTACTCGCCGAGACCGCGACCCCGGCCTCCGCCTCCCAGGGCAACTGAGCCGACCCGCCGATGGAGATCGTCGAAGGGATCGGAATCGGCGTCGCCGTGATCCTCGGCGCGATCCTGGTCCTCTTCGTCCGGCGGGCGCTGGTGACCCGCAGCGGCGGGATCATCCGACTCAGCGTCCGGACCTCCACCATGCTCGACGGCCGAGGCTGGGCACCCGGCTTCGGCCGCTTCGCCGGTGACGAGCTCCGCTGGTACCGGCTGGTGAGTTTCGCCGTACGCCCCAAGCGGGTGCTGTCCCGCGAGGGCCTGACCGTGGAACGACGACGGCTGCCCGAGGGGCAGGAACGAATGTCCATGCCGTCGGACTGGATCATTCTCCGGTGTAACTGCGGACATGCTCCGGTCGAGATCGCCATGGCGCGATCCACCGTCACCGGATTCCTCTCCTGGCTCGAAGCCGCTCCCCCGGGGGCGGCTTCGCCGCGTCTGGCGTCTTCTCAGGATTGGCCTGCTGCCTGAATCTCGCCGTTGTCGGGGTGGGGTTTCCGGGGGAGCCCACCCGCTCCGGGCGGTCAGGCTTGATCCCTGCGCGGGCGGGCTCCCCCGGAAACCTGACGTTCAGCAGGCCGGAGCGTGGGTTTCGGCTTCCGTGTGCTGCCCAGCGTTGGTTATCGGTCAGCGTGGTCCGGGGGGCTTGCGACTAGTTCCACCTCGTAGCCCTGGCCGTCGGTCAGGTAGGCGGCGTAGGTGTCGGGGCCGCCGGCGTGCGGGTGGCGGTCGGGGAACAGCAGCGTCCAGCCGTACTCGGGGGCCGTGGCGACCAGGCGGTCGACGGCGGCCGGTGAGCCGGCGTGGAAGGCCAGGTGGTTCAGGCCGGGCGCGAGACGGTCGTGCCGCCGCCCGGAGAGCGCGGGGGACTCCTCCAGCACCAGGTACGTCGGGCCGAGCCGCCAGGACCGACCGGCCGGCCACTCCTGGAAAGGGGTCCAACCCAACTGGCCGAGGAGCCAGCCCCAACTGCGCATCGAGACGCCCAGGTCGGGTACCCAGACCTCCACGTGGTGAAGTGCTCCGAGCGTCAACGACCTCCGCCCGGAACCCATAGCACGTCTCCGTCCGGATTTGCCGTTCTTGCCAGAATAAAGAGTAGATCCGACAACCGGTTGAGATACTTTGCCGGGAGATGGCTGGTCCGGTCGGGGTCGTGTGCGACCAGGGCCCAGGCCGACCGCTCGGCGCGCCGGGCGACGGTCCGCGCCGCGTGCAGCAGTGCCGCACCTGCGGTACCGCCGGGGAGGATGAAGGAGTCGAGCTTGCTCAGGCGCGCGTTGTACTCGTCGCACCACCCTTCGAGGCGCTCGACGTACTCCTCGGTCACCCGCAGCGGTGGGTACTTCGGATCCGGTTCGACCGGGGTGGACAGGTCCGCCCCCACGTCGAACATGTCGTTCTGGATCGGCCCCAGCACCGCTCGCAACCCGTCGTCGAGCCCGCCCAGGGCGAGCGCCACACCGATCGTGGCGTTGCACTCGTCCACGTCGGCGTACGCGGCGATCCGTGGATCGTTCTTCGGCACCTGCTCGTTGTTGCTCAGCCTGGTCATGCCGGCGTCGCCGGCCTTGGTGTAGATGCGCGTGAGGTGGACGGCCATGACGCACAGCCTACGGATACCGGACCTGACGATCCCGACCCGGCCGACGGCCGGTACGGGCTGGTCCAGCGGGGTCGGCCCGGGTGACGCGGGTGACGCGGCGGTCGCCGACGTCGACGTCATCCGGGTACGCGGCGGCGCCCGGCTCGCCGGCACCGTGCACGTGGTCGGCGCGAAGAACTCCGCGTTGAAGCTGATGGCCGCGGCGCTGCTGGCGCCGGGCCGGACGGTGATCACCAACGTGCCCCGGATCACCGACATCGCCATCATGGGCGAGGTGCTGCGCCGACTCGGCTGCGGCGTCCGTTTCGACGCCGACGAGCCGGTGGACCCGATGGTCGCCGTCGGCGGGGTGCCCCGGTCCCGCTCGGTCACCATCGACGTGCCGGAACAGCCCGGCGTCGAGGCCGACTACGACCTGGTCCGTCGGCTGCGGGCCTCGATCTGCGTACTCGGGCCGCTGCTGGCCCGGCGCGGCTACGTCCGGGTGGCCCACCCGGGCGGCGACGCGATCGGCTCGCGCGGTCTGGACATGCACATCTCCGGGCTGACCCGGATGGGTGCCGACATCTCCGGCGAACACGGTTTCGTGATCGCCTCTGCGTCGGAGGGTCTGCGGGGCGCGGAGATCACGCTGGACTTCCCAAGCGTCGGCGCGACCGAGAACCTGGTCATGGCGGCGGTGCTGGCCGAGGGCACCACCGTGATCGAGAACGCCGCCCGCGAGCCGGAGATCGTGGACATCTGCACGATGCTCCAGAGGATGGGCGCGCTGATCGAGGGGGAGGGGACCTCCACGATCACCATCGTCGGCGTACCCCGGTTGCAGCCGGTCCGGCACGCCACGGTGGGCGACCGGATCGTCGCCGGGACCTGGGCCTTCGGCGCGGCGATGACCCGTGGCGACGTGACCGTGACCGGTCTCGACCCGGCCTTCCTGGAGGTCGCGCTGGACAAGGTGGTCGCGGCCGGCGGCCTGGTGGAGACGCGGCCGGACGCCTTCCGGGTACGCATGGACGACCGTCCCCGGGCGGTGGACGTGGTGACGCTGCCCTACCCGGGCTTCGCCACCGACCTGTTGCCGATGGCGATCGGGCTCGCCGCGCTCAGCGAGGGCGCGTCCCTGATCACCGAGAACATCTTCGACGGCCGGTTCATGTTCGCCAACGAGATGATGCGGCTGGGCGCGGACATCAAGACCGACGGGCACCACGCCGTGGTACGCGGACGCGACCAGCTCTCCGGCGCACCGGTACGCGCCACCGACATCCGTGCCGGCGCCGGACTGATCATCGCCGGGCTCTGCGCCGACGGGGTGACCGAGGTGTCGCACGTGCACCACGTCGACCGGGGATACCCCGACTTCGTGGCCGACCTGCGGGCGCTCGGCATCGAGGTGGAGCGCGCCACCGCGCCGGAGGAACCCGAACTGACCATCTGAGCAGCGGCTCTCCCTCCTTAGCCGTCGTTCAGGCTCGCCGACTAGGGTGCAGGCAGACACTCGAAATCGCAGCGAGGGAGTATCAGATGGCGGGTCGACTCGCGGTCGTGGGCGCCGGGCTGATGGGCTCGGGCATCGCACAGGTGGCGGCACAGGCAGGCTGGCAGGTGGTGCTGCGGGACCTGGACGACGCGGCCACCCGGCGCGGTCTGGACGGCATCCGTACGTCGCTGGGCAAGTTCGCGGAGAAGGGCAGGATCTCCACCGACGACGCCGAGGCGGCGCTGGGGCGGATCACGGCCACCACCGACCTGGAGGCGGCGGCCGACGCGGACATCGTGGTCGAGGCCGTCTTCGAGCGGCTGGAGATCAAGCACGAGGTGTTCCGCGCGCTGGACAAGATCTGCAAGTCCGACGCGGTGCTGGCCACCAACACCTCGGCCATCCCGGTCACCCAGATCGCGGCGGTCACCGAACGGCCTGAGGCGGTCGTCGGCACCCACTTCTTCTCGCCGGTGCCGATGATGAAGCTCTGCGAGCTGATCCGGGGCTACAAGACCACCGACGCCACGCTCGACACGGCGAAGTCGTTCGCCGAGGAGATCGGCAAGACCGTGGTGGTGGTCAACCGGGACATCGCCGGCTTCGTCACCACCCGGCTGATCACCGCCCTGGCGATGGAGGCGGTCCGGCTGGTCGAGACCGGCGTGATCTCCGCCGAGGACCTGGACACCGCCTGCAAGCTCGGTTTCGGGCACGCCATGGGCCCGCTCGCCACCGTCGACCTGACCGGCGTCGACGTGCTGCTCAACGCCACCCGCAACATCTACACCGACACGGGTGACGAGAAGTTCTTCCCGCCGGAGCTGCTCCAGCGCATGGCCACCGCCGGCGACCTGGGTCGCAAGACCGGCCAGGGCTTCTACTCGTACTGACTGATTGAAAGGAGGGGTCCCCTGCTAACGCCTCGTGCATAGCAGGGGACCCCTTTTAACGGCGTCGCCCGCCGAGTGTCGTCGGGCTGTTAGCAGGGGACCCCTGCTCTACCGCAGGCGTTAACAAGGTGCCCTTCCTTGCACCTCAGCCGTCGCGGCGGGTGGTCCAGCGGAAGGTGGTCAGGCAGAGCACCAGGCCGATCACGCACCAGGCGCCCAGCACCAGCGCGACCCGGGTCAGCTCGAACGAGCCGCCCGGCTCGTTGACGCCGAAGCTCTCCGGCAGGAAGACCGCCCGCAGCCCCTGGCACATCCACTTGAGCGGGAAGATGGCCGCCACCTGCTGCATCCAGCTCGGCAGGTTGGTGAAGACGAAGAACACCCCGGAGATGAACTGGAGGACCAAGGCGACCGGGGTGACCACGGCCGAGCCGCTGCGTGCCGTACGGGCCAGGGACGAGATCGCGATGCCGCAGAGGGTGCAGGCGGTGATGCCGAGCGCACTGACCCAGCCGAAGGTGATCCAGGCCGTCGCGGTGGTCGGCAGGTTCAGGTCGAACAGCAGCACCGAGACCGTGAGCAGCAGGGCGGTCATCACCGCGCCGGTCACCAGCACCATGATCACTTTGCCGGCGAACCAGACCCACTTCGGCATCGGCGTGCCCCGGTAGCGCTTGAGCACGCCCCGGTCCCGCTCGATCGGGATCCAGATGCCGAGGTTCTGGAAGCTGACCGTCATCAGGCCGGTGGCGATCATGCCGGTGATGAAGTACTGCGTGTAGCTGACGCCCTCGCCGAGGTCGCCGTCGAAGATCGACGCGAAGATCAGCACCATGATGATCGGGAAGCCCAGCGTGAAGACGACGGACTCCCGGCTGCGCAGGAACTGCCGGATCTCCATGCGGCCCTGGCGCAGGGCGAGCGCGGAGGGGCCGAGGCGGCGGGCGGCGGGGGCGGCGACCGGGGCGTCCGGTCGGGTGGTGGTGGTCATCAGTGTCCGATCATCCGCAGGTAGATGTCCTCCAGCGTGGGCCGGGTGACGGTCAGGCCGGGCACCTCGCCACCGAACCGCGCGGCCAGCTCGGTCACCAGCGCCGTCGGCGTCGCGCTCTGCGCGCTCTCCGACGTGCCCTCCGGCGTACGCCAGGAGACCGTGGCCAGCGCCTCCTGCCGGTTGCCCAGCTCGGCGGGTACGGCGACCTCGACCAGCCGGCCACCGGCGATGACGCCCACCCGGTCGGCGAGCGCCTCGGCCTCGTCCAGGTAGTGCGTGGTGAGCACGATGGTGGTGCCGGCCGCGGAGAGGTCCCGGATCAGCTCCCAGAACTCGCGGCGGGCCTCCGGGTCGAAACCGGTGGTCGGTTCGTCGAGGAAGAGCAGTTCGGGGCGGCCGATGATGCCCAGCGCCACGTCCAGGCGGCGCTTCTGCCCGCCGGAGAGGGTGTGCGTACGGGCGGTGGCCTTGGCGGTGAGTCCGACCCGGGCGATCACCTTGTCCGGGTCGTCGCCGTCGGGGTAGAAGCCGGCGAAGTGGTGCACCACCTCGGCCACGGTCAGCTCGTCGAACTCGCCGGTGCCCTGGAGCACGATGCCGACCCGACCACGCCAGTCGCGCACCGAGTGGCCCGATCGGCCCGGTGTGCGGGAACCTCCCGACCGGGAGCCGTGGGCGAAGGAGGGGTCGGTGTCCAGGACGCGGACCTCACCGGCGTCGCGCTGCCGGTAGCCCTCCAGGATCTCCACCGTGGTGGTCTTGCCCGCGCCGTTCGGGCCCAGGAGGGCGAACACCTCGCCCCGGTGGACGTCGAGGTCCAGATCGGCCACGGCGACGTTGTCGCCGTACGCCTTGCGCAGGCCCCGGACGTGGATCGCGACGTCGTCACTCATGCCGTCAAGTGTGCGGCCCGCCCGGGTCCGCCGTCCGCACCGGGGGTGGTGGTTCCTCCCCGTCACGGGCGTGTCGGACCCGGGCGTCACCGTCGTCGTGCTGTGCGGTTCTGCACAATCCCGGGTCCGTCCGCCCGGCGGACGCCACCCGGGCGGTGGATCAGCGGTGGCTGTACGTCATGCAGTCGGCCATGTCGGCGTCCGGGCCGACCCTGATCGCCGGGGCCTGGCACTCCAGTTGCTCGTTGTGCCGACAGTCGGCCCGCTGGCACGCGCCCACCTGGGCCACCTGGCCGTCGATGCCGGCGCGTACGGCCGGCATCTCGATGAAGGTGTGGCAGTGCGCGTGGTCCATGCTGCCGATCGTGATGGCGAAGGCGTTGCAGTCGCCGGTGTGGTTGTACGCACAGGCGGACACCACACACTCCTGGACCCGGGGCATCTCCATCGCTGCGGTCATGACCCAACCTCCTCCGTTGAATTTGCCCTAATTTTAGGCTTTCGGAGGGTTCGTCAGGACCGGTTCACCGGTAGTCAGGGGCAGACGCGCCACTCGCCGTCCTCGCGGAGCAGGCTGATCGACTCGTTCGTCTCGCCGTTGGCCGTCTCCAGGCGTACCGAGGCGGTGCCGGTGGTCCGGCCGTTGTTGGTGGAGACCCGCATCCCGGTGATGTCGTACTCCACCAGTTTCGGCATCGCCTGCCGTTGCAGGGCGAACTCGTCCGCCGTGACCTGGTCGCGTTGCCGCTGGCAGAGACGGTCGTAGGCGCGCTGGTGGTCGCCGTCCCGGAGGGCGTCCAGATACTCGCCGGTGGCGCTGCGGGCCGGGCCGACCGCGTCCTGCACGGTCTGGTAGAGGAACCAGCCGCCGGCCGCACCACCCAGGCAGCAGAGGGCGACGACCACCCCCACCACGACGAGCACGATCCTCAGCGGGCGGTTGTTGCGGGGCGGGACCGGAGTCGGGTGGTACGTCATGCAGGGCAGCGTAGATCCACTACGCAACCGGTCGACCCTGCGTACCTGAGGATCAGACCCGGAAGCCGGCGTCCCGGGCGGCTTGGCGCTCGCGGCGTCGGTCCGCGCGTCGGCGCAGGAACCACGGCAGAGAGAACGCGAACGCGACCAGGAACACCAGCACCAGCACCGGCAGCACGATCGCCACCAGGGACATCACCACGCTGGTCGCGTCCTCGGCGGTGCTCGCCACCGGGGCGCCGAAACCGGCCGTGGTCGCGTTGATGACCGGCCGCGCGGCGGACTTGAGCAGGTGTACGCCGAGCGCGATCAACACACCGACGATGACCGGCAACCACTGGCCGCCGTCGGCGAAGAAGCTGTCCGGGTCGCTGACCGTCACCGTCTCCGAGGCGGAGCCGGCACCGAAGGCCAGCCCACCGGCGGTCGGGCGGACCACCGTCTGCACCACGTCGTTGACGTGGTCCACCACCGGGACCTTGTCCGCGACGACCTCGACGACGAGCAGCACCGCGAGGATGCCCAGCACCCAGTCGTTGCCGAGCCACTGCCAGCCGCCGGGCAGGTCGATGACGCTGGTGAAACGGGCCAGCGTGCCCATCAGCAGCAGCGGGATGTAGGCGTTGAGCCCCGCCGAGGCGGCGAGGCCGGTACCGGTCAGTACTTCGAGCACCATCTCAGCATGACACCGGCGCGCCAGTGCCGCTCGGCGGCGATGCCCGGGGTCTCCGCTACCCTCGTCGGGTGCGGTTGGTGATTGCGAAATGCTCGGTGGACTATGTCGGACGCCTCTCGGCCCACCTGCCGCCGGCCACCCGGCTGCTGATGGTGAAGGCGGACGGCTCGGTGTCCATCCACGCCGACGACCGGGCCTACAAGCCGTTGAACTGGATGAGCCCGCCCTGTCGGCTGGAGGAGGCACCCGGGGTGTGGCGGGTGGTCAACAAGGCCGGTGAGGAGCTGCGGATCACCCTGGAGGAGATTTTCCAGGACACCTCGTACGAACTCGGTGTCGACCCGGGCCTGCGCAAGGACGGGGTGGAGGCGCACCTGCAGGAGCTGCTGGCCGCCAACCCGGAGACGCTGGGCGAGGGGTACACGCTGGTCCGCCGCGAGTACATGACCGCCATCGGGCCGGTCGACCTGCTCTGCCGCGACGCCGAGCAGGGCACGGTCGCGGTCGAGGTGAAGCGCCGGGGCGAGATCGACGGCGTCGAGCAGCTCACCCGCTACCTCGAACTGCTCAACCGTGATCCGCTGCTCGCGCCGGTGGCCGGCGTCTTCGCCGCGCAGGAGATCAAGCCGCAGGCCCGGGTGCTCGCCCGAGATCGCGGCATCCGGTGCGTGGTCGTCGACTACGACCGGCTGCGCGGCATCGAGCGCGACGAACTGACCCTCTTCTGACGGTCAGCCCGGAACTCCCGGGGCCGCCGTCGGTCCTGCAGTGTGTCCGCGTGGTCAGGTGGTGCGTTGGCGGGGGATCGTGGTCCGGACCGCGATCAGCGACTTGGGCAGGCCGCCGACCCGTTCCACCAGGATGCGGGACTGCGGGAAGTAGTGCCGCATCTGGGACCGGTCCAGCAACTCGGTCCAGAGCACCTGGTGGATGGCCGCGTCGTGGGTGTGGGTGGCCTTGTGCCCGAGCGGCCACCGCCGGGCGACCGCGGTGCGCAGACGTACCGGCAGGAACTGCATGCCCGGCGCGATCCAGTGCGGCTCGATCGGGAAGTAGCGGTACGGCGTCTGCACCCAGTGCCGCTCGGCCAGCGTGTGCACCGCCTCGGCGAACCGCAGCCGGCGCTCGTGCCCACCCACGTGTTCCAGCACCGAGTTGGAGAAGACCAGGTCGTAACGGCGCCCGGTGATGTGGGCCGGCAGGTCGCAGGCGTCGGCCTGGTCGACCTCGGCCCATTCGGGCACGTCGGCGGCGGGTCGCTCCAGATTGACCACGTGTACGCGGGCCGGCCGGACGGCCGCACGGGTCCAGGTGCCGAGGCGTCCACCAAGGTCGATCACGTGCATCTCGGACAGTCGGGGAAACGTCCGGACCAGCCATTCGGCGCGGCGCTGGCGTTGCCGCGCGGCCCATGAGCCGTCCTTGTCCACGAGATGGAATCGCAATCGATGGGGGCGCATTTAACGGAATGTACCGTCGCGGCTACCGAGGCTAAACCTCTGTCCCGTATCGAAGCTGACGATGATCGGCTTTCCGACAGTGGCGGGTTCCGGACCCCGCGCTCACCTGCCGTAGAGCATCTTGACCGCTTTGACGAGACGGGCCACGTCAGCGGGGGTGCGATCGAACGTGGTCGAGGGGAGCAGGGTCCGGCCCCGGCGACGGGTCACCGCCTTGGCCCGCCCGAACTCGCGCAGCCCGTCCTCACCGTGGATGCGGCCGAACCCCGACTCGCCGACCCCGCCGAACGGCAGGGTGGACATGCCGGCGAAGGTGAGCGCCGAGTTGATCGACGCCATGCCGGAGCGCAGCCGACGGGCGATCGCCACCGCCCGACGCTTCCCGAAGACCGAACCGCCCAGACCGTAGGGCAGGGCGTTGGCCCGGGCGAGCGCCTCGTCCGCGTTCCGGACCCGGTTCACGGTCAGCGTCGGGCCGAAGGTCTCCTCGCGTACGGCGGCGGAGTCCTCCGGCACGTCCACCAGCACGGTCGGGTGCGCGTACGGCGGCCGTACCGCGTCCCGGCCGCCCAGGGCGGCACGCCCGCCCCGGGTCAGCGCGTCGTCGATGTGCCGCCGGATGACGTCGAGCTGGCTGGGCATGGTGATCGGGCCGACGTCGGCGTCGTCCGGGCCCACGGTGAGGCGGCCCGCACGCTCGACCACCTTGTCCAGGAACGCGTCGAAGACCGGCTCCACCGCGTAGACCCGCTCGATGCCGATGCAGGTCTGCCCGGCGTTGGTCATCGCACCCCAGACGGCGGCCTCGGCGGCGGCGTCCAGGTCGGCGTCGGTGTCCACGATCATCGCGTCCTTGCCGCCGGCCTCCAGCAGCACCGGGGTCAGCGACTCGGCGCAGGCGGCCATCACCTTCTTGGCGGTCGCCGTGGAGCCGGTGAAGGCGAGCTTGTCGACCCCGGACCGGCACAGTGCCGCGCCCACGTCGGCGAGGCCGTGCACCGTGCTGAACACCGGCTGCTCGGGCACCACCTCGGCGAACGTGTCGACCAACCACTGGCCGGCCACCGGGGTGTACTCGCTCGGCTTGAGGACCACCGCGTTGCCGGCGGCCAGCGCGTACGCGGCGGAGCCGATGGGGGTGAAGACCGGGTAGTTCCACGGCCCGATCACCCCGACCACCCCGTACGGCTGGTACTCCAGGTGGGCCGAGAACTCGGCCAGGATGAGCCGGGAGCGGACCCGGCGGGCGCCGAGCACCCGGCGGGCGTTGTTCGCGGCCCAGTCGACGTGCTCGACGGCGGACACGATCTCGACCAGCGCGTCGGCGACCGGCTTGCCGCCCTCGGCGTGGACCAGCTCCGCAAGCGTCTCCATTCGCTGCGCGAGCAGTCGCCGCCAGCGCAGCAGCCGCTCCCGCCGCCCGTCGAAGCCGAGCCCGGCCCACCACAGACCGGCGGCGCGGGCACTCGCGACGGTGCGCTCGACGTCCACGACGGTGGCGACCGGTACGCGGCCCGCCTCGTCGCCGGTGGCCGGATTGGTCGAGATCAGGTGGTGGCCCTCGATCATCGGGGTGCCGGGGCGGTGGACAGCCGTCATGGCGGAAGTCTAGACCCGAATATTACTCACAGGTAGGGGAGTGGTGCGGGGCTCAGCGCACTGGGCGGCGGATGGTTGAATCGGACTGAGCGGCAGTTTTCGCCGGGATGCCGGCACCCTGTCCACCGAAAGGGTCGAACGGAAGGTGTCCGGCCGGTTACTCGGTGATGACTGGCCGGGTGGTGGAGGTGGCCGCCCGGTGGTGGCAGGCTGACGCGGGGGTGGCCGCGCGGGGTGGAGGTCCGACTGTCCATGGAGGAATATCCGCAACTGATGCCGCTGCTGACAGTGGCCGCCGGACCCATGCGTGGGCTCGGGTTCCGGCTGCGTCGCCAGCCGCAGGTGATCGGCCGCGACCCGGCGGTCGACATCGTCGTGCACGACCCGCACCTGAGTCGTCGGCACGCCGAGATCTGGCTGGCCGGCGAGGGAGTGTCCCTGGTGGACCTCGGTTCGACCAACGGCACCTGGGTGAACGAACGTCGGATCACCGAGCTGACCCGACTGAGTGACGGCGACGTGATCCGGATCGGACGTACCGACCTGCGGTTCTTCGACCCGGGAGTGGCCCGCACCGACCCGGTGGGATTCAGCTTCGGGGTGCCGCGTCAGGAGCGGCGACCGACCCTGCCGCTACCGGTCGCGCCCGCCACGCGCGCCATCACCGGCGGCTCCTGACCTGTGCGCCCGGCCGCCGACCCGAGTCCGAACGCCGACCTGTGCCCGGCGCGGTGACAAACCCCACCGCGTCTGGACAGGCCCACACCACGTGGCAGACTCGCGCGCATGACCTGAGCGACCGTTAAAGTCCGGTCGCCGGTAACGCGGACAAGGGGAGGCCGGGCGTGGCGCGCGAGTTCACCAGCGTGGGTGTGGTGGGTCTGGGCACCATGGGTGCCGGCATCGTCGAGGTCTTCGCCCGCAGCGGCGTCGACGTGGTGGCCGTCGAGATCACCGACGACGCCCTGGAGCGGGGCCGGACCACGCTGACCGGCTCGACCGACCGGGCCGTGGCCAAGGGCCGGCTCGCCGCCGCCGACCGGGACGCCCTGCTCGGCCGGGTCACCTTCGCCGTCGGGCTGGACGCCCTGCACGCGGTCGACCTGGTGATCGAGGCGGTGCCCGAGCGCCTCGACCTCAAGCGACGGCTCTTCGCCGACCTGGACCGGATCTGCAAGCCCGAGGCCGTCCTCGCCACCAACACCTCCTCGTTGAGCGTCACCGAGATCGCGGTCGCCACCGGCCGGCCCGCGCAGGTGATCGGCATCCACTTCTTCAACCCGGCGCCGGTGATGAAGCTGGTCGAGGTCGTGCGTACGGTCGTCACCGCCGACGACGTGGTGGCCGACGTGGAGGCGCTCTGCGCGCGACTCGGCAAGGTCGACGTCACCATCGGCGACCGCGCCGGGTTCGTCGCCAACGCGCTGCTCTTCGGCTACCTCAACCACGCCGTCACGATGGTCGAGGCCCACTACGCGACCCGCGAGGACATCGACGTCGCGATGAAGCTCGGTGCCGGACTGCCGATGGGCCCGCTGGCCCTGATGGACCTGATCGGGCTGGACACGTCATACGAGGTGCTGGACACCATGTACCGCCGGGGCGGCCGGGACCGCCGCCACTCCCCGGCTCCGCTGCTGCGGCAGATGGTGACCGCCGGACTGCTCGGGCGGAAGTCCGGCCGGGGCTTCTACACCTACGAGCGGCCCGGCTCGTCGAAGGTCGTACCCGACGCGCAGACGCCGGCACCGGCGGGGGAGCCCCCCACCGACCCGGTACGCACCGTCGGCGTGGTCGGCTCGGGCGCGTCAGCGCACCGACTCGTCGCGGTCTTCGCCGCCGCCGGATACCAGGTCGTCGCGGTCAGCCCCGAATCCGGGGACCCGGCGACGGCCGGCGCGGCGGTGCGGACCGCACTGGACGAGAACGTGGCCCAGGACCGGCTCGGCGAGGCCGACCGCGACGCCGCCCTCGACCGGATCACCTGGTCGACGGCGTCGACCGAGCTGGCCGACGTCGACCTGGTGGTCGAGGCGGTGGCCGACGACCTCGACGTCAAGAAGGCACTCCTCGCCGAGTTGGCCGCGGTGTGCAGGCCGGGCACCGTGCTGGCCACCACCACCTCCGTGCTGCCGGTAATCGACCTGGCGATGGCGACCGGGCGTCCGGACGACGTGGTGGGCCTGCACTTCGTCCACCCCGGTGCGGCGACCCCAGTGGTGGAGATCGTCCGGACGATCCGAAGCTCGGTGGCGGCCGTCGACACGGCGCGGGCAGTCTGCACCACGCTGGGCAGGACCGGGGTGGTCTGCGACGACCGGGCCGGTTTCATCGTCGACGCGCTGTTGTTCCCGTACCTCAACGACGCGGTGCGGATGCTGGAGGCCGGGTACGCCGGCACCGACGACGTCGACCACGCGATGAAGCTCGGCTGCGGCTACCCGACCGGACCGTTCGCACTGCTCGACGCGATCGGCCTGGACGTCGCGCTGGCCGTGCAGCGGCGGTTGTACGGGGAACTGCGCGATCCCGGCTTCGCCCCGGCCCCCTTGCTGGAGCAACTGGTCACCGCCGGTCACCTCGGCGACCGCACCGGACGCGGCTTCCGCTGACCTTCCGGTGGACCGAGGATAGCCTGCGACCGTAGCGACCGCTTTCTGCTGCTCACGCTGGTCACCTGCCGAGTCGAGTCGGCACGCGGATCGCGGCCAGAAGCGGGCATGCGAACCGCCTTGCTCAGGCCCAGGCTGTCGCCTCCACCGCAAGATCACGCTCGATCCGGGATCGAGTGGTCATCGTCGCGCTCGGATACCACTCGATCCCGGATCGAGCGTCAGCTTCTGGTGACGACAACGCCGCCGGCCGACGTGTCAGGGCTCGCCGCAGACCCGCCAGTCCTATTGCCGGTCGCTCCTGTTAACGCCTGCGGTATAGGAAGGGTCCCCTCCTAACACGCAACGACCGCCGGCCGACGAGAAGCGCGGCGCCAACCGGCCTTACGCTGGGTGACGTGAGCCCTCGTCGCAACCGTCCCCGCCGTGACGACGACACGCGTCTGGACGCCGACCGTGCCCGGCACGGAGTCGCCTCGGTGCAGCAGTGGCGGGACGGCGATTGGCAGGTACGCGCGATCAGCGGCGGCGGGTCGACCAAGACGTACCGCTGTCCCGGCTGCGACCAGGAGATCCGGCCCGGCGTGGCGCATCTGGTCGCCTGGCCGGCCGACGACCGGGGCGACCTGACCGACCGGCGGCACTGGCACACCGGCTGCTGGCGCGCCCGGGACCGGCGGACACCGGGGATCCAGCGCGGCCGAAGCGCCCCCCGCCACGGCTGAACGCCGCCCCGCCCTACGCCGAGACGCCGAGGCACCGAGACGGCGGGGCGCGGGCCGTCCGGACCCGCCTTCCGGCGATCTTTGTCACCTGGCCGCGCGGCGGGGACGGTGGGACGGGAGGATGGAGGGGTGAGTGCACCCATTCGCGCGTCGTCGATCCTGCCCGGCCGCCGGGAGGACATCGAGCTGCACACCGCGGACGGACTGCGGCTGGTCGGTGAGCTGGCCCGCCCGGTCGACCGCGAGCCGGTGGCCACGCTGGTCTGCCTGCACCCGCTGCCCACCCACGGCGGGATGATGGACAGCCACGTGTTCCGCAAGGCCGCCTGGCGGCTGCCCGCGCTGGCCGACCTGGCCGTGCTGCGGTTCAACACCCGGGGCACCAGCAGCGTACGCGGCACCAGCGAGGGCAGCTTCGACTCGGCTGTCGGCGAGCGGTACGACGTGGCTGCCGCCATCGAGTACGCCGAGTTCCACGAGCTGCCGAACATCTGGCTGCTGGGCTGGTCGTTCGGTACCGACCTGGTGCTCAAGTACGGCGGTGACCCGGCCGTGTCCGGCGCGATCCTGCTCTCCCCGCCGCTGCGCTTCTCCGAGGCGGCCGATCTGGCCCACTGGGCGGAGTTCGGCCGACCGTTGACCGCGTTGGTGCCGGAGTTCGACGACTACCTCCGCCCCGAGGAGGCCCGCGAACGGTTCGCCGCAGTGACGCAGGCCGAGGTGGTCGGGGTACCGGGGGCGAAACACCTCTGGGTCGGCGACGCCGAGACGGTGCTGGACGAGGTGGTCCGGCGGGTCAACCCGGCGGCGTCGGTGCCGCTGCCGACGACCTGGGACGGCCCGATGGAGACCGGCGACGCCAGCGCGTACGCCGACCGCACGGTGGCCGCCTTCGCCGACGTCCCGGTCACCGGCCCGGAACAGCGTCGCGCCGACTGAGTCCCGCCGGTCAGCGGCGGTCCTGGCGGGGGATCACCACCTCGCGTAGGACGATCTGGATCGCGGCGACCGTCGGAATGGCGATCAGCGCGCCGATCACGCCGAGCAGCGATACCCCGAGCAGCGCGGCGACCAGCGCCGCCACCTCGTTGACGTGCACCGACCGGCGCATGATCTTGGGGTAGAACAGGTAGTTCTCGATCTGCTGATAGATCACGAAGAACACCACGCAGGCGATGCCGACGGACGGTTCGGTGGCGAATCCGACCAGGCTGACGACCACCGCGCCGAGCGTCGCGCCGATCTGCGGGATGAGGTCCGTGATCGCCACGACCACGGCCAGCGCGAACGGGTAGGGTAGGCCCACCGCGAGCGCGAAGACGAAGGCGGCGACACCGGCCAGCACGGCGATGGAGAGCGCGCCGACCATGTATGCGCCGACCTTGGTCAGCATCTCGTCGCCGATGAGCTGCACCCGCTCCCGGCGCGAGCGCGGCACCAGGGCGTACGCGAGGTCGCGCATCCGGTCGAAGTAGACCAGGAAGTAGATGGTCAGCACCAGCACGGTGAGCACCCGGAAGATCGTGCCGAAGAGGAACTGGGCACCACCGAGCACACCGCCCAGCGCCCGCCCGACCACGTCCGCGCTGGCCAGCTCCTGCGCCCGCCGCATCAGGTCGAAGCGTTCCACCAGGTCGTTGACCGTCTCGTTGCGGCGCAACGACTCCAGGTAGCTCGGCAACTGGTCGATGAACTGGGTCAACTGGGTCAGGATCGGCGGCACCAGGGCCAGTACGCCCCCGCTCAGCAGCGCGATCACGACGAGCGCCACGATGGCCACGGCCAGGCCGCGCGGCACCCCCCACGACCGCAGGCGGACCACCGCCGGGTGCAGGCCCACCGCGAGGAACAACGCGATGACCACCAGCACGACCATCCCGGCCGCGTTGCGCAACCCCAGATAGACGGCGTACGCGAGCAGCACGCCGAGCGCACCGGTGAACCCGACCAGGAAGCTGTTGCGCCGCAGCGGACGCCCCGGCGTACCGAACCGACCCGCATCGGGGTGTGGATCGTGCGCCGTACCCACCGCCGACGTCTCCGGGGTGGCCTGCACCGCCGACGTCTCCGGCGTGGCCCGTGCGGCCGACCTTCCCGGCGTGGCCCCGGCCGCCACCGGCCGGTCCGTCGTGCCGTGCACCGCCGCCGGGTCACTCTTGTCGTGGGAGCCGGTCGTCCCGGCCCCGCGCCGTCCCGGCGGAGACTGCTCCGCCCGGGGCTGCGCCTTCGCGGACCGCTTCGCGCCGGGATCGTCGGACCTCGGCTGCTCCACTGCGGACCGCTCCGGCTCGTCCTGCGCCACTCGGCCTCCCCGCTCGGACCTCGACCGCTGCT
Source organism: Micromonospora sp. NPDC049903 (assembly GCF_044460945.1). Lineage (NCBI taxonomy): Bacteria > Bacillati > Actinomycetota > Actinomycetes > Micromonosporales > Micromonosporaceae > Micromonospora > Micromonospora sp. NPDC049903. The sequence goes on from NZ_JBITKL010000005.1 coordinate 239,527, forward strand.
GCCGGAACCGCGCCGACCCGTTCAGGTGCCTGCGGGCCGGCAGGCATGACCGCACGCTACTGCACCGGCGGGGCAGTCCGATCGCGGGTGGAGGCTCCGAGAACGTGTCTCCGGCGTTCGGTCGGAGCCGGTCCGGTGCCGGGGGCGTCCCGGCACCGGACCGCGCAGGCCGTGGCCGGTCGGGTGGGCGGAGGTCCTGGCCGACCTCGGTCTGTGGCGGCTGGTGTCCGGGCCCAGCGGCTCAGTGCCGCTTGACCTGCCGGACGAACGAGCGCCAGGTCGACGGCGTGAACGCGAGCACCGGGCCCTGCCGGTCCTTGCTGTCGCGGACCGCGACCACGCCGGGCAGGTTGTCGGCCACCTCCACGCAATTGGTGTTGCCGCTGCGGCTGGCGGTACGCCAGGTCGCGCCGTTCAGGTCCATGACTTCGCCACCCTGTCGAGGAGTTCGATCGACTGCTGGCGGGACAGCGCCTCGTTGCGCACCGTCTCCCAGCGCGCCAACAGCGTAGCCAGGTCCGCCTCGCTGTCGGTCGGCGTGGCGGTCAGTTGGTTCTCCATGATCGCCACCCAGCCGCCCTCCTCGCTGCGGGCCAGCGAGAACGGCCCGGAGAGCCCGATGTGCACCCCGACACCGAGCGGGATGACATTGATGCTCACGTTTGGTCGTGCGGCACAGGCGATCAGGTGCTCGATCTGGTGCACCATGACCGGCCAGAAGCGTTCCTCCCGCCGGTGCAGGACGGCCTCGTCGACGACCGCGATGAGCTGCGGCGGCTCCGGCAGTGTGAGGATGCCCTGCCGGTCCAGCCGGGCGGCGACCCGCCGGTCCACCTCCTCGTCGCTGAGCAGGTCGTCGCAGCGGATCACCGCGCGGGCGTAACCCTCGGTCTGCAACACGGCCGGGATCAGCATGGGCTCGAACACTCGGAGTTGCCGGGCCATTCGCTCGGCGTCCAGCCACGGCAGGAACCACGAGGGCTGCCCCTCCCGCTCGGCGATCCGCAGCAGCGCCACCAGCAGCCCGCCGGAGCGCAGCACCTCGTCGGCGCGGGCGAGCAACGACCGGTCGTACGGCCGACTGCCGGTCTCGACGGCCGAGACCATCGACGGTGAGTAGTGCACCTGCTTGCCGAACTCCTCCTGGCTGAGCCCGGCGGCCACGCGCAAGCGGCGAAGCTGCGCCCGGATCAGGTCCGCCGTCGTTCCCTCCACAGTGCCTCCACAGTCTGCGCCCGAGAAACGCTCGGGATTTCCGGTCGGGGGCGGGACTCCGCAGCAGTACGACGACCAGCCTCGATGCCTTCCGACAGTAGTGGCTCGCTCAGCAGACTGTCAGCCATGCCGGACTGGTTCGTTGCCGAGGGGGCGCGGGCTGGTCCAGGCCGGGGCCGCCCCCGCCTTCCCCCGCGTGGGCGGCCCCTCCCGTAGTCCTGGCCACATCCGTCGTCGGATCAGCAGCAGATGTGTCCCAGGCTTTCCCGAGGGAGGTCGATGTGCGCAGCAAGTGGTACCAGTGCCCGACGGTGATCCTGCCGGTCCTGCCGCAACGGCGGCGGGACACGCACCTGCCCGGCTGGACGGAGCAGCCGACCCAGCCGCTGCCGCGCCAGCACGCGGGCCGTCCCGGTCGGCTCACGCCGGGGCAGTGGTGGCGGGCGACCGGCGGCCGACAGGGGCGTACGCCGGGTGGCCAGGCATGATCACCACGCGCCTGCCCATGCCGGGCAACGGCCCCCGTCCCGAACGTCCGCGCCCCGTCGACAGTCGGCCCCCGCACACCCCGTTACGACCGACCTGGTGCTGTCGCGCCGACGGGCAGCCCTGGCCCTGCGGGGAGGCGCGACTGCTGCTCCGGCTGGAGTACGACGGCAACAGCGCCGGCCTCACCATCTATCTGGCCGGCCTGATGTACGAGGCGATGCGGGACCTCTATCACCTCAACCCGCACGACGGCCCGGCACCTCGGACGCTGTTCGACCGGTTCGTCGCCTGGGGAGCATCCCGTCGACCGGCCGCGCACCGGCGTCCCGACTCGCCCTGACCGTCCGCCGCCGTAGCCCGCCCGAGTCCGCCTGATCGTCGGGCGCGGTCGGCTCAGTCCGAGGCCGCTTGGCCGGCGGCCGGTGGCGTCGCTCTGTCCCGAGTCCGCCTGATCGTCGGGTGCCGTCGGTGGTTCGCCGGTATCCGCCTGGTCGTTGGGCGTCGTCGGTTCGTTCCGTCCGCCTGATCGTCGGGCGCCGTTGTCTCAGTCTGAGGTGACCTTGCTCGGCTTGGCGCTGCGTTCGTCAGTGGTCGGCTTGGTCGGGCGCTTGCCGTTCTCGCCGGTGCTGGTGATCTTCGTCGGGGTGGCGTCCCGGCCACCCGTCCCCGGCACGGCCGCCACCGTCGGCTCGCCGTCCACACCGGCGCTCGCCGTGCTGCCGTCGACCGAGGTCGGCTCGGTGGCCGGCTTCGCCGTCGCGTCCTCGACCGTGGTGACCGGCTCCGCCATCGGCTTCGTCGCCGGCCCGTCGTCGCCGGTGGTCGCCGGCTTCGCGGTCGGTCCGTCGTCGCCCGCAGGCTCGGTGGGCCTGGTGGCGGTGTCGGCCGAGCCACCCGGTCCGCTCGCCGCGCCGACGACGCTGTTGCTCGGGCGGCTGCCGTTGACGGCGACCGGCGCCGTGGCGGAGGCAGCGGTGGCGGGGGCGGAGGCGTCCATCGCGGCAGCCGGGGCGGACGCGGCCACGGCGGCGGGAGCACCCGGACCGTCGGGGCCGGTCGCCGCCGTCAGCCGCAGGTCGAGCAGCTTGCGCTGCAGGTCGTCGGACTCCTGCCGGGACTTCCAGGTCTCCTGACGCAGGTCGGCGAGCTGCTGCTGGGCCTTGGCGATCTCCAGCATCACCTGGGCGAGCTGCTGGCGGCTCGCCGCCGCCTCCTGCTGCGTCGCGGCCAGGTGCTGCTGTGTGGTGGCCAGATGCTGCTGGGTGGTGGCGGCGTACTCCTCGAACTGGCGTCGGGAGGAGGCCACGTACTCGTCGGCCTCGCGACGGGCGGTGGTGGCGTGCTCGTCCGCCTCGCGGCGAGTGGTGGTGGCGTACTCGTCGGCTTCCCGGCGCTTGTCGGCCGCCTCGGTCCCGGCGTCGCGCAGCAGCGCGGTGGCCCGCTCCTCGGCCTCGGCGCGCACCGTGGCGGCCTCCTGCTCGGCGGCCTGGCGGATCGCGTCGGCGCCCTGCTCGATCTCGTTCTTCCGGGTGGTGTACTCCGACTCCAGCTCGGCGCGGCGGGTCTCGAAACCCGACTCCAGCTCGACGGTACGGCCCTGGAACTGCTCGTCCAGCTCGGCGTTGCGGGTCGTGAACTGCTTCTCCAACTCCTCGCGACGACTGGTGAACTCGCGCTCGGCGGTCGCCCGCCGCTCGGTCAGCTCCCGGTCCGCCGCCTCCCGCCGGCCGTTGACCTCCTTCTCCACCCCGGCCCGCCAGGCGCCCAGTTCCTGCTGCGCCTGAGCGCGGGCGTGCTGCACGTACGCCTCGGTCTCGGTGCGCATGCGCTGCGCGTACGCCTCGGTCTCCGTGCGGGTGCGGCGGGCCGCCTCGGTGGTCTGCGCGGTCAGCCGCTCGGCCTCCTGGCGGGCCTTGTCGCGGGTGGCGCGGCCGGCCGTGGCGGCGTCGTCGATGATCTGCTTGGCCTCCTGCTGGGCCTTGGCGTGCGTGGCGCGACCGGCCTCGGTGGCCTGGTCGACCAGGCGCTTGGCCTCCTGCTGCGCCTTCGCGTGCACCTCCTTGGCCGCGTCGCGGAGCTGGGTGGCCTCCTGCTGGGCGGTGGCGTGCACCTCGCGGGCGGCCTCCCGGAGCTTGGCCGCCTCCTGCTGGGCCCGGGTGTGGATCTCCTTGGCGGCGTCGCGGAGCTGGGTCGCCTCCTGCTCGGCCTTGGCCAACGCCTCCTGGGCGGCCTTGCGCAGCCGGGCGGCCTCCTCGCGGGCGGCCCGGGCAGCGGCCTCGGACTCCGCCTTACGGGCGGCGGCCTGCCGCTCCTCCTCGGCCCGGCGGGTGGCCAGCGCGATCTCGAAATCCTTGAGCGCCTTGGCGGCCTCCGCGCGCGCCTCGTCGATGATGTGCTCGGCGGTGGCCCGGCGCGCCTCGATCTCCTCGTGGGCGGCACCGAGGATGTCCTCGGCCTGCTCCTCGGCGAGCGCCAGGATCTGCTCCACCCGGGGACCGAGGTGGCGGAACGCGGCACGGTCGACCACGCCGACCTGCTTGCGGACCTGGGCGAGGTCGCGCTGGAGCACCTCGACCTGACCGGCCAGCTTGTGGATCTGGGTGTAGGCCTGTTCCCGTTCGGCCGCCAACGCCCCGATCTCGTGCTCCGCACGAGCGACGTACCGGTCGACCTGCCGTTTTTCATATCCTCGCAGGGCGGACTCGAAGCTGGGCTCCGTGGTCACGTCCCCGCCGAGGGAGAACAGTTCCTCGCCGTGCGACATGCTCCCATCCTCACACGCAACGGCGACTCCTGGGGCGATACGGACGCCCCTGTTGGGACCTACTTCACGTGCTGGGGCGAGCGGTTGCCGACACGTCCCGCACAAGCAGGGCGGCGCGGGGTGGCACCGTCACCCGGTGTCACCCCGCGCCGTCGATCATGCCCCGAGCCGCCGGATCAGCTGGTGGTCTCCGCAGCGACCTTGTCGTCGGACTCGTCGGCCTTCTTGGCCGCCGGCTTGTCCGCCGCCGCGGCGGCGTTCGCGTTGTTCGGTACGCCCGGCACGATGCCGGCCAGACCGGAGAGCATCTGCCCGAGCTGTGAGGTGACCGCGTCCTTCTGGCGGGTGAGGTCCTCGACCTCGCGGCGGGCCGCCTGGGTGGTCAGCTCGGCCTCGGTGCGCGCCTCGTTGAGCAGACGCTGCGACTCGGCGCGGGCCTCGCTCAGGGTCCGCTCGGAGAGCGCCTTGGCCTTCTCGACCGTCTCGGTCGCGTTGCGCTCGGACTCGACCCGACGGGCCTCGGCCCGCTGCTCGATCTCCTTGGCCCGCTCCTGCGCGGCCCGGGCCCGCTGCTCGGCCTCGCTGACCAGCTTCTGGGTCTGCGCGACCTGGGCGGCGTGCCGCTCCGACTCCTCGCGCTCGGCCTTCTCCCGCCGCTCGGCGAGCTGCAGCTCCAGCGCCTGGAGGTCCTTGTCGCGCTTGTCGCGGGCGTCGGTGAGGAGCTTGGTCGCCTCGGCGCGCTTCTCCTCGGCCTCCCGGGCGGCCTTGGCCCGCTGCTGGGTGATCTCCCGCTCGGCGGTGGCCCGGAGGGTGGCCACCTCCCGCTCGACGGTCGACTTCAGCTCGGCGACCTCGTGCGCGGTCACCGTACGCAGCTGCTTGGTCTCCCGCTCCGCGTCGGCGCGCAGCGTGTCGGCCTCCCGGCGGGCCTGCACCCGCGCCTCGGCCGCCTCACGCTCGGCGGCGGTGCGGACGTTGCCCGCCTCGCGCTCGGCGCTGGCCTTCATCGCGGCGGCCTCGGCACGGGCCTTGTCGGTGATCTCCCGCGCCTCGAGGCGGGCGGCGGAGAGGATGCCCTCCGACTCGCGCTTGGCTTCGTTGCGGTGGTCGTTGGCCTGCTCCTCGGCGAGCCGGAGGATCTGCTCGACCCGGGTGCCGAGACCGGACAGCGTCGGGCGGCTGTTTTCCTCCAGCTGCTTGCTGGTGTCGGTGAGCTTCTGCTCCAGGGCGGTGAGCCGCTGCTCGGACTGCCGGAGCCGGCGCTGGGCGTCGTTGAGCGCCTGCTCGGCGTCGGCGCGGTCCTTGTTGGCCTGGCTCAGCGCGGCGTTGAGCCGGCCGATGAAGTCGTCGACCTGACCGGTGTTGTATCCGCGCAGGCCAACCGTGAAATCGGGCTGCGAGTTCGCGTTATCGAAGAACGCGAGAGGGGAGGACTGCTGCTGGGGCATTGGGACATACTGGCAGACCCCCCGGGGTGCTTCGCAAGAGCGTGCCGCCCTTTGCCGTCCTCATTACATGGTCAACTCGACAGGGTGCCGGACCGCCGGGGGAAGTGGCGATCTTGCCAGCTCCGAGGCGAGCGTGAAGGCACGCAGCGTGAGGCGGAAAAGGGGACCGGCGTCCTTATGTTTCCGGCCGCCCCGTCTCACTCGAATGGGTGTCGGCGTGCCTCTGGGAAAGCCAAAGGCCGTTCACCGAATGGCCACCGGCACCTCGTCCATGAGGCCAGCCGCCCCGCGCCCGGCCCGGGCGGCGTCGTACCTCGTCGAGCCGCGTCGTGCGGCGGGTCGCGTCGTGCGGCGGGTTGCGTGGCGCGGGAGGTTGCGTGGTGCGGCGGGTTGCGTGTTAGCAGGGGTCCCCTGCTATGCACGAGGCGTTAGCAGGGGACCCTTCCTTTCACCGCACCCGCACCGCACCGGCACCTGCGTTGCGTTCGGGCTGTGCGCCGTGTCGTCAGGCGGGTTGGACCAGTTCGATCAGGACGCCGCCGGCGTCCTTGGGGTGGACGAAGTTGATCCGGGAGTCGGCGGTGCCGCGCCGGGGCGTCTCGTACAGCAGGCGTACGCCGCGCTCGCGTAGCGCCGCACAGGCCACGTCGATGTCCGCCACGGTGTACGCGACCTGCTGCACGCCCGGTCCGTTGCGGTCGAGGAACTTGCCGATGGTCGACTCCGGCGTCAGCGGGGCGAGCAGTTGCACGCAGCCACCCTCGGCGGTCGGCCCGACCGTCAGCATCGCCTCGCGGACCCCCTGCTCGGCGTTGACCTCCGTGTGCACGCAGCGCATGCCGAAGGTCCGTTGGTAGAAGTCGATCGCGGCGTCGAGGTCCGCGACCGCGATCCCGACATGGTCGATGCGGCGTAGACCGATGTCTGTGACATAGTCGGCAGCGGGCTCGACGGGGGAGTTCTCAGGCATGACGCTAGTCTGGCCGAACGATAGTTAAGGCGTACAGGTCGGCACCCCCTCGGAGGCAGTCATGGCTTCGGTGATCGTCAGTGGCGCGCGCACCCCGATGGGGCGTCTGCTGGGCAACCTGAAGGACCTACCGGCGACGAAACTCGGCGGTATCGCCATCTCCGCGGCACTGGAGCGTGCCGGCGTGGCCCCCGAACAGGTCCAGTACGTGATCATGGGGCAGGTGCTCCAGGCCGGTACCGGTCAGATCCCGGCCCGCCAGGCGGCGGTGGAGGCGGGCATCCCGATGTCGGTGCCCGCGCTGACCATCAACAAGGTCTGCCTCTCCGGGCTGGACGCGATCGCGTTGGCCGACCAGTTGATCCGGGCCGGTGAGTTCGACGTGGTGGTGGCCGGCGGCATGGAGTCGATGACCAACGCCCCGCACCTGCTGCTCGGTCAGCGGAGCGGCTACAAGTACGGCGACGTGGTGGTCAAGGACCACATGGCGCTCGACGGGCTGACCGACGCGTGGGACTGCTGCTCGATGGGCGAGTCCACCGAGCGCCACGGCGCCGAGCGGGGGATCAGCCGCGAGGAGCAGGACGCCTTCGCCGCCGCCAGCCACCAGCGGGCCGCCGCCGCGCAGAAGAACGGTCACTTCGCCGACGAGATCACCCCGGTGGTCATCCCGCAGCGCAAGGGTGACCCGCTGGTGGTCAGCGAGGACGAGGGCATCCGCCCGGACACCACCGCCGAGACGCTGGCCAAGCTTCGTCCGGCCTTCGCCAAGGACGGCACCATCACCGCCGGCAGCTCGTCGCCGATCTCCGACGGTGCCGCCGCGGTGGTCGTGATGAGCAAGGCGAAGGCCAAGGAACTCGGGCTGACCTGGCTGGCCGAGGTGGGCGCGCACGGCAACGTGGCGGGCCCGGACAACTCCCTGCACTCGCAGCCGTCCAACGCCATCCAGCACGCCCTGCGCAAGGGCGGGCTGAGCATCTCCGACCTCGACCTGATCGAGGTCAACGAGGCGTTCGCCCAGGTCGGCATCCAGTCCACCCGTGACCTCGGGATCAGCCCGGACAAGGTCAACGTGAACGGCGGCGCGATCGCGCTGGGGCACCCGATCGGCATGTCCGGCGCCCGGCTGGTGCTGACCCTGGCGATGGAGCTCAAGCGGCGCGGCGGCGGCACCGGTGCGGCGGCGCTCTGCGGTGGCGGTGGTCAGGGCGACGCGCTGATCATCCACGTCCCGGCCCCGACCGAGACCGACCTGTGAGCCCGAGGAACGAGCCGATCGTGCGAGCCCCGCAGTCGGGCCCGACGCCCAGCACGGTGAGCGGGCGAGCCCGGCCGTCGGGCCCGACGCGCAGCCTGTCAGAGTCGCGGTCGAGGGCGGCGGTATGAGCGAGACGAGGGGGAGCGCGCCGGCCGCGGCCGGTTCGGTGCGGCGTAGTCGGGACGTACCGATGCTCGTCGAACGGGCCCGCGAGGGTGACCCACGCGCGGTGGCCCGGCTGATCACGCTGGTCGAGTCGGGTGACGAGACTCTGCCGCGCATCGCGGCGGCGCTCGCGCCGCACACCGGACGGGCTCAGGTGGTCGGTCTGACCGGTTCGCCGGGGGTGGGTAAGTCGACCACCACCAACGAGCTGGTCCGCGCGCTGCGGGCGCGGGGACACCGGGTCGGCGTGCTGGCGATCGACCCGTCCAGTCCGTTCACCGGCGGGGCGATCCTCGGTGACCGGGTGCGGATGCAGGACCACGCCACCGACCCCGGTGTGTACATCCGGTCGATGTCCAGCCGGGGCCACCTGGGCGGGTTGTCGGCGGCCACCCCGCAGGCGGTGCGGGTGCTGGAGGGTGCCGGCTGCGACGTGGTGCTGGTGGAGACCGTCGGGGTCGGGCAGGCCGAGGTCGAGGTGGCCTCGCTCGCCGACACCACGTTGGTGCTGCTCGCGCCGGGCATGGGCGACGCGATCCAGGCGGTGAAGGCCGGCATCCTGGAGATCGCCGACATCTTTGTGGTGAACAAGGCCGACCGGGACGGCGCTGACGCGACGGTCCGGGACATCCAGGGCATGATCGCGCTCGGCGAGCGCGGACCGGGGCAGTGGCGGCCCCAGGTGGTGCGGGCGGTCGCCGTCCGGGGCGAGGGGATCGACGACGTCGCCGCCGCCGTCGACAAGCACCGGGGCTGGCTGGTCGAGCACGACGAGCTGCGCCGTCGCCGGGAGGCGCGGGCCGCCGCCGAGATCGAGGCGATCGCGCTGGGTGCGCTGCGCGCCCGGATCGGCTCGCTGCGCGACGGTACGCAGTTGCCGGCGCTCGCCGCCGAGGTCGCTGCCGGCGCGATCGATCCGTACGCCGCCGCGGACACCCTGCTGGCCCAGCTCTCCGGCTGAGCGGAGTCCACTGCGGACCGTCTCGGACGGTTACGCTCGCACCGCCTTCGCAGAGCGCGTGGGGTGGTGTGACGGCTGCTGGAGAGAGATGGACCACGAGATGACGCAGGAGTTGCCGATGACGCCGGACGCGGTGGCGGGTGGTCGTACCGACATCTCGGACGAGGTGGTGGAGAAGATCGCGGTGGCCGCCGCGAAGGCCGTACCCGGTGTGGTCGAGTTGGGCGGTGACATCGCGCGGTTCTTCAACGCGGTGCTCGACCGGGTCGGGCTGGACCAGGTGGGTGACGCCCGGCGCGGGTGCTCGGCGCACGTCACCAACGGCGCGGCAGTGGTCAACCTGGTGATCGTGATCGACGCCGGGCACGCGGTGCCCGAGGTGACCTCGGCGGTGCGCACCGGCGTGACCCAGGCGATCGAGGCGTACGGGCTGCGGGTCGACGAGATCAACATCCGGGTGGACGACGTCGCCATCGGTGGTCCCGCCGTCTGAGGGGCCGGTCGGCATTACCGGTCGGTAGGAGTTTCCTTAGCGATCGTTTAGTTAAGGGCTCTACACTCGACGTGCAGTCGAGGACTCAAGGAGGAGCCCGGGGATGAACGCCGACGAGATCGCCGCCGGACGGGCCCGCTGGCAGGCCCGGTACGACGCCGCGCGTAAGCGGGACGCGGACTTCACCACGCTCTCCGGGCTGCCCGTCGAGCCGGTCTACGGGCCCCCGGAGGGTGCCGCGTACCCGGGCTTCGACCGGATCGGCTGGCCGGGCGAGTTCCCGTACACCCGGGGCCTGCACCCGACCGGCTATCGCGGGCGGACCTGGACCATCCGGCAGTTCGCCGGGTTCGGCAACGCCCGGCAGACCAACGAGCGCTACAAGATGATCCTCGGCGCCGGCGGCGGCGGTCTCTCGGTCGCGTTCGACATGCCCACCCTGATGGGCCGCGACTCCGACGACCCGCAGTCGCTCGGCGAGGTGGGCCACTGCGGGGTGGCGGTGGACAGCGCCGTCGACATGGAGGCGCTCTTCGACGGCATCGACCTGGCGGCGGTCACCACCAGCATGACCATCTCCGGCCCGGCGGTGCCGGTGTTCTGCATGTACCTGGTCGCCGCCGAGCGGCAGGGCGCCGACCTGTCGACGCTCGACGGCACCCTGCAGACGGACATCTTCAAGGAGTACATCGCGCAGAAGGAGTGGCTGTTCGACCCCGAGCCGCACCTGCGCCTGATCGGTGACCTGATGGAGTACTGCGCCCGGGAGATCCCGCGCTACAAGCCGCTCTCCGTCTCCGGCTACCACATCCGCGAGGCCGGCTCGACCGCCGCGCAGGAGTTGGCGTACACGCTCGCCGACGGGTTCGGCTACGTCGAGCTGGGGCTCTCGCGCGGCTTGGACGTCAACGTCTTCGCCCCCGGGCTCAGCTTCTTCTTCGACTCGCACGTCGACTTCTTCGAGGAGATCGCCAAGTTCCGCGCCGCCCGCCGGATCTGGGCCCGCTGGCTTCGCGACGTGTACGGCGCCAGCAGTGAGAAGGCGCTCTGGCTGCGCTTCCACACGCAGACCGCCGGAGTGTCGCTGACCGCCCAGCAGCCGGTCAACAACGTGGTGCGTACGGCCGTCGAGGCGCTCGCCGCGGTGCTCGGCGGCACCAACTCGCTGCACACCAACGCGCTGGACGAGACCCTGGCGCTGCCCACCGACTCCTCCGCCGAGATCGCCCTGCGGACGCAGCAGGTGCTGATGGAGGAGATCGGGGTGACCAACGTGGCCGACCCGCTCGGCGGCTCGTGGTACGTCGAGGCGCTGACCGACCGGATCGAGGCGGAGGCGGAGGAGATCTTCGCCCGAATCCGCGCGTTGGGCGGCGAGGGCCCGCACACCATCGGCCCGATGACCTCCGGCATCCTGCGCGGCATCGAGGACGGCTGGTTCACCGGCCAGATCGCCGAGTCGGCGTTCGTCTACCAGCAGGCGCTGGAGAAGGGCGACAAGAAGATCGTCGGCGTCAACTGCCACACCGGCACGGTCGCCAAGGAGCTGGAGATCCTGCGCATCTCGCACGAGGTGGAGCTGGAGCAGCGCCGGTTGCTGGCCGAGCGCAAGACCGGCCGGGACGCCGCCCGGGCCCGGGCGGCGGTCGAGGCGATGGTGGCGGTGAGCCGTACCGGGGAGAACATGATCCCGGCGATGCTCGACGCCGTCCGCGCCGAGGCGACGCTCGGCGAGATCTGCGACGCGTTGCGCGCGGAATGGGGCGTTTACCGCGAGCCCGCCCGGTTCTGACCCCTCCCTCCGCCGGGGCGGTTGGGCAGCGGTGACAGTGGCAACTGCGCCGGCGGCGGGTGAACCTGAGTTCGGCAAATCGCGTGCGAGACTAGGTAACCATGAGCGACCCACGGATCACCTCGTCGATCTTCACCCGCGGCGCGGTCGACCTCAGCGCGTTGCGCCCCGCCGCGCCCAGCCCCACCCCGGCACCGGCCCAGTCCGGCCCGCCCGCCGCCGCGCCCGGCAACCCCGTCGGCGGCGGCGTCACCGTCATCGACGTGACGGAGGCGACCTTCCAGTCCGAGGTTTTGGAGCGCTCGCTGACCACACCTGTGGTGGTGGACTTCTGGGCCGAGTGGTGCGAACCGTGCAAGCAGCTCTCCCCGGTGCTGGAGCGGTTGGCGGCGGAGGGCGGCGGCGCCTGGGTGCTCGCCAAGGTCGATGTGGACGCCAACCCGCGACTGGCTCAGATGTTCCGCGTGCAGGGCATCCCGATGGTGTACGCGGTGGTCGGCGGGCAGCCGGTCGACGCCTTCTCCGGCGTGGTCCCCGAGGCGCAACTGCGCCAGTGGATCCAGGCGGTGCTCAAGGCCGGCGGCGTGGCCGTGGCCGAGCCGGAGGACCCGCGTCTGGACGAGGCGGACGACGCCCTGATGACCGGCGACCTGGACGCCGCCGAGCAGGCGTACCGCAAGATCCTGGCGGAGACGCCGGCGGACGCGGCGGCGACGGCCGGACTGGCCCAGGTCGGGCTGGCCCGCCGGGTGGCCGGTGCGGACCCGCAGGCGGCGCTCGCCGCCGCCGCGTCCGACCCCGACGACGTCGACGCGCAACTGCTGGCCGCCGACATCGAGGTGCTCAGCGGGCTGGCCGAGCAGGCCTACCAGCGGCTGGTCTCGGTGGTCCGGCGGACCGCCGGGGAGGACCGGGAGAAGGTACGCCAGCACCTGGTCGGCCTCTTCACCATCGCCGGTCCGGAGGATCCGGCGGTCGCATCGGCGCGTCGGGCCCTGGCCAGCGCCCTGTTCTGAGTCACTTACCACGCCTGCGCGGGCCGGCGTGATGCCGGCCCGCCCGACATCGGAGGACGGGAGCCCATCATGCGCCGGATCGCCGTCCTCGACGCGCCGAGCAACCTCGGCCTGCGTCCACCCACGCCCACCTCGGTGCCGGGCTGCGGCAAGGCCCCGGGCGCACTGCGTGACCAGGGCCTGCTGCCCCGGCTGCGGGCTCGCGACGCCGGTCACCTGACCCCGCCCCGGTACGACGCCGGGGACTGGCGGCCGGGCGACGGGGTGTGCCACGCCCGGGAGATCGCCGACTACTCGGTGGGACTGGCCGACCGGATCGGCGCGATCATCGACCGGGACGAGTTCCCGGTGATCCTGGGCGGCGACTGCTCGATCCTGCTCGGCTCGGCGCTGGCCATGCACCGGCTCGGCGAGGCGGTGGGCGGCCGGATCGGCCTGGTCTTCGTGGACGGGCACTCCGACTTCCGGCACCCGGGCAACGCCTCGTACGTGGGCGCGGCGGCCGGTGAGGACCTCGCCCTGGTCACCGGCCGGGGCCAGGCCGACCTGGCCGCCATCGAGGGGCGACGCCCGTACTTCCGGGACATCGACGTGGTGGTGCTCGGCATCCGCGCCCAGGACGAGTACCGGCTGGACCTCCAGGCCGCCGGGATCCTGACCCGGCCGGTCCCGGCGCTGCGGGCCGAGGGCGCCGCCCGTACCGCCCAGTGGGCGCACGAGCAGCTCGCGGACTGCGCCGGCTACTGGGTGCACGTCGACGTGGACGTCCTCGACCCGGCCGTGATGCCGGCGGTCGACGCCCCCGACCCGGGCGGCATCGCCTTCGCCGAGCTGGAGATCCTGCTCGCGGGGCTGGTCGACACCCCGCACTGCCTCGGCGTCGAGCTGACCGTCTTCGACCCCGACTACGACCCGGACGGCGCGTACGCGGCCGAGATCGTCAACACGTTGGTGGCCGGGCTGCGCCCGGTGACCGCGCCCGGCTCGATGCCGCCCCGGCTGCGTCCGGAGACCGTCGAACGTCCCGCTCCGGCACCGCGCCGGGGCGTCGACCCGGCCGACGTGCCGTCGGCCGGACCGCTCCTGGTGGCGGCGGCACCGGTCTCCGTCGGCCCGTCGACCGCCGCGCATCCGGGTGGCCCGGAGGAGGACGTCCGGACCGACCGGGGACCGGAACCGGACGTGGTCGACTGGGCGTCAGATTCGGACGTGGCCTACCGGGAGCCGGACGTCGCCGATCCCGACGAGGGCGGGTTCGACGACGTCGACCAGGCCGGCGACGTCGCCCGGCCCTCGTCGGCGCCGGGCGGCCTGACCGCCTGAGCGGTCAGCGGGACAGTGCGCGCAGGAAACGCTCGGCGATCGGCACGGCGGTGCCGCTGCCCGAGCCGCCCTTCTCCACGAAGACGGCGAAGGCGACGTCGCCCTGCCACCCGACGAACCAGGCGTGGGTGTTCTCCGGGTTGTCGTCGTACTCGGCGGTGCCGGTCTTGCCGTGCACGGGCCCGCCCGGGGCGTCCTTCAAGGCGGTGCCGGTGCCGCTGGTCACGACCTCGCGCATCATCTCGCGGACCGCCGTCACCGCTTCGGCGTTCAGCTCCGGGCCTGGCTCGGTTGCCCCCTCCGGAGCGGGGTCGAGCACCAGCTTCGGCGGGGTGAAGCCGCCCTTGGCCACCGCCGCGGTCGCCGCCGCCATGGCCAACGGACTGACCAGGGTGGTGCCCTGGCCGATCGCGGCGGCGGCCTGTTCGGTGGCGCCACCGTTCGCGGAGACCTTGCCGGTGAAGGCGTCGAGCCCGACCGTCCACTGGCCCTCCAGGCCGAGCGTCTTGCCGGTCGCGGCCAGTCCGTCGCCGCCGAGCTGCGGTGCCAGGGCGGCGAACGTGGTGTTGCAGGACCGGGCGAAGACGGTGCGGAAGGGCACCTCGCCGAGGGCGAAGTCGTTCGAGTTCTTGAACGACCGGCCGTCGACGACCTGGGTCTTGGGGCAGTCGACCCGGGTGTCCGGGGTCACCGCGCCGCGTTCCACCAGCCCGAGCGCGCTGACCATCTTGAACGTGGAGCCCGGCGGCACCTGGGCGGTGAAGGCCAGGTTCTCCCCGGCGGCGCCGGGACCGTTGGCGGCGGCGAGCACCGTGCCGTCGCCGATCCGGACGGCGACCAGGGCGGAACGCCGTCGCTCGCCGCGCAGTGCCTGGTCCGCCGCGTTCTGGGTGGCCACGTCGAGGCTGGTCCGCACCGGCTCGCCGGGCCGTGGGTCGTGCTGGAACAGTTCGGTGCCGGTGGGCTCCACCGTGCCGGCTCCGGACGCCCGCTTGACCACCACGGTGAGGCCCGGCGCACCACGGAGCCGCTCGTCCCAGCGTCCCTGCACCCCGCCGTGCCCGACCAGGTCACCAGGGAAGTAACGGTCGGGGAAGTTCTTCAGGTCGTCGGCCTGGGCCGGATCGACCGTGCCGAGCACCGCCCGGGCGAACTCGCGGGTGGGGGCGAGGTCCAGCTCGTCGGTGGAGAAGACGGCCCCCGGCAGGTCGTTGATCCGGGACCTGATCTGCCGGTACGCCTCCTCGCGCAACGTGACGACCTCGACGAACGCGTCCGGCTTCGCCTCGTCCAGCCGCTTGGTCAGACCGGACAGGTCGACCGGTGGGGTGATCGCCGGCCGGATCGCCCGGAACGCCGCGTCCAGTTCGCGGGTGACGGCCTTCACGTCGGTCACCGCGCGCGGCTCCAGCCCGACCCGGACCACCGCGCGCGGGGCCACCAGCGGCGCGCCCGCACCGTCGAGCACGCCGGCGCGGGGCGCCGGGTCGCGCCGCAGACCGAGCCGGTCGCCACGGGTGAGCTGCTCGGCGAGGACCTGCGGCTCCCAGATCACCTGCCAGTCGTCGTCGCGTCCCTTGACCAGCCGGATCGGCCGGTCGTACGTCCAGATGACGTCGCCGGGCAGCGTCCACTCGACCCGGACCGTGCTGGTCGCGGTGTCCTGTTCCACCGTGGGTTTGCCCTGTCGGCTCAGCTTGGGCGGCGTCTCGACCAGCTCGCCGGAGAGCTCCCTGATCTCCCGGGCGACGTCGGCAGCGGGCAACCGACTGCCGGTCGGGTCGACGAAACCGACCGCCTGGAGGTCGCCTGTGGGCCAGCCGGCGAGGAAGGCGTCCACGCTGCGCTCCGGGCCGTCCTCACCGGAGCAGGCGACCAGAGTGGCCGAGATCACCAGGCAGGCGGCAAGGGCGGCCAATCGTGACGAGACGTGACGGTTGCGGTACGCACGGTGCATCGGGCTGGTGTCCTCCTGCTCGGGCTGCCCTGCACGCTAGTACGCCCCGACACCTGGGGCTGCCCCGCCGTACCCCTTGCGGCGAAAGACGGGACCGCGCTCGTGTGATGAACAACATCTGGCGGGGTACTCCTGATCCGGCCGAACCTCGTACCGCAACGTGCGAAAGGACGACGTCACGCACCGGAAGTCCGGCTGGTGGTACGCCGACGGGTCGACCGGTCGGTCTGGCCTAGGCTGGGCGGCGAGAGTGACCCACAACGCGGTGGGTCGAGGGGAGTGGCACCGAATGGACCGGCGTCCGGCGATCAAACCGGGACCCGACCTCCGGCAGGATGACACCGGCCGGGACGACAGCTTCGACACGGCGACCGACGGAGACGGCTACGGCCGACTCGACACAGGAACGACCGGGATGACCGGTTCGAGCATCGACACCCTCTACGACCTGGGCCTGCCACCAGAGGCGTTGGCGGACGACGTGGAGGACGCCGAACTCGACGAGCCGGTGCCCAACGCCGAGCGGTTGGTGGCCCATGCGGTCGCCTTGGCCGGCGACGACCACGACGCGGCGACCCTGGTGGGTCGGTTCTGGCGGTTCGCGCCGGACGAGGAGCTGATCGGCTTCACCGCCGAGGAGATGCTCGACGCCGCACGCGCCCACCGCCAGCTCGCCGAGCAGCGGGTGCCGGGCGAGTTGAAGCTGCGGATCCACTCACCCGACGCCGAGCAGCACCACAGCGTCGTCGAGATCGTCACCGACGACATGCCGTTCCTGGTCGACTCGGTGACCGCCCTGCTCAACAGCCACCACCTGGACGTGCACCTGCTGGTGCACCCGCTGGTCGTGGTGCGCCGGGAGCCGCTGGGACGACTGGTCGAGGTCGCCGCCGACGTGGAGCCGGACGACGCGATCGACGGCGACCTGGTCGAGAGCTGGATGCGGATCGAGATCGACCCGGTCCGCGACCCGGAGGTGCGCGACAAGCTGCGCCGCGAGTTGCAGCGGGTGCTCACCGACGTGCGCGAGGCCGTCGAGGACTGGCCCAAGATGCGCCAACGGGCCCTCGCCCTCGCCGACGAGCTGGCCGCCGCACGGACCAGCGACAACCGGCCGCCGGTGCCGGAGAAGGACATCACCGACTCGGTCGAGCTGCTGCGCTGGTTGGCCCACGACCACTTCACCTTCCTCGGCTACCGCGAGTACCGGCTGGTGCAGGACTCGACCGAGGGCGGGCCGGCGCTGGAGGCGGTGCTCGGCACCGGGCTGGGCATCCTGCGGCAGGACTCGCCGGAGGCGCGGGCGCTGTCGTCGATGACGCCCGAGGCGCACGAGAAGGTCACCGAGAAGCGCCTGTTGATCATCACCAAGGCGAACTCGCGGGCCACCGTGCACCGCTCGGCGTACCTCGACTACATCGGCTTCAAGATCTTCGACGCCGACGGTCGGGTGGTGGGCGAGCGGCGGTTCCTCGGCCTGTTCTCCACCGCCGCGTACCGGACCAGCGTGCAGGAGCTGCCGGTGGTCCGACGCAAGGTCGCCGAGGTGCT
Organism: Micromonospora sp. NPDC049903; assembly: GCF_044460945.1. Lineage (NCBI taxonomy): Bacteria > Bacillati > Actinomycetota > Actinomycetes > Micromonosporales > Micromonosporaceae > Micromonospora > Micromonospora sp. NPDC049903. Next base: position 256,932 of record NZ_JBITKL010000005.1, read on the forward strand.
GGACCGCTCCGGGCTCAGCCAGCGCAGCCACTCCGGCAAGGACCTGTTGCAGATCCTGGAGACGTACCCGCGCGACGAGCTGTTCCAGATCAAGACCGACGACCTGTACCACGCGGTGATCGGCGTACTGCGGATGGCGGGTCGCCGGCAACTGCGGGTGTTCCTGCGCCGGGACGCGTACGGGCGGTTCATCTCCTGCCTGATCTATCTGCCCCGGGACCGGTTCACCACCCAGAACCGACTACGCATGCAGGACATCCTGCTGCGTGAGCTGAACGGTGTCGGGGTGGACTACACCACCCGGGTCACCGAGTCGATGCTGGCCCGGGTGCACTTCATCGTGCGTACCGACCCGAGCAGCCCGCCCGGGGACATCGACGCCGACCTGCTCGCCGAGGAGCTGGCCGACGCCACCCGGCTGTGGGACGACGACTACCGGCTGGTGCTGGAGCGCAAGCTCGGCGACGAGCAGGCCAAGCACCTGTTCGCCCGGTACGCCGACGCGTTCCCGGAGGGCTACAAGGACGGGCACACGCCGTACGAGGCGATGAAGGACCTGGCCAAGCTGGAGCTGCTGGAGGAGTCCGGCCAGCTCGAGATGCACCTGTTCCGCAAGCAGCCGTTGCCGCGTGCGGTCGTCCGGTCCGCCGACGTCGACGAGTCGATGGACGTCCGGTTCAAGGTCTACCGCTACGGCGAGCCGATGATGCTCTCCGCGGTGCTGCCGGTGCTGCACTCGCTCGGCGTGAAGGTGGTCGACGAGCACCCGTACGAGGTGGAGCGCGTCGACGGCCGGATCTGGCTGTACGACTTCGGGCTGCGTCTGCCCGAGGGCCACCAGGAGCTGGCCGAGGTCCGCCCGCACGTGGAGAACGCCTTCGCGGCGGCGTGGCGGGGCGAGGCCGAGGTGGACGGCTTCAACGAGCTGGTGCTGCGCGCCGGGCTCACCTGGCGGCAGGTGGTGGTGCTGCGGGCGTACGCGAAGTACCTGCGCCAGACCGGCACCGTCTTCTCCCAGGACTACATGGAGTCCACCTTCATCGCGTACCCGGGCATGGCCACGCTGCTGGTGCGGCTCTTCGAGGCGCGGTTCGAACCGGGGACGCTCACCGCCGAGCAGCGGGAGGAGCGGGCGGCGGAGCTGGTCTCCGAGATCGACGCCGCGCTCGACGACGTGGCCAGCCTGGACCAGGACCGCATCCTGCGGGCGTACCTGAACCTGATCCAGGCCACCCTGCGGACCAGCTTCTACCAGAAGCCGGTCGGCGGTCGGCCCAAGTCGTACGTGGCGTTCAAGCTCGACCCGCAGGCCATCCCGGACCTGCCGGCGCCCCGGCCGAAGTTCGAGATCTTCGTCTACTCGCCCCGGTTCGAGGGTGTGCACCTGCGGTTCGGGCCGGTGGCCCGGGGCGGGCTGCGCTGGTCCGACCGGCGGGAGGACTTCCGGACCGAGGTGCTCGGCCTGGTCAAGGCGCAGATGGTCAAGAACGCGGTGATCGTGCCGGTGGGCGCCAAGGGCGGCTTCGTGCTCAAGCAGCGCCCGGGCGACCGGGACGAGGCCGTGGTCTGCTACAAGGAGTTCATCTCCGCGCTGCTGGATGTCACCGACAACATCGTGGCCGGTGACATCGTGCCGCCCGACGACGTGGTCCGGCACGACGGCGACGACCCGTACATGGTGGTGGCGGCGGACAAGGGCACCGCGACCTTCTCCGACATCGCCAACGAGATCTCCGTCGCGCACAACTTCTGGATGGGCGACGCGTTCGCCTCCGGCGGTTCGGCGGGCTACGACCACAAGAAGATGGGCATCACCGCCCGGGGCGCCTGGGAGTCGGTCAAGCGGCACTTCCGCGAGCTGGGCCACGACACCCAGAGCCAGGACTTCACCGTGGTCGGCGTCGGCGACATGTCCGGCGACGTGTTCGGCAACGGAATGCTGCTGTCGGAGCACATCCGGCTGGTGGCCGCCTTCGACCACCGGCACATCTTCCTGGACCCTAACCCGGACGCGGCCACCTCGTTCGTCGAGCGCAAGCGGCTGTTCGAGATGTCCCGTTCGACCTGGGAGGACTACCACGCCGAGCTGATCTCGGCCGGCGGTGGCGTCTACTCGCGTACCGCGAAGTCGGTGCCGGTGTCGCCGCAGGTCCGCGCGGTGCTCGGGCTGCCCGACGACGTGACGCAGATCAGCCCGCAGGAGTTGATGAAGGCGATCGTCACCGCGCCGGTCGACCTGTTCTGGAACGGCGGCATCGGCACCTACGTCAAGGCCTCCACCCAGACCAACGGCGAGGTGGGCGACAAGTCCAACGACGCGATCCGGGTGGACGGGCGCAACCTGCGCTGCCGGGTGGTCGGCGAGGGCGGCAACCTGGGCTTCACCCAGCAGGGCCGGATCGAGTACGCCCAGTCGGGCGGCCGGATGTACACCGACTTCATCGACAACGCGGCCGGGGTGGACTGCTCCGACCACGAGGTGAACATCAAGATCCTGCTGAACACGGCGGTCGCCGACGGCGAGCTGTCCGTCCCCGAGCGGGACGACCTGCTCGCCCGGATGACCGACGAGGTCGCCGAGCTGGTGCTGCGGGACAACTACGACCAGGCCCGCGCGATCAACAACGCCCAGGCCCAGGCCGCGTCGCTGCTGCCGGTACACCGCCGGATGATCAGCGATCTGGAGCGCTCCGGCGAGCTGAACCGGGCGCTGGAGGCGTTGCCGCCGGACGAGGAGCTGGCGGTACGCGCCGAGTCCGGGCTGACCGCGCCGGAGTTCGCGGTGCTGCTGGCGTACGTGAAGATCGCCCTGGAGAAGGAGATCATCGCCGAGGGGTTGGCCGACGAGAAGTGGACCAACGAGGTGTTGGTCAACTACTTCCCGACCCCGATGCGGGAGCGGTTCGCCGACCGGATGGACCGGCACCGGCTGCGTCGCGACATCGTGACCACGGTGCTGGTCAACGAGGCGATCAACCGGGGCGGCATCTCGTTCGTCTACCGCGTGGTCGAGGAGACCGCCGCCACCGCGGCCGACGTGATCCGCGCGTACGTGGTGGTCCGCGAGGTGTTCGGGTTGCGGGAGGTCTGGGACGCCATTGAGGCCCTGGACAACCGCGTCGACCCGGGGTTGCAGACCAGCGCCTACCTGGACACCCGGCGGCTGCTCGACCGGGCGGTGCGCTGGCTGGTCACCAACCGGCGTTCGCCGCTGGACGTGCCGGCGGAGATCGCCCGGTTGCGTGAGGGCGTGTCGGAGCTGCTGCCGAAGCTGGAGACGCTCTTCTACGGCACCGAGCGGGAGGGCATCGCGGCGCACATCGACTCGATGACCGAGCGAGGCGTGCCGCGTGAGCTGGCCGAGCGCAACACCCGCCTGATGTACAGCTTCGGCCTGCTGGACGTGGTGGAGACCGCGACCGGCAGCAGGCGGGATGTGAGCGAGGTGGCCTCGGTCTACTTCGTGCTCTCGAACCGGTTCCGGGTCGACTCGCTGTTGTCGAAGATCTCCCTGCTGCCCCGGGAGGACCGCTGGCAGACGCTGGCCCGGATGGCGCTGCGCTACGACCTGTACGCCGCGCTGGCCGCGCTCACCGGGGAGGTGCTCGACTCCACGCCGGGTGATCTTCCGCCGTCGGAGCGGGTGCAGCAGTGGGAACAGTCGAACGCCACCTCGATCCACCGCGCCGAGCGGGCGATGGGAGAGTTCGACGAGTCCCGCGCCGACCTGGCCGCGCTCTCGGTGCTACTGCGCCAGATCCGCACGCTGGTCCGCACCTCCTCAGCGAGCTGAGATGTAAGGAAGGGCCCCTTTCTAACGCCTCGTGCATAGGAAGGGGCCCTTCCTAACGTTCCGGTCAGCTCGCCAGCGAGGCGAAGACGATCACGTTGTCCGGGTAGTCGCCCTTGGCCTCGTCGAACTGGCCGCCGCAGGTGATCACGCGCAGCCCGGGCCGGTCGGACGGGCCGTACACCTGCTCGGTGGGGAAGGCGTTCTTGGGGTGGGCGGCCACCGAGTCCACCCGGAAGTCGACCGAGCCGCCGTCGGCCCGGCTGACCGTGATGACGTCGCCGGGTTGCAACGCGCCGAGGGAGAAGAACACGGCCGCGCCGATCGCGGCGGAGTCCACGTGTCCGACGATCACCGAGTTGCCCACCTCGCCCGGGCTGGGACCCGGCTCGTACCAGCCGGCGAGCATGGCCTGGTCCAGTGGGGGAACCTCCACCGTGCCGTCGGCGTTGGTGCCGAGCATCATGATCTTCGCGTCGACGCCGATGCGGGGAATGGTGATCGTGGTCGGGGCGGACCGGGGCAGCCCGGTCGCGGGAAGGGGCGCGCCGGAGTCACCGTCGTCGAGGTCCGCGTCGTCGACCGGTACGGACGCGCGGGGCTCGGGGGTGCTCGGCCCGGCCTGTGCCAGGGGCTGCGGTGGGCGTACCGGCTCGACGGGCCGCAGTGCCGCGCCGACCAGCCCGGAACCCACCATGGCCAGCAGCACGACGACGGCGGCGCCGACGGCGCGCCACGGAGAACCGTGACGGCCGCCGGCCCGTCTCGCCGTCGCGTCAGGCCGCGAACTCATCGGTCCGGCGCCGACGCATCAGCACGAGGCCACCGAGGGCCGCCGCGCCGACCATGCCCGCTCCGGCGGTGGCCAGGCCACCGTTGGTGCCGGTGGCGATCCCACCGTCACCGCCGTCGACCCCACCGCGCGGCAGGACCACCAGCTCGCCGACGCCGCAGGAGCCCTTCAGCTCGTACGTGCCGGGCTTGGCGTCCTTGGCGACGCGGGCTTCGCCGTAGTAGACGAAGTCCTTCTCGTGCTCCCAGCGGTCACCCGAGTCGTCCTTGCCGTGCTCGTCGGAGTCCTTGCCGTGCTCGCTCGACCGCTCCCACTCGCGCTCGCCCTCGCTCGACCAGTCCTTCTCGCCGGACGACTCGTGCTCGTTCTTGCTCGACCAGTCCTTCTCGGACTTGGCGTCGCGCTCCTCCTCGGCGGACGGAGCCTTGTGGTCCCGCGCCCCCTCCGCGTCCTGGCCGTGCTCCTCGGCCTTCCAGTCGCGGTCCTTGCCACTCTCGTCGGCCGCGTCGGCCGCACCGCCGCCGGTGCCCTTGGACTCCGGCGCCGACTCGGTCTCGCCCGACCAGTCCTTGCCACCCGAGCGGTCTTCGCCGCCGGACTGCCAGTCCTTGCCGTCCTGCGAGTCCTTCTCGTCCTGCCAGTCCTTGTCGTGCTGCGAGTCCTTGCGGTCCTCCCAGTCCTTGCGGTCCTGTTTCCAGTCCCGGTCGCCACCCTTGTCGCCCTGGTCGCCGTCCTTGTGGGCCGATTCGAGCTCGACCTTGCCGGTGACCTTGGACCAGACGAAGGGGTGCTCCTGCGCCTCTTCGCAGATCTGCACCAGCTTGACCTCGTCGCCGGGCTTCACCGCGTGCGGCTTGGCGAAGACCTTGCCCTCGTCCTCGGGAGCGTGGCCGTCGGCGAGCGCGACCCCGGGCGCGAACACCAGCAGGGAAGCCCCGCCGAGGGCGGCACCCGCAACGACCTTCCCCAGCATCTTCTTAGCCATGACCTGTGTCACTCCATCCCTGTTGTCCTGCGGCTCGCACAACCGAGCCAGAACTGACGTTAGACCGTTTCACGGCCTATGAAGGGAAAGATTCGCGTTCTGGCATTTGTGCGTTTTACCCGCTCGGTAGGGCTCTGCTGGGGGAGCCGTGCCGGGGTGTCACCGGTGGAGTGGTTCCACTCCTGGTGACCGGCGGACGCTCTTTCGGTGGCGGTGTGTCACGAGGCGCGTCAGGTGGGCCGGGGTAGGGTTTCGAAAATATCGAACCATTGCCATGGAAGCGCTCCCATGCAAGAATCGCTGCACGCGGTGATCGGAGCCACACCGCACAGGCAGGTATCGAGGGCAGCCGGTGTCACCGGACGACCACTTGCCGTCGACCGGGTTTGCCGGTCGTGCACCACCACCAACGCCCGCCCGGGTCGGGCGCTCCCGAAGAATCCCGTTGGCATCGGCGGTCGTCCGTGCAGGACGTCCCTCGGACGCCACGTGCCGGGCCGTACGCGGATCCGGTCTCGCCCAAGGAGATCAGTGGCATGAATGTGTGGAGAAGGCTGTCCAGTCGACGGCGGGCTGTCGCGCTGGCCGGCGCGAGCGCGCTGGTCGCGGGCGGTTTGGTGACGATTCCGGTCACCGCGGCGCACGCCGCGACGCAGTGCGACGTCGCGTACACGACCAACGACTGGCAGGGCGGCTTCACCGCCAACATCACCATCCGGAACATCGGCGACCGGCTCACCAGCTGGACCCTCGGCTTCACGTTCCCTGACGCCAACCAGCGCGTCCAGCAGGGCTGGTCGGCCCGTTGGACCCAGTCGGGTCGGAACGTGACCGCGCAGAACGAGTCCTACAACGGCAACCTGGCCACCGGTGCCAGCACCAGCATCGGCTTCAACGGCGCCTGGAGCGGCAGCAACCCGAAGCCCACCTCGTTCACGGTCAACGGGGTCGCGTGCAACGGCGGCACCACGCCGACCACGCCGCCGCCCACCACCCCGCCGCCGACCACGCCTCCGCCCACGACGCCTCCGCCCACCACCCCGCCGCCCACGACGCCTCCGCCCACCACGCCGCCGCCCGGCACCAAGGTGGACAACCCGTACCTGAACGCCCGGGGCTACGTGAACCCGGAGTGGAAGGCCCGGGCCGAGTCGGTCTCCGGAGGCAACCGGGTGTCGAGCATCTCGACCGCCGTCTGGATCGACCGGATCGCCGCGATCGAGGGTACGGACAACAGCCAGTCCAACGGCCCCATGGGCATCCGGGACCACCTGGACGAGGCGCTGCGGCAGAACGCCGACTACATCCAGTTCGTCATCTACAACCTGCCCGGCCGGGACTGCGCGGCGCTCGCCTCCAACGGTGAGCTGAAGGCCGACGAGCTGCCCAAGTACAAGGCGCAGTACATCGACCCGATCGCGGCGATCATGGGTGACGCGAAGTACCGGAACCTGCGGATCATCAACGTCATCGAGGTCGACTCGCTGCCGAACCTGGTGACCAACACCTCCAACAACCCGGGTGGCACCGTGATGTGCGACACGGTGAAGGCCAACGGCGCGTACGTGCAGGGTGTCGGCTACGCGCTGGCCAAGCTGGGCGCGCTCTCGAACGTCTACAACTACGTCGACGCCGGGCACCACGGCTGGCTCGGCTGGGACAGCAACTTCGTCCCGAGCGCCCAGGTCCTGAAGGAGGCCGCGACCGCCTCCGGTAGCACGGTCAACCACGTGCACGGCTTCATCACCAACACGGCGAACTACTCCGCCCTGATCGAGCCGTACGCGAAGATCACCGACACGGTCAACGGGCAGACGGTGCGCCAGGCCAAGTGGATCGACTGGAACTTCTACAACGACGAGCAGAGCTTCGCTCAGGCGTTCCGGCAGGAGCTGGTCCGGCAGGGCTTCCCGAGCGGCATCGGCATGCTGATCGACACCTCCCGTAACGGCTGGGGCGGCAGCGCCCGGCCCACCGGCGCGGGCCCGACGACCAGCGTGGACGCCTACGTGGACGGTGGCCGGGTCGACCGCCGCATCCACAAGGGCAACTGGTGCAACCAGGCCGGTGCGGGCATGGGCGAGCGGCCGAAGGCCGCGCCGGCGACGGGCATCGACGCGTACGTCTGGGCCAAGCCCCCGGGCGAGTCGGACGGCTCCAGCCGCGAGATCCCGAACAACGACGGCAAGGGCTTCGACCGGATGTGCGACCCGACCTACACCGGTAACGACCGCAACGGCAACAGCCGCAGCGGTGCCCTGGCCGACGCCCCGATCTCGGGCGCCTGGTTCTCGGCGCAGTTCGCCGAGCTGATGCGCAACGCCTACCCGCCGTTGTCCTGACGGCTAGGCATACCGGCCGCCGGCAGTAGGTGAGGCGCTGCGGCGGCAGGTTCCCCGGGCCCCTGGCCCGACCGCACCGGTCGGACCAGGGGCCCCTCTCGCCGCGCCGGACGGGTCCACTCGAACCGGGTGGACCCGTCCGGCGCTCAGGGCACCGTCTTCTCGATCGCGGCCCGGCCGGTCTCGGCCAGTTCACGCCGGGCCCGCTCGATGTTCTCGGGGGTGAGGTCCTGGCCCCGGGCCATCACCAGGTCCTCCGGGTCCCACGGCTGCTCGGCACCGGTGCGGATGTCGTCCCCGGCGGCCCCGGTGCCGGTGCCGGTCGCGCCGGTGCCCGCCGCGTACGGGTCGGCGATGACGTCCTCGGTGGGCGCGTCGAGGTCGATCCGCTCGCCCGGCCCGGCGAAGGCCGGGGTGTCCCGGTCGGCCCCGCCGCCGGTCATCAGCTCGGGAACGCCGCTGTCGTCGTCCACCGCCGCGGCCACCTCGGGGCGCTCCTCCAGCGGTCGGTCACGATCCGTCATCCTGCCGCCCTCCTGTCCGCCGCACGGTTCCTCCGGCCCCCTGCGGGTACCCGCCGGTCGCCGGGTAATGCCTGCGACGGCACGACGAAGGCGGGCGTCCCGCTCCGGGACACCCGCCTTCGACGGTGATCAGCGGCCGAGCACCCGATCGAGGAAGTCGCGGTAACCGCGGACCGCCACGCGGAGCTGCTCGGTGTCGGGCGAGCCCGCCTCCTGCCACCCGCCCAGCTTGTTCTTGTGCTCCGCCAGCGCCGCGGACAGCGCCTGCATGGCCTCGTCGACGAGCGACTGGGCCTGACCGGCGGCGGCCTGCGGGTCGTCCACGAAGCGGAGCTGGACGTCACGCCAGCGGTCCCGGAAGCCCTGTGCGGTCGTCTCGTCGAAGAGGGTCGCCGCACTGGCCGGAACCGCCGATCCGGCGTCGGTGTCACCGGTCGGCGACGGCCCGTCCGGGTCGACCATGGTCGGGGCGGCGCTGCCGTAGCCGGGGCCGCCGGCCGCCGCCACGTCGGCGGTGTCGACCGTCGACGCGTCACCGGGCAGGTCCCGCGACTCGATCCGCCCGTCGAGGTCGTCTGCCCGGTGGACGTCCGTCCCGCGGTGCGCTGCCGTGTCAGAGTCGTCCAGGTCGAGGTCGGTGCGGTCCACGTCGTCGCCGGTCCGGTCGAACTCGGCCGTCGGGTCGGCCCGAAGCCCCTCCCGCTCGCCGTCGACCGCGCCGTCGCCCGGCGCCGCGGTGCGCTCCTCGCGCGGGTCGATCTCGTCCTCCGGACGTCGGCTGGCCAGTGCGGACGCGGCCACCGCGCCACCGACCGAGGTGGCGCCGAAAGCGGTCGGCACCGGAGCGGGATCGGTCACCTCGTCATCCCGGTCGTCGCCCGGCCGGCCGTCCCAGGGGCGGTTGCGGTCGGTGGACTCCACCCGGTCGCGGTCCGACGGCTCGTCGGCGCGGTCGAGGTCGTCCGGTACGTCCCGGTGGGCACCATTCGGCGGCACTGCCACCGGGGCAGACCGGACGGCCTCGGGGTGGTCGTTGTTGAGCTGCTGCTCGTCTTGCCGCATGGTGCTCTCCTCAGCGGTTCGTGGCGTCATGGGCGGCCTCGGGGTGGCGCTGCTCGGGCGTGGTGGCAGCCGCGACCGGTTCCTCACCCAGCAGGTCGGCGAAGAGGGCGCGGTAGTGGACGACGGCCTGGCGGAGGTCCTCGGTGCTGGCCTCGCCCCGCGAGTTGCGCAGGTGGATCTCGTGCGCGTCCCGGTAGTGGCTGAGCGTCCGGGCGTGCTCGACGGACAGGTGGGCGATCTGGTCCGAGAAGTCACCGGTGGGGTAGCCCCGCTCGGCGACGAGCCGCGTGACCAGTTCGTCGGCCTGGCCGACGGTCTCGGCGGGGGAGTCGATGAAACGCACCTGGAGTTCCTCCCAGGCGGCGGAGTACCGGGCGCGGGACTCCGGGTCCAGCGGGACGAGTTCGAGTTCGGCGTGCCGGCGTTCCCGGTCCCGCAGCTCCCGCTCGGCGGCGCTGCGGCTGTCCTGCTCGGCGACGACATGGTCGTACTCCGGGCCGAAGCGTTGACGTAGCGACCGGCGGCGGCCGGCCACGACGACGGCCGCGGCCACGGCGGCGACCACCAGGATGACGAGGACGGTGACGACTATCTGCGTGGGCGACATGGCTCCTCCTTCGCCTTGAGGTATTCCCTCCGGGCACTGATCGCCAATCCCGTTCCGGAGCACTTTCCTCATCCGAATCGGCGGTGGGCAGGGCGGAGACCCCGTCCCGGAGGGGACGAGCGGCGATTCGGAGCATCGGTCGAGGCCGGGAACCGGACGAGCGCTGCGTGATCGCCCGTTCCGGGCGGCAGGGGCGTCCTCGGGACGTCCGGCACCGTATAGGTAGTCTCGACAGACGGTAGTGCGTCCGGCGCGGATTACGTATCCTGCCCAAGGCGCCCGAACCTCGGCGTCCCGGCGGACAGCCGGGGCGCGTCGGCGAGGGTGCTGCCCGGCCGTGCCGGAGCCCTTCCAGCCACCCTCCCGGGCGAGGTCCGATTGAACACCCGCGACTGGCCGATCCGCTCCAAGCTGACCGCGCTGGTGGTCGTGCCGGTGACCGCGTTGCTAGCCCTGTGGATCTTCGCGACCACGCTCACCTTCGGCCCGGCACTGGATCTGCTCGCCGCCCGGACCCTGCTGTACGACCTGGGCCGGCCGGGCGAGACGGTGGTGGCCGAGCTGCAACGGGAGCGGCGGCTCTCGGTGGTCCATCTCGGCTCACCCCGTACGGTCTGCGGTCAACCGCCGGCCAACTGTGTACTTCCGGAACTGGTCGCACAGCGGGGTCGCACCGACACCGCGATCGCCGAACTCCAGCGTCGGGTCTCCGGGGACCAACTACGCGACGCCGCCGGTGAGCTGCTGGAGACCCGGCTGGACCGACTCCTCGGCGAACTGGAGGCGCTGCCGTCGGGGCGCGAGTTCATCGATCGCCGCGACCTCGACCGGGCCGGGGTGATCGGCCTCTACAGTGGCATGATCTCGTCGGCGTTCCACACCTTCTCCGCCCTGGCGAACCTGCCGGACCAGGACCTCAACCGGGAAGCGCGGGCGTTGACCGACATCGGCCGCTCGCGCGAGCTGCTCGGTCAGACCGACGCGCTGCTGGCCGGTGCGCTGATCGGTGGACGACTCGCCGAGGGCGAGCACACGCTGCTCGTGCAGGGCATCGCCAACCAGCGTTTCCTGGCCGAGAGCGCGGTGGCCGACCTGCCGGAGCCGGACCGGGCGGCGTACCAACGGTTGACCGAGCAGGACGAGTTCACGCAGTTGCGGCAGATGCAGGACGAGCTGGTCGCCGCCGACCCCTCGGCCCGGCTCCGGCTCGATCAGCAGGCCTGGCAGAACAGCTACGACACGGTGCAGCGGTCGCTGCGCGACTTCGAGCTGACCCAGGCCGACGGCCTGGCCGACCGCTCGGTGCCGATGGCGGCACGGACCCTGGTCCGGCTGGCCGCCGCCGGACTGCTCGGCCTGGTCGCCGTCGTGCTCTCGCTGGTCGTCGCGCTGCGGGTCGGCCGATCGCTGGCGCAGCGGCTGACCCAGGTACGCGGCACCGTCAAGGAGGCCGAGGAGCGCCTGCCTGAGGTGGTGGACCGGTTGCGCCGGGGCGAGCAGGTGGACGTGACCGGCGAGGCACCGTTGGCCGACCGGGGCGCGGACGAGATCGGCCAGGTGGCCCAGGCGTTCACCGAGGTGCACAAGGCCGCGATCCGGTCCGCCATGGTCGAGGTGAGCCTGCGTCGCGGCCTCAACGAGGTCTTCCTGAACATCGCCCGCCGCAGCCAGGGCCTGGTGCACCGGCAGCTCACCGTGCTCGACCGGATGGAACGCGACGCCGAGGACCCGGACCACCTGGCCGAGCTGTTCCGGGTGGACCACCTCGCCACCCGGTTGCGGCGGCACGCCGAGGACCTGGTCATCCTCGCCGGTGCGGCGCCGGGCCGGGGTTGGCGCAACCCGGTCGCGATGGTGGACCTGATCCGGGGTGCCATCTCCGAGGTCGAGTCGTACGACCGGGTGGACATCGTCAACGTCCAGGCCGCCGGCACTGTGGGCCGGGTGGTCGGCGACATCATCCACCTGCTCGCCGAACTGATCGAGAACGCCACCGCGTACTCGCCGCCGGACTCCCGGGTGGAGATCTCGGGCGAGCACGTCGCGCACGGGTACGCCCTCTCCGTCACCGACCACGGGCTCGGCATGACGGCCGCCGCCATCGAGGAGGCCAACCGGAAGCTCGCCCGGTCACCGGACTTCGACCCGGCCGAGACCGCGCGGCTGGGGTTGTTCGTGGTCGCGCGGCTCGCCGCCCGGCACGACGTACGGGTGCGGTTGCGGGAGTCGGACGGGACCGGGCTGACCGCCGTGGTGCTGATCCCGGCGGCACTCATCACCGCCGAGCCGTCGCCCCTGCCCGACCTGGACACTTCCGCCGGGGACGACCAGGCCGCCACCCCGGAACAGCGCCGGCTGGCCCGGGCCACCCGGCTGACCACAGTGCCCCGACAGAGCACCCGATCGCAGGCCGAGCCGGAGAAGCCGGCCGCCACCGAGCCGGTGCCGGCGAGCACGAGCGGCAGTCGGGGCGGCCCCACCGTCGGCTCCACGGTCGGCCCGGCCGAGGCCGACGGCCTGCCCCGCCGCATCCGCCAGCGGGGCCCGGCCGCCACCACCCCGTCGGCCACCACCGCATCGCCGGACACCGCCGTGCCGTCGGCCACCATCGCGGCGTCCGGCTCGGTGCCGCCGGCCGCGGACGGCGACGCCGCACCGGCACCGCAGACCGTCGGACCGGCACCGGTCGCTTCGCCTCCGGTGTCGCCCACCGTCTCGACGGAGGTCGCGCCGACTGCCGCGACGACGACGGTGCCCGGCAACGGCGCGTCCGGCACTGGAGCGTCCGGAAACGGAGCGTCCGGCCCGGCCGGGCACCGGACGGCACCCGGCCGGCCGCAGGACGGCGTCGACGCGTCGACGGTGCTGATGCCGGCGGTGTCCTCGGCGATCGACGGGCCGACCGTACGGCAACCGGTGGTGGTCCCGCGCGGACCGATCCGGCCGCTCGGCGAACCGACTCCGCGCAGCCCGGAGGAGGCCCGCCGGTTCATGTCGGCGCTCCAGGCGGGCACCGCGCGGGGCCGACGCGCCGCCGTCGAGCCGAACGACGACGCGGAGCACGCCGGACCGCCCATGCCGGGCCGATCCGGTGCGACCTCCGCCGACCAGGAGCAGGACCGAGACACCGAGCCGGCAGGGACGCCGGCCGGTGACCCGGCGACTGTGCAATCCCCGACCGCGACTGAGAGGGACGCCTGATGCATTCGACGAGGCAGAGTGCCGATCTCGGCTGGTTGCTGGACGACCTGTTGGAGCGGGTACCGACCGCGCGTCAGGCGGTGGTGCTCTCGGCGGACGGGCTGCTGCTCGGCTGCTCCACCGGGATGGACAAGGCCGATGCCGAGCACCTCTGCGCGCTGGCCTCCGGGCTGTCCAGCCTGGCCCGGGGCGCGAGCCGCCACCTCACCGGTGGGCCGGTGCGCCAGACGGTGGTGGAGATGGAGTCCGCGTACCTCTTCGTGACGGCGGCGGGGCAGGGCGCCTGCCTCGCGGTCGCCAGTGACGCGGACGCCGACATCGGCCTGGTGGCGTACGAGATGGCGATGCTGGTGACCCGGGTGGGCGAGAATCTGGGGACACCCACCCGGGCGTCGGTGGGTGCCGCCGATGCGCACTGACTTACCGGGGAACCAGCACGAATGGCTCGACGCCGACGCCGGGCCGGTGGTCCGGCCGTACACGCTGACCGGTGGCCGGGTACGGGCCAGCGCGGACGCCTTCGACCTGGTGGCGTACGTGCTGGCGAAGCCGGACCCGGACCTCGGCGCCTATCCGGAGCTGTACCCGGAACACCGGCTGCTGGTGGAACTGGCCGGCCGGGGAACGCCGGTGGTGGAACTCGCCGCCGATCTCAATCTGGCCATCGGTGTGGTCCGGGTGCTGCTCGGCGATCTACTCTCCCGGGGACTGGTCGCCGTGCACCAGCCGCCGCGTGCCACGTACCTGCCCGACAACGACATCCTCAAGGCGGTGGTCGATGGACTCCGTGCGTTATGACGGCGAGCAACGGGGACAGCGGATCCCGATCGCGCTGAAGATCCTCGTCGCCGGTGGCTTCGGCGCCGGCAAGACGACGCTGGTCAGCGCGTTGAGTGAGGTCCGGCCGTTGCAGACCGAGGAGATCCTGACCGGGGCGGGCATCGAGACCGACGACCTCTCCGGTGTGGAGACCAAGTCGACCACCACGGTGGCGATGGACTTCGGCCGGATCACCATCAACGACGATCTCCAGCTCTATCTGTTCGGTACGCCCGGGCAGGACCGGTTCTGGTTCCTCTGGGACGAGCTGGCGTTCGGGGCGCTCGGCGCGGTGGTGCTCGCGGACACCCGTCGGCTGGCCGACTGCTTCCCGTCGATCGACTACTTCGAGCAGCGCGGCATCCCGTTCGTGGTCGGCGTCAACTGCTTCGACAACTCGCAGCGGTTCAGCCTGGAGGCGGTACGCCGCGCCCTCGACCTCGACGGCAACGTGCCGATGGTGCTCTGCGACGCCCGCGACCGGCAGTCCGGCAAGACGGTGTTGATCTCCCTGGTCGAGCACGTGGCCCGGCAGCGGGGCGAGCCGGTGCCGGCGGCCTGACCCGGGTGCCGGACGCGGGCCGGGACCGGGCGGATCGCAGGTCCGTCGGGAATTCCAGGTCTAACCGGTCGGCATCGGGGCAAGGCTTCTGGTGAGATCGACGCAGGATTCGGCAGGGAGGCGGAACACGGTGGCGGTTCAGGGCGAGATCGTGCACATCGGCGGCTATACGGCGTCCAGCGGCGGCCGGGCCACCGGCATCGTCGCGGCCCGCCGCGATCCGCACACCGGTGAGCTGACCTCACTGGGCACGGTCGCGGTCACCGCGTCGCCGTCCTTCCTCGCCCGCCATCCCCGCCTGCCGATGCTGTACGCGGTCAACGAGCTGCCCACCGGTGAGATCAGTGCCTGGCGGGTGGGGGCCGACGGGGAGCTGGACGCGGCCGGCACCCAGGCGACCGGGGGCGCGGAGCCGTGCCACCTGGCGGTCACGCCGGACGGCGGACACCTCGTGGTGGCCAACTACGGCAGCGGCAGCGTGACCGTGTTCCCGCTCGACGCCGACGGTGTCCCGGGTGCGCGTACCGACGTGGTGGCCCACCAGGGGCACGGGCCGAACCCCGAGCGGCAGGAGCAGGCGCACGCTCACATGGTCTCGCCGGGCAGGGACGGCGCGCCGCTGCTCGCCGTCGACCTGGGCACCGACTCGATCTACCGGTACGACCTCGACGCGGCGGGCGCGCTGGCACCCCGGGGTGCCCGGGTGCGCACCGCCCCGGGGGTGGGTCCCCGGCACGTGGCCCGGCATCCGGACGGCCGGCGCTGCTACGTCTCCGGCGAGTTGGACGGCTCGGTCCTCGCCTACGAGGTGACCGACGACGGCGTGCTCCAGGAGATCGGGCGGGTCGAGGCCAGCGGCCGGGCCGGGCACGTGCAGCCGTCGGAGATCGCCGTGGGTGCCGACGGGCGTTTCCTCTATGTCGCCAACCGGGGAGTGGGCACGATCACCGTCTTCTCCCTCGGCGCGAAACTGCCGGAGCAGGTGGCCGAGGTGGACACCGGCGGCGAGTGGCCGCGCCACTTCGCCGTCATCGGTGAGCACCTGTACGTCGCCGACGAGCGGGCAGAAATGGTACGCACTTTTCTCGTCGACCGGGAGACCGGCGTTCCGGCGCCACTGGGCGAGCCGCTCGTAGTCGCCAGTCCGACCTGTGTTCTGCCCTGATCGCGGGCCTGAGACATAGATGCATCCACATTGCGCCGTTGCGTCGTCACACAAAGTTACCAATTCGGGGGAAACTGTTTCTCCTCTGTAACTTTCGACCGAACGGCCATGGCAGTCCACCGGCGGGATACGCAAGATGGTCTGCGTGTCAGCAGGCCGCCATCGCATGCGTTCAGGTATTCACGGCGCCGCCGCCGCGGCGGCGGTCGGCGTTCTCGTCGTCACGGCCGGGGGGTGGGTCGGCTATCGCCAACTCGCCGGTCAGGACTGCTCGGGCAAGATCGAGCTGTCCGTCGCCGTGGCCAGCGAGCTCGCCCCTGCGGTGGACCAGGCCGCCTCCGAGTGGGAGGAGAAGGGTGCCGCCGTCGAGGGGACCTGCATCGACGTGACGGTCTCGGCGGCCGACCCGGTCGAGGTGGCGGCGGTGGTGGCCGCCAAGCACGGCGCGACCCTGGCCGGCGTCGGCCAGGCCAGCGGCACCGCGGTGAGCCCCGACGTCTGGATCCCGGACTCCTCCACCTGGCTGCTGCGACTCAAGACCGGTGGCGCGGCGGCCTTCGAGCCGGGCAACGGTGCGTCGATCGCCAGCAGCCCGGTGGTCGTCGCGATGCCCGAGCCGATCGCCGCCCGGCTGGGCTGGCCCCAGAAGGAACTCGACTGGACCCAGTTGCTGGCCCGGGTCAACAGCGACCGGCCGCTGCGGACCGGGATCGTTGAGCCGACCCGGGACGCCGCCGGCCTGTCCGGCCTGCTGTCGCTGATGACCGCGGCCTCGTCCACCGGTGGTGCCACCGCCGAGCAGGACCGGGTCGGCGCGTTGCGGGCGCTGGCGTCGGGTGCCTCGGCGCTGCGCCAGGACCTGCTGGCGAAGTTCCCGACCGCGGCGGACAACACCACGCTGGCCAGTGCGCTCGGCGCGGCGGCCCTCTCCGAAGAGGACGTCATCCAGTACAACGCCCGCAAGCCTCCGGTGCCGTTGGCGGCGTTGTACCTCAAACCGGCGCCGCTGCCGTTGGACTACCCGTACGCGGTGCTGCCCGGCATCGACCCGGCCAAGGCGTCGGCCGCCCGGGTGCTGTTCGAGGCGCTGACCACCTCGTCGTTCAAGGACAAGCTGGCCGAGCAGTCGCTGCGTGGGCCGGACGGGAACTGGGGGAGCGGCTTCGCCGCGCCGCAGGGTGCACCCAGCCCAGCCGGTGGCGACTCCTCCGCCGCGCCGCCGCAGGGCGGGGTGGCCGCCGGTGGGCTGGCACCGGACGCGGTGGAGCGGGCGGTGTCGAGCTGGTCGATCGCCACGCTGTCCGGTCGGATGCTCTGCATCATCGACGTCTCCGGCTCGATGAAGAAGACCGTGCCGACGGCCAACGGGGCGACCCGGCAGCAGGTCACCATCGAGGCGGCCCGACGCGGTCTGAACCTGTTCGACGACTCGTGGTCGATCGGGTTGTGGGTGTTCTCCACCAAGCTGGCGGGGACGCGGGACTACCGCGAGGTGGTGCCGATCGCGCCGCTGTCGCGGCAGCGCAGCACCCTGGAGCGGGGACTGGACACGGTCACCTCGTCCAGCGGTGACACCGGCCTTTACGACACGCTGTTGGCCGCCTACAAGGACGTGCAGCGCAACTGGGAACCCGGCAAGGTCAACTCGATCGTGCTCTTCACCGATGGCAAGAACGAGAACCCGGACGGCATCTCGCAGCGCGAACTGCTCGCGGAGCTGGAGCGGATCAAGGACCCGGAGCAGCCGATCCAGGTCATCATCGTGGGCATCGGCACCGAGGTGAGCAAGGCTGAGCTGGACACCATCGCCGGGGCCGCCGGTGGCGGGGCGTTCATCGCCGCCGACCCCACCAAGATCAGTGACATCTTCCTCAGGGCGATCGCCCTGAGGAAGGCACCGGCCTGAGCGTAGGCGCAGGAAGGGGTCTGCGGTACCGGAGAAAGCGGTACGACAGGCCCCTTTCCGGTCGTCCTCCACACCGGAAAGTGACGGCAATACGTCCGAAGCAATCGGCCGCCATAGTTATCAAGGCAGGATGTCCTCGTGCACCGGCAGATCCGGCCTCCGTCCCGGCCGGTCCCGGGCCGTCGGCGAGCGAAGTGTGGGAGGGCTGGTGACCTCGGCGACGCTGTTGACCCCCGCCAGATCGTCATCGCGATCAGGTGAGGCTGCGCCATCGAGCGGGTCGGTGCGTGGCGACCAGCGGACATACGTCCGTTCCCTGGTCGTGCTGGACGCCACCGTACTCTCCGTGGCAGTGCTCATCGGTTACGCGGCGCGATTCGGTGAATCCGTGCCACGTGGTACCCACGTGCCCTACGTCCTGTTCGCGCCGGCACTTGTGCTGGCCTGGTTGGTCTCCCTGAAGGCCCTGCGCTGTTACGACGACCGGGTGGTCGGCTACGGCGCGGACGAGTACCGGCGGGTGAGCATGGCCAGCCTCCGGTTGGCCGGCGCCGTCGCGATCCTCGGATACGTCGCCGACGTCGGCGTGTCCCGTGGCTTCCTGGCGATCTCGTTCGCGGTGGGCATGATCGGGCTCGAAGTGGCCCGGTTCGCCGCGCGCAAGCGTCTGCACCGAGCCCGGTCGCGGGGGACGGGCTGGTCTCGGCGGGTGCTGGTGGTCGGCGACACCGCACACGTGTTGGAACTGGTGCACACGCTGCGCCGCGAGCCGTACGCCGGCTACCAGGTGGTCGGCGCCTGCATCCCGGACGCGCTGCTGGCCCCGGTGGCGCAGCGGCTCGGTGACGTGCCGGTGGTCGGCTCGTTCCGGGGCATCCCGGAGGCCGCCGACGCCATCGGCGCGGACACGGTCGCGGTCACCGCCTGCGGGGAGCTGACCGCCACCCGGCTGCGTCGGCTCGGATGGCAACTGGAGGGCACCGGCATCGACCTGGTGCTGGCCCCGGCGTTGACCGACGTCGCGGGCCCGCGTATCCACACCCGTCCGGTCGCCGGGCTGCCCCTGATCCACGTGGAGGCACCCGAGTTCCGTGGGGTTCGCAAGCTGGTCAAGGGGCTGGTCGACCGCTCGGTCGCGCTGGTGGCGCTGACCCTGCTGTTCCCGTTGCTGGCGGCCATCGCGCTGGCGGTGAAGGTGAACAGCCGGGGGCCGGTGCTGTTCCGGCAGACCCGGGTGGGGCAGGGCGGGCGCGAGTTCGGCGTCTTCAAGTTCCGCACCATGGTGGTGAACGCCGACGCCCTGCTGGCGGAGTTGACCGCCCGCAACGAGACCGACGGTCTGATGTTCAAGATGCGGGACGACCCCCGGGTGACCAGGGTCGGCCGGCTGCTGCGCAAGTGGTCCCTGGACGAGCTTCCCCAGTTGGTCAACGTGCTGTTCGGGCAGATGAGCCTGGTCGGGCCACGGCCGCCGTTGCCGTCCGAGGTGGCCCGCTACGACGGCGACGTGGCCCGGCGTCTGCTGGTCAAGCCCGGGATGACCGGTCTCTGGCAGGTCAGCGGCCGGTCCGACCTGAGTTGGGAGGACGGCATCCGGCTCGACCTCTACTACGTGGAGAACTGGTCACTCGCGGCCGACCTGACCATCCTCTGGAAGACCTTCGGCGCGGTGGTCAACAGCCGGGGCGCGTACTAGAACGGGCCTCAGGGCTGCGGGCCGGTCCAGTCCAGGCAGACCACGACTGCGTCGTCGGTCAGGTCACCGGCGACGAAGGCGCGCAGGTCGCCGAGGAGGGAACGGACCGCGTCGAGCGGGGTCATCGGCGCGGTACGGCGCAACATCCGGTCCAGCGCGGTCTCGCCGTAGCGGATGTTGCGCCCGGTCGCGTCGATCACCCCGTCGCTGATCATGAAGAGACGGTCGCCGCGCTGGAGCTGGACGTACTGCTCGTGGTAGTTCGTCCCCTCGAACATGCCGAGCGGGAACTGCGCCTCCAGCGGCTGCACGGTGACCTGCCCGGCCCGCAGCAGCACCAGCCGGGGCGAACCGGCGTCGACAGCGGTGAGCAGGCCGGTACGCAGGTCGAGTTCGAGCAGCAGGGTGGAGAGATGTTGCTCACCCCGGTGCAGGTCGTAGATCGCCTGGTCGGCCAGGGTGGCCTGGTCGGCGAGCGGGATGCCGGCCCGGCGGGCGTTGCGCAGCGCGCAGGTGGCCAGCGTGGTGAGCATCGAGGCGGCCACCCCCTCGCCCATCCCGTTGATCGTCGCGGTCCAGACGCGTTCGCCGTCGTCGGACCAGTCGAAGCTGTCGCCGCGCACCGCGTACGCGGGTTCGAGCTGGCCGGCCAGGCTGAACGAGGGACGGGTCCGGCTGCGCCCGGGCAGGAGTTCCCACTGCACCTCGGCCGCGAGCGTGAGCCGTCGGGTACGCCGGGCGATGCGGTACACGTCGGTGCCGGGGTCGACCGCGGTCAGCTCGTGCGCCATCGCGGTGGCGATCTCCAGCAGCTCGCTCAGCAGCCCGTCGTCGGTCAGCGGTGCGACCCGGAGCACACCACGCCGTTCGCCGCGCATGTTGACCGGCAGGTAACCGGTGCCGTCCGCGTACACCGGGGTCTCGTGGTCGAAGCAGCGCCAGGCGGGGTGACCCGGGCTGGTCACCTCGTCACCGCCGGTGAGCGGGAGCAACGCGGCCAGGCGGTAGTCGACCTGGAGCAGCTCGGTCTCGGTGATGCCGTACTCCCGCTCCAACAGCTCCGCGATCCGCCGGACGAGCAGGTCTGCGGGGGCTGCCGTGAGTGTGGCACGGGCCTCGTCGACCGGCTCGCTCATCGTCTCTCCTTGATCACAAGCCCATTCGGCGACAGAATCGGAGTACGCTCAGGCCCACCATGGCGGAACTGCATGGTCCACCGGGACCCGAGATGAGTATGGCTGCCGAGCTGGATACCGCGGCAAGCGCCCTGCTGACCGTCTGGGACGGTGCGCGGGAACGCACGGCCAACCGGATCTCCACCGCCCAGCTGCGGGCCGTCATGCTCGTCGAACGGCAGGACGGCATCAACCTGCGCCGGTTGGCCGCCGGGCTGGACATGCTGCTCTCCTCGGCCAGCCGGCTCTGTGACCGGCTGGTCGCCGCCGGGATGCTGGAACGCGAGCCGGGACGCGCTGACCGCCGGGAGATCTCGCTGCACCTCACCGCCGAGGCCCGCCGGCTCCTCGCCGAGCTGCGCGAGGACCGCCGCCAGCAGCTGTCCACGATCCTCGCCGCGATGACGCCGGAGGCCCGGGAGGCCCTGCTGCACGGGCTGCGTGAGTTCGACGCGGCGGCTCGCGCGCGGGTGATGCGGCAGGTGTCGCCGCTGGTGCCGCAGCAGGAGACCCACCCGGAGCAGCTACCGGCGGGCCGGCCCGCCGTGGAGCACGGTGCCGAGCCGCAGCCACGGAGCTGGGCGGCGGGGGAGACCTCCGTCTCACGTACCGCCTGACCGGCCGTCGGTCAGCCGGTTGCGGCCGGGCCCACCGCCAGCATCGCCACGTCGTCGTGCCGGTGCCCACCGCACCATTCGTCGACCAGGTGGAGCACGCGGTCGACAAGCGTCGCCGGTGCGGACCCGGCGGCCTCGCCCAGGGCCCGGTGCAGCCGCCGCTCGCCGAACATCTCGGTGCCGTGCGGCCCGCCCCTGGCCTCGGTCACCCCGTCGGTGCGGGCCAGCAACAGCTCACCCGGCCGCAGCCGGACCTCGGCCTCGTCGAACCGCGCCCCGGGCACCGCACCCACCGGCATGCCGCCCACCTGGACCGGGGTCACCGTCCCGGCGCCGTCGACCAGCAGCGGCGCAGGATGCCCGCCGCCGGCCACCCGGACCCGCACTCCGCCGTCCGGCTCGGGATGCAGCGTGCCCAGCAGCAGGGTGGTGAACTGGCCGCGACGGGCCGCGTCCGGGATGTCCAGCAG
Source organism: Micromonospora sp. NPDC049903 (assembly GCF_044460945.1). Taxonomy (NCBI): domain Bacteria; kingdom Bacillati; phylum Actinomycetota; class Actinomycetes; order Micromonosporales; family Micromonosporaceae; genus Micromonospora; species Micromonospora sp. NPDC049903. The sequence goes on from NZ_JBITKL010000005.1 coordinate 278,646, forward strand.
CGCCCGGTCGAGCAGCCCGAGCAGCTCCCGGGGCCGATGTTCGACCAGGCGCAGCGTCTGCAACGACTGGCGGACCCGGCCGGTCAGCACGGCCGCACCGACGCCCTTGCCGCTGACGTCGCCGAGGGCGAACAGCGCGCCGCCGTCGGTCGGGAGCACGTCGTAGAAGTCACCGCCGATGCGCAGGCTGTCGCCGGCCGCGCGGTACCCACCGGCGAGCCGTACGCCGTCGACGGCGGGCAGGTCCGGCGGGAGCAGACTGTTCTGCAGTACCCGGGCCAGGTGGGTCTGCTCGTCGTAGAGCTGGGCGGTGGCCATGGCGGCTCCGGCCCGGGCGGCGAACTCCCGGACCAGCTCGACGTCGCGCCGGTCGAACCCGTCGCGCGCCCCGGCCCGCACCAGCACCAGCGCGCCCGCCGTCCGGCCGGCCCCCGGCATCGGGCTGACCAGCAGCGTCGCCGCCGGATCGAGGTCGTCGGGGATCAGCGGCCCGACGCCGTCGCGCTCCGCGGCGGGCCAGGGCCGTGGCACGCCGGCCTCTCCGTCGAGCGCCTCGACCAGCCCGGGTACGGCGCTGACGGCGTCCCAGTCGGTGGCGCCGAGGGCCGGCGTCGACTGGTGACCGGCGTGCCGGATCCACTGCGGCTGGTACTCGACCGCCCCGGTCGGCAGATACACGATCAGGGCCAGGTCGGCGAGGTACGGCACGGGCAGCGTCGCGGCGGCCTGGAGCGCCTGGTCGCGGTGCAGCGCCAGGCCGAGTCGACGGCCGGCCTGGGCCAGGAAGTCGGTCCGTCCCCGCTCGGTGCGCAGCGCCTCGGCGCGCTGGTGGTCGTCGGTGACGTCCCGCACGTACCAGGCCGACCGGTCACCGGCCAGCGGGCGGCGGATGCCCCGGAGCCGCCGGTCCCGGTGTTCGCCCTCGACGTCGTCCGCCCCGGTCGCGTACGCCTCGGCCAGCATCGCGACCGGGGAACCGGGCAGCCCGACGCCCGGGTGCAGTTCCGGCAGCAGGGCGGTGGCTGCGGCGTTGACCAGCACGACCTGCCCGGCACTGTCGGTGATCAGGACCGCCTCGGCGAGCCCGTCGAGGAGTTCCCGCGCGAGATCGGGGTCCATCGAGCTGCGGGAGCCCGGGCGGCCGGTTCGCCCACGGCCGGTGGAGCCGGCGGCCGGGCCCCGTCGGGTCGTGGTCACCGACGGTCGTCCTGCGCCCTGCGCTGTCGACCTGTACGCATGCCGGTGTTGTGCTCCTCGGGTCCACGGGGTTTGTTGCCTCGGGACAAGGGTACCGAGGGCTCCCGAGGGGTGCCCTCGCAGGAACACCGTGGTCTAGAGCCGGGCCAGCCAACCCGCCGGGCGGGCGATGATCCGGCGTACCACCGAGCCTGCCGCGCCCACCGCGGCGGCGGTCGCGCCGAGGGCCGCGGGTCGTACGGTCACCGGTGACCAGGCGGCGGTGAGCACCCGGCGTTCGATCTCGGCGAGCACCGGTGGCCGGATCCAGGGAGCGAGCGGAGCGTAACCGCCACCGAGTACCACGGTGTCCAGATCCAGCAGGTTGATCACGCTCGACACGGTGATGCCGATGGCCGTACCCGCCTCGTGCAGGGCGTGCCGGGCGGCGGGCTCGCCGGCCTCGGCGAGCTGGGCCAGCCGCATCGGCGCGGTGTCGGCCGGCAGGTCGGCCCCGGCCAGGCCGGCGGCGGCGAGGATCGCCTCCTGTCCGGCGTAGCGTTCCAGGCAACCCCGGCCGCCGCACCGGCACGGCGGGCCGTCCGGCCGCACCGGGATGTGCCCGATCTCGCCGCTCCAGCCCCGGACGCCCCGGAACAACGCGCCGTCGAGCACGATCCCGGCACCGATGCCGACCTCACCGGAGAGGTGCAGGAAGCTGCCCGGTCCGGCACCGGCGTGCAGTTCGCTGAGCGCGGCGAGGTTGGCCTCGTTGTCCACCACCAGCGTCGGTACGCCCGCCACGGTCTCGGTGAGCGGCGGGTGTGCGGCCAGCAGCTCCGGGACGGGTACGTCCCGCCAGCTCAGGTTCGGCGCGAGGCGGACCCGGCCGGTGTCGTCGACCAGCCCGGGCACGCCGAGGGCCGCGCCGGCCAGGGTGAGGCCCTGCGCGTCGGCGTCGGCGCGGGCGCGGGCGGCGAGCCGGGCCAGCCGGGCCAGCGCGTCGGCGGGGGAGACCGGGCGCAGGTCGGCCCGGTGCACGGTGTGGTGCCGTACCTCACCGGAGAGGTCGACCACGCAGGCGGCCAGGTAGTCGACGTTGATCTCCAGCCCGAGCCCGGCCGGGCCGTCACCGGCGAGCACCAGGCCACGGGCGGGTCGACCGGCACCGGCGCGCGGAGTCGGCTCGGCCTCGGTGACCAGTCGACCGGCGACGAGGTCCTCCACCACGGCCGAGACGGTGGCCCGGGTCAGGCCGGTCTCGGCCGCCAGCGCGGCCCGGGAGGGCGGGCGGTCGGCCGCGGCGATCCGGCCGAGGACGAGGGCGAGGTTCAGCTCACGCAGGCTGCCCTGGCGTACGCCGCCGGCCGGGGCTGCGAGTCGGGTCACCCCTTGACACTGCCACATCGCGGCCATTTAATTCAACCACTGAACAAATAGCGGACGACACCACCGGAGGTCTGTAATGGCATCCCGTCCCACCCCCGCCGACAAGTTCTCCTTCGGCCTCTGGACGGTCGGCTGGCAGGGCCGAGACCCGTTCGGTCACGCCACCCGGCCCGCGCTGGACCCGGTGGAGTCGGTGCACCGGCTCGCCGAGCTGGGCGCGTACGGCGTCACCTTCCACGACGACGACCTCGTGCCGTTCGGTGCGGACGCCGCCACCCGCGACGGCCAGATCGCCCGGTTCCGCAAGGCGCTCGACGAGACCGGCCTGGTGGTGCCGATGGTCACCACCGACCTCTTCCAGCAGCCCGTCTTCAAGGACGGCGGCTTCACCAGCAACGACCGCGACGTCCGGCGGTACGCGCTGCGCAAGGTGCTGCGCAACATCGACCTCGCCGCCGAGCTGGGCGCCCAGACCTTCGTCATGTGGGGCGGTCGCGAAGGCGGCGAGTACGACGTGGCCAAGGACGTGCAGGCCGCGCTGGCGCGCTACCGCGAGGCGGTCGACCTGCTCTGCCAGTACGTCGTCGACCGTGGTTACGACCTGCGGTTCGCGCTGGAGCCCAAGCCGAACGAGCCGCGCGGCGACATCCTGCTGCCCACCGTCGGGCACGCCCTCGCCTTCATCTCCACGCTCGCCCACCCCGACCGGGTCGGCGTCAACCCGGAGGTCGGCCACGAGCAGATGGCCGGGCTGAACTTCGTGCACGGCATCGCCCAGGCGCTCTGGCAGGGCAAGCTGTTCCACATCGACCTCAACGGCCAGCGCGGCATCAAGTACGACCAGGACCTGGTCTTCGGCCACGGTGACCTGCTCAACGCGTTCGCGCTGGTGGACCTGCTGGAGCACGGCGCGCCGGGCGGCGGCCCCGGGTACGACGGACCCCGCCACTTCGACTACAAGCCCTCCCGCACCGAGGACATGGACGGGGTGTGGGTCTCCGCCGCCGCGAACATGCGGACCTACCTGCTGCTCAAGGAGCGGGCTGCGGCGTTCCGGGCCGACCCCGAGGTGGTCGAGGCGTTGGCCGCCAGCAAGGTCGGCGAGCTGGGCGTACCGACCCTGGGCGAGGGCGAGGGCTACGCCGAGCTGCTCGCCGACACCAGCGCGTTCGAGGGCTACGACGTCGAGGCGGCCGGTGCCAAGGGTTTCGGCTTCATCCGGCTCAACCAGCTCGCCGTCGAGCACGTGCTCGGCGCGCGCTGAGGCGGACGGCATGCCGCTCGTCGCGGGGGTGGACTCCTCCACCCAGTCCTGCAAGGTGGTCGTCCGGGACGCGGAGACCGGTGACCTGGTCCGTCAGGGCCGGGCGCCGCACCCGGACGGCACCGAGGTCGACCCCTCGGCCTGGTGGTCGGCCCTCCAGACGGCGATCGACGCCGCCGGTGGGCTGGACGACGTCGCCGCCGCCTCCGTCGCCGGCCAGCAGCACGGCATGGTCTGCCTGGACGACTCCGGCGAGGTGGTGCGGCCGGCGCTGCTGTGGAACGACACCCGCTCCGCACAGGCCGCCGCCGACCTGGTCGAGGAGGCCGGTGCCGGTACGGCGGGACGGCAGTTCTGGGCCGACGCGGTGGGCAGCGTGCCGGTGGCCAGCTTCACCGTCACCAAGCTGCGCTGGCTGGCCCGGCACGAGCCGGCCAACGCCGACCGGGTGGCCGCCGTCTGCCTGCCGCACGACTGGTTGACCTGGCGACTGTCCGGATCGTCCGACCTGGCGGCGCTGCGCACCGACCGCAGTGACGCCAGCGGCACCGGCTACTGGTCGCCGGCCACCGGCGAGTACCGTCCCGACCTGCTGGAACAGGCGCTCGGTCGGACGGTACGGGTGCCGACCGTGCTGGGACCGTCCGAGACGGCGGGCGCGCTGCCCGGCGGCGCGCTGCTCGGGCCCGGCGCGGGGGACAACGCCGCCGCCGGATTCGGGGTGGGCGCCGGCCCCGGCGACGTGGTCGTCTCGATCGGCACCTCCGGCACCGTGTTCAGCGTCGCCGACGCGCCGGCCGCCGACCCGACCGGGATCGTCGCCGGCTTCGCCGATGCCAGCGGCCGGTTCCTGCCACTGGTCTGCACGCTGAACGCGGCCCGGGTACTCGACGCCGCCGCCGGGATGCTGCGGGTCGGGCTGGACGAGTTGGCCGAGCTGGCGCTGGCCGCGCCGCCCGGCGCGGACGGGCTGGTCCTGGTGCCGTACCTGGAGGGTGAGCGGACGCCGAACCGACCGCTGGCCACCGGGGCGGTGCACGGGCTGACCCTGGGCACCTCGACCCCGGCCCACCTGGCTCGGGCGGCGGTCGAGGGCATGCTCTGCGCACTCGCCGACGGTCTGGACGCGCTGTCCGCCCAGGGGGCGACCGTCCGCCGGGTCATCCTGGTCGGTGGCGGGGCCCGCTCCGCCGCCGTCCGCCGGATCGCCGCCCAGGTCTTCGGCAGCCCGGTGGTCGTCCCGCCACCCGGCGAGTACGTCGCCGACGGGGCCGCCCGCCAGGCCGCCTGGCTGGCCCTCGGCGGCGCGGAACCACCGTCGTGGTCTCCGTCCGGCACCGAGGAGTACGCCGCCGAGCCGGTACCGGCCATCCGGGAGCGTTACGCCGAGGCCCGGGAGCGCCACCTGGACCGCTCGACGTCCGGATAGCGCACGTGGGTCCGGGCCGGGGCGCGACACCGCCCCGGCCCGGACCGGTACCCGCTGCGCCCTCGGTCTGGTCGGTCTCGTCGGCCTGGTCGGTCCCGTCGGCCTGGTCGGTTCCTCGGTCTCGTCGGTTCCTCGGCCTGGTCGGTCCCGTCGCGCCGTGACGGGGCATCGGCCGCGTCGGGCGGTGTCAGGCCGTCGGGCCGTGCCGGGCCGTGTCGGGCCGTCGGGCCGTGCCGGGCCGTCGGGCCGCGTCGGGCCGTCGGGCCGTGCCGGGCCGTCGGGCCGTGCCGGGCCGTCAGCCGTGTCGCGCTTTCGGGCATCGCATCGGCTTCCCGCCGGCCCACTCGCTCGCTGACCTCAAGGTCGTGCTCAATCCTGGATCGAGTGGTCATTGCGGCGCTGGGATGCCACTCGATCCAGGATCGAGCGTGATCTTGGCCGCGCGGGCCGCACGATCATCGGGGCCTGTGAGGGCGTCGGGCCTCGTCGGGTCATTAGACGCTGTCGGGTCGCCGGGCCTCGTCGGGTCGTCGCGCCTCCGTGGGATCGTGGGGCCTCCGTGGGGTCGTCGGCCTTGTCGGCCCCTCGGCCCAGTCGTGCCGTGACGGGACATCGGCCTCGTCGGCCTTGTGGAGTCGTCGGGGCCAAGGTCGTCGGGGTGCGCGGATCGGTGACGTGGGTGGGGCCGGTCTGCTGTCGCCTGGTCGGGGTGGGTGGACCCGGTGACCGGGCCGTTATCCGGTCCTGGTTGGCTGCCGGCATGACCTTGCGCACGGGCCGATCCGCGCGGGTGTGGGGCGGGAGCGCCACGCACCGGATCTACAGCGTCGTGGTCTTCGTGCTGCTCGCCTCGCTGGACAACGTGGCGATCGGTCTGGTGCCGCCGCTCTACGGCGCGATCGCCGACTCCTTCGCGGTGCCGCAGCGCCTGCTCGGCCTGGTCACCGCGATCAGTTTCCTGGTCAGCGCCGTGGCAGCGGTCGGCTGGGCGTACTTCGGAGACCGCACCAACCGCAAGCCGCTGCTCATGATCGGCACGCTGATCTGGGCGGTCGGCACCGGGGGAAGCGGCCTGGCCGGCGACTATCCGACGTTCCTGGCCGCGCAGTTGCTGGCGGCGATCGGGCTCGGCGCGGTCGGGTCGGTCGGGTTCTCGGTCGTCACCGACCTGATCTCGCCCCGCCGCCGGGGCCTGGTGATGAGCTTCTGGGGACTCTCCCAGGGCATCGGCACGCTGGCCGGCACGCTGGTCGGCGGGCTGCTCGGCGCGACCGACTGGCGCCGCCCGTTCCTGCTGCTCACCGTCGTCGGCCTGGCCGCCACTGCGGCGTACCTGTTCACGTACGACATCCGGCGCGGGCAGAGCGAACCGGAACTGGCCGCCGCGCTGGCCGCCGGCGCCGAGTACGACCACCGCATCAGCCGGTCCGATCTGCCGGTCATCCTGGGCCGGCGGACCAACCGGTGGCTCGTCCTGCAGGGCCTCACCGCACAGGCCGCGTTCGGCTCGCTGGTCTGGCTGCCGGTGCTCTTCACCGAGCGGGCCCGGGAGCAGGGCTACTCACCGGCGACGGCGATCGTGGTGGGCAGCGTCTTCGCCACTCTGTTCCAGCTCGGCGGCGTGTTCTCCATCGTCGGCGGTCTGATCGGCGATGCGTTGCAACGGCGTACGCCCTCCGGCCGGGCACTGGTCGCTGCGGTCGGCATCCTCGCGGCGGTCCCGCTCTACCTGGTGCTGTTCTTCGTGCCGATCCGCATCGACGTGCCCGACGGCGCCGGCACCGGCGCGGTGGTGGCGGCCGTGGTGGGCAGCGTGTTCACCGAGCCGACGGTCGGGCTGAGCCTGCTCACCGCGCTGCTGGCGTTGGCGTTGACCTCGGCGAACTCACCGAACTGGTTCGCGTTGATCGCCGATGCCAACCCGCCCGAGCATCGGGGCACCGTCTACAGCCTCGGCAACCTGGTCAACGGGGTGGGGCGGGCGGCCGGCAACGGGCTGGTCGGCGTGGTCTTCCACGCCCTGCGGGGGGCTTTCCCGCCGCCGCTGAACTACGCCGTCGGGCTGGCCGCGTTCCAGCTCTTCTTCATCCCCACCGGGATCATGTACTGGCTCGCCGCCCGGACGTCCCCCAAGGACATCGCCGACGTCCGCGACCTGCTGCACTCTCGCGCCGAAAAGCTGTGACAGATGTAAGGAAGGGCCCCTTGTTAACGCCTCGTGCATAGCAAGGGCCCCCTGTTAACAAACGACCGCCAGCCGGCGGGCCGCGCGGGACAGCCCGGTCGGCGGCTGCTCGCCTTGCCGCAGCCCGCGACGGGCGGTGTTAACAGGGGGCCCTTCCTCTACCTGAGGCGTTAATAAGGTGCCCTTCCTTACAACACCCACACCCCCGCCCGATCAGGGGGAGTGGAGCCAGACGGTTGCGTCGGTGGGGAGGGAACCGTCCTCGTTCAACGGAGCGCTGCTGTGCACCAGTTTGCCGTCGGGCAGTGGAATCGCCTCCGGGCCGAAGTTGGTCGACACGACCAGGTCGCCGTTGCGGAAGGTCAGCACGTCGTCGTCGGAGGCGAGCCACTCCAGGGTGCCTCGACCCAACCCGTGGGTACGCCGTAGCCGCAACGCCGTCCGGTACATCTCGTACGTCGAGCCGGGCACGTCGCGCTGGCGGTCCCGGGCGTACTCGGCCCAGACCGGTGGCTGTGGCAGCCAGCTCGCGTCGGTGGACCCGAAGCCGTACGACGGGGCGTCGGCCTCCCACGGGATCGGCACCCGGCAGCCGTCGCGGCCCCGCTGGGTGCGCCCGCTGCGTTCCCAGGTCGGGTCCTGCCGGGCCTCGTCGGGCAGGCTGGTGTGCTCCGGCAGCCCCAACTCCTCGCCCTGGTAGAGGTAGGCCGAACCGGGCAGGGCGAGCATCAGCAGGGTGGCCGCCCGGGCCCGGCGCAGCCCGAGCGCCGCGTCCGGCTGCTCGTCGCCGACGCCGATGCCGTTGGGTCGGGCGGTGCCCACCGGCAGCCCGAGCCGGGAGGCGTGCCGGACCACGTCGTGGTTGGAGAGCACCCAGGTGGTGGGCGCGCCGACCGCGTCGGTGGCCTCCAGCGACCGGGTGATCACGGCGTACTGGGCCGGGGCGGTCCAGGAGGCGACCAAGTATTCGAAGTTGAACGCCTGGTGCATCTCGTCGGGGCGGACGTACCGGGCCAGCCGCTCGGCCGGCTCCACCCACGCCTCGGCGACCAGGACGCGTTCCCCGGGGTAGCCGTCCAGCAGCCGCCGCCAGTCGCGGTAGATCTCGTGTACGCCGTCCTGGTCCCACATCGGCGGGCGGGGCTTGTCGGCCTCCTGCCCGGAGAGGATCTCCTGCGGCTCCCGCCAGTCGGCCAGGTCGGCCTGCTTGACCAGCCCGTGCGCCACGTCGACCCGGAAGCCGTCCACGCCCCGGTCCAGCCAGAACCGCAGCACGTCCAGGAACTCGGCGCGTACCTCCGGGTCGTCCCAGTTCAGGTCGGGCTGGGCGGTGTCGAACAGGTGCAGGTACCACTGACCGTCGGGGACCCGGGTCCAGGCCGGTCCGCCGAAGACGCTCTGCCAGTCGTTGGGCGGCTCGACGCCGTCCGGGCCCCGGCCGTCGCGGAAGACGTACCGCTGCCGCTCGGGGCTGCCCGGCGCGGCGGCCAGGGCGGCCTGGAACCACCGGTGTGCCGACGAGGTGTGGTTGGGGACCAGGTCGACGATCACCCGCAGCCCCCGCGCGCGGGCCTGCGCGATCAGCTCGTCGGCGTCGGCGAGCGTGCCGAACAGCGGCTCCACGTCCCGGTAGTCGGCAACGTCGTAGCCGGCGTCGGCCTGCGGCGACGGATAGAACGGGGAGAGCCAGACCGCGTCGACCCCCAGCTCGGTCAGGTGGTCCAGGCGGGCGGTGATCCCCGGCAGGTCGCCGATGCCGTCGCCGTTGGAGTCGGCGAACGAGCGCGGGTAGATCTGATAGATCACCGCCTCGGTCCACCAACCGGTGAGCGGGGCGGAGGGCGCGGTCTGCTGCGTCGCGTTGTCGTTCAGGACGGACTCCCGTGGTCGAGCCGGCCCGGCGGGTCGCCGGACGACGAGGTGATCAGGTCAGTGTGCCCGCGCCGGCGCGGTCGATTCACGCACGACCAACCGAGTGTTCAGGATCACCGGCGACGTCGCACGGTGTGGCCCGGATTGCGGGGGCCCGGCGAGCGGGTCGAGCAGCAGCTTCGCGGCCAACCGGCCCTGCTCGGCGGCGGGCTGGGCGATGGTGCTCAGCCCGAGCACACCGGCGAGTGCGTGGTCGTCGATGCCGATCACGCTGACGTCCTGGGGTACCCGCAGGCCGGCGTCGCGCAGCGCGGTCAGCGCGCCCATCGCCATCTCGTCGCAGGCGGCGAAGATCGCCGTGGGCGGATCACCCCGGCGCAGCAGTTCCTCGGTGGCCCGGGTGCCACCGGCGATGTCGAACCGGGACTCCACGTCGAGGCTCGGGTCGGGAGACAAGCCGGCGGCGCGCAGCGCCTCCTGGTAGCCCCGGCGTCGGTCCAGGTGCGCGGTGAAGGCGAGTTCGTCGTCGGGGTCGCCGGAGATGTGGGCGATGCGTCGGTGGCCGAGGTCCAGCAGATGCCGGGTGGCGGTCCGCGCGGCGACCACGTCGTCGATGCGTACGCAGGGCCAGCCCGGCACGTCGGTGCCGGAGCTGACGGTCACCCCGGGCAGGTCGAGCGCGGCCAGAGCGGTCAGTTCGGGTGCCCGCAGCGGGGTGGCGACCAGCATCACCGCGTCCACCCGCTTGTGCAGGTTGGCGGGGTGCAGCAGGCGCTGGCGGTTCTGCTCCCGGCCGCCGAGGTTGTGCAGCAGCAGGTCGTAGCCGGCCTGGTGCAGGAAGTCCTCGACCGCTTCGACGACGACGCCGAAGAACCACCGGGTGATCCGGGGGACCACCACCGCCACCGTGCCGGTACGACCGCCGGCCAGCCGGGAGGCGCTCGGCGACACGGCATACTGCAACTGCTCGGCGGCAGCCAGCACCCGGTGGCGGGTGGCGGCCGACACGGTCGGCAGTCCGCGTAGCGCCCGGGAGACGGTGGCCGTGGAGACTCCGGCCAGCCGGGCGACGTCGTCGATCCTGGTCACGCTTACCCCGCTCACGTCCCGGGTGGTGCCGCCGTCACCGTCGGCGGCGGCACCACCCGGGGTATCAGCCCTTGACGCTGCCGGCGAGCAGCCCTCGAACGAAGTAACGCTGCAACGACAGGAACACGATCAGCGGTACGACGATCGAGACGAACGCTCCGGCGGTCAGCCGTTGCCACTCGTTGCCCCGGGTGCCGGCCAGTTCGGCCAGCCGGACGGTGAGCGGCGCGGTGACGTCGCTGCCACCGGCGAAGATGAGCGCGACCAGCAGGTCGTTCCAGACCCAGAGGAACTGGAAGATGCCGAACGCGGCCAGGGCGGGAGCGACCAGCGGCAACACGATGGTGCGGAAGATCCTGGGGTGGGTGGCCCCGTCGACCCGGGCCGCCTCCATCAGGTCCTTCGGTAGCTGCGAGATGAAGTTGTGCAGCAGGAACACGGCGAACGGCAACGCGAAGCAGGTGTGCGCGAACCACACCTGGGCGAAGTTCTGCGCGCCGTCGAGGTTCCAGGCGGGCATCAGGGTGACGCCGCCGATGCTGACTCCCCGCGAGAAGAAGCTCAGCAGCGGCACCAGCGCCATCTGCAACGGCACGATCTGGAGCGCGAAGATGCCGATGTAGACCCAGTCCCGGCCGCGGAAGTTGATCCACGCCAGCGCGTACGCGGCCAGGGCGGCGAACGCGAGCGGGAACAGCACCGACGGCAGGGTGATGACCAGCGAGTTGACGAAGTAGTTGGCGAGCTGTCCCGAGCCGGACGCCTGCCCGAACAGCACGTCCTGGTAGTTCTGCAGGGTGAACTGCGGGTCCCGGAAGAACGTCCACCAGCCGGTGGTCTTGAGCTGGGGCTCCGGCCGGAACGAGGAGACGAACAGGCCGAACGTCGGGATGGTCCAGACGACCGCGATGACGATCGCGACGATCGTCGCGGTACGGCTGTTCAGCCGCTTGCGTACCCGGGACGCCCGCGTCGACGTGCCGCTTGTGTCCTGGGCGCCGGCGGCGACCGGGGGAGTGGTGGTGGTCATCTCAGCCCTCCCGTCGCTGCTGACGCAGGTTACGGATCTGGAAGATCACGATCGGCAGCACCAGGACGAAGAGGAAGACCGCCAGGGCGGACCCCTGACCGTTCTGGCCGTACCGGAACGCCTGGTTGTACATCTCGTTCGCGATCACGCTGGTGTCGTAGTTGCCGTTGGTCGTGGTGCGGACGATGTCGAAGACCTTCAGCGTGGCGATCGAGATGGTGACCACGACGACGATCATGGCCGGCCGGATGCTGGGCACGGTGATCTGCCGGAACATCTGCCAGGGGGTGACCCCGTCGAGGCGGGCCGCCTCCACGATGTCGGCCGGGATGGACTTGATCGCCGCGGAGAGCACCACCATGGCGAATCCGGCCTGGATCCAGACCATGATCACGATGAGCAGCAGCGTGTTCAGTGGCGAGTCGAGCAGCCACTGTCGGGGCTCGCCACCGAGGCTGACCACGATCTGGTTGAGCAGACCGATCTGTTCCTGGTCCTCACCCCGGTAGGCGTAGACGAACCGCCAGATGATGGCGGCACCCACGAACGAGATCGCCATCGGCATGAAGATCAGCGACTTCGCCAACGACTCCATCCGGGCCTTGTCGACCAGCACCGCGTAGAGCAGGCCCATCGAGGTGGCGACCAGCGGGACCAGGGTCACCCAGACCAGCGTGTTGATCAGTACCCGGACGATCGCGTCCTCGGCGAACATCCAGCGGTAGTTGTCCAGCCCGACCCAGTTCTGACTGCCGCCGTCCATGAAGGACAGGAGCGTGGTGCGGATCGCCGGGACGACCAGGCCGATCATCAGCAGCAGTACGGTCGGCAGCAGGAAGAAGAGTGCGAACAGCCCCTCCCGGGGCTTGGTCCGCCGGGGCATCGGCGCGCTGCCGGCGGCGGCGGCGACGAGTTGCGCCTCGCGACGCCGGGCGAAGAACGCCGGCACCGCGTCGAGCAGGACGAGCAGGCCGCCGACGACCACTGCGAAGGCGACCAGCCCCCACAGCAACATCATCAGTTTCGGCGCCTGGGCGGCGAAGTCGAAGTTCATCAACCCTCCCGGAGGTGTCGACAGAGCCGGGGGGGGGGGGGGGGGGGGGGGGGGGCGCCCCCCCACGGCGCGCTTGCGGCCGCCGGGCGCGCGGGACGGGGCGGGCGCGGGGGGGGGGCGGCCCCGGGTTGAGGCTCGCCACGCGCG
>NZ_JBITKL010000006.1:0-281503 GCF_044460945.1 Micromonospora sp. NPDC049903
ACTCGAAGATCACCCACCCCACAACCAGCCCACCCACCACCACCAACCCCACAGTCAAGACCCCCCGACCAGCCCAAACAGGATGGAACTACTTCCATGAAGTTGTGTCGCCGGGACCCGAGTCCGGGGCAGACCGGGCAGCGCGGATGTCCGGGCTCGGCATCGCGCGCAGACCGGGCGGGACACGCCGGGTCATGCCGAGCCGGCCGGATGACGCCCAGTCGGCGGATGGCGATGGAGGGGAGGTCCTGGCGACGAGGACCGTCAGCAGCCCTGGGGGTCGGTACGGGAGAAGCACGCGCACCGGCCATCCGACGAGAAATCGGCCCGCTATCAAGATCTGATAGCGGGCCGCTCACTCTGCGACTATCGATGGTGGGCGATACTGGGTTTGAACCAGTGACCTCTTCCGTGTCAAGGAAGCGCGCTCCCACTGCGCCAATCGCCCGTGCTGTTGTTACACCGAGGTGGGGACGGGATTTGAACCCGCGTACACGGCTTTGCAGGCCGTTGCCTCGCCTCTCGGCCACCCCACCGAGGTTGCCCCCGTCACGCGTGGCGGCAGCTCCGAGCGGACGACGGGATTCGAACCCGCGACCCTCACCTTGGCAAGGTGATGCGCTACCAGCTGCGCTACGTCCGCACGTCTCCGGTTTTCCGGTGACGGATGAGAACTTTAGCCGAGCGGTGGAACGGTTGCCAAATCGGGCCCCACCCGGCGCGTCCGGTTCCGGCGCGTGTGGCAGACCCCGACCCGTAGGCTTCCTAGGAACCTGCGCTGGATGCTCCTGATCGCGGCCGACGATGGCGGGCCACCGAAGGGCAGGACCGCAGCTCGGGAGGCGGCCCGGACGGAAGTCGCGAGTGTCCGGGTTCCGACTGTCGCAAGCCGGATCACCAGGGGTTTGGTGACACGCCGTGTCCGCCTCGATGGGCTACGGTGACGGGCGTGACGAGACGTGCGGCCGAGATCCGCCTGGATGCCCTGCTGCGCACCGCTTGTGACGTGATCGTGCAGCGCGGGCTCGCGAACACCCGAACGGCGGACGTGGCGCAGGCCGCCGGGGTCAGCCAGGCCCTGGTCTTCTACCACTTCGCCACCAAGGAACGGCTGCTCGCGCAGGCCTTCGCGTACGCGGTCGAGCAGGATCTGGCCCGGCTGGACACGGTGACCCGGTCGAGTGCACCACCGCTGACCAAGCTCCGCCGCATCCTCCGGCTCTACACCCCCGCCGGTCGGCCCACCTCCTGGTCCATGTGGATCGACGGGTGGTCGGAGTCGCTGCGTACCCCGGAGTTGGAGAAGGTCTCCCGCAAGCTGGACCTGCGCTGGCGGCAGGACCTCGCCACGGTGATCTCCGACGGGGTCCACGAGGGCGTCTTCGAGTGCACCGACCCGGCCGGTGCGGCCTGGCGGATCAGCGCGGTCATGGACGGCCTGGCGGTCCAGCTCGCGGTGCACGACCGGGTGATCTCCCGGCGGCAGTTCGCCGAGTGGGTCCGCCTGGTGACCGCCCGGGAACTGGGCCTCGACCCCGCGCAGCTCGACTGAGCCCACCGCGCCGACACTCGACACCACGGCGAGCACGCCGGCACCTGGCGAACCGCCACCGGAGCCGGCCGACGACGACGACAATGACGCCATGGACCTGCTCGAGGTGTACCGGCGCAGCCTGGTGGAGTTCACCGACCGGGTGGAACAGGTCGGCGGCGGGCAGTGGTCGGCGGTGACCCCGTGCCCGGGGTGGGACGTCCACACCCTGGTCAACCACGTCGTCGGGGAACAGCGCTGGAGCGTCGCGCTGCTCGCCGGCCGGACAATCGCAGAGGTCGGCGACCGCTACGACGGCGACCAGCTCGGTGACGACCCGGTCGTGGCGGCGCGCGACGCGGCGGCACAGGCGGAGTTGGCCGCCGCCTCCCCCGGCGCGCTGGACCGCACCGTGCACCTCTCGGCCGGCGACACGCCCGCCGAGGAGTACCTGCACCAACTGCTCGCCGAGCATCTCGTGCACGGGTGGGACCTGGCCGTGGCGATCGGTGCCGACCCGAGGATGGACGCCGACGCGGTCGCCGAGTGTGCCCGCTGGTTCAGTCGCGCCGTCGGCGGCTACCGGAGCAACGGGCTGGTGCACGACCGGGTCGACGTTCCGCCGCAGGCCGACGAGCAGGACCGGCTGATCGCCGCGTTCGGCCGCGATCCCGGCTGGGCCCCGTAACGACCCGTTCAGCCGCCGACACACCACGGCCGGCACGTACGGCGGGGGGGGGGGGGGGGGGGGGCCCCCCCCCCCCCCCCCCCCCCGGCGGGGGGGGGGGCGGGGGGGGCCCCCCCCCCCCCCCCCCCCACCCCCGGTGTGTGAAGTACGCGAGCGGTCAGCCCAGCCGACCACCGTCACGGGGTACCGTCCGCCACCGCTGGCGTGGCCCGGGTTGCCGCTCCCAGCGGTCCGCAGCGCTCACCGAGACGCCGTCGGCGGGTGCCGGCTCCGGATCCTTGGTCAACTGCCGCAGCCGCATCAGCAGGCCGACGCCGAGGAACAACAGCAGCCCACCGAGCAGGAAGGCGACCTCGGTCAGGCCGAGCCCGGCCCCGGTCTGCGAGACGTTGCCGGCGGCTCCGGCGTCCGGCGCGGCGGCACCGCCACCGGCGGCACCGGCATCGACCCTCTCCCCCGGCCCCTCCTCCGGCGGGTCCTCCGTCGGCTGCGGCTCCAGTTCCCGGGGCGACTCGCTCGGGGTCACCTCGGTCGGGGTGGGTGCCACCGAGGGGCGGGCCGCCCCTCGGCCGACCACGTCGCGGTTCGCCGTCTGGCGGGACAGCAACTGCAGGTTCTGGTCGTACGCCTCGACGGTGAGTTGGACCTGCCCCGGGTCGGCGTCACGGGCGAACGCGACCCGGTACTGGGCGGTCACCGTACGCCCCGGGCAGAGCGTGCCCGGGTCGAGCTGCCGGTCGGTCAACCGGGCCGCGTTGCCCTCGGTCCGCACCTGCACCGGGAACGAACCGTTCTCCTCGATCCGGTCGATCCGCACCTGGTCCAGCCGCACGCCCTGCACACCGACCACCATCGACCAACGCACCTTGATGCAGCCGCCCTGATCGGAGCGGGACACCACGGCGGAGACCGTCTCCACCCGCCCTCCGGCGGTGAACCGGTCCGGCAGGCCGCTGAGTTCGGTGGCGAACGCCGCCTGTGCCGGCGCGGACATGGCCAGGTGCACACCGGTGACACAGGCCAGTACCACCCCGATCCGTAGCGTGTTCCGCCACAGCCTTCTCACGATCTGTCCTCCTGTTGGTCGCCTCCATCGGCCACGCTATGAGGGCCGGGCGCCAGCCGGTAGACGGGCGTGTTCGCACGTGGTGTGAAGCAAGATGCCCCTTTTCACGTACGGTATTGAACCGGTCACGCGACACCCGCGACACGCCGAGCAGGGTCACGATGGACAATCACCGGGTGTCCGCTCTCTCCGCCGCTTTCGTCCAGTTGCACGCCCGGCTCGGCCCCGTCGCCTTCGTACCCGAGGTGCGGCTGCACCAGGCGGACGAGCCGATCGGCCTGTGGGAGCTGACCGAGGGTGAGTTCCGCAGCGACCGGCCGCCGCCGTTCTGGGCCTTCGCCTGGGCGGGCGGCCAGGGCCTCGCCCGGTACGTCACCGACCACCCGGACCTCGTCGCCGGCCGGCGGGTCCTCGACCTGGCCTCCGGCTCCGGCCTGGTGGCGATCGCCGCCGCCCGGGCCGGTGCCGCCGCCGTACGCGCGGTGGAGGTCGACGAGCTGGCCGTCGCCGCGGTCGCGCTCAATGCCGAGGCCAACGGGGTACGCGTCGACGCCGAACTCGGCGACGTCCTCGATCAGGACTCCGGGGACGCCGAGGTGGTGCTCGCCGGAGACGTGTTCTACAGCGAGGCGATGGCCAACCGGGTCCTGCGGTTCCTGCTGCGCGCCGCCCGCTCCGGGGCCACCGTGCTGGTCGGCGATCCCGGACGCGCCTTCCTGCCCAGGGACCGCTTCGACGAGGTGGCCGCCTACGACGTGCCGGTCAGCGAGGCGCTGGAGAGCGTACGGGTGAAGCGCACCACGGTGTGGCGGCTGCGCGCGGGACGGCCGTCGGCGGCCCGCTAGCGTGACGCGGTGCTGTTCCGCGCCTGGGAGCAGGCCCCGGAGGCGACCGGAAGCGCCGGGGCCGACGTCGCGATGGCCGGGGCCGGGGCCGACGGAGCCGGTGTCGACGTGGCCCGGGTCGTGGACCACGTGGGCGGTGAACACCTGCTGGTGACCCGGCACGCGCTGGTGCGGCAGGTGCTGACCGACCCGGTGACGTACCGCCCGGACAACGCCCTGGACGCGGTGACCCCGATCCCGGTGGCCGCGCTGCGCGTCCTCGCCGCGCACCGGTTCCGGTTGCCGCCGACGCTGGCCAACAACGGCGGCGCCGACCACCCGGGGATCCGTGCGCTGGTCGCCGAGGCGCTGCACCCGAAACGGGTGGCCGACCAGCGGGACTGGTTGGCCGCGCTGGTCCGTCGACGGGTGACCGGCCTGGACGCGGCGCTGGACGACGGCGTACCCGTTGACCTGCACGCCGGGCTCGCCGCCGACCTGCCGCTGCTGGTGCTGGCCCGGCTGGTCGAGTTGCCCGACGCGCCGGTGGCGGCGGTGAAGGAGTTCGCCCGCGCCGCGCTGGAGCTGTTCTGGGCACCGCTGGACGCCGACCGGCAGCAGGCCCTCGCCGTCGAGGTGGGTCGCTTCCATCGGGTGCTGCGCGAGTTCGCGGCCACCGGCGGCGGGCTCGCCGGGTCGCTGCGGGCCGCCGGGCACCCGCCCGACGTGGTGGTCGGCGCACTGTTCTTCCTGCTGGTCGCCGGTCAGGAGACCACCTCGCAGTTCCTCACCCTGCTGATGCACCGGCTGATCGGGGAACCGACCGTGCTCGCCGGGCTGCGCGACGGCTCGGTGGCGGTCGCCGACGTGGTCGAGGAGGGCCTGCGGCTGGAGCCGCCGATCGTCACCTGGCGGCGGGTCGCCGCCGTGGACACCACGCTGGGCCCGACGGCGGTGGCGGCGGGCACCAGCATCGTGCTCTGGCTGGGCCGCGCCGGACGCGATCCGGCGGTGGTGGAGTCGCCGGACGGGTTCCGGCCGGGGCAACGCGGGTCACGCCGACACCTGGCCTTCGGCGCGGGCGTGCACCGCTGCGTCGGCGACCAGCTCGCCCGGATGGAGGCCGCGACCGTGGTGACGGAGGCGTTCCCGCTGCTGGCCCGGGTCCGCGTGCTGCGCGCACCCCGTTACCCGGACAACCTCACCTTCCGGATGCCGGACGCCCTGGTCGTGACGCGCGCCCCGCTCGGGTGATCCCGTCGACCTCAGTTGATCTCGTCGGCCCAGGCCCGCCAGTCGTCGAGCACGCCGTACAACGCCGGGGTCAGCCAGCCCGGCGCGGACCGCCGGAACACGCCCGGGTCCATCGCCCCGGCCCCGGCCGGCAACGCACCGAGCAGGTTCGGCAGCAGGTCGCTGACGTTGGCCCAGTGCACCAGCTCCGGGTCGGCCGGCCAGGCGCCGATCACCACACCCGCCGGCACCGCACGCCGGTCCAGCGCCTCCAGGGTGAGCGCGGTGTGGTTGAGCGTGCCCAGACCGGCGCGGGCCACCACCACCGCCGGGGCACCCAACGACACCGCCAAGTCGGCCACCGTCCACGCCTCGCCCGAGGGCCGCAGCCCCATCGGGACGAGCAGCCCACCGGCGCCCTCGATCAGCACCAGGTCGTGCTTCTCCGCCTCCTCGCGGATCGCGTCGACCGCGTTGTACAACTCCAGCGGCGGCAGGTCCGCCACCCGGGCGGCGGCCAGCGGGGCGAGCGGATCGGGGTAGGCGGCCAGGGTGCGGGCGGTCATCGGGGCGGAGAGCCGGGTGACCGCCTCGACGTCACCGGGCTCACCGGTGGCCGTACCCGTCTGACCGGGTTTGACCACCGCCACCCGCAGCCCGGCCGCCTGCGCGGCGGCCGTGATCGCCGCGGTCACCACCGTCTTGCCGACCTCGGTGTCGGTCCCGGTGACCAGCACCGGTCCGCGCCACTGATCCGTCATGGCGCACATTCCACGATGACCTCCAGGGCCCGCTCGAAGTCCGCCCGGGACGGCCCGGCACCGATGGTGAGCCGCAGCCGGGATCGGCTGTCCGGGGTGGAGGGCGGCCGGAAGCAGCCCACCGCCACCCCCCGGTCCCGGCAGGCGGCGGCCCAGTCGCTCGCCGCCTCCGGGCCGGGCGCGGTGACCGAGACGACGGCCGCGTCCGGGGCGGAGACCTCCAGGCCGGCGGCGCGCAGGCGGTCCACCGCGAGCGTGGCGCGGGCGGCCAGGTCGGCGCGGAGGGCGTCGCCGTCGCGGGCCAGCCCGACGGCGGCGTGCACCCCGGCGGCCACGGCCGGCGGCAGGGCGGTGTCGTAGATGAAGGTCCGCGCAGTCTCCACCAGGTGCCGGACGAACTCGGCCGGACCGGCCACCACCCCGCCGGCACCGCCGAGCGCCTTGGACAGGGTGGCGGTGACTACCACGTCCGGCTCGCCGGTCAGCCCGGCGGCGGCCACCCCACCGGCCCCGGCCGGGCCGACGACCCCGAGCGCGTGCGCGTCGTCGACCAGCAGCAGCGCCCCGTGCGCACGGGCGGCCGCGTGCAGCCGGGCCAGTGGCGCCAGGTCACCGTCGACGGAGAAGACCGACTCGGTGACCACCACCGCCGGCCGGTCGGGAGCTGCGGCCAGGGCCGCCGCGACCGCGTCGACGTCGGCGTGCGGGGTCACCACGGTCTCCGCGCCGGAGATCCGGCACCCGTCGATCAGGCTGGCGTGGTTGTGCGCGTCGGAGACCAGCAGCGTGCGGGGGCGCACCAGCGCCCGGACCGCGCCGAGGTTCGCGAGGTATCCGGAGGAGAAGACCAGCGCCCGCTCGGTGCCGATCCAGTCGGCGAGGGCGTCCTCCAGCGCGTGGTGGGCGTCGGTGGAGCCGCGGACCAGTCGTGACCCGGTCGCGCCGAGCCCGTACTCGGAGAGCGCCTTCGCCGCCGCGGCGACCACCTCGGGGTGCGCGGACAGGCCCAGGTAGTCGTTGCCGGCCAGGTCCACCACGGCGTCGTCGGCGGTACGCGGACGCAGCCGACGGGTCAACCCCGCCTTCGCCCGCAGGTCGGCGCGGCGCGCCAGGGCCGCCAGCCAGTCCGCCACCACCACGCCCCTCCCCCGCCGGTTTCCACCGTCAGGCGTCGTCGCCCGGTCGCACGTCGTCGCCCCGGGCGCTTCCGCCGGGCGAAGTTACCACCCGTGCGGGCCGCCCCGGCGTGGCGCGGTACGGCTCGCCGGAGGTCACCGGGGCGGGGCCGCGCGCGTTTCCGCCCGTCGGACGGCCTTGTAGGGTACGTGCCATGCCAGAGATCCTCGACCAGGCCCGTACCCAGGTGCTGGAGGGTGGCGTCGGCCTGGACCAGGCCGGTGTCCTCGCGGTGCTCAACCTGCCCGACGAGCACCTGACCGCCACGCTCCAGCTCGCCCACGACGTGCGGATGCGCTGGTGCGGCCCGGAGGTCGAGGTCGAGGGCATCGTCTCGCTGAAGACCGGCGGCTGCCCCGAGGACTGCCACTTCTGCTCGCAGTCCGGCCTGTTCACCTCGCCGGTGCGGTCGGTCTGGCTGGACATTCCGTCGCTGGTCGAGGCTGCCAAGCAGACCGCCGCGACCGGGGCCACCGAGTTCTGCATCGTGGCCGCCGTCCGCGGACCGGACGCCCGACTGATGAAGCAGATGCGCGAGGGCGTCGCCGCGATCAAGGCCGAGGTCGACATCCAGGTCGCCGCCTCGCTCGGCATGCTCAGCCAGGAGCAGGTCGACGAACTGGTCGACATGGGTGTGCACCGGTACAACCACAACCTGGAGACCTGCCGGTCGTACTTCCCGAACGTGGTCACCACGCACTCCTGGGAGGAGCGCTGGGAGACGCTGCGGATGGTGCGCGAATCCGGCATGGAGGTCTGCTGCGGGGGCATCCTCGGGCTCGGCGAGACCGTCGAGCAGCGCGCCGAGTTCGCCGCCCAGCTCGCCGAACTGAACCCGCACGAGGTGCCGCTGAACTTCCTCAACCCCCGACCGGGCACCCCGCTCGGTGACCGCCCGGTGGTCGAGGGCAAGGACGCTCTGCGCGCCATCGCCGCGTTCCGGCTGGCCATGCCGCGCACCATCCTGCGGTACGCGGGCGGCCGGGAGATCACCCTCGGTGACCTGGGCACCCGCGACGGTCTGCTCGGCGGCATCAACGCGGTGATCGTCGGCAACTACCTGACCACCCTCGGTCGACCGGCCACCGACGACCTCAAGATGCTCGACGACCTCAAGATGCCGGTCAAGGCGCTGTCGGCGACGCTGTGATGCCGATGGGCGAGCTGGTCGGGACGTGGTGCGACCGCTGCGGCGAGGCCGTGGCGGTCGGCGACCACCAGGGCTGTGCGGCGGCCCGCGCCCTGGAGCCGCCCCGATACTGCGCCGGATGCCGACGCCGGATGAAGGTGCAGGTGCTGCCGGTCGGCTGGTCCGCCACCTGCGTCGAGCACGGCGCACAGCGAGGCTGAGGCATGACCTTGCGCGGACAGGCGGTGACCCTGCGGCCGGCGAGCGCCGCCGACGTGCCCACGCTCGCCGCCATCCGCCCCGAGCCCGAGGTGCGTCGCTGGTGGCGCGGTGACGACGACCTGACCGCCACCGTCGAGGCCGACCTCGCCGACGACGACCTGGAGGTGTACGTCGTCGAGCACGACGACCGGGTGGTCGGCGCGATCCAGTGGTACGCCGAGAACGACCCCGACTACCGCCACGCCGGGCTGGACATCTTCCTCGACCCGTCGGTACGCGGCCAGGGCCTCGCCGGGGACGCCATCCGCACCCTGGTCCGGCACCTGATCGACGCCCACGGCCACCACCGCTTCACCATCGACCCGGCGGCGGCCAACACCGCAGCGATCCGCGCGTACGCGAAGGTCGGCTTCCGCACCGTCGGCATCCTGCGTCGCTACGAACGCGGCGCCGACGGCCGCTGGCACGACGGCCTCCTGATGGACCTGCTCGCCGACGAACTCCGCTGACCTTCCCCGGACCGCGACACTCGCGCGCTCCCGGTGGGCGCGGCGGGTCTGATGTAAGGAAGGGTCCCCTGCTAACGCCTCGTGTATAGCAGGGGACCCTTCCTAACATCCCAGCCGTCGCAGCGCCGGAAATCCGGTGGCGCCCCGCCGCTGGAGTGTCCAGAGTCGGACGATGCCGCCCCTCGTACCCGATGATCGTGCCGACCCGCTGGAGTGGCTGGCCTTCGCGCAGGCCGGAGTCCTCACCACCGCCCAGGCGCTGACCGTGCTGACCGAGGGCACGCTACGGGGGCTCGTCCGTTCCCGCCGATGGCGCTCCGTCGGCCGTGGCCTGCTGCTCTCCGGCAACGGCCGACTCACCCGGACCCAACAACTCTGGGTGGCCGTCCTGGCCTGCGGACGCGGCGCGGTCCTCGCCGGTCCCACCGCAGCTACCGAGGCCGGAGTACGCGGCCTGCGACCCGAGCCGTTGCACGTCCTCGTACCGTCGACCCGCCGAGTCGGGCGTACCACCCTGCGCCGGCTGCCGCTCGACATGGCCGCCGTGGTGCTGCACCGGACGTCGCTGCTGCCCGCCGACCACCTTCAGGTCGGCCGGCCGCCCCGGACCAGCACGGCGCGTGCCCTGGTGGACGCGGCGAGCTGGGCACCTTCGACCCGGGCGGCGCAGGAGATCCTGGCAGCCGGGTGCCAGCAGCGGAGGGTACTGCCCGAGGAGGTGGCCGCCGTGCTCGACGTCCTGCCCCGGGCACCTCGACGCAGTCTCATCCGGCAGACCGTCGACGACATCGCCGGAGGTGCCCAGGCGCTCAGCGAGATCGACTTCGTGCGACTCTGCCGCCGCGCCGGGCTGCCCGCACCGGACCTGCAAGAGCGACGAACCGACACCACCGGGCGTACGCGCTGGCTCGACGCGTACTGGCGCGAGTGGCGGATCCACGTCGAGATCGACGGTGCACACCACATGGACGTACGCCAGTGGGCGGCGGACATGCAGCGGCAGAACGACGTGTGGACGACGGGTGATCGCATCCTGCGCTTTCCCGCCTGGCTGGTACGCGCCCACCCCGACCAGGTCGCCGACACGGTCCGCCGCGCCCTCGTCGCCGCCGGCTGGCGACCGGAGTCGTGATTCTTGGAGAGTTACCGGTCGACGCTGACGGCAACTCTCCAAGATTGACAGTCGCTCCATGCGGTGAGCGCCGCGATGCCGCATCCTGCCGACGGCGAGGACGCCCCAGGCCCGAACGGCCGTGACGGCGAGAACGCCAGGCCCGAACGGTCGTGACGGCGAGAACGGCCGCCGGAGGGACACCGGCGGCCGTTCTCGGGTGGTTGGTCATCGGGTCTCGCCCCGACCAGCCGGAGGAGACGGCACAAGCTTGCCTGCGGATGGGGCCCACCGATCTCAGGCGAACGGTCCGACCTGGGCGGACGGGCGGGTCTCGTGTCCGGACGTGGGGGTGGAATCAGGGTCCCCGCACGGCGTGTCGGCGTAACGCGTTTCGGCCCGCCGACGCTGCCCCACCTGCCCGGTTCGCCTGCACCCCGGCCCCTGCCGCCGGCACCCGGACCCGACGCTCGCGCCATTCCGGATCGGCCCGTTCCTGAACGCGCGCTCCTGTCGGGCCGCGCTCGGCCTTCCCAAACCGGTGAGCGCCAGATTACATTGCTACTCATCCATGGGAGCGCTCCCGGGCCTGCTGGAGCCACTCTGCCACCACCGCCGGCAGCCGTCCACCCCGACGTGTCCGCGTCGACGCTGCCTGCCCCGTACGACAGGAGCAGCCGCATGCACCACATCAGACGGCCGGGCCGCGCTCGCGGCGACGATCCCGGCCGACGCGGCCACTGGTCGCGTCGTCTCCGCAGCGCCGGTACGGTCCTCGCCGCCGGACTGACGCTGGCGATCGGCGTACCAGCGGCCGGCGTCGCCGCCCCGACCAACGCCACCCCAGCCAACGCCGCACGAAACAGCACCGCAACCAGCAACGCCGAGACCAGCAACGCCATGACGGGCAACGCCGCAACCAGCAACGCCATGACGGGCAACGCCGCAACCAGCAACGCCACGTCGAGCAGTGCAGCCGCCGCGCCGGCGTTCAACTACGCGGAGGCGTTGCAGAAGTCGCTGCTGTTCTACGAGGCGCAGCAGTCCGGGAAGCTGCCGGACTGGAACCGGGTCTCCTGGCGTGACGACTCGGCGTTGCGGGACGGCGCGGACGTGGGGCTCGACCTCACCGGTGGCTGGTACGACGCCGGTGACCACGTGAAGTTCGGCTTCCCGATGGCGTTCAGCACGACGATGCTGGCGTGGGGCGCGGTCGAGTACCGGGCCGGGTACGTGGCGTCGGGCCAGCTCACCCACCTGTTGAACAATCTGCGGTTCGTCAACGACTACTTCGTCAAGGCGCACCCCTCGCCGAACGTGCTGTACGGGCAGGTCGGCAAGGGCGACGACGACCACAAGTGGTGGGGTCCGGCCGAGGTGATGCCGATGGCGCGGCCCGCGTACAAGATCGATGCGAGCTGTGGCGGCGCGGACCTGGCGGGTGAGACGGCGGCGGCGATGGCCGCCTCCTCCATGGTGTTCCGGCCGACCGACGCCGCGTACGCCGACAAGCTGCTCACCCACGCGCGGCAGCTCTACACGTTCGCCGACACGGTGCGTAAGAGCTACCACGAGTGCATCACCGACGCGACCAGCTTCTACCGCTCGTGGAGCGGCTACCAGGACGAGCTGGTGTGGGGTGCGATCTGGCTGTACCGGGCCACCGGCGACGCCACCTACCTGGCCAAGGCGGAGAGCGAGTACGACAAGCTCGGCACCGAGCCGCAGACCACCACCCGCTCCTACAAGTGGACGGTGGCCTGGGACAACAAGCAGTTCGGCGCGTACGTGCTGCTGGCCAACCTGACCGGGAAGCAGCGCTACGTCGACGACGCCAACCGGTGGTTGGACTTCTGGACCGTCGGCGTGAACGGGGAACGGGTGCGCTACTCCCCCGGCGGGATGGCGGTGCTCGACTCCTGGGGAGCGTTGCGGTACGCGGCCAACACCGCGTTCGCCGCGCTGGTCTACAGCGACAAGACCACCGACGCGACCCGCAAGGCCCGCTACCACGACTTCGCCGTCCGGCAGATCAACTACGCGCTCGGCGACAACCCGCGCAACTCCAGTTACGTGATCGGCTTCGGCACCAACCCGCCGAAGAACCCGCACCACCGCACCGCGCACGGCTCCTGGTGGGACAGCATGACCGTACCCACGGAGACCCGGCACACCCTCTTCGGCGCGCTGGTCGGCGGGCCGTCGTCACCGAACGACGCGTACACCGACAACCGGTCGGACTACGTGATGAACGAGGTCGCCACCGACTACAACGCCGGTTTCACCTCCGCGCTGGCCCGGCTCTCCCAGGAGTACGGGGGTACGCCGCTGGCCGGTTTCCCGGGTGTCGAGCGGCCCGACATCGACGAGCTGACCGTGGAGACCACGGTGATGCAGAACGAGACCCGGGCCACCGGCCTCAAGGTGATGATCTACAACAGGTCGGCGTTCCCGGCGCGGGCGTTGACCGACGCGAAGTTCCGCTACTACTTCCGCCCCGACGGCACCGGCGCGGTGCAGGTCACCCCCGGTTACACCCAGGGCTGCCCGGCACCGAGCACGGCGAAGCAGGCCAGTGGTGACCTCTGGTACGTGGAGGTCGACTGCACCGGACAGACCATCGCGCCGGCCGGTCAGTCGCAGCACCGGATGGAGGTGCAGTTCAAGGTCGGGGTGCCGGAGGGCGGCACCTGGAACACCGGCAACGACCCGTCGTTCCAGGCCACCGCCGGGCCGAACCGCAATGTGCCGTTGTACGCGGGCGGGGTCCGGGTGTGGGGCGTCGAGCCCACCGGCGACACCGACCCGCCGCCGCCGGACCCGGACGACACCGTCGCGCCGACCGCTCCCGGCGCGGTGACCGTCTCCGGGATCACCGCGACCGGAGCCACGCTGACCTGGGGTGCCGCCACCGACAACGTGGGCGTCACCGGGTACCGGATCTACCGGGACGACGTGCTGGTCACCACCGTCACCGGCACCACGTACGTGGCGACCGGGCTGACCGCGCAGACCACGTACCGCTTCCACGTGGTGGCCGTGGACGCGGGCGGCAACGTCTCGCCGCCCACCGCGAAGGTCTCGGTGACCACCTCGGCGCCGCTGCCGACGATGCCCTGCCGGGTCACCTACGGCACCAACGACTGGGGCACCGGCTTCACCGCGAACATCACCATCGCGAACACCGGCACCTCGACCATCAACGGCTGGACCCTGGCGTTCACCTTCCCGAACAGCGGCCAGCGGGTCGGTCAGGGTTGGGGGGCGACCTTCCAGCAGACCGGCGCGTCGGTGACCGCGACCAGCCTGTCCTACAACGGCACTCTCGCGCCGGGCGCGTCCACGAGCATCGGTTTCAACGGTACGCACACCGGCAGCAACCCCCGACCGACCAGCTTCACGGTCAACGGGGCCACCTGCACCGTCGCCTGATCCGAAGGGGCGGTGCGGCCGGGCACCTCGCTCTGGCCGCACCGCCCCTCCGTCACGCGGAATCGCCCCGGTCGGTTCACCATCAGTGCAGATTGTGTGAACATCCATAAGATCCACCCGCACGCCGCCCGCTCCCGTACCCATCGGCACCCCTGTCGACCTGGGAAGAGGAGCTGAACAATGAGCGGACGACACCGTCGGACACGCCGGACACGCCTGCTGGCCCTGGTGGCGGTCGGGGTGGTGGCCCTCGCCGGGCTGGCGATCGCCCCGATGACCTTCGCCGCCGAGGCACCCCGCAACACCTGCCCCGACCTGGAGGTCATCGGCGCACGCGGCACCACCGAACGCCCCGGCCTCGGCATCGTGCTGACGCCGCTGGCCCGGCAGGTCACCCGGGACCTGCCGCAGACCGTCCGCACCACCCCGCTGGACTACCCCGCCTCCGGCAACTACGTCGCCAGCGTGCGACAGGGAGTCGCCGAGGTGCAGCGGGTGATGACCGCGACCGCCGCGCAGTGCCCCAATACCCGCTTCGTCCTGATGGGCTACTCCCAGGGCGCCGACGTGATGGGCGACGCGCTGGCCGGCACCGGCGGTCGTGCCGGTCTCTCCGCCGACCTCGCCGCGCGCGTCTCCTCCATACTCCTCTTCGGCGACCCCTCCTTCACCGCCGGTGAACCCTTCAACGTCACCGACGGTCGACGCTCCGGCATCTTCCCCCGAGGCGCGGGGCGACTGAACGGCTTCGCCGAGCGCATCCAGTCGTACTGCAACGCCAACGACCGCTTCTGCCAGGGCGGATTCAGCTTTGCCGCACACGTCAACTACCAGGGGTTCCACCCCCAGGCCACCCGCTTCGCCGCTACCCGCGCCACCGCCGACGTACCCCGCTGACTTCGCGGCTTGTTCCATCTGCGGGCGCGGCTGCGGCGCTCCCCCCGATGCGGCACTGCGGACGCGGCACTGCGGACGCGGCTGCGGCGCGGGGCCGGGCGCAGCGCAGGGCTTGCGGCGGCTGCGGCGTCGCAGGGCTGGCGGCGGCCCGTGCTGCGGCGGCGGCGGCAATCTTGGACAGTTTCCGTTAGGAGCTAACGGAAACTGTCCAAGATAGACAGCCGCACCGCACGATCGCGGCGGTGTGATCGGGTGTGC
Organism: Micromonospora sp. NPDC049903; assembly: GCF_044460945.1. Lineage (NCBI taxonomy): Bacteria > Bacillati > Actinomycetota > Actinomycetes > Micromonosporales > Micromonosporaceae > Micromonospora > Micromonospora sp. NPDC049903. The sequence goes on from NZ_JBITKL010000006.1 coordinate 14,838, forward strand.
GGGGATGGGATGAGCACGAGTCGCCGCAGCCCGTCGGGCATCACGAACAGATGCCGCGTCTCGACCGCGTCCCCGTACCGGTCGAGCTGGTAACACCAGATCCAGGTCCAGCCGTACGGCGGATGCCAGTCGGCCTGCTCGCGGACGACCCGCACCGCGATCGGCGTGCGAAACTGCGGGCTCGCGTCGCGGGTCAGCAGGTACACACCGGGCTCGACCACCGGCGTCCCGTCCGGCCGCCGCCGCTCACCAAGCACGACGCGGCACGACCACGGCCTGGTCCACCCGCACCCGGGCGTACCGGCGACGGACCTGCAGCGTCCCGTCACCCTGCACCGCATGCCCGCTCACCTCGGCCCACACGTGGCCGTCCGCCTGCTGCGTCCGGCCGATCACCTCAGCCACATAGAGCAGCAGCTCTCCCACCCCGGGCAGGTACGCCCCCTCCGGCACCCGGATCACGTCCCCCACCGCCACGGTGCTGAGTGCCTCCCCGCCGAGCACGACGGCAAACGACGGCAAACGACGGCAAACGACGGCAAACGACGGCACAGCTGAACATCCATCGGTGGGCGTCGACCAGCGCGACGGCGGGACATTGTTCGTCGGTCTCGGTGTGGACACGAAAGCCTCCCTCGTCGTCTCGGTGGACCGGGGGTCGCCGCGGATGCTCGCCCGGCGGCGACCCCCGGGACGAACGCGCCCGCCGGGTCAGGGGGATTGACCTCCACCGAACGCGCCATCTGAACAAGACCTTGCCAAGGGTTGCGGAGCAGTTACACCGCGTAGGAGGGTGTACCGGAGACATTCCGGACGATGTGTTTGGAGCAGGGGATGAATCGGGCCGTTCAGCTTGCAATGGCGGCGGCTGGGGAGACTGCCGACAGCCTCGCAGCTCAGGTCGGAGTAGATCCGAAAACCGCTGCGCGGTGAGTCAGCCAGGGACGCGTTCCGCAGATGCGTCATCGTGCCCTCGTGGCAGAGATCCTGCGACGGGACATGGAGGACCTTTGGCCGGACGCACTACGACGTAAGGAGCCCGCGTGGTTCCTGCCGTGGACGCAGGTCGAGCGGGAAGCGACCGGACTCCGCTGTTACGAGTCGTCGGTGATTCCGGGGCTTCTTCAAACCGAGGAATACGCGCGTGCCGTGCTCGCTTCCGGGCCTCTGATGGCCGACACCGAAAGCCTCGTCGCACTCAGGATGGAGCGGCAGGCAGCGGTGTTCGACCGGCCTCGACCACCGCTCGCGGTATTCGTGATCGACGAAGCCGCGTTACGCCGGGGCGCACCGGAGGTCATGGGACCTCAACTCGACCACCTAATCAGCATGGCGCAGCGGCCGAACGTCATGGTGCACATCGTTCCACTGACGGCCGGTCTACATCCGGGCCAGGCCGGGCCGTTCGTGATCGCCACGACCGCGGACGGAGACGACGTCGGCTACCTGGACGATCAGGCCCAGGGACGGATCACCAATGACGTTGCTCCACTCTGGGCCGTCTGGGATACCGTGAGGTCGGTGGCGCTTCCGCGCGACCAGTCCATCGAGTTTCTGAGAGCGCGGGCATGGCTGACCTGACCGGCGCCCACTGGCGCACAAGCACTCGTAGCAGTTCCAACGGCGGGAACTGCGTGGAAGTCGCCGACAACGTGCCCGGCATCGTCGGCGTCCGGGACTCCAAGGACCCGGGCGGTCCGGCTCTGGCCTTCGATCCCACCGCTTGGCAGGCGTTCGTTTCCCAACTCGCCAAGCAAGCCTGACCGACCACCCCGGACACCGGAGAGCGCTCGCCCCACCGGGGCCGGGCGCTCTCACCGTCCCCAGCAGCCGCGCCGACACAGCCCCGTCAGCCACAGTCCCCGCCGATCATGGAGTTGTGGCATCGACAAACAGGGGCGTTTCATCAGACAACGCGCACCACAACTCCATGATCGACGCAGTGGAGCGCGCCACACGGCAGAGCGCGCGACACGGAATAGCGCGTGGGGTGACGGCGAGGGGCGGGAAAGGGCGGTGGGCGGGGCTCCCGCATCGGGAGTCCCGCCCACCTCACCGTCCTCCGCACCGGAGGTCGGTCGTCTGTGCTGTCAGCCGGCGCGTTCCGTCGCCGCCGACACCTCGGCCCCGAGGGGCACCGTCATGGTGAGCAGGGAGCCGTCGCGTTCGGCGATCGTGGGTCGAGCCAGCCGACGCAGGGTACGCAGCATGGGCGTGTTGTCCGCCTGGATGTGCAGCACCATTGCCGCGTACCCGGCGGACTCGGCCTGCCGGGTCAAACGACGCAGCAGGGTCGAGCCGAGGCCGCGCCGCTGCCAGTCGTCCCGGACCAGCAGGGCCAGTTCGGCCTCGTCGCCCTCGGCGAGCAGGTTCGCCATCGCGACGACCGACTCCGCCGCCCCGTCGGAGCCGGTCGTCACGGCGATCAGGGTCTGTCCGCGCGCCGGCTCCAGGAGCTGACGCAGGCGGGCCGGGGTGGGCAGGCAGGCCCCGCCCAGGTAGCGGCGTTGGCGGGTGTCCGCCGAGCACGCCTCGTGTAGTTCGGTCACGGCCGCCAGGTCGTCGGCGACGGCGGGACGTACGGTCAGCTCGGCGCCGTCCGGCAGGACCACGGTGACCTGCTCGGCGGTGCGGCGGGCCGCGGTGGCGCCCAACTCCAGCAGGGCCTGGGCGCGGGCGTACTCGGCGGGGGTGAAGCTCGGCGCGACCCGGCGCAGCAGGTAGGAGCCGCCGTTCGGGTCGGCCAGCAGCATCGTCGCCTCGTCGACCCCGGCGCGCGTCACGGCGAGTGCCGGACGCCAGGTCACCTCGTCCGCGCCGAGCAGGGCGCGGAGCACCTCACCGGTCGCGTCCGGGTCGTGGACCAGCCGGGTGGCCAACCCGAGTACGCGGGTCGGCTGGTCCGCCAGGCCACGCGCCTCGCTGCGCGCCACCCAGCAGTCCCGCCCCCTGCCCCGTTCCACGGCGGCGATCAGACCCGCCTCGTCGAGGGTGTCCGGCGCGTCCACGAGGAAGTCGTCGACGGCGCCACGTTCGGTGGTGTGCACCTGCACGGTGAGGATGTTGACTCCACGCAGCGCGAGGCTCGCCGTGAGCACCGACAGGTAGCCCGGCCGGTCGTCCACGGTGGCCCGGATCCGCCACAGCGTCATGGTCGCCTCCTTTCACCTGTCACCCTGGCCTGCGGCTGTTGCGGGCCGGTTGCCCGACCGTGTCCGGCTGCCACGGGCTCTGCGGTCTGCGTCACACCAGGTCGCGGGCCGGTCAGGGGTTGGCGGTGACGGCCGGGGAGCCGACCAGGTCGAGCCGGTCGCCGAGGATGACCGCGCTGGCCCGGACCAGTTGGGCGAGCCGGTCGACCTCGGTGCTGTGGAAGGCGGCCGGGGTCAACGTCTCGTTGTGTTCGCGGGAGACCACCAGGACCAGCCCGGCGCGACCGAACGGCGCGACCGCGAAGTGGCTGCCGTCGGGCATGGTCATCGACCGGGCCCGCAGCGGGGTCACCTCCGGCAGCCGGGGCGGCACGGGTGTACGCCAGCTCGCGTGCCCGACCGTCGCCCCGCCGCCTCCGGTGCGGGAGGCCCAGTCGACAGGTACGACCGCAGCCACGGACCACTCGGCGGCGAGCAGTCCGGGTACCGCGTCGACCAGGGTGGCCAGCCCGTCGGCCGGGTTGGCGGCGACCTGGGCCAGCAGTTCGGCGTCCTGCCCGGTGGTGGTGGGCGCGCCGATCGCCCGCCACACCCCGTCGACGCGTACGCCCGGGATCGCGGCCAGACCGGCCAGCAACCGTTCCACCCGGGCGGCGCCCGGCCAGACCACGGTGAAGTCGTCGACCGCCCGTCCGCCGAGCCGTTCCAGGACGACCACCTGGACGATGTCCGCGCCCGAGACACCGAGGGTGCGGGCCACCTGGCCGAGCGTGCCCGGACGGTCCGGCAGGGTGACCCGTACGCGCAGCAACATCTGAACCCTCCGCTCGGCGGGCCGGCACAATGCCGGCAGGCTGACCCCGAGCCTGGCAGTTGACCATTTCGTCCCTGTTGCTGCGGCATGTCCCCTGGGCAAAACCTGACCTTGACAACCCGTCGGGGCTGCCATCAACTGTCCGAATGACCGATCCGGCTGCCCGTTCCCCCGCCGGTCTGGACCTGGACCGCCTCGGTGCGTACCTCGCGACGCATCGACCCGAGTCGACCGGGGCGCCGCTGCGCGCCGACCTGATCGCCGGTGGGCGGTCGAACCTCACCTACCTGGTCCGGGCCGGCGGTCGTGACCTGGTGCTCCGGCGGCCACCGCTCGGGCACGTGCTGGCCACCGCGCACGACATGACCCGCGAGTTCCGGGTGATCTCGGCGCTGGCCGCCACCGACGTGCCGGTCCCCCGCGCCCTGCTGCTCTGCGCCGACCCGGACGTGCTCGGCGCGCCCTTCTATCTGATGGAGCACGTTCCCGGCGAGGTGTACCGGAGTCGCGAACAGACCGACCGACTCGGCGCGGGGCAGCGGCACGACCTGGCGATGGCGATGATGGACACCCTCGCCACGCTGCACACCGTCGACCCGGCGGCGGTCGGCCTGGCCGACTTCGGCCGCCCCGACGGCTACCTGGCCCGGCAGGTACGCCGCTGGGCCGGGCAGCTCGACCGGTCCCGCAGCCGACCGCTGCCCGACATCGACGAGCTGCGCGACCGGCTCGCCGCCACGGTCCCGGACAGCACCGGTACGGCCGGGATCGTGCACGGCGACTACCGGCTGGACAACCTGCTCGCCGCAGTCGACCCGGCGACCGGGTCGATGAGCGTCACCGCCGTGCTGGACTGGGAGATGGCCACGCTCGGCGACCCGCTGGCCGATCTCGGGCTGCTGCTGACGTACTGGGACGTCCTGGGCGGCGGCGTCGCCGCCGTCGACAATCCGGTCGCCGACGGGCTCGGCCCGCGCGCCGGGTTCCCGACCGGCGCGGAGCTGATCGACAGGTACGCCGCCCGCAGCGACGTCGACGTCGGCCCGCTCGACTGGCACGTGGCACTGGGCTGCTTCAAACTCGCGGTGATCTGCGAGGGCATCCACTACCGGCACACCCTCGGGCAGACGCTCGGCGAGGGTTTCGACACCATCGGCGGCATGGTAGCGCCGCTGGTCGCCCACGGACTGGCCACGCTCAGGGAGGCATGATGCACTTCGGGTACGACGACCGCACCGAACAGTTGCGCGCAGAGCTGACCGAGTTCCTGGCCGACCACGTCCACCCTGCCGAGGCCGTGTACGCCGCCGAGGTGGCCGCCGCCGGTGACCCGTGGGCCCGACCGCCGGTGCTGGCGCGGTTGACCGACGAGGCCCGTCGACGCGGCCTGTGGAACCTCTTCCTCCCCGATCCGCGCCACGGTGCCGGGCTGACCAACCTCCAGTACGCACCGCTGGCCGAGTTGACCGGCCGCAGCCCGCACCTGGCCCCGGAGGCACTCAACTGCGCCGCGCCGGACACCGGCAACATGGAACTGCTGGCCGAGTTCGGCTCCCCGGCCCAACAGGAACGCTGGCTCGGCCCGCTGCTGGCCGGCGAGATCCGCTCGGCGTTCTGCATGACCGAACCCGACGTCGCCTCCTCCGACGCGACGAACATCGCCACCGCCATCCGCCGCGACGGCGACCACTACGTGATCGACGGCCGCAAGTGGTGGTCGTCCGGGGCGATGGACCCGGCCTGCGAGATCCTCATCGTGATGGGCAAGACCGACCCGGACGCCGACCGGCACCGGCAGCAGAGCATGATCCTGGTCCCCCGGGACACCCCCGGGGTCACGGTCCGCCGGGGGATGACCGTCTTCGGCTTCAGCGACGCCCCGCACGGCGGCCACGCCGAGATCGACTTCGACGGCGTACGGGTGCCTGCGGAGAACCTCGTCGGCGCCGAGGGCACCGGGTTCGCCATCGCCCAGGCGCGGCTCGGCCCCGGCCGCATCCACCACTGCATGCGCCTGATCGGCATGGCCGAACGGGCCCTGGAGCTGCTCTGCCGCCGGGCCGTCGACCGGGTGGCCTTCGGCCGCCCCCTGGCCGAGCAGGGCGTGGTGCGGGAGTGGATCGCCGAGTCCCGGGTCCGCATCGAGCAGGCCCGCCTGCTGGTGCTCAAGACCGCCTGGCTGATGGACACCGTCGGCAACAAGGGCGCGCACACCGAGATCCAGGCGATCAAGATCGCCACCCCGGCGATGGCCGAGTGGGTGATCGACAAGGCGATCCAGTCGTACGGCGCAGCCGGCGTCAGCCAGGACACTCCCCTGGCCGCGCTCTGGACCCACGCCCGTACGCTCCGCCTCGCCGACGGCCCCGACGAGGTGCACCGCGCCAGCCTCGCCAAGCGCGAGCTACGCCGCTGGACCCACCCCGCCTGACCACGCCCGCCACGGACGGCGGGCGTCCCTGCCTCGGGGCTGCCGTCCGACCAGAACGAGAACTACCACCATGATCAGGGCGAATACGCCGATCGAGGTGACCTCGACCGCGAGCACCCACGGCCGAGGTTCGATGAGGTCGTTGAGCAGTCCATAGAGTTCGGCGGTGGAGGCGATGGCGAGAAGAGTCGCCGACGTGGTCAGGATGGTGTTCAGGCGCCGACGCCGGTGGGATTCGGCAGCGGCCAGCCGATCGTCGAAGGCGCGGAACAGCCCCGAGGCGACCTGGTACAGATCCTCAGCCTCCTGAATCCGACTCAACAAGGAACGTTCGTACGCGGCAAGACCAGCCGCCTCGTACAGGCGGTCGAAATAGGAACGCCTGATCAGGTCACGCAAGAGGGTAGGGGAATTGATTCCGTTGAGCTTGGCCCGGACGTCACTCGTGACCAGTCTGAGGTCGGCATACCGCTGTTCGAGTGACAAGATGGTGTACTGCAGTGCGCTTCTCTCCTGGACCGTCGACATCGGCGCCTCCTGAAGAAGCCGTCGGGCCGTGTCGAGCTGGTCCCGCGCCTGCCGGATGTATTCGGTGATCTCAGCAGTCCAGCCGAGCAGTACGCCAGGAAGCGTGGCGATGAACTCGGCTTGAGCGCTGTAGCTGAGGGCCATCCAGTCCGGCGTCTCTGGTGCCGACACCACCGTGGTGTTCGCCGTACGCAAGACGATGTCACCGTCGTATCCGTAGTCGCCGAGGATGTCGGTGACATGCGGCGACGGGCGATAACGCACCCACTCCTCCAGTGTCACGGCATCCCGGCCAACGGGGCTGACGAATAGGCTGCTGCCCACGATGGCGGCATCACGGATCTCGGATCCGCATGCATGTCGGGCTGTTCCGTCGGCCTGAATGACTTGGAGAGAATGAACCACCAACAACGAGTGGCTCAGTGCCACCGCCGTGGCCGCAGCGCGCTGGGCGACATCGTCGAAGGACTGGTCCGCCGATGGGTCGTCGTTCAGCCCGTTGAGGAATTCCGTGATCACCTCTTGGGCATACTCAGAGAGTCTGCTCCACGCCTCCGTGCGGTCCGAGGTCGCCAGGCGCACCTTCTCGCTGGCTCCCATCACGACCGATGGACGACGAAGCGCCTGGTTGACGAGGTGCACGTCCGCATCAACCAGAGCGCCCTCGATTCGGAGGCTGTGATTCCCGAGGCTGCTGATCCTCAACGTGGCGATGAGGGTCGTCTGTGTCCTCGCGGCGTCTGTCATCGTGATCAACACCGGAGGCAGCGACACGTCCAGCACCCGATAGTCGGACTCCGCCCCCCAGTCGTCGCCGACCGCGTGATCCACCACCGCACTGATCGGTCGTCCGTGCACACGCAGCGCTCGCTCTTCACAACGACTCCTGATCGCGCTGATCGGATCGGCACCGTACCCGGTCGACGCGCTCGATCCGTCCCGACCGGGCGTGAGCCGCACCCGGTCCAGCACAGCGCTGGGAATCGCGAACGGATAGATGTAGACGACCGTGGCGTCCTCGACGAAGAGGAAGTCACGGTTCACCCACTCGCGCATGATCCGCAGGTTGGCCGCGAGTGCGGCAAGGTCGCCGGAGAGCCAGGCCCTCGCCGGGTGCCGACGCCTGGTCTGCTCTACCTTTTCGAGGAAGCCGGCCAACTCCTCGGCCAGAACCTCCCGGGGCTCGTGGACGCCCTGATCGCCGGCTCTCTTCCCGGCCAGAAGGAACTGACGCGTTGCCCGGGCACAAGAGACGAGGGTTTGATAGTAATCACGCGTCTCGTTGGCGTGCGCGGACAACCAGTCGGTCAACTCACCGCCGTCCCGAATCGACCGGATCCGGCAGATCTGATCGTCCATCGCTGCCACAATGCGACCCGCCTGCTTCTCCACCTCGTCCATGCAGGAGGAATTGACAGCCCTGCTGACTGCCATCCCCTGCGACACGAGCCGGATGTTCTCCAGCATGATCGAGGTATGTTCGGTGATCGCTGTGGAAGGTGGACCGGATCCGGCACCTCGACTCTGTTCCGGAGATTCCGGAAAACCCGTGCGCAACACCTCGGTGATCGTCCGCAGCACTCCACCCTGATCGGCATAGAGATCCCACATCTCGTTGATTCGGGCGTAGAGGTACGAGACGAGCAACAAAAGGAGATCAGGTCGACCGGCAACGTGTCCGACCTGAGCGCGGAGGACGGCCCGCACGATCTCCGAATCGGGGGCCCGGCCAGTGAACAGGGCATCGAGATCAGCCAGGGCATGCGCGTGCCCCGTCCGCGACAGCAAGTCCTGGATAGGGCGTACGTTGTGGTGTGTGAATGCCTCCGTCAAGGCATCGGCTACCGCTGCAGGAGATGGGGTGTCGGTCGGCATCGAATGAAGCGTCGCCACGTTGGAAGCCTCCAGCGCACACTCTGTCCGGGCCTGTCAGAGTAGGTGAGGCTGTCGACCGGCCGCAGCGGCCGACTGATCTGCAATAGCGATACTCAGGGTCAGGCGGTGGCGCGCTCGACGAGTTGGGTGTCCAGGACGATGTGCGGATCGGGGATCTGGTCGCCGCGAATCCGGGCCACCAGCAGGCGGGCCATCTGCCGGCCCATCTCGTCGACCGGCTGGAACACCGAGGTGAGCGGCGGGTTGGCCTGACGGGCGATGGGCGCGTCGTCGAAGCCGATCACGGCCACGTCCTCCGGTACGCGGCGGCCGGTCTCGCGCAGCGTCCGCATCGCGCCGAAGGCCATCAGGTCGGCGGCGACGAAGACGGCGTCCAGGTCGGGGCAGCGCTCCAGCAGCTGCCGCATCGCGGTCGCCCCGCTCTCCTCGCTGAAGTCGCCGTACCCGATCAGGTCGGGGTTGACGCCGAAGCCGGCGGTGCGGACGGCGTCCCGGTAGCCGGCGAGCCGGGCCAGGCCGGCGCCCATGTCCTGGGGGCCGGCGATGGTGGCGATGCGGCGACGTCCCCGGGCGGCGAGGTACTCCACGGCCTGCCGCGCGCCACCGGCGTTGTCCACGTCGACGAAGGAGGCGGGCTGGGCCTCGGGGTGCAGCATCCGAGCCGGGCGTCCGCCCAGCACGGTGGGCAGGCCCCGTTCCTCCAGGAGGGTGGGCAGCGGGTCGGAGTCATGCAGCGACAGCAGCAGCACCCCGTCGACGTGCTGGTTGGTGAGGTGGTGCTCGACCCGTTCCCGCTCCAGCGGCGACTGGGCCATCGCCAGCCAGAGCTGCAACGGCGTCTCCAGCAGGACCGAGCTGATCCCGCGCACGATGCCGGCGAAGAACGGCTCGGCGAAGATGCGCTCACCGGACTCGCTGACCACCAGGGCCACCGAGTCGGTGCGTTGGGTCACCAGGGCCCGGGCCGCCCGGTTCGGCACGTACCCCAGCTCGGCGATTGCCTGCTGCACGGCGGCGCGGGCCTCGGGACTCACCTGGGGGGAGCCGTTGACCACGCGGGAGACCGTCCCGCGGCCGACTCCGGCGCGGGCGGCGACCGCGTCGAGGGTCGGGCGCCCGAGCGACCGGGTGCGCTGCGTTGTCATCGTCTGCTCCTCCGACGTGGGCGGACCCGGCACCTGGTTCAGCGCCGGTGCCGGGCCACCCGTTACTGGCTGGCCGTCGCCTTATTGTGCGGCCAGACCGTTGCGTCGGATCACCTCCGCGTACCACCTGGCGCTGGACTTGGGGATGCGGGTCTGGCTGTCGTAGTCGACGTAGATCATCCCGAACCGCTTGGTATAACCCCAGGCCCATTCGAAATTATCCAACAGCGACCAGGCGAAGTATCCCCGTAGGGGCACGCCGGCGCTGATCGCCTCGTGCGAGGCGCGCAGGTGGGCGTCGAAGTACGCCAGCCGGTCGGCGTCGTCGACCTGGCCGTCGATCACCGCGTCGACGAACGCCGAGCCGTTCTCGGTGACGTAGAGCGGCAGGTCGGTGTACTCCTCGTGCACCCGGCGCAGGGTCTCGACCAGGCCGGGAGCATCGATCTCCCAGTTCATGTCGGTCACCGGGTAACCCCGGGTGACGAACCGGACGTTCTCGCTGCCCGGCCAGGTCGACGGGGCCCGCCAGTACTCCTCCGGGTCCTCCCCGGGCACCGGCGCGGCCACCACGTGCCGGCTGTAGTAGTTGATGCCGACCACGTCCAGCGGGCTGGAGATGATCTCCAGGTCACCGTCGTGGACGTGCCCGAAGTCGGTCACCTTCGCCAGGTCCGCGACCAGGTCCTCCGGGTACGACCCACGCAGGATCGGGTCCAGGAAGAACCGGTTGGCCAACCCGTCGATGCGCCGGGCCGCGTCCAGGTCCCCGGGCGTGTTGCTGGCCGGGGTCACCGGGTACAGGTTGACGGTCACGCCGAGCTCGGCGCTCGGGATGGCCGCGCGCAGCGCCTGGACGGCGAGCCCGTGGCCGAGCATCAGGTGGTGCCCGGCGCGGACCGCGTCCGCACCGTTCTGGCGGCCGGGCGCGTGCACGCCCGAGCCGTAGCCGAGGAACGCCGAGCACCACGGCTCGTTGAGCGTCGTCCAGTACTTCACCCGGTCGCCCAACGCACCCGCCATGAGCTGCGCGTAGTCGGCGAACCGGGCGGCCGTGTCGCGGGCCGGCCAGCCACCGGCGTCCTCCAGCTCCTGGGGCAGGTCCCAGTGATAGAGGGTGAGCCACGGCTCGATGCCGTTGGCCAGCAGCTCGTCGACCAGCCGCTGATAGAAGTCCAACCCCTCGGCGTTCGCCGGGCCCGTGCCGCCCGGCTGCACCCGCGGCCACGACACCGAGAACCGGTACGACTTCAACCCCAGCTCGGCCATCAGGCGAACGTCGTCGCCGAGCCGGTGGTAGTGGTCGCAGGCGACGTCGCCGGTGTGCCCGGCGACCGTCCGGCCCTCGGTGCGGCTGAAGGTGTCCCAGATCGACGGGGTACGGCCACCCTCGCTCGCCGCGCCCTCGATCTGGTAGGCGGCGGTGGCCGCGCCCCAGAGGAAGTCGGACGGGAAGATCAACGGCGCGCGTTCGTCGAGGACACCCACCGCGGGTGGGATGGCGGGGTTGCTCACGACTTGACAGCACCTTCCATGATGCCGCCGATGATCTGGCGGCCGAACAGGATGAAGACCAGGACCAGTGGCAGGGTGCCGACCGCCGTGGCGGCGAAGACCTGGGAGTAGTCGGTGTAGTAGGCGTACGAGAGGAAGGAGAGCGAGACCTGGAGGGTCGGGTTCTCCGGGCTGAGGATCGCGTACGGCCAGAGGAAGGAGTTCCATGTCTCCATGAAGGTCAGCAGACCGAGGACGGCCGCCGCCGGGCGCAGCGCGGGCAGCACGATGTTCCAGTAGATCCGGAACGTGCTGGCACCGTCGACCCGTCCGGCCTCGATCAGCTCGTCGGAGATCGCCTGGCTGGCGTACTGCCGCATCATGAACACGCCGAACGCACTGACCAGGAACGGCACGGTGACGGCGTAGAGGGTGTCGGACCACCTCAACTCCTGCATCATGCCCCAGAGCGGGATGATGCCGAGCTGGGTCGGGATCATCATGGTGATGACGATCATCAGCAGCAGGATGTTGTGACCTCGGAAGCGCAGCTTCGCGAAGGCGAAGCCGGCCAGCGAACCGGTGATCACTACCGACAGGGTGACCACCGAGGAGACGATGATCGAGTTCATCAGACCGGTGAGGAAGTTGGCCGCGTCGTTGTCGAGCACACGCCCGAAGTTGTCACCGAAGGCCCCGCCCGGGGTGAGCGGCGGCGGTACGTCGTTGATCGAGTCCAGGCTGCGGGTACCGATCACGATCATGTAGTAGAACGGGTAGATCGACAGCAACGCCGCCAGGACGAGCGCCATGTAGGTCAGCGGACTGGTGCGCCACAGGCGCCGGGAAGCGGAGGTCACAGCTCTCTCCTCACTTGGCCGAACGGCGGACGAGTAGGAAGTTGAGCAGCGACATCAACGCGATGATCAGGAAGATCGCCCAGGCGACGGCGGCGCCGTAGCCAGCGGTGTTGAGGTTCTCGATGCCCTTCTCGTACATGTACATCGCCAGGGTCTGGAACTCCCGCTGGTTACCGCCGAGGATGCTGCCGTTGGCGAAGAGCAGCGGCTCGGTGAAGAGCTGCATCCCGCCGATCGTGGAGAGGATGATCACGAAGATCAGGGTGGGACGGACCATGGGCACGGTGATCTGCCAGAACTGCCGCCACGGGCCGGCGCCGTCGATCGAGGCCGCCTCGTAGAGGTCCTTCGGGATGGCCTGCATCCCGGCGAGCAGGATCAGCGTGTTGTAACCGACCCAGCGCCAGTTGACCATGGTCGCGATCGCGGTCCACGAGCTCCACCGCTGGCCGTCCCAGTCGATGTTGTCGACGCCGACGAAGCTGAGCAGCCAGTTGATGAGGCCGAACTCCCGCTGGAACAGCATGCCGAAGACGATCGCGACGGCGGCCACCGAGACCACGTTCGGGATGAAGATCGCCAACCGGAAGAAGGTCTTGGCGCGCAGCAGGGTGCTGTTGAGCAGGTTCGCCAGGAAGAGAGCGAGCAGCAACTGCGGGATGGTCGAGAGCGCGAAGATGCCGAACGTGTTGTAGAGCGCGTTCCAGAAGTAGTCGTCCTTGATCAGGGCGGCGTAGTTGTCGAGCCCGATGAACGTCTGGTCGCCGATCATGTCCCAGTCGTGCAGGGACATCCAGGCGGTACGCAGCATCGGGTACAACCCGAAGATGCCGAAGATCAGGAAGAACGGTGCGATGTAGAGGTACGGGGAGTACTTCAGATCCAGGCGATTGAGCAGATGCCCGCGACGACGCGGGGGCTCGAAGCCCGATGGTGTGACGTTCGACGGGGGGGCCGTCGTGGCCGAGAGGCTCATGATTTTCCTTTCCCGGCGGGAGCCCTTCCGAGGGGGCCCACGCGCAGGGTGCAACCCAGACGGGGACCGACCGGTGGCGCCCGGGGTAGTCCCCGGACGCCACCGGTGGGAAATCACTGTCAGAAGGCGCCCTGGATGGCGGAGTCCTTCACGAACTGCTCCCAGGCCTTGTCCTTGTTGGCCTGCCCGTTCTCGAACGACCGCAGGGCCGGCTCGAGCGCGTTCTCCTTGACCGCCTGGTGCTTCGGGCCGAGGTGGACCGGCTCGATCTTGGCGACGCTCTCACCGAAGATCTTGCCGGTCGGCGCGCCGCTGAAGTACTCGTTGGTGTAGCTGAGGAAGGCCTCGTTCTTCAGCGCCTCCAGGTTGGTCGGCAGCGGGCCCTTGGCCTTGAACGCCTCGACCTGGCTAGTGGCGTTGGTCAGGAACTCGGCGAGCTTCGCCGCCTCCTTCTGGTGCGCGCTCTGCTCCGGCACGGCCAGCCACGAGCCGCCCCAGTTGCCGCCGCCGCCCGGCACGGCCGCCACGTCCCACTTGCCCTTGTTGGCCTCACCTGAGTTCTCCTGGACGATGCCGAGCATCCAGGACGGGCAGAAGGTCGCCGCGAAGGTGCCCTGCTTGAAGCCGCCCGACCACTCCGGCGACCAGGTCGCCGCCTTGGCGGAGATGTCCGACATCGAGGTCGCGGTGTCCCACGCGGCCTTCACCGCGGGGCTCTTGTCCGCGATGATGTTGTTCTCCTTGTCGTAGAACAGGTCGCTGCCCTGCTGGAACAGCACACCGTTCGAGACCGCGGTGATCGAGTCGATGAACGCCTTGCCGGTCGCGTCCTTGTACTTCTTACCGGCCTGGTGGAAGCCGTTCCAGTCCGGCCAGAGCGCCGAGACCTGGTCACGCTCGGTGGGCAGGCCGGCCGCCTGGAACAGGTCCTTGCGGTAGCAGACCGCGAGGCTGCCGACGTCGGTCGGCAGGCCGATCAGGCGCCCGTCGGGAGCCTTGCCCAGCTCCCACTTCCACGGCAGATACTCCGTGGAGTGGTCGTCGACGAGCGGGGTGAGGTCGACCCAGTTGCGCGGGTTGGCCTTGAACTCGTTGAGGATGCCCTCCTCCAGCGCGGTGACGTCCGCCGCGCCCTTGCCGGTGGCCAGGTACCGGACCAGCTTCGGCCGGTACTCGCCGAGCTGCGCGGTCTTCCGCAGCTCGATCTTGATGCCGCTCTGCTGCTCGTACTGCTTGACGAGCTCGTCGTAGCCCATCTCGCCGAAGGTGTCGACGACCAGCTTGGCGGGCTTGCCGCCCTCGCCGGTGTTGCTGTCGTCGCTACCGCAGGCTGCGAGACCGCCGACAGCGGTGACCGCCGCCAGCGCGCCTGCCGCCAGGCGGGTACGCCGCGTGGTGAGGCTCATCCTGACCCCTCTTTCAGTGGTGAGGCTGGTTTATGTGTGGTGGGGGGTGCCGCAGCGCCATCCGGTCCCGACCTGGTCAGTCGGGTTCGGGCGCTCGGGGCGGGACTGTGATCCACGCCATCTTGGGAACGCTCCCATGAGATTGCCGGGAGGTATCCGGAGTGTCAATAGCCCGCTGGGAGCGTTCCCAGATCGTTACCGCGAAAATGTTTACCCCGCGCTCATGGCGACGCGCGGGGCTGCTCAACGTGATCGCTGAGTAACGAATCAGCAGAGTCGGCGCAGCAGCGTGCTGACCCTACCTGCGTCGAACGCCTCCGGGTCGAATCCGGGACCCACCCATTCCCACATCGTCCGGTGCTCCGGGTGGCCGGCGTCGCCGAGCGCGGCGAGCAGCAACAGGTGACCCTGTGGACCGCCGACGTCCTCCGGTGGTCCGGCGCGCTCGCCGTCCAGGCAGATCGGATAGCGCTCGTCCGGATCGGCGGCGAAGACGTCCTCCACCACCAGGTCGTGCTCCCACCAGTCACCGAAGTCGTACGTGTAGTGGAACCGAGCGCCCTTGCCCACCACCGCGTCCAGCCGTACGTCCAACTCGTCGTGTACGGCCAACTCGCCGTCGGGGTCGGGTTCGCCGTACTGCACCCCGTCGATCTCGAACGAGTGCAGGTGGCAGTCGCGCCACCCCATCGCGTGCTGTACCACCCGGTGAACCCGGTCGAGGGTGTAACCACCGGGAACCAGGACCCGCCGCCAGATCGTGGGACGCAGCCCGGACAGCGACATCCGCAGCGTGAAGATCTGACGTGACATGCTGCGTCATCCTCCCCCGGCATAGGCTGCCAGCATGATCTGCCGAGCGTGCCGGACACGGCGGCACGACGAGTGTCCGGGCCGTAACTGGTGCGACTGCCAGCACCGTACCCCTCGCCCCACCCCTCCGGTCACCGGTCCGGCCGGCGAATGACCGTCGGACTTCCGATCCGCGCGCTCTGGCCCGCGCCGTCACCCGGGCCGGTCGACGACGACGCGCTGACCGCCCTCTACCGGCGTGCCGACCGACCACACCTGCGGATGAACTTCGTGACCAGTGTCGACGGCGCGGTCAGCCTCGACGACTACTCCGCCGGGCTCTCCGGCGAGCCCGACAAGCGGGTGTTCGGGCTGCTGCGGATGCTCTGCGACGCGCTGCTGGTGGCCGCCGGCACGCTGCGCCACGAGGGCTACCGGGCGATCCGGCTCGACGAGCGGCGTCGTGCCTGGCGGCGGAGGCACGGGCTGACCGAGTACCCGACCCTGGTGGTGGTCTCCGGCAGCGGGCGGCTCGACCCGGCCCAGGCCGCCTTCGCCGACGCCCCGGTACGCCCCGTGGTGCTCACCCGGTCCGGCACCGTCCCGCCGCCCGGGCTGTCCACCGTGGCCGACGTGGTGCCCTGCGGCGACGACCGGGTCGACCTCGTCGCCGGCCTCGCCGAGCTGCGCCGACGCGGGCTCGACCAGGTGCTCTGTGAGGGCGGCCCGCACCTGTTCGGCGCGCTCACCGCCGACGACCTGGTCGACGAGGTCTGCCTGTCGGTCGCTCCACTGCTCGTCGGCGCGGGCGCGGGTCGGATCACCGCCGGTGACCCGAGTCCCGCCCGACACCTGCCGCTGCGGCACGTGCTGCACGCCGCCGACGGCACCCTGCTGCTGCGCTACGCCCGAGGCTGACGCCACCGGGGCGAGTTGCCGTAATCCGCCACGTAGCCGCAGGTCGGCTCACTACCGTGAACCCGGATCGGCAACTGCCGGGAGGCGGGGCGTTGGCACACGAGGTGGTCGAGCTACGGGTGCACGGTGTCTCCGGCACCTCCGCCGAGTCGCTGCTCGACCATCCCGTGGTGATCCGGGTCGCCGGAGACACGAACGCCGGGTTCTACCGCCCCCGCCCCGGCTTCGGGATCAGCGACCGGCCGGGCGGGATGCACGTGGAGGCGTACCGCTGGGGTGCGCTCACCGCGGGTGGTGCGGTGCGTACCCTGTCGCTGCTCTTCCTGCTGCCCTTCATGCTGGTCAACCTGGCGGTGTGGGCCCGGCCGCCGACCGGCGGCAGCGGCAGCCCCATCGGTCCGGTCTGCCGGCTGCTCGCCGCCACCCTGACCGCCGCGTTCGTGCTGTCCATCGTCGGCGTGACGGTGGACATCGTCGGCTGGCAGTGCACGCCCTACGAACCCTGCATCCGGAACCGTCCGTACCTGTCCTGGCTGTCGGACCTGCCGCTGGGGCCGCGCCTGGCGTTGCTCGCGCTGGTCCCGATCGGTGCGCTGCGGCTGCTCTGGTGGCTCGGCGAGCGCTCCGCACGGGTGTTCGAGGCGTTCCCGGCCGCGCGTGGTCACGACCGGGGCGGCGGCGGGGAGGACCGGATCGACAGTCCGGGCTTCTGGAACGACGCGCTCGTGGTGCAGCGGCTGCGCGCCGTCCACCGGGCGGTCGGGCTGGGCACCCTGGACGCCATCCTGCTCGGCGCACAGATCAACATCCGGCCCACCCCGGTCGCGTACGTGCTGTTCGTGGCGACCTGGTTGCTGCTCGCCGCCTGCGTGATGCTGCTCGTGATGCCGGCTCGCCGGGTCGGCGACGGGCCGGGTCGGGGACCGGTGGACTTCCGGGGCATCCGCCCGGTGCGGCTGGCGGCCACCGGGCTCACCGTGCTGGCGCTGGTCTACACCGTGATCCCGCTGGAGCCGGCTCCACCCCGGGAACAGCTTCCCGGGTACGAGGGGGCGGTGGCCGCGTTGATCGCGGTCCAGGCCGCCCTGCTGGCCGTGCTCACCGCCACCACACTGCACCAGCGACGACACGGCGCGGGGAAGGGCACGTCCTGGTTGAGCGGCCTGGCCGCGCCGGTGTTCGCCGCAGCGGCGATCGCCGCCGCGTACGGGTTCTCCGCCGCCCTGGTCTACCGGGTCGCCGACTTCCTGGACCGGGGCGAGATCCCGAACCCGGCCCGGCCGAACCTGCCCGGCGCGCCACCGCTGGAACCACCCGTCTCCTACCGGTGGGCCGCGCTCGCCGGCCTGGTGGCGATCGTGGTGGTGGCCGCCACGACGATGTGGCGGGTGCTGAGCAGCCGGCGCCGACGACGTCGGATGGCCGAGGAGGTCGTGCGGCGGGACTTCCCCGACGTGCCGCCGGAGGCGGCCAACCGACGTCGGACCGTCCGCGAGGTGGTCGCCCGGGCCGCGATCGCCGAACAGCTCACCCCGGCCTTCATCGTGTTCCTGGTGCTCTCGCTGATCGGCGTGGCCGTGGTGGGACTCGACCTGATCGGCATCGGACCGTCCGAGCTGAGTCGGCGACTGATCGACACCGACGGCGAGGCGACCACGAACCTGGCCATCGCCACCGACGTCGGGATGTACGTGATCGGGCTGATCGCCCTCGGCATCCTAGTGCTCGGGGTGCTCTCGTACCGGTCCGAGGAGACCCGGCGCACGGTGGCGGTGATCTGGGACCTGGGCACCTTCTGGCCGCGTACGGTGCATCCGTTCGCGCCGCCCTGTTACGCCGAGCGGGCCGTGCCGGAGCTGGCCAAGCGGGTCACCGCGCTGACCGCCCGGGGGGACGTGGTGCTCTCCGGGCACAGTCACGGCTCCGTCCTCGCCGCCGCCACGCTGCTCCAGTTGCCGGAACCGGTGCGACGGCGAGTGGCGTTGCTGACCCACGGCAGCCCGCTGCACCGGCTCTACGCCCGGCTCTTCCCCGCCTTCCTCGGTGACGCGACCCTGCACGAGCTGGGCGAACGGATCGGCTGGCGGTGGGTGAACCTGTGGCGCGACACCGACCCGGTGGGCGGGCCGATCTTCTCCGCGCACCACCCCGGCGAGCGCCCACGCGTGTCGGGGCCGGCCGGTACGGTCGACCGTCGGCTCCGCGATCCCCGCGCGGTCGTCGTCGACCCGGACGACACCGTCCCGCCGCCGATCGACCAGCACTGGCCGTATCACACCGACCGGGGGTACGAGGCCGCCGTGCACGAGTTGGCCGGGCGGCTCGACCCGACCGGGCAGCCGCCACGACGACACCGGTAGGCGGTCACCGGCACGCAGGGTCCACGGTCGGTCGCCGTACGCGCCCGGCGGGTGGCCGGGGCGTGGTCTCCGCCGCGTCGCGTGGCGGCCTGTCGTACTCCTCCGGCAGGATGCAGGGCGTGTGTGCCGACCGCGACGACCAGCCGACCGGAGCCGTCTGATGACTGACCAGGGGATCCACCGCCCGGGCGAGCTCGACGGCCCGCGCGACGGGTTCGACCCGGGCGGGCTCGACGGCCCGGGTGAGGGGGTCGGTCGGGTGCTCGGCACCGCCGACGCCACGCCGCTGCAGTTCTGGACGGCGGTCGCCCCCGGCAGCTACCTCCAGCTCGACGACGTGGTGGTGACCCGGCGGGAGCTGCCGGACCGCGAGCCGGTGACCATCGCCGGGGTGGTCACCCAGGTCCGTGCACGGCACGAGGGCGCGCAGTTCGACTCCGACGTGTTCGCCATCGCCGACGGCACGCTGCCGGCGCAGGTGCAGGAGGCAGCGGAGATCACCACCACCCGGGTGGACCCGGAGTTCTACGTGCCGCCGCACCCGGGCGCGGTGGTGCACCGGGCCGAGGGGGACGCGCGCGCCCGGGCGCTGCACTTCGACCGGATGGAGCGACGCGTGCCGATGGGCACCGGGCGCGACGGGGTGCCGGTCTACCTCAACGCCGACTTCCTCGACGGCACCCGTGGCGCCCACGTGTCGATCTCCGGCATCTCCGGGGTGGCCACCAAGACCAGCTTCGCCACCTTCCTGCTCTACTCGGTGTTCCGCTCCGGCCAGCTCGGCGGGGACGCGGTCAACGCCAAGGCGTTGATCTTCAACGTCAAGGGCGAGGACCTGCTCTTCCTCGACCACCCGAACGCCCGGCTGGACGACCCCACCCGGGCCGCGTACGCCCGGCTCGGTCTGGTCGCCGACGCCTTCCCGGACGTGCGGGTGTACGCCCCGCCGAGGATCGGCGACTCCTCCGGCACGCCGGACGTGCACAACCGACTGACCGGAGTGGACAGCTTCTACTGGACGCTGACCGAGTTCTGCGAGAAGCGCCTGCTGCCGTACGTCTTCGCGGACGCCGACGACGAACGGCAGCAGTACACGATGGTGGTCCACTCGGTCGCCGCCCACCTGGCCCGCTACGCCCAGCCCGCCGACGGCGGGGTCAGCGTCGACGGGGTGCGGCTGGGCACCTACGCCGACCTGGTCGACCACATCGTCGAGCAGCTCAGCGACGACGAGACGCGCAGCGACTGGGCGGGCAGCGCGGTCGGACTGGGCACGGTGAACGCCTTCGCCCGACGACTCATCGGCAGCAAGAAGGACCTGTCCCGGCTGATCCGGGGCGACCTGGCGACCCGCCGCCCGCACTCCATCAACACCGCCGAGTCGGCCCAGGTCACCGTCGTCGACCTGCACAACCTGCCGGATCGCGCGCAGCGCTTCGTGGTCGGCGTGACCCTCAAGACCGAGTTCGACAACAAGGAGAAGCAGGGCGCCAAGCCGCTGCTGTTCGTGGTCCTCGACGAGTTGAACAAGTACGCCCCCCGCGAGGGCTCCTCCCCCATCAAGGAGGTGCTGCTGGACATCGCCGAGCGGGGCCGCTCGCTCGGGGTCATCCTGATCGGCGCGCAGCAGACCGCCAGCGAGGTGGAGCGGCGCATCGTCACCAACTCCGCGATCCGGGTGGTCGGCCGGCTCGACCCGGCCGAGGCGTCCCGCCCCGAATACGGTTTCCTGCCCCCGGCGCAACGGCAGCGGGCGCTGCTGGCCAAACCCGGCACGATGTTCGTCAACCAGCCGGACATCCCGGTGCCGCTCTGCCTGGAGTTCCCGTTCCCGGCCTGGGCGACCCGGGTCTCCGAGGCCGGTGCCACCCCGTCGCAGACGCTGCGCTCGATCACCCAGTCCGCCGACCCGTTCGCCGTGGTGGGTTCCGGTGGCGGCAGCGCCGACGACGACATCCCCTTCTAGACGACTTCTGCGCCACGAGGAGAGGGCTACCCGTGAAGATCCTGCACACCTCGGACTGGCACGTGGGCAAGGTCCTCAAGGGGCAGTCCCGGGCCGAGGAGCACAAGCAGGTGCTGGCCGGGGTCATCGACATCGCCCGCCAGGAACGGCCCGACCTGGTCGTCATCGCCGGCGACCTCTACGACACCGCCGCGCCGACGGCGGAGGCGACCCGCCTGGTCACCCGGGCGCTGACCGCGTTGCGCCGCACCGGCGCGGACGTGGTGGCGATCGGTGGCAACCACGACAACGGCGCGGCGCTGGACGCGCTGCGGCCGTGGGCCGAGGCCGCCGGCATCACGCTGCGCGGCGCGGTCCGCGAGGATCCGGCCGAGCACGTCGTGGACGGCACCACCGCCGACGGGGAACGCTGGCGGCTGGCCGCGCTGCCGTTCCTGTCCCAGCGGTACGCGATCCGCGCGGTGGAGATGTACGAGCTGACCGCCGCCGAGACCAACCAGACGTACGCCGACCACCTGGGCCGCATCCTCGCCCGGTTGACCGAGGGCTTCGACGAGCCGGACCGGGTGCACCTGGTCACCGCGCACCTGACCGTGGTGGGCGCGACCACCGGTGGCGGCGAACGGGACGCGCACACCGTGCTGGGGTACGCCGTGCCCGCCACGGTCTTCCCCGGCACCGCCCACTACGTGGCCCTGGGCCACCTGCACCGCGCCCAGCGGGTGCAGGGGCCGTGCCCGATCCGCTACAGCGGCGCCCCGTTGGCGGTGGACTTCGGCGAGCAGGAGAACGTGCCGTCGGTGACCCTGGTCGAGGTGACCGCGACGACTGCGGCACGGGTCCGGGAGGTGCCGGTGGCGGAGGCTACGGCGCTGCGCACGGTACGCGGCACGCTGGCCCAGCTCGCCGGGATCACCCCGCCGGAGGGCTGGCTGCGGGTGTACGTCCGCGAGCAGCCCCGGGCCGGGCTGCGGGAGGAGGTGCAGGAGCTGCTCCCCCGCGCGTTGGAGATCCGCATCGATCCGGAGCTGGTGCCCGCGCCGGGCAGCGGCACCCGGGTCGCCCAGCGGGCCGGCCGGTCGCCCCGCCAACTCTTCGCCGACTACCTGGACAGCCGGGGGCACGCCGACGACGGGGTCCGGGAACTCTTCGACGAGCTGATCGAGGAGGTCGATCACTGATGCGGCCGATGCGGCTGGACATGGCGGGCTTCACCGTCTTCCGGGACGAGACCACCGTCGACTTCACCGACGCCGACTTCTTCGCCCTGGTGGGGCCGACCGGTTCGGGCAAGTCGACGGTGCTCGACGCGATCTGTTTCGCGCTCTATGGCACGGTGCCGCGCTGGGGTGGCGCGCGGGGGCTCGGCAACGCGCTGGCCCCGTCGTCGACCGAGGCGCGGGTGCGGCTGGTCTTCGAGTCCGGCGGGGCCCGCTACGTGGCCACCCGGGTGGTGCGCCGGGACAGCCGGGGCAACGCGAAGACCGCGAACGCCGGTCTGCAACTGATGCCCGACGGGTTCGACGTCACCAAGCTGGACACCGGGCTCAGCCCGGAGGACCTGGGCGAGGTGGTCGCCGGCACACCGGCCGAGATGGAGACCGCCGTGCTGGAGGCGGTGGGCCTGCCGTACGAGCAGTTCACCAGTTGCGTGGTGCTGCCGCAGGGGCAGTTCGCCGACTTCCTGCACGCCCGTCCCGCGACCCGCCAGCAGATCCTGGTCAACCTGCTCGGACTCGGCGTCTACGAACAGGTGCAGCAGCGGGCCACCACCCGCGCCGGGCAGGCCGAGGCCAAGCTGGAGGCGGTCGACCAACTGCTGGCCGGGCTCGCCGACGCCGACGACGCCACGTTGACACAGCTCACCGACCAGGTGGACCGGATGCGGGAGCTGGCGGAGGCGGTGGCGGAGGCCGTGCCGGAGCTGGACGCGGCGCGGGCGACGGTGCGCGAGGCCGGGTCGGCGCTGGCGGCGCTGGACGCCGAGTTGACCGTGCTGGGTGAGGTCCGGGCACCGGACGGGGTGGCCGAGGTGGCCCGGGCGGTGGACGCCGCGCGGGCCGAGGCCGAGGCGGCGGCGGGCGCGGTGTCGCTGGCCGAGGAGCGTGAGGAGAAGCTGCGGGGGGAGTTGGCCGCCGCCGGTGACGAGAGCGCGCTGCGGATGCTGCTGCGCGCGTACGCCGACCGGGACCGGCTCGACGCCGAGGCGGAGCAGGTACGCGCCGTGGTGCAGACCGCCGGTGCCGAGCACGAGGCGGCGGCCGGTGCGCTGGCCGAGGCGCGGACGGCGGCCGACCGTGCCGAGGCGGAGCTGGCGGCGGCGTTCCAGGCCCACGAGGACGCCAAGGCGACCGACCAGGCGGCGGCGTTGCGGGCGCACCTGAGCGACGGGGACTCCTGTCCGGTCTGCGAACAGACCGTCGCCCGGGTGCCGGCGATGCCCGCCGGTTCGGCGGTGGCGCAGGCGGTGGCGGCCGGCAAGGCGGCCCGGGCGGCCAGCGAGGCGGCCAAGCGGCTGCTGGCCGAGCGCGACTCGGCCGCCCGTGACCTGGAACGGGTGCTGCTGCGGGCCCGCGCCGAGCAGGACGGGCTGCGCAGCCGACTGGCCGAGGTGGACCAACGGCTGGACGGCGCGGCCACCGCCGAGGCGCTGCGGGCCACGCTGGCCGAACACGCGCGGCTGCGGCAGGCACTCGACGAGGCGGCAGCGGCGGTCCGAGCCGGTCGGGACACCGCCCGGCGGGCCCGGGGTGCGCTGGACACGGCGCAGGAGCGACTGAGGTCGGCGTGGCGGCGGTTCGACGGGGTACGCGACGGGGTGGCCCGGTTCGGGCCGCCGGCGGCCGACCGGGACGACGTCGCCGCCGCGTGGACCGCGCTGTCGGAGTGGGCCCGGGAGCAGGCGCGGCAACGCCAGACGCTGCGGGCCGCCTCGGCGGAGTCGGTCGCCGCGGCCGAGGCGGTGGCCACCGAGGTCGCGGCCCGGATCGCGGGCATCTTCACCACCGCCGGTCTGCCCGCTCCCGACGATCCGGTACGCGCCGCCACGGTCGCCGTGGAGCGCGCCGAGGCCGACCTGCGCCGGCTGACCGAACGCCGTGCCCAGGCCGAGGAGCTGCGCGCCCAGCGGGCCGAACACGAACGCCGGTCCCAGGTGGCCCGGGCGCTGGCCGGGCACCTGCGGGCCAACAACTTCGAGCGGTGGCTGCTGGCCGAGGCACTGGACCTGCTCGTCGACGGCGCCTCGGGGATCCTGCGGGAACTCTCCGGCGGGCAGTACGACCTGGTCCACGACAAGGGCGAGTTCTTCGTCGTCGACCACTACGACGCCGGGCTGCGTCGAGGCGTACGCACCCTCTCCGGCGGCGAGACGTTCCAGGCGTCCCTGGCGCTGGCGCTGGCGCTCTCCGAGCAGTTGGCCGGGATGTCCACCACGGCGGCCAGCCTGGAGTCGATCGTGCTGGACGAGGGCTTCGGCACCCTCGACGCGGCCACCCTCGACACGGTCGCCGCCACCCTGGAGAACCTGGCCGCCCGGGGTGACCGGATGGTCGGCGTGGTCACCCACGTACCGGCCCTGGCGGAACGCATCCCGGTCCGCTTCGAGGTCCGTAAGGACGCCCGCTCGGCCCGCATCGAACGGACCGGCCGGTGAGCGCGAGCGAAAGGCGTGACCCGTGAGCGCCGGGCGGTTCTTCGTCGACGCGTGGGATCCCGCCTACGGGGCCTCGTTCGAGGCGTCGGCGGCCGGGCCGGCCGCGCCGAGCAGCGCCCAGGTGGAGGCGGAGCACGAGCTGCCGGTGGTGGACTGGCGGGCGATCGGTCCCCGGCCCGGGGTCCGCGCACCGGACGTGGTGTTGCTGGTCGACGGGGTACGCCGGATCGACGCCAGCGTCTGGACGGCGGAGGAGGACGGCACGTCGTTCCCCGGCCTGGCCGCCTCGTACGCCGCCGGGGTGGTCCGGTGCGACCTGGAGCGGGGCGCGGCCCGGTTGGCCGGCGCCACGGTGGGCCGGGGCCTCTTCACGGCCAGTCCGTCCGCCACCGACGTGGTCGCCGGCACCGTCCGTTATCCGGTACACCGGGTCAGCGGCACCGGGGAGCTGGCCAAGCTGCCGGCCGCCGTGCAGGGCCCGCTGACCGCGCTGGAGGTGGAGGTATCGTCCGCCGCGCGTACCGATGACGACCTGCTGGTGGTGGACGGACCGCTGCGCAACCGGCGGCAGTTGCCGCGCACCCTGGGCTACATCAAGACCCAGCACAGCCAGTATCTCGACGGCCGGCTCACCGCGGTGGTCACCGGGCTCGCCGCCGGTCACCGCTCGCCGGTGTTCCGCCTGGGCACGGCGTGGGGCGGCTGGTCGTGGTATCTGCGGCTGCCGGTGGCCGCCGGTGCGCCCTGGGCCGGGATCGTCCGCCTGGAGTGCTCGGCGGACCTGGAGATCACCGAGGTGGTGCGGCTGGCCGACCTGTCGCTGGTCACCCTGCCCCGGTTCGCCTCCACTCCCTACAAGGACCCCCGCGCCCCGCAGAACCTGGTCCCGATCGCCGGGCTGGAACGGTTGCTGCGCTCCCGGCTGGGTGACTCCCGGCTGCTGCACCGCGCGCTGACCGCCGCCGCGCGGCGAGGTCGCTGATGGGTCGGCGGCGCGACGCCGACCGGATCACCGCGCAGGTCGACACCGGGCAGGCCGAGCTGGCGCCCGACCCGGACCGGCCCGGGTCGTGGACGCTGCTGCTGGACGGCGCCCCGCAGTCGCATGTGGACCTGAACGACCCGACCCACCTGGAGTTCGAGTACGTCCGCCGGCTGGCCGCCGCGATCGACCTGGTCGCGCCCGCCGGTACGCCGTTGCGGGTGCTGCACCTGGGTGGCGGGGCGCTCACCCTGCCCCGGTACGTCGCCGCCACCCGGCCGGGTTCGGTGCAGCGGGTGGTCGAGGTGGACGGTGCGTTGGTCGACCTGGTCCGTCGGGAGCTGCCCTGGCGGCCCGATCCACGACTCAAGGTCCGGGTGGACGACGCGCGGGCGGTGCTGGCCGGCGGGCGGGACGGCGGCTACGACGTGATCGTGGCGGACGTCTTCGCCGGCTCCCGGACACCGGCCCGGCTGACCTCGATCGAGTACGCCGCCGAGGTGGCCCGGGTGCTGCGGCCGGGCGGCTGGTACCTGGCGAACCTGGCCGACGGGCCGCCGTTGCGGTACGCCCGTGGGCAGGTGGCGACCGTCCGCGAGTTGCTGCCCCGGGCCTGCCTGGTGGCCGACGCCGCGGTGCTGCGCGGGCGGCGCTACGGCAACCTGGTGCTGGTCGCCGGTCGGCAGGAGCCGCCGGTGGCGGCGTTGACCCGGCGGGCCGCCGGTGACTGGTTTCCCGGCCGGGTGCTGGCCGGCGCGGAGCTCGACCGGTTCGCCGGAGGCTCCCCGGTGGTGCGCGACAGCGACGCCAGCGACTCCACACCGCCCCCACCGGGGATTTTTTCCGTCCGCCGTTGATCCGTTCGGCGAGGCCCTCCGTACTACCCGGCAGCCATGCCCGTGGGGGGACGGCTTTCTGTCCATGGACATCCGGAGGTCTGCATGCATGCACTGGCGGTCGGTTGGCAAGGCGACCGGGTGCGGGTGGACTGGATGTCCGCTCGATCCCAGTCGCGGCCGACCACGTCCGACCGTGGGGTCGACTCCCGGGCGACGTCTCGCCAGAATAGCCCGGTGACGCCGCGACCTGCCCCTGGCCGACACCAGGCCACGACGACCGAGGCCGCCCACTCCGACCAGTTGATCCGCACGCTGTACGCCGAACACGCCGGCCCGCTGCTGATGTTCGTGATGCGGCTGACCGGTGGGGATCGGCAGCGGGCGGAGGACATCGTCCAGGAGACGTTGCTGCGGGCCTGGCGAAACGCGCACCGGCTGGGTACGCAGGGGCAGGGGTCGCTGCGGCCGTGGCTGGTGACGGTGGCTCGCCGGATCGCCATCGACGAGCATCGCAGCGAGCAGGCCCGCCCGGCCGAGACGTACGACCGGGACCTGACCGCCTTCGCCGAGTCGGACAGCACCGACCGGGTGCTGCGCTCGATGACGGTGGCGGACGCGTTGCGTACGTTGAGTCAATCGCACCGGGAGATCCTGGTGGCGACGTACTTCCGGGGCCGGACGGTGCCGGAGGCGGCCGAGGAGCTCGGTCTGCCGTTGGGCACCGCGAAGTCGCGGGTCTACTACGCGCTGCGCGCGCTGCGCACAGCTCTGCAGGAACGGGGGGTGACGGAATGAGCCGGGTAGACCACATGGACGTCGCCGCGTACGCGCTCGGCGTACTGGACGAACAGGACATGGAGCGGTTCGAGGAACACCTCGCGACCTGCTGGGCCTGCGCCGCCGAACTGGAGTCGATGGTGCCGGTGGTCGGGCTGCTCTCCGACATCGACGAGGAGTCGGTGACGGCGCTGGAGCAGACCCACTCCGATCCGGTCCTGCTGGACCGTACTCTCGTGGCGTTGCGCAGCCACCGGCGCAAGGCCCGGTTCCGGCAGATCCTGGCGACCGCGGCGGCCGTGGTGGTGTTCGGCGGCCTGACCGGCGTGGTGTTCAGCAACCTGTCCGGCGACAGTGGCGCACGGCCCCTCGCCGGGCCGAGCAGCGCCCCGGTCGACCCGTCGGGCGGCGGCTCCGGCAACCCGGGCCCCGGCTTCGGCGGCAACGAGCAGGAGGGTGAGCAGGTCGACGTCACCGACCCGAGCACCGGTGTCGAGGGCACCTACTTCTTCATCGGCAAGGACTTCGGCACCAAGCTGGACTTCAGCCTGGGTCGGCTGCCCGGGCCGCGCACCTGCCGCCTAGTCGTGGTGAAGAAGGACAACAGCACCGAGGTCGTCTCCACCTGGACGGTGCCGCCGTCCGGGTACGGCACCAACAGCAACCCGGTCCGGGCCACGCTCTCCGCGACCACGTCGGCGCAGTTGGAGGAGATCAAGCACGTCGAGGTGCAGGAGGTGAACGGCAGGGACGCCGCCCGGACGCTGCTGACCGTGCCCGCCCCCTGATCCGTACCGCATCGACGAAGGCCCGTCTCCGTTCGGAGGCGGGCCTTCGTGGCTCTGGTCTGCGGATACGCACTCCTACGCAGGTTCAGGGGTTCCGGTTCAACGGCTCCACTGTGAAATGAGCCACCGTTTCGCATTCAACCTTGACACTGCCGTCCCCGTATATCCCGGTGACTGTCAAGCATGAGGAGGGCACGTGGCACAGATCAAGCGGACCGTCATCGCTGTGAGCGCCGTGGGCGCCATGGTCGCACTCACGGCCTGCGCTCCCGCCGGCTACGACGGGACGAACGCCGGTCCGGCCGAGCCGGTCGCCGTTGCCGCGGCCGAGCCCACCGTGACCGCCGACCCGGAGGCCAGCGCGAACCCGGAGGCGAGCGCCACGCCGGGCGCCTCGGCATCACCCGGCGCGGGAGACGACAACGACGTTCCCCTGCCCGACGGCCTCGAACTGACCGAGAGCCTCACCGGCAAGAAGTTCCCCCGGATGGGGAGCGCGGTCGTCAACCAGGACGGGTTCCTCCTGTACCGCTTCGACAACGACACCAACGACCCGCCGGCCAGCAACTGCGAGGGCCAGTGCATCGAGGTGTGGCCGGCCGCGCTGACCGACGGCAACCCGAAGCTCAAGGGCGTCTCGGACGACGCGGTGGGCACCATCACCCGCCCCGACGGCACCCGTCAGATCACCCTCGACGGCTGGCCGCTCTACACCTACATCGGTGACAAGAAGCCCGGTCAGTGGAAGGGCCAGGGCGTCGGTGGCACCTGGTTCGTGGTGAATCCGGACGGCAGCAAGAACCTGGAGTGCCTGCCCAAGGGCACCCCGAAGGCGGTCGCCCCGCCGTCGAAGACCAAGTCGGACAGCGGCTCGGACTACTGATCCGATCCGTCACCGGTGGCCGGTCGCAGCCCGTACGGGCGCGGCCGGCCACGGTCGTCTCTCAGCCTTTCTCCCACGGGCTGGGCACCGGGAAGTAGGTGTCCAGGAACGGGGTGACGACCTTGAGCTGGTCGGCCAGGTCCTCCTCGGTGGAGAAGGCGTCGTTCAGGCAGAACACCTGCCGGTCCCGGCGGGCCAGCAGGTGCGCGAGCCGGGCGGGAGTGTCCGGGTGGGACAGTTCCGCGATGGCGTACCGCAGATCCCCCGGCACCGCCCGACCGGTGTGGAACGCGTAGTAGTGGTGCAGCGACGAGGCGATCGAGATGTCCGTCATGCTGCGGAAGCGACTGCCGGCGGTCCGGCCGTGCGGTACGGCGAAGTTCTCCTCGATCTCGTACAACACGCTGCGCCGCAGTGCGTGCGGCATGTGCTTCATCTTCTGCGTCAGCACCGTCCCGAAACGCTCGGTGATCAGGGCACGGTTGTTCTTCCCCGCCGCCGAGGACGGGATGTCCTGCGCGGTCGCCGCTCCGGGCGGCACCAGCGCCGGTGACGGGAAGAATCGGGAGATGCCGTTGGCCAGGAAGAAGTCCGAGGGCAGCACCTCGGTACCGAGGAACACGTCGTCGTTGAAGTAGAGGAAGTGCTCGGAGAGCCCGTCGATGTGGTGCAGTTGGCTCTCGATGGCGTGCGAGTTGTAGGTCGGCAGCACCGACGGGTCGGAGAAGACGGCCCGGTGGCTGACCACCCGGATCCCCGGCGCGGACCGCGCCAACCACGGCGGCACCTGATCGTCGGTCACCAGATAGACGTTGCGTACCCAGGGCGCGTACAGGTGCAGCGAGCGCAGTGAGTACCGCAGTTCGTCCCGGCTGAGGAAGCGCGCCGGGTTCGCCGCCTCGCTGTGGTACGGCACTCCGGTCACCTCGGCGCGGCGCCGCAGCCAGTCGGGGTCGGTGCCGTCCACCCAGGTGTAGACCACGTCGACCGGGAACGTGACGTCGAAGGGGCGTGGACCGGCGAACGGGGACCGGGTCCGGGCGGTCGCCGTGGTGCTCGCCGGCTCCAGCCCGCTGAACAGCGCCTCGGACACCACGACCGGGGGCTCCTCGGCGTCCACCTCGGCCGTCACCCGGTTCGGGCGGGGCGCGACGAGCACGGCACCCTGCCGGGTCCAGAACTCCACCTCGCACCCGTACGCCTGACCCAGCACCAACCGGTGCCGGGGATCGGTCCAGTACCAGGTCAGCCGCAGCACCGAGGCGTCCGCGACACGCCGCCAGGTCTTCGCCTCGAACCCGGGGGCGAGCAGACCCGGCCTCCCGCCGGACAGCACGGTGACGTAGCCGGGCATCCGCTCGCAGGCGACGGCCAGAGCGGCGTACGCCCGTTCCCGGTCCACCGCGTCGACCGCCACCACCGACGCCCGGTGGGAGGCGCCACGGACCCGGAAGTACGCGACACCGGCCTCGTCGAGCGCGGCCGTCACCGCCGCCAGGTTCTGACGCCGCACCTCCGCCGGGGTGACGGTCGCCGACACCTGGGCGATCCGGGGCGCCTGGTCGGCGACGACCACCGCCCGATCCGCGCCGGCCAGCAGCTCCGGCTGCCGACGCGCCAACCGTTCCCCCCGCCGACCGGCGGTACGGCTGTCCCCGGTGGCACGCGCCACCCACTGCTTGAGCTGGTGCCGGGTACGCGGACTGACCTTCTTCGCGATGGCGCGACGGGTCTGCTTGCTCAGCACCCGCCGATATACCTCCACGAAACCCGACGGCTCGGCCACCGCCTTGGGGATCTCTTCGGACGGGACCCGCCTGGACTCGGTCACGAGCCGCGCTCCTCTGTGCTGCTGCTGGGGCCGATCGACGACGGCGAAGCGGACTCCGGCCCCGCCGGCAGACCGACGGACCTACGGTCGACGCGCCCGGCGGCTCGGCTCGACGGCAGAGTGGGCGCGTCCGGTCGGGGCCCGACCGGGAGTGTGGGCACGGTGGTGGCGTCCACCTGCCTGCTGATCCGCAGCGACGGCGTCGTCGCCGCGTCCACCTGTCCATCGGCCCGGTCACTGGCCCGGTTGCGCCACAGGGCGCTGGCACTGCGCTTCCGCCGCTCCACCACCTCGTCGTCGGGCAGTTCGAACGGCGCGGGGAAGGGCAGGTAGCGCGGCAGGAAGTCGGCCAGCATCCGCTCCTGCTCGGCGAACGTCCGAGGGTCCGAGTCGGTGTCGTTGAGGCAGAACACGTCGCGGTGGCGACGGGTCAGCAGCTCGGCGAGGCGGGCGGGGGTGGACGCGTGGCCGAGGTCGGCGTACTCGTACTCGATGTCGCCGGGCACGGCCTGCCCGGTCAGGTATGCCCAGTACTGATGCAGCGACGACGGGATCGACAGGTCCTCGTGGTGACGGAACCGGTGCTGCGCGGTGGCGGTGACGTCCGCGGGGAGCATCTCCTCGATCTGATAGAGGATGCTGCGCCGCAGGGCGAACGGAGTGTGCTTCATCTTCTGCGTGATGGTCACCCCGAACTGCCGCTGAATGTGCCGGCGATTGTTCTTCCCGGCGGCGTTCACCGGCCCGTCGGTGGGTTTCGCCTCGCCGAGACCGAACTGCGCCGGGGACAAAAAGAACTTCGCGATGCCGTTGGCGTGGAAGAAATGCGTGGGCAGCAGCGGACGCCCCAGGAATACGTCGTCGTTGAAATAGAGGAAGTGTTCGGCCAGGCCGTCGATCCGGTGCAGCCGGGATTCGATGGCGTGCGAGTTGAACGACGACAGGCCACCGAGGTCGGCGAAGAGATCGGCGTGCGGGACCACGGTGATCATCGGGTGGGTCGGGTCGAGCCAGCTCGGCAGTTGACTGTCGGTGACCACGAAGATCTTCCGCAGCCAGGGGGCGAAGGTGTACAACGCCCGCATCGCGTACCGCAACTCGTCCCGGTTGTGGTAGCGCGAGGTGTTCGCGGCGATGGCGTGCACCTCGTCGCCGGGCGTGCCCAGCGCCGCCTGCTTGCGCGCCAACCACTCCGGGTCCGAGCCGTCCACCCAGGTGAAGACCGCGTCGATCGGGAAACCGACCCGGTCCGGGGCGCGTACGACGAGGTCTTGGCGGGTGCCGTAGGTGTGGTCGTCGGCCTCGGGTACGAAGTGGCTCAGCAGTGCCGCCGCGACCCGGACCGGTTCGGCGGCCGCCGGAGCCTCGTCGATCACCGCGTTGTGCCGGGGTGCCCGGACCACGTCGCCGACGCAGGTCCACAGCTCGATCTCGCAGGCGAACTCCACACCCAGCACCACACCGGCCCGGACGTCCGTCACCGGGAACCACACCTGGATCACCTCGGTCGGTGCCAGGTCCGGCTGGTGACGTTCGGGTCGGACCTCGACGACACGGACGTGGGCTCCCGACAGTTCCGGCGCGGAGCCGACCAGCTCGCGTACCACGTCCCGTTTGTCGTCCAGGATCGCCACCGTGCTGCGCAGGTGGTCGTCGTTGCGGACGCAGTGGTAGTCGATGCCGGCGGACTCCAACATGGAGGTGACGGCGGTCAGGTTGCGGTGCCACATCTGCAACGGCGTGGCCGCCGCGACCACCTCGGCCTGTGTGCGGATCCCGTCCTCGGTGACCGCCACCCTGGCTCCGACCGGATGCACGGTCTCGCCACCGCGAGGTCGGGTCAGGGTGCGGACGACACCGATGCGCCGATGCTCGGGCAGCAGCCGCAGCAGGCGACGCCGGGCGGCGGGTGGCAGCAGCCGGTAAACGCGCAGAGCGATCATCGGACCCGCCGTCGAGTTCGGCGGGTCATGGTGTGGGCGTCCACGTCAGTGGAAAGAAGCATGTGACGAGACGGCGGCTCCGAGCCACCCCGGCTGAATCACCGCTCCAGCAGACATCTCTTGTGCCTTTCGGAAAAGCTCCCCGTTGATGCGCGACTCGGTGACCGGAAACTGACCATTCGGCCTCCCCCGACTGTGCACTCACATCCGGTGTGGACGGGACGGGTGCCACGCGAAACGGACCATAGCAGCGGGGCACAGGGGCACGACAGCGATGAATTCGTGGTGGCGTCACCGAACCCTCATGATCGCGCTGGTTACATCAGCATCTAGGGGGATTTGACCGAAGAATCCTGGCCGTTCAGGTGGACGGTTGCAGAACGGACGGTTATTGATTGGTTTCGGCATCGCAAACGAGGACCACCCGGCCCGCGCTGCACCGGCTCGCCGGGCGGGTGGCAGAGTGGGGTGGTGACCGGGACCGCGCCGACCGCGAGCCGGACGCTGCGCCCGCCACCCGGCTACCGGCTGGCCGCCTCGATCCGGCCGCTCACCTTCAGCCCCTACGACCCCTGCGCCCGGATCGTCGACGGCACCCTCTGGTGGGCGACCCGTACGCCGGTCGGACCCGCCACCCTGGCCCTGCACGAGATCGGGGGCGAGCTGCGGGCCGACGGGTACGGGCCGGGTGGCGACTGGGTGGTCGCGCACGGCGACGCCATCGCCGGTCTGCGCGACGACCTCACCGGCTTCGCCGACCTGGCCCGGTCGCACCCCGTGGTGGCGCGACTCGCCGCCCGACACGCCGGGGTGCGGATGCCCGCCACCGGCCTGGTCTTCCCCCGGGTGCTCCGGGCCGTCTTCGAGCAGAAGGTGACCGGCAAGGAGGCGTACCGGGCGTACGCCGCCACCGTCCGCCACTTCGCCGAACCGGCGCCGGGGCCGGTGTCGCTGCTGCTGCCGCCCGAGCCGGCCGCCGTCGCGGCCACCCCGTACTGGGTGTTCCACCCGTTCGGCGTCGAACAGCGCCGGGCCGAGACCCTGCGCCGGGCCGCGGCCGTCGCCGACCGGCTGGAACGCTGCGCGGACGCCGCCGAGGCCACCCGCCGGTTGACCGCCGTCGCCGGCATCGGCGTCTGGACCGCCGCCGAAGTGGTACGCGTGGCGTACGGCGACGCGGACGCGGTCAGCGTCGGCGACTTCCACGTGCCGAACACGGTGGCCTGGGCGCTGGCCGGTGAGCCGCGCGGGGACGACGCCCGGCTGCTGGAGCTACTCGAACCGTTCCGGGGACACCGGGGTCGGGTCTGCCGGCTGCTGGAGGTCGCCGGCGTCCAGGCGCCGAAGTTCGGTCCCCGCGCGCCGATCCGCTCCTTCGCCCGCTTCTGAGCGGATCAGGCGGCTTCGCGCAGGTCGGCCAGGCTGACCGGGGTACGCCTCAGCAGCAGCTCCGCCAGCTCGGGCACCGAGCCCACCTCGCCGAGGACGTTCTTGCCCCCGCCGAAATCCGGCGGATAGTGGTGCACCAGCCGGTACACGTACCGCTGCCGGATCAGCTCGACGCTGACCCGCCACCGCCCGCAGCACCCGCACACCCACTCCGGCACTCCGCGAAAGTAGCTCTGACCTGCGGTTTCCTGATTCGCCCGGGTGGCACGGCAGGGCGTACCGGCGGACACCGCGCCCACGGCGCGCCCGTGATCTGCCTCACCGCTGTCGGTGCCGTCTGGTTGACTGACGCCGTGGACCTGCCGATCAACCCGCCGGTGGAGCCGATGCTGGCGCGCAGCGTCGCGTCGATCCCGACCGCGCGGGGAATGACCTACGAGCCCAAGTGGGACGGCTTCCGCTGCATCGTCTTCCGCGACGGCGACGAGGTGGAGCTGGCCAGCCGGGGCGGCAAGACGATGACCCGCTACTTCCCCGAGGTGGTGGAGCAGGCCCGTCGGCAGTTGCCGGAGCGCTGCGCGGTCGACGGCGAGCTGATCGTGATCCGCCGGGACGGGCCGGACGGGCAGCCTCGGCTGGACTTCGAGCTGCTGGCCCAGCGCATCCACCCGGCGGCGTCGCGGGTGAAACTGCTGGCCGAGACGACCTCGGCCGACTTCGTCGCCTTCGACCTGCTGGCGCTGGACGGCGAGAGCCTGCTCGACGCGCCCTACCCGACCCGCCGCGCCCGGCTGGAGCAGGCGTTGGCCGAGGTACGGCCACCGGTGCACGTCACCCAGGTCACCACCGACGCGGACACCGCCCGCCGCTGGTTCGACGTGTTCGAGGGCGCTGGGCTGGACGGGCTGATCGCCAAGCCGGCCGACCTGCCCTACGAGCCGGGCAAGCGGCTGATGTTCAAGGTCAAGCACGCGCGTACCGCCGACGCGGTGGTGGCCGGGTTCCGCTGGCACAAGTCCGGCCCGGTGGTCGGTTCGCTGCTGCTCGGGCTCTACGACGACGCGGGTGTGCTGCACCACGTCGGGGTGAGCGCCTCGTTCACCATGGCCCGCCGTGCCGAGCTGCTGGAGGAGTTGGCGCCCTATCGCGACGTCGGCGCCGAGCACCCGTGGGTGCACGGCGACCACGAGCGGGGCCAGCGCATCCCGGGCGGGGTCAGCCGGTGGACCGGCACCAAGAACCTGGAATGGGAGCCGGTCCGTCCGGAGCTGGTGGTCGAGGTGGCGTACGACGCGATGGAGGGTGACCGGTTCCGGCACACCGCGCGGTTCGTCCGCTGGCGGCCCGACCGCGACCCGCGCTCCTGCCGATACGATCAACTCGACCGGCCGGTGCGGTTCGACGTCGACCAGGTCCTGCGGGGCGACCCGGCGGTGCCGGCGGGATCCGCGCCCGACTGACCCGCGCCCGACCGACCCGCGGCCGTCGACCCGATCACGGAGGCCCGACTCGTGACCCGTACTTCCGACCGGATCCGCCGCCTGCGGCTCACCCTGGCCGGCCTGACCGCCGCCGTGCTCGTCACCGCCGGCTGCACAGTGCCGGCCTTCGCACCGCGCGCCGAGGTCGACGCGCAAGGGTCGGCCGCCCCACCCGGCACGGCACCCGACTGGCGGGCCTGCCCCGAGGTGCCCGACGACCTGGTCGGACGCCGCGCCCCCGGCGTCCGGTACGAATGCGCCCGCATCCAGGTGCCGCGCGACTGGGCCGGCGGCACCGGCGCCACCACCGGTCCCGGCGCCGACGAGACCTTCGAGATCGCCCTGTTGCGGGTCCGCTCCGACAACCAGCGCGACCGCATCGGCTCACTGCTGATCAACCCGGGCGGCCCGGGCGGCTCGGGCGTGGACACCGCCGTCTACCTCTCCTTCGGCGAGCAGTTCGGCGGCCTGCCCGACAGCATCCTGCAACGGTTCGACATCATCGGCTTCGACCCGCGCGGCGTGGCCCGGTCCAGCCCGGTCGAGTGCATCTCCGACGCCGACCTGGACGGCGTCTTCGGCTACGACCCCGACCCGGAGAGCCAGGAGAAGTTCGACGTCTTCGTCACCATGGCCAAGCGGATCGGCCAGGGCTGCGGCGACAAGTACGGCGACCAGCTCAAGCTCTACTCCACCGAGCAGACCGCCCGGGACATGGACGCGATCCGCGCGGCGGTCGGCGACGACAAGATGACCTACCTCGGGTACTCCTACGGCACGCTGCTCGGCGCCACGTACGCCCAACTCTTCCCGCAGCGGGTGCGGGCGCTGGTGCTCGACGGCGCGGTCGACCCCCGACAGAATCTGATCGCCGGCTCGGAGAGCCAGGCCAGAGGCTTCGAGCGCGCCTTCGACAACTTCGGCCGGTGGTGCGCGGCCAACGCCGGCAACTGCCCGATCGCCCCCGACGCCCGGGCCGCGGTCGTCTCCGCCATCGACAAGGCCACGTCCTCCCCCGTCCGCTCCGCCGACGGCCGCGAGGCCACCGCCGGTTGGATCTTCTACGCGGTCATCTCGTCGCTGTACAACGAGACCGGCTGGCGGCAACTCGCCCGCGCCATCGACCAGTTGGACAAGGGCAACCCCGACGCGGTGTTCCAGCTCGCCGACAACTACGCCGACCGCGACGAGAACGGGCGCTACACCAACCTCTTCGACGCCAACACCGCGATCAACTGCGCCGACGACGAGGAACGCCCCAGCCTGGAGCGCATCCGCCAGTTGCAGTCCCAGTGGCGTACGCAGTACCCGCTGTTCGGTCCGGCGCTCGCCACCGGCCTGATCTCCTGCACCGAATGGCCCGGCGGCACCGACCCCTACCCCACCGGCCGCGCCGAAGGCGCCCCACCGATTCTGGTCATCGGCACCACCGGCGACCCGGCCACGCCCTACGAGCAGACCCCGGCCCTGGCCGAGATGCTCGGCGTCGGACGCGTGCTGACCTGGGAGGGCGAGGGGCACACCGCGTACCCGCAGACCCCCTGCATCACCGAGGCCGTCGACGCGTACCTGATCGATCTGACGCTGCCCGCCGAAGGCCTGCGCTGCCCAGCCCGCTAGTGCGGTGTCCAGGAACGTTGGCGGTGTCGCGGCGAGGTCCAGGCGGCGGTCCGGCAAGCTAGCCATTCGTCCTCACCTCAAGCAGCGCAATCAAGCTCCGGCACGACGCTCACGGCGATTGACCGCTCCGCCCGGTCGACCGGCATGTCCCCAAGGACAAGAGTGGGCATAGCGGATCTAATGGGCTGGTGCTACGGATCGATGTCCTCGTTGTGGGGCTACTGCTGACGCTGGCCGGCTGCTCCTCCGATGCCCCTCCGACACCCACCGACGCCTCGTCAGCCCAGTCCCCGACGACCCCCTCCCCGACGGTCGAGAGAGGCCGGGTGCTGGACGGTGACGGTTACCGGACCCTGGTCGCCGGTGCCACGTACGACTTCCTCGCGGCGGTGCACGGTCGGGTGGCGGTGGGCGAGGGCGGTTGTCTGATCCTGCGGGACGAGACAGATCCCGGAGCGGTCGTGGTCTGGCCACCGGGAACCGCGACCCTCGATGGCGGC
Organism: Micromonospora sp. NPDC049903; assembly: GCF_044460945.1. NCBI lineage: Bacteria > Bacillati > Actinomycetota > Actinomycetes > Micromonosporales > Micromonosporaceae > Micromonospora > Micromonospora sp. NPDC049903. Next base: position 52,264 of record NZ_JBITKL010000006.1, read on the forward strand.
CGGGTCGGCGTGTACGTGCCGGAGGTCGGGGCGATCGTCGTGGGCGATCGGGTCGAGGGCAGCGGCGGACACTTCGAGGCACCGCGTACCGAGGACGAGCCGCCGGGCCACCTGCCACCCATGCCGGCCGAGTGCGGACCCGCCGGCGCCCCGATCTCGGTGTTGCAGGACGTCACCCGTCACAACGACGGCTGACACCGCTCCGCCGCACATCGGTTCGCGCCGCTGTGGGACGCTCGCGGGATGAGCGACGTGTTCTTCCGGGAGGCGGTCCGGGCCGACCTGCCCGCCGTCCTCGATCTGCTCGCCGACGACGTGTTGGGGCGTACCCGGGACGTCGGGGAGGTCGACGCCACGTACGAGAAGGCGTTCGCCGACATCAGCGCCGACCCGCGTAACCACCTCGTCGTCGCCGAGGCCGAGGGTGAGGTGCTGGGATGCATGCAGCTCACCTTCATCCCGGGGCTCGGCCGGCACGGCACGGAGCGACTGTTGATCGAGGCGGTACGGATCCGCTCGGACCAGCGCGGGCGGGGCGTGGGCCGCCTGATGATGACCTGGGCGATCGACCGGGCTCGGCAGCGCGGCTGCGGGCTGGTGCAGCTCACCAGCGACAAGAGCCGCCACGACGCACACCGGTTCTATCTCGGCCTCGGCTTCGTCCCGACCCACGAGGGCATGAAGCTCAGTCTCTGACCCTCGCCTCGACCGAGGATCCCGCCGGCCTGAACCGTCCACGTCACAGGCGAGAACCGCCGCCCAGCAACCCGCGAGCGTCGACGACACCCCGATCGAGTGGCCCGCCGGGAACGACAGCAGATACTGCGGACGCCCAGACCCCGATCCGTGGATCAGGCCCCGGGTGTTCCCTCGGACACCCCTGACGCAGGCCGGTCGGTCACCTGCACGTGATCTGCAACCTGAGTCAGCCCCGCATGTCCCGGCCTGCCGAGTATCGGGCTGCCACCCAACGAAGATCACGCTCGATCCAGGATCGAGTGGCTGTTCTCGCGCTGTGAGCCCACTCGATCCCGGGATCGAGCGTGATCTTGCCGAACGCGCCGCATCCGACGACGCGACGGCTCGCGGTCAACGGGGGCGGTCGCGGTCAACGGGGGCGGTCGCGGTCAACGGGGGCGGTCGCGGTCCTTGGAGGGTTGGACCCGCTTGGGTTCGCCGGGCATCTTCGGGTGGTCCGGCGGGTACGGCAGGTCGCCCTCGCCGGCTGCCGCGTCCCGCTCGGCCCACTCCAGCAGCGGGGTGATGTCCCACCCGGCGTCGTCGATGCCGGCGTGCGGGTCGCCGCGCTCGGCCAACCGCTGCGGCACCGTCCGCAGGTCGAAGTCGTCCGGGTCGACGTCGGGCAGTTCGTCCCAGGTGACCGGGGTGGAGACGGTGGCCCGGGCGTTGGCCCGCAACGAGTACGCGCACGCGATGGTGCGGTCCCGGGCCATCTGGTTGTAGTCGACGAAGACGCGCTCGCCGCGTTCCTCCTTCCACCAGGCGGTGGTGACCAGCTCGGGGCGACGGCGAGCGAGTTCCCGGGCCAGGGCGATGGTGGCCCGGCGTACCTCGACGAAGCTCCAGCGCGGCTGGATGCGCAGGTAGACGTGCACGCCCCGGCCGCCGGACGTCTTCGGCCAGCCGGGCACCTCCAGCTCGTCGAGGATCGCGCGCAGCTCGGCGGCGGCGGTGGCAGCATGGGCGAAGTCGGTGCCGGGCTGCGGGTCGAGGTCGACGCGCAACTCGTCGGGGCGGTCCACGTCGGCGGCGCGTACCGGCCAGGGGTGGAACACCACGGTGCCCATCTGCGCGGCCCACGCCACGTGGGCGAGGTCCGCCGGGCACAGCTCCGCGGCCTTGCGTCCGCTGGGGAAGCTGATCTCGGCGGTACGCACCCAGGGCGGCACGCCTCGCGTCGGCACCCGCTTCTGGAAGAACATCTCGCCCTCGACGCCGTCCGGGAAGCGTTGCAGGGTCGTCGGGCGGTCGCCCAGCGCCCGCATGATGCCGTCGCCGACACTGCGGTAGTAGTGGAAGACGTCGGCTTTCGTGAAGCCGCGCTCGGGGAAGATCACCCGATCCGGGCTGGACAGCCGGACCGTGTGCCCGGCGACCTCGATCTCCTCGGCCGCAGCCTTCGCACCTGCCATGGCGCGACCATATGCGATGGGTCCGACCTTCGACGTACGGTTGTCCGGTGAGTCTTCCCGACAGCGAACTGCCCCGCACCGAGGACGAGTGGCGGGTCCGGCTCAGCCCCGAGGAGTTCCGGGTGCTGCGCGAGGCCGGCACCGAACCGGCATGGACCGGAGAGTACGTCGACACCAAGACGCCGGGGATGTACCGCTGCCGTGCCTGCGGCGCCCAGCTGTACCCGAGCGACACCAAGTTCGACTCGCACTGCGGATGGCCGAGCTTCGACGACGCCATCCCGGGCGCGATCACCGAGATCGAGGACGACAGCCACGGCATGCGGCGGACCGAGATCCGCTGCGCCCGCTGCGACAGCCACCTGGGGCACGTCTTCCGGGGCGAGGGCTTCACCCCGAAGAACACCCGGCACTGCGTCAACTCGCTCTCCGTCCGCCTGGACCCCAGCACCGCCTGACCACCGAGCGCTCCCCGGCCCGGCGGTGCCACCGCCGGGCCACGCCGCGTGCGGCCCCCGTCGGCCCAGCCCGCCTGGCGGTCAGACGTCGACCAGGCCCGTGTGCTGACCAGCCGTCGGCCGAAGCCCGGTCTCCGGCAGACCTCATCCCAGGCCGGGTCCCGGTCAGGCCACAGCGCAAGCCGGGTCTCGACCAGCCCCAGCGCCAAGCCGGGTGCAATCAGACGTCGACCGAGCCGAGTCAGCCCTGGCCGGGGTGCCGACCAGCCGCCGAACCAAGCCCGGTCCCGGACAGACGCCGGGTCGTGCCGGGCAGACGTCGGGTCCGGGTCAGCCGTCGGCTGCCGGGCGCTCCGTCAGCATCGCCACCTGGGCGGTACGCGACTCGGCGACTCGCCGGGCGAGGTCGCGTACCCGCTCGTCGGTGCCGGCGGCGAGATGTGCCCGGGCCAGGTCGGCGGCGGCCTGTTGGTGCGCGCCGAGCACCTCGATGAGTACCGCGTCGACCTGGCCGGGTGCGGCGTCGCGCAACCGGGCCAACTGGTCGGGGCCGGTGCCGTGCCCGGCGTGGTCGTCGGCCCGCGCGGTACGTCCGGCCTGCGCCAACCAGGCACGGGCGTCGGCCAGCTCGTCGGTCTCGGTCACCTCGACGGCGGCCACCAGGGTCCGTAGCTCACCGTCGACCAGCCGGTCCCGGACCAGCCGGACGATCTCCAGGGTCTGCTCGGTGTGCCCGGCCATCATCGACAGGAACAGCAGGTCGATGCCGGTCATCTCGGTCGCGGCGGACGGCGTTTCCGAGGCGGCGACCGCTGACGGCGTACCGCTCGGCGCGTGGTCCGCAGCCGGCACGGACACCCCGCCGCATCCGACGGCGAGCAGCACGACGAGCAGCGCGGGCAGTGCGGTACGCCCGCGACGCGACGCGGCGGACCGCACGGCACGCCGGTGGTGTCGCAGACGGGACGCGGCGGCGCGTACCGCCGGGTGGGGAGCCGGCGTGAGGTGCGGTGCGGGCCGGGCCCGACCGCACCTCACGCTGGTCAGACCTGGGTCCACAGCGCCGGTACGTTCGGCGGCTCCCATCCGGCGATGGCGGTGTGCGCCTGCCGGCAGCGGTACGTGCGCCCGCCGTAGGTGACCTGGTCGCCGACGGCGTACGCGCGGCCGGCGGTCCAGGTGCCCCCGACCGGCGGGTTGGTGGTCGGGCCGGTCGTCGGGGTCGGCGATGGTGCCGGCGGGGTGGTCGGGCTCGGGCTCGGCGTGGGGTTGCCGCTGCCGCCGCCGATCTGCAGGTCGACGCAGGAGTAGAAGGCGTTGGCGGTGTCCGAGATGTTCCACACGGCGAGGAGCTTCTGGCGGCCCGAGTAGCCGGACAGGTTGACCGTGTGCGAGACGGTGGCACCCGGCTGGCGACCGCCGCCGCTGAACACCGCGACCCGGCTGTTGCCGATGAAGTACTCCCAGTCGCGGGTGGCGTGCTGCGCGGTGTTGACCCAGGTGAAGGTCACCGTGGTGCCGACCGAGGTGGCGGGCCAGCCCCGGTTGTCGTCGTTGAGGACGGCGAAGTGGGAGATGTTGGCGTGGCAGTTGCGCAGTCCCTTGGGGCCTTCGACGCTCTGCGGCTCCCAGCGAATCTGGCCGCAGTCCGGGACGCGGTTCTGGGCGCAGAGCGCCTGGCGGCTCGGCGGCGACGAGACGTAGCCGTGGGCCTGGGCCGGGGTGGCGACGGCCAGGGTGGAGACCATGGCCCCGGCGGCGACGAGCGGGAGGGTGATTCTTCGACGCATGGCGGCACTCCCTTTCGGCATGTTGCCTGGTGAGGTGCCACCAACATAATTTAAACCTTGTTAACAGTAAAGACCACTATCGATAAAACGCGCGGTCTGAACGTCACACGGGTCTGACTGCCGAAGAGTCGACTGCGCTTGATCATGTTTCCTCCGGTCCACGATCACCGGGACGCCAGCGCCACCCGCCGGCTCCACCGGATCGCCCACGCTCGGCCAGGTCACCTCGCACAACGGGCGACGCGCGCAGCCGACACGCCGAACCGACCGGACGAGTCGCCGCGATTTCTCGTCGCGCCAGTGCGATATGAGGTCAAATTGCACAAAAGGTTTCTAACTGGAGGGATCCGTCGTGGCCACCTGTGAGGTCTGCGGTAACGACTACTGGCTGGCGTTCGAGGTGCGTACGGTCAGCGGCGACGTGCACACGTTCGACAGCTTCGAGTGCGCCAGCCACAAGCTGGCCCCGATCTGCGAGCACTGCGGCGTCAAGATCCTCGGGCACGGTGTGGAGGTCTCCGGCCGCTTCTTCTGCTGCGGGCACTGCGCGCGAGCCGTGGAGACCGAGCAGGGCGCCGAGATCCGCGACGCCGTCGGCGCCCGCCCCGCCTGATCGCCTTCCCCGCCTGGCGTCCCGCGAGGTGCGCGCAGCCCCGCGTGTTAGCAGGGGTCCCCTGCTATGCACGAGGCGTTAGCAGGGGACCCCTCCTTACACGCGTCCGGGCACGGCCTAACCTGGCCGGGTGTCGAGCACCGAACTGCGGGTCGCGCGCTTCGCCGACCTGGACGCCCGGACCTTTCACGACCTGGTACGCCTGCGCGCCGACGTGTTCGTGGTCGAGCAGCAGTGCCCGTACCCGGAACTCGACGGGCGGGACGTCGAACCGGGTACCTGGCACCTCTGGCTGGCCCTCGACGGTACCCCCGTCGCGTACCTGCGGATTCTGGCCGACCCGGACGGCGTCGCCAGGATCGGACGGGTGGTGGTGGCCCCGGCGGCGCGCGGCGGCGGGCACGCCGGGCGGCTGATGACGGAGGCGCTGACCCGGATCGGTGACCGGCCCTGCGTGCTGGACGCCCAGTCGCACCTGGTGGCGCTCTACGCCCGGTACGGCTTCACGGTCAGCGGGCCGGAGTACGTCGAGGACGGCATCTCGCACACCCCGATGCGCCGCACGAGCTGAACCGCTTCACTACCGACTCCACCCACGAGCACCACGTACACCACTTCCGCATTGACCAGTGGCGATGGTGTGTGCCATTCTTCGGGCGAAGCCAGGGCAACGTGATCAGGCCGGGAGAGGCAACTCCCGAGCGATCCGGGCGATGTCGCGATCCGACGACTCCCCCTGGGGGCTCCATGTCCAAGCTAATCCGAAAATCACGGGCACTGTCGCTGTTGGGTGTGGCGGCCGGTGCCATGCTGCTGCTCTCCACCGCGCTGGTCGCCCCGGTGTCCGCACACGGTTCCGTGGCCAACCCGGTCTCCCGCAACTACGGCTGCTGGCAGCGCTGGGGCGGTGACTTCCAGAACCCGCGGATGGCCACCGAGGACCCGATGTGCTGGCAGGCCTGGCAGGCCAACCCGAACGCCATGTGGAACTGGAACGGCCTGTTCCGTGAGGGGGTGGCCGGCAACCACCAGGGCGCCATCCCGAACGGCCAGCTCTGCTCCGGTGGCCGTACCGAGAGCGGCCGCTACAACGCGTTGGACGCGGTCGGCGCCTGGCGGACCACCTCCGTGGCCAACAGCTTCCGGCTCAAGTTCTTCGACCAGGCCAGCCACGGTGCCGACTACATCCGGGTGTACGCGACCCGGCAGGGCTACGACGCGTTGACCAAGCCCCTGGCCTGGTCGGACCTGGAGCTGGTCGGCCAGATCGGCAACACCCCGGCCTCGCAGTGGCAGCCGGAGACCGGCGGGGTGTCCACCGAGATCCCGGTGAACGCGCCGGGACGCAGCGGACGGCACGTGCTGTTCACCGTCTGGCAGGCCAGCCACACGGACCAGTCGTACTACATCTGCAGCGACGTGCAGTTCGGTGGCGGCACCACGCCGCCGCCCACCACGCCGCCCCCGACCACGCCGCCGGCCTCGCCGACGCCGACGCCGACCTTCGACCCGCCCACCACGCCCCCGCCGACCACCGCACCGCCGGTGGCGGGTGCCTGCGCGGCGACGTACCGGGTCACCTCGACCTGGTCCGGTGGTTTCCAGGGTGAGGTGCAGGTGACCGCGGGCAGCGCGGCCATCCGGAGCTGGCGGGTGACCTGGACGTACGCCAGCGGCCAGCAGGTCAGCCAGGCGTGGAACGCCACCCTCAGTTCCAGCGGTTCGACGGTGACCGCCCAGAACGTCAGCTACAACGGCGGTCTCGGAGCCGGGGCCAGCACCACCTTCGGCTTCCTGGCCTCCGGAAGCGGGTCCAGCGCGCCGACGCTGACCTGCACGGCGACCACCTGACCCCGAGCGGGGCCGCGTCTACCTCCCTCGGGCGCGGCCCCGCCCGGCTCGTCGCGTCGAACAGTGCCGCCGCACGTCGAACGGTGCCGCCGCACGTCGAACGGTGCCGCCGCGCGTCGGCGCGGTTGTTAGCAGGGGACCCCTGCTATGCACGAGGCGTTAGCAGGGGACCCCTCCTTACACCTCAGCCGAGCGCCTCAAGCCGAGCGCCTCAGGCGAGCGCGGAAACGATGTCGGCGATCGGGCGACGGCGGCCGGTATAGAACGGCACCTCCTCGCGGACGTGCAGGCGCGCCCGCGAGCCGCGCAGGTCACGCATCAGGTCGACGATCCGGTGCAGCTCGTCGGCCTCGAAGGCCAGCATCCACTCGTAGTCGCCCAGCGCGAACGAGGCGACCGTGTTGGCGCGGACGTCCGGGTAGCCACGGGCCATCTTGCCGTGTTCGGCGAGCAGCTCGCGCCGCTCGGCGTCGGGCAGCAGGTACCAGTCGTACGAGCGGACGAACGGGTAGACGCACAGGTAGGCGCGGGCCTCCTCGCCGGCCAGGAACGCCGGGATGTGGCTCTTGTTGAACTCGGCCGGCCGGTGCAGGGCCATCTGCGACCAGACCGGGGTCAGCGCCCGACCCAGCGTGGTCCGCCGCAGCCGCAGGTACGCGTCCTGGAGGTCGTCGCTGGACGAGGAGTGCCACCAGATCATCAGGTCGGCGTCGGCGCGCAGACCGGACACGTCGTACGTGCCGCGCACCACCACGTCCTTGCCGGCCAACTCCTCGATCAGCGACTCGACCTCGCCGGTCACGTTGTCGCGCAGCGACGGCAGCGGCGCGCTGGCCCGGAACACCGACCACATCGTGTAGCGGATGGTGTCGTTGAGTTCCCGCAGCCGGGCCGCGTTGCTCTGCTCGGTCATCTGCCCGATCCCTCCAGTGCTGTGATGATCTCTTCGGCCGCCGTCTCGCCGGAGCGGACGCAGACCGGAATGCCGACCCCGTCGTAGCCCGCGCCGGCCAGCGCCAGCGTCGGATGTGTCGCCCGCAGCGCGGCCCGCGCGGCGGCCACCCGGTCGAGATGACCGGGGGTGTACTGCGGCAACGCGCCGCCCCAGCGCTGCACGTGCCCGTCGACCGGGGCGGGCAGTGGCGTGTCGAGCACACCCGCCAGTTCCCGGTGCACGGTGGCGGCGAGGTCCTGGTCGGGGCGCTGGAGTTGGGCCTCGTCGCGGTAGCGGCCCACCGAGGCACGGACCAGGGCCAGCCCGTCGGACCGGCGCAGGTGTCCCCACTTGGTGGTGAAGAAGGTGGACGCCTTGATCAGCAGGCCCTCGGTGCTCGGCACCAGGAAGCCGGAGAGCGCCGGCAGCGCCGGCTCCGGCAGGGCCAGGGTGACCAGGGCGACGCTGGCGTAGTCCAACTCGCCGATGCGCGTCGCCACCTCGGCGACCGGTTCGGCGAGCAGCCGGGCCGCCGGGCGGGCCGGCACGGCCAGCACCACCGCGTCGACGTCGACGTGCTCCGGGTCACGGGTGGGTCCGACGGTGAGCCGCCAGCCCGGGCCGACCGGGGTCAGTTCGCGGACCGCCGCGTTGCGCCGGACGGTCGCCCCGGCGGCCGTCGCGGCGGCGTCGACCAGGGTGCTCAGTCCGCCGGCGAGGGTGCCGAAGACCGGCTCGCCGGGGGCACGCGGGGTGGCGGCCTGCGCCGCGCGTACCGCGCCGAGCAGCGTGTGTTCCACCCGGGCGGCCCGGGCCAGCGCCGGCATGGTGGTGGCCAGCGACAGGTCGTCGGCACGCCCGGCGTACACACCGCCGAGCATCGGGTCGACCAGCCGGTCCACCACGTCGTCGCCGAAGCGGGTCCGGACCAGCGCGCCGACGGCGACGTCCTCGTCCGGGCCGAGCAGCGGTCGACCGCCGTCCCGGTCGGCCTCCGGCGTCGGCCGGGCCACCGCCGCCACCTTCGCCAGATCACCGGGTACGCCCACCAGCGTCCCGCCCGGGATCGGGCGCAGCCCGCCGTCGACGGCGAGGGCGGCCTGCCCGACGGTCGGGTGCACGATCCGGTCGGCCAGCCCGAGCCGGCGGACCAGGGTCACCGCGGCCGACTCGCCGCCGGCCGGGTCACGCATCAGGAACGACTCGGCGCCGAACTCCACCGGCCCGCCGGCCAGCTCGCCGGTGCGCAGCTTGCCACCGAGCGCGCCGGACTGCTCGTACACGGTGATCTCGGTGCCCTCGGGGGCGCGGTCGCGCATCCGCAGCGCGGCGGCCAGCCCGGTGATGCCGCCGCCGACCACCGCCACCCGCCACCGCGTCGCCATGGCTCGTCAGTCCCGGTCGGCGGACCGGGCGGAAAGCTCGTGGACCAGCGCGACCACCCGGGTCAGCACCTCCGGGTCGGTCTCCGGCAGGACGCCGTGGCCGAGGTTGAACACGTGCCCGGGGGTGGCCCGGCCCTCGTCGAGGATCCGGCGCACCTCGGCCTCGATCACCGGCCACGGGGCGAACAGCAGGCACGGGTCGAGGTTGCCCTGCACGGCCTTGTCAGGCCCGATCCGGCCGGTCGCGACGTTCAGCGGCGTACGCCAGTCCACGCCGACGACGTCGGCCCCGGCCTCGCCCATCGCGCCGAGCAGCTCGGCGGTGCCCACCCCGAAGTGGATGCGCGGCACGCCGGCGTCGGCCAGCCCGCTGAGCACGGCCGTCGAGTGGGGCAGCACGAAGCGGCGGTAGTCGGCCTCGGAGAGCGCGCCGGCCCAGGAGTCGAAGAGCTGCACGGCGGAGACGCCGGCCTCGATCTGCACGCGCAGGAACGCCGACGTCACCTCGGCCAGCCGGCCGGCCAGCGCGTGCCACAGGTCGGGCTCGCCGTACATCAGTGCCTTCGTCTTGGCGTGGGTCCGCGACGGTCCGCCCTCGACCAGATAGCTGGCGAGCGTGAACGGGGCGCCGGCGAAGCCGATCAGCGGGGTGTCGCCCAGCTCCTTGACCAGCATCCGGACCGCCTCGTCGACGTACCCGACATCGCTGCGGTCGATCAGGCGGATCCGCTCGACATCGGCGGCGGTGCGTACCGGTTCGGCCACCACCGGGCCGGTCCCGGGCACGATGTCCAGGTCGACCCCGGCGGCGGCGACCGGCACCACGATGTCGCTGAACAGGATCGCCGCGTCCACGTTGTGCCGGCGTACCGGCTGGAGGGTGATCTCGGTGACCAGTTCGGGGCGGCGGCAGGACTCCAGCATCGCCACGTTGGCCCGGATCTCCCGATACTCGGGCAGCGAGCGACCGGCCTGGCGCATGAACCAGACCGGAGTGTGCGGGACGGACTGGCGGCGGCACGCCCGCACGAAGGGCGAGTCGGCCGGCCCGTCGGGGCGGGTTACGTCGTCTCGGGCAGCGTCGCCCGTGGTGTCGGTGGCCATCGCGGCAATCGTGCCACGCGCCCGATCCCCACTCCGCGCCCACCGCCGGCATTGTGACGTGAAAGGAAGGGCCCCCTACTAACGCCTGCGGTAGAGCAGGGGACCCCTGCTAACACGAAGGCGAGGGGAGCGCGGCGTGTGGGGAGATCGTCGGCGCGCCATCCGAGCCGGGAACCGGGCGGCGGCTTAGGCTGCGAACATGGCCGCCCCGATCGCGCTTCCGGACACCTTCGCCCGCGCGGTCACCGGGCTCCGGGTGGCGGCGCCTCGACCGGAGATCGTGCTGGAGGAGGTCGGCGCGCCGCAGCGGCTGGCGCCGTACTCGTTCGCACTCTCCGCGGCGGTGCTGCGCGACGGTGACGAGGTGGCCACCGCCCGGCTGATCCTGCTGCACGACCCGGCGGGGCACGAGGGGTGGCAGGGCACCCTGCGGCTGGTCACCTACGTGACCGCCGAGCTGGAGGTCGACCTGGCCACCGATCCGCTGCTGCCCGGGGTGGCCTGGACCTGGCTCACCGACGCGCTGGAGACGCACGACGCCGGGCACCGCGCGATCGGCGGCACGATCACCCAGACGGCGTCGACCCGGTTCGGCGACCTGGCGGGTCCGCCGGCCGCCTGCGACATCGAGATCCGCGCGTCGTGGACCCCGACCGACATCGAGCTCACCCCGCACCTGTACGCCTGGTGCACGTTGCTCGCCTCCACGGCGGGGCTGCCGCCGCCCGGCGTCACCGCGTTGCCCGAGCGTCGCGCCGCGGCCGCCGGTTGACGGGGCCGGTTCGGCCCCCAGGCGACGAACCGCCGACACGCGGCGGGGCGGGTGCGCGCCGCACGATCCGTTGGCGCACTAGGGTTGCCAGGTGACCGACGAACCACCCCTGCGCCGTCGGACCGCCGCAAGCCGTTCGGGAAACGACACGCACCACGAGCCGTCGGCGCGGCCGGAGCCGTCGGACGCGGGGACCGAACCCACCGGCGGCGAGTCCGTGCCGTTGACCGCCCCTCGTGAGGGCACCCCCGAACCGGTGGCGACACCGGACCAGCTCGCCGAGGTGGTGGCCCGTTTCGCGGCCGGCACCGGCCCGGTGGCCCTGGATGCCGAGCGCGCCTCCGGCTACCGGTACAGCCAGCGGGCGTACCTGGTGCAGTTACGCCGCCAGGGTGCCGGCACCGTGCTGATCGACCCGTTGCCGCTGCCCGACCTCAGCACCCTGGACGCGGCGATCGCGGACACCGAGTGGGTGCTGCACGCGGCCAACCAGGATCTGCCCTGCCTCGCCGAGCTGGGGTTGCGACCACGCCGACTGTTCGACACCGAGCTGGCCGCCCGGCTGGCCGGGTTCGAGCGGGTCGGCCTGGCCGCGCTCACCGAGCAGTTGCTCGGGTTCAGCCTGGAGAAGCACCACTCGGCGGCGGACTGGTCCAGCCGGCCGTTGCCGGAGTCCTGGCTCACCTACGCCGCGTTGGACGTGGAGCTGCTGACCGACCTGCGGGACGCGCTCGACGCGGAGCTGTCCCGGCAGGGCAAGTCCGCGTGGGCGGCCGAGGAGTTCGCCTCGCTGGTGAACAGCGGGGACCGTCCACCACGTGTCCGGGCCGATCCGTGGCGACGCACCTCCGGCATCCACCGGGTACGCGGGGCGCGGGCGCAGGCCCGGGTCCGCTCCCTCTGGTACGCGCGTGACCAGATCGCCGCCCGCCGGGACGCCGCACCGGGGCGGGTGCTGCCCGACTCGGCCATCGTGGCCGCCGCCGAGCTGGACCCGAAGGACGAGAAGACGCTGCTCACCCTGCCCGGCTTCGGCGGTCGGTCGGTACGCCGGCTGGCCCGGACCTGGCTGACGGCGCTGGACGACGCCCGGCAGTTGCCGGACGACGAGTTGCCGGTGACGCCGACGGTGGAGGGTCCGCCCCCACCGCACCGGTGGGCGGAACGGGACCCGGCTGCCGCCGCCCGGCTGGCCCGCTCCCGTGAGGTGGTGCTGCGGGTGGCCGGTGGGCACCATCTGCCGCCGGAGAACCTGATCTCCCCCGACACCATCCGCCGCGTCGCCTGGCAGCCCCCGGAGGAGATCACCGAACACACGGTCGCCGAGGCGCTCCGCAGCCACCAGGCCCGGGAGTGGCAGATCAACCTTCTCCTCCCCGACCTGGCCGAAGCCCTCACCGCCCCACCCCCACCCCCACCCCCACCCCCACCCCCCGCCCCACCCGCCTGACCCGCCGTTGATCAAGAGGTTTGCGTCCGGCGGGCGGCCGTTCGCCGACGCAAACCTCTTGATCAACGCGAGCAGTGGGCGCGAGCAGTGGGCGCGAGCTGTGGGCGCGAGCAGTGGGCGCGAGCTGTGGGCGCGAGCAGTGGGCGTGGATGTGGGATGGGCCACAGCGGGGTCGCGGGCACTGGTTATTACTGGCGAGTAGCATTCGAGGGAAACGCCAGTGCTGGCTAGGAGGCTCAAGTGCCCCGTGAAGTTCGGGATGTCGTCTTCGTGGACGGCGTCCGCACCCCGTTCGGCAAGGCGGGTGGGATGTACGCCGACACCCGCGCCGACGACCTGGTGATCCGATGCATCCGCGAACTGCTGCGTCGCAACCCGCAGCTCCCCCCGGAACGGGTCGAGGAGGTGGCCATCGCCGCCACCACCCAGATCGGTGACCAGGGCCTGACCATCGGCCGTACCGCCGCGCTGCTGGCCGGCTTGCCCAAGACGGTGCCCGGCTTCGCGATCGACCGGATGTGCGCCGGAGCGATGACCGCGGTGACCACCGTCGCCAGCGGCATCGCCGTGGGCGCGTACGACGTCGCGATCGCCGGTGGCGTCGAGCACATGGGCCGCCACCCGATGGGCGAGGGCGTCGACCCGAACCCGCGCATCGTCGCGGAGAAGCTGGTCGACCCGTCCGCGCTGGTGATGGGCTCCACGGCGGAGAACCTGCACGACCGGGTCCCGCACATCACCAAGGAGCGCACCGACGCGTTCGCCCTCGCCTCGCAGCAGAAGACCGCGAAGGCGTACGCCAACGGCAAGCTCCAGGACGACCTGGTCCCGGTGGCGGTCCGCGACCCGGAGACCGGCTGGGGCCTGGCGACCGTGGACGAGGCGCCCCGGGACACCTCGCTGGAGAAGCTGGCCACGCTGAAGACCCCGTTCCGCCCGCACGGCAAGGTGACCGCCGGCAACGCGGCCGGGCTGAACGACGGCGCGACCGCCAGCCTGCTGGTCGCCGAGGACGTCGCCCGTGAGCTGGGCCTGCCGATCGCCATGCGGCTGGTGTCGTACGGCTTCGTCGGCGTCGAGCCCGAGGTGATGGGCGTCGGCCCGATCCCGTCGACCGAGAAGGCGCTGCGCATCGCCGGCCTGAGCATCGACGACATCGGCCTGTTCGAGCTGAACGAGGCGTTCGCCGTGCAGGTGCTCGCCTTCCTCGACCACTTCGGCATCGCCGACGACGACCCCCGGGTCAACCAGTGGGGCGGCGCGATCGCCATCGGGCACCCGCTCGCCTCCTCCGGCGTACGGCTGATGACCCAGCTCGCCCGGCAGTTCGCCGAGCACCCGGAGGTCCGCTACGGCCTCACCGCGATGTGCATCGGCATCGGCATGGGCGGCACCGTGATCTGGGAGAACCCGCACTGGGAGGGTGGCGACAAATGAGCCTCGCGGCACCGAACGAGGTGGTCACCAGGGCGCTGCTGCGTCAGGTGAACGTGCCGGGGCTGGACCGTCCGGCCGCCCTGATCACCCTCGACAACGGATTCGACCACACCAAGCCGAACACCTTCGGCCCGGGCGGCCTGACCAGCCTGGACGAGGCGATCAGCGCTGCGCTGGCGGCCGATCCGGCGTTCATCGCGGTGACCGGCAAGCCGTACATCTTCTGCGTCGGCGCGGACATCACCAGCCTGCCGCTGCTGGCGGACCGGGCGCAGGCGCTGGAGATCGGCCGGCTCGGGCACCGGGTCTTCGCCCGGCTCAAGGACAGCCCGGTCCCGACCTTCGCCTTCGTCAACGGGGCGGCGATGGGCGGCGGCCTGGAGCTGGCCCTGCACTGCCACTACCGGACGCTCTCCGGCGGCGCGGCGGCGCTGGCCCTGCCCGAGGTGTCCCTCGGACTGATCCCGGGTTGGGGCGGCACCCAGCTCCTGCCGAACCTGATCGGCATCCCGGCTGCCACCCAGGTGATCATCCAGAACCCGTTGATGCAGAACAAGATGCTCAAGCCGAAGCAGGCCGCCGAGCTGGGCATCGCGGACGTGCTGCTGGAGCCGGCCGACTTCCTGGAGCGGTCGCTGGAGTGGGCCGCCGGGGTGGTGCGCGGCGAGGTGACCGTCACCCGGCCCGAGGTCGACAAGGACATGTGGGCGGGCGTGCTCTACTTCGCCCGGCAGACGCTGGACCAGCGGCTGCACGGCGCGGTCCCGTCCGCGTACCGGGCGTTGGACCTGCTGGAGACGGCGAAGGACGCCGACTTCGCCACCGGCACCGCCGCCGAGGACGAGGCCCTGGCCGACCTGGTCTTCTCCGAGGAGTTGCGCAGCGGCCTGTACGCCTTCGACCTGGTGCAGCGGCGGGCCAAGCGACCGGCCGGCGCGCCGGACAAGGGGCTGGCCCGTCCGGTGACCAAGGTCGGCATCGTCGGCGCGGGCCTGATGGCCGGTCAGTTGGCGCTGCTGTTCGCCCGCCGCCTCCAGGTGCCGGTGGTGCTCACCGACCTCGACCAGGCTCGGGTGGACAAGGGCGTCGGCTACGTGCACACCCAGATCGAGAAGGCCGTCAGCAAGGGCCGGATGGACAAGGGCACCGCCGCCAAGCTGTACGGCCTGGTCAGCGGCACGGTCGACAAGAGCGCGTTCGCGGACGCCGACTTCGTCATCGAGGCCGTCTTCGAGGACCTGGCCGTCAAGAAGCAGGTCTGGGCGGAGCTGGAGAAGATCGTCCCGGCAGAGGCGGTGCTGGCGACGAACACCTCCTCGCTGTCGATCACCGCGATGGCCGAGGACCTGGAGCACCCGGAGCGGGTGGTCGGCTTCCACTTCTTCAACCCGGTCGCGGTGCTGCCGCTGTTGGAGATCGTCCGTGGCGAGCGGACCGACGACGCCACGCTGGCCACCGCCTTCGCGGTCGGCAAGCAGCTCAAGAAGTCGTCGGTGCTGGTGAAGGACGCCCCGGCGTTCGTGGTCAACCGGCTGCTCACCCGCTTCCTCGGCACCGTCTTCGCCGCCGTGGACGCGGGCACCCCGCTGGAGGTGGCGAACCGCGCGCTGGACCCGCTGGGCCTGCCGATGCGACCGCTGGCACTGCTCCAGCTCGTCGGCCCGGCCGTCGCCCACCACGTGGGCGGCACCCTGCACGCGGCCTTCCCGGACCGGTTCACGGTCAGCGAGAACCTGAAGCGGATCGCGGACTCCGGTCAGCCGATCGTGGTGGACGACGAGATCAACGCAGAGGTGGCAAAGCTGCTGGTGGTCGGCGACCAGCCGCTCACCGAGGAGCAGGTACGCCAGCAGGCGCTCGACGCGCTGGCCCAGGAGATCCGGCTGATGCTGGACGAGGGGGTCGTCGCCGAGGCGCAGGACATCGACCTGTGCATGATCCTCGGTGCCGGGTGGCCGTTCCACCTGGGCGGCGTCACGCCGTACCTGGACCGGACCGGCACCAGTGAGCAGGTCACCGGTCAGCGTTTCCTGCCGCCGGGAGTGGCCAGCCTGACCGGCTGAGCCGTCCCAGGTCACGGTGGTCGCCCCGACCCGGGGTGACCACCGTGACCGGCGGTCGGGGGCAGCGGCGCGTGCGGTGGCTGGCTACCATCCCGGTTCCACCCTTCACCAGGAGCTGACCGCATGTCCCACCCGGACCAGCACCACAATCCGCCCGGCGGCCCGTACCCGCAGGGCGGCGGTTACCCACCGCCGAGCAGCGGTCACCCGCAGGCCGGGTCGTACCCGCAGGCCGGTGGCTACCCACCGCCGCCGGGTGCCGGCTATCCCCCGCCGCCGCAGGCCGGCGGATACCCCGCGCCCGGTCAGCAGTACGGCGCATTCTCCCCGCCGCCGCCGAAGAAGTCCAACGCCGGCAAGATCGTGCTGATCGTCCTCGCGGTCCTCATGGTGCTCTGCGTGGGCGGTGGCGCGGTCGTCTGGTTCGTGGTCCGGGACACCGTCGGCGAGGCGGTCGACGCCACCCGGACCCGGGTGGTGGCACCGGAGACCCTGGCCGGCCGCCCGAAGGTCACCGAACCGGAGTTGCAGCAGCTCTCCGACTCGATGGTCCGGGAGTTGAAGGCCTCCATCGACAACGAGACCAGCGCGGTCGGTGCCTTCTACGGTGACCCGTCGCAGGAGAACCTCGTGATGATCGTGGCCGTCTCCGGGTTGATGGCCGACCCCAAGAAGGAGCTCGACGAGGCGGTCCAGGCCATCTCGACCGAGTTGACGGTCAGCAACATGACGCCGGTCGAGCCGGGCCCGCTCGGCGGCGAGGCCCGCTGCGGCGACGGCCGGGCCGACGTGGCGCTGGGCATCTGCGTCTGGGCCGACCGGGGCAGCGTCGGCATGATCGTCATGTTCTGGTCCTCCCGCAACGACGCCGCGTCCGAGTTCCTCACCATCCGGGGCCAGGTCGAGCAACGGTCCTGACGTACGCGCCGGTGGCCGGGCGGGGTGCATCCCCCGCCCGGCCATCGCGTCACCCCTGGGGCTCGGCGGCGGCGTCAAGGACCCAGACGACGCCGAAACGGTCCCGCAGCATCCCGTACCGAGGTGCCCAGGCCGCCGGCCCGAGTGGCACCACGACGGTCGCGCCGTCGACGAGTTCGTCCCAGTAACCGGTGATCTCGTCGGCGGTCTCGCCGCGCACCGAGACGAAGAAGGCGTTCTCGCCCCGGTCGTAGGGGAGGTTCGCGGGCACGTCGTAGGCCATCACGTGGAAGCCGACGGCGGCCCGCACCTGGCCCCACATCACCTGGTCGGCGGCTGCCTCGTCCGAGACGGCACCGGCGTCGGAGTAGCTGAGGACGGTCAGGTCGCCGCCGAAGACGCGCTGGTAGAACTCCAGGGCCGCGCGGGCGTCCCCCCGGAAGTTGAGGTGGGTCGTGGTCGTGACGGACATGCTCGTCTCCTGTCTCGGTAGGTCGGACCGGAGACACGGTGCCAGCAGAAGAGGACAGGAACTGTCCTCTTCCTGGGGGCATGATGAGGACCATGCCGAGAACCTCAGCGCGACTGCTGTCGTTGCTGTCCCTGCTCCAGGCGCGCCGGGAGTGGCCCGGGGCCCTGCTGGCCCAGCGGCTGGAGGTCAGCGCGCGGACGGTCCGCCGGGACGTCGACCGCCTGCGCGAACTCGGCTACCCGATCGCGGCCGTGAAGGGGCCGGACGGCGGTTACCGGCTCGACGCCGGGACGCGCATGCCGCCGTTGCTCTTCGACGACGAACAGGCCGTCGCCCTCGCCGTCGCGCTGCGGATCGCCACCACCGCCGGTGCCGGGATCGAGGAGGGCGCGGCCCGGGCGCTGCACACCGTCCGGCAGGTCATGCCCACGCGGCTGCGCCACCACGTCGACACGCTTCCCGTCACCGCTGTCGGGCGGTCGGCGACGGTCGACAGCGGTGTGCTGATCGCGCTCGGTGCGGCCGTACACGGCCAGGTGGTGCTGCGCTTCGACTACCCGTCCGAGTCGACCGACTCCGGACCGCCCCGCCGGGTGGAGCCGCACCATCTCGCCACCCGGGGTGGACGGTGGTATCTCGTCGCCTGGGATCTCGACCGCGACGACTGGCGCATCTTCCGCGCCGACCGGGTCACGCCGCGTACCCCCACCGGTCCGCGCTTCCGACCACGGGCGCTGCCCGGCGGCGACCTGGCCGCGTTCCTGGCCGGCCGGTTCCGCGGCGCCGACGGCACCGGCGACTGGCCGTGTCGGGGCGAGGTGGTCCTGCACCGGGCCGCCGCCGACGTGGCACCGTTCGTGCCCGACGGGGTCGTCGAGGAACTCGGGCCGGACCGCTGCCGGCTCACCCTCGGCTCGTGGTCGTGGCCGGGACTCGCCGCCACGATCGGCAGGTTCGACGTCGACATCGAGGTGGTCGGCCCGCCCGAGCTCCGCGCCGCGTTCGCGTCCCTGGCCCGGCGGTACGCCGCTGCGAGCGCCCCGCCGGACGACGACGTGCACCCGACGGCGCGGCGGTGAGCGGTCACCCGTCCGTCAGGGAGTGTTCCGCCACGCTGCGTTCCACGCAGAACTCGTTGCCCTCCGGGTCGGCCAGCACCACCCATCCCGTGCCGTCCGGCCGACGGCGGTCGTCGACCGGCGTGGCACCCAGGCCGAGCAGGCGTTCCACCTCCTCGTCCCGGGTCCGGTCGGTCGGTTGGAGGTCCAGGTGGATGCGGTTCTTCACGGTCTTGCCCTCGGACACCCGCTGGAAGAGCATCCCGCCGCCAGCCATGTCCGGGCCGGACAGCAACGCGCACTCCTCGTCCCCCGGCCGGTCGTCCGGGTCGGGCCGCAGCCCGGTGACCGCCGCCCAGAAGGTCGCCATGGTGTACGGGTCGGCACAGTCGACGTCGATCCAACGCACTCGGGAAGTCATGACCCCAACCTCTCACCGGGATCAAGCGATTATCGACGGTGTAAGCAGGGGTCCCCTGCTATGCACGAGGCGTTAGCAGGGGACCCCTGCTCACACACACCCCGGCACGGCCAGACCTGTGCTCCGGGTCAGCGCGTGCCCTGCTCCACGGTCGGCGCGGAGTCGGCCGCCGGCAGGTTGACCGTCACCTCCAGGCCGCCTCCGGGCTGCGCCACCGCCGTCACCGTGCCGCCGTGCGCGTCGCAGACCGCCCGCACGATGGAGAGGCCGAGGCCGGACCCACGGGCGCCGGTCCGCTCCCGGCCGCCGCGCCGGAACGGCTCGAACAGCCCGGGTACGTCGGCCGGGTCGACCTCGAAGCCGGTGTTCCCCACCACCAGCCACGACCGTTGGCCGTCGGAGCCGGTCCGCACCCAGAGCCGCCCGTGCAGGTGGTTGTAGCGGACCGCGTTCTCGATCAGGTTGCCGGCCAACCGGTCCAGCAGCCCGGGATCGCCGACCACCGGCGCCGGCTGGAGCGAGGTCCGCACGTCCAGCTTGATCCGTTCCACCTCGCGGCGCACGGCCGACAGCGCGTTGAGTGTGCCGGCGGCCAGGTCGCACTCGGTACGCCGGGCGAGCCGCCGACCCGTCTGCGCCTCGCTGCGGGCCAGCACCAGCAGGGCGTCGACCAGTCCGTTGGCCCGTTCGGAGGCGTCGCGGACCACGGTCGCCATCCGGCGGTACTCGGCCGCGTCCGCGTCGTCGTCACTGAGCGTCACGTCAATCTCGGTCCGCATCACCGCCAGCGGCGTGCGTAACTCGTGTGAGGCGTTGGCGACGAACCGCTTCTGCGACTCGAAGGCGGCCCCGATCCGGTCCAGCATCGCGTCGAAGGTGTCGGCCAGCTCGGCCACCTCGTCGTCCGCGCCGGAGTAGCCGATCCGCTGGTGCAGGGTGGTCTCGCCGAGTCGTCGTGCGGTGGCGGTGACCTGGTGCAGCGGCCGCAGTGCCCGCCCGGCGACCGCGTACGCCCCGACCACGCCGGCCGCGCCGACCGCCAGCAGCGCGGCCAGCCCCTTCGCCAGCAGTTCGCCGGAGGCCGAGCTGACCAGTTGCTGCTGCCACGCCCCGGCCTCCAGCGTGCTGCCGTCGGCCAGCACCACGGTGGTGCCGGGCAGCAGCTCGTCGGTGGGACGCAGCGCGTCGCGGACCAGCAGCCAGGCCAGCAACAGCAGGATCGCCCCGGCGCCGATCAGCAGGACGCCGTTGAGCAGGGTGAGCCGCAGCCGCAGGGTGGGCCGCGGTCGCAGCCGCGTGACCGGCCCGAGCCCCAGGGCGGGCGTCACGCCGGCACCTCGGCGGTGCGGTAACCGGCCCCCACCACGGTCTCGATCAGCGGCGGATCGCCGAGCTTGCGGCGCAGTGTCATCACGGTGACCCGGACGATGGTGGTGAACGGGTCGGTGTTGGCGTCCCACACCCGCTCCAGCAGTTCCTCGCTGGACACCACCGCCCCGCGCGCCTTGAGCAGCTCGCAGAGCACCCCGAACTCCTTGTTGGTCAGCTCCACCGGCTGCCCGGCCCGGGT
This sequence comes from Micromonospora sp. NPDC049903, assembly GCF_044460945.1. Taxonomy (NCBI): domain Bacteria; kingdom Bacillati; phylum Actinomycetota; class Actinomycetes; order Micromonosporales; family Micromonosporaceae; genus Micromonospora; species Micromonospora sp. NPDC049903. The sequence continues at coordinate 72,713 of NZ_JBITKL010000006.1, forward strand.
GGCCACCCGCCGGGCCGGGTCGACGACCAGATCGGCCAGTTCCAGCACCGGTGGCGCCGCCGGGGTGGCCCGCCGGCCGAGCGCCTGCACCCGGGCCACCAACTCGTCGAAGGCGAACGGCTTGGGCAGGTAGTCGTCGGCGCCGAGTTGCAGGCCCTCGACCCGGTCGGCGACCGTGCCGCTGGCGGTGAGCATCAGCACCCGGGTCAGCGCGCCGGACCCGGCCAACTCGGCGCAGATCTGGTCACCGTGCATGCCGGGCAGGTCACGGTCGAGCACCACCACGTCGTACCGGGTGACGAAGGCCATCTCGTGCCCGCTGTCACCGTCGTACGCGACATCCACCGCCATGCCGCGTTTGCGCAGGCCGCGCGCGATCGCGTCCGCGAGGTTGCGCTCGTCCTCGACCACCAGTACCCGCATGTCACGCCCCTTTTCCGCCGGTGACCACCCGACAACCTAGCGCCGGTCGCCAAGTCCGCGTGCCGCCACCGGCCGGGTGTCACTCCGGCAGTCGCCAGGCGCCGAAGTCGCCGTCCTGCCGACGGCAGACCACGAGGTCGTAGCGGGCCTGGCATTCGCCACGCGCCCCGGCCAGGACGTCGATCGGCCGGGCCCGGTCCTCGTCCGGCTGGAGTCGGGCCAGCACCAGGCCGACGTCGCGCGCCGGTCGCACGGCGAGCAGGTGCGGCGCGTACTCGTAACGGTGGACCTGCTCCCACGACCCGTGGTCGACGAGCACCGCCCCGGTCGTCATGTCGAAGGTGGCCAGCTCCATCGTCCCCTCGGCCCACCCGGACAGGACCAGCGCGCGCCGGTCCCCCACCAGCAGGAGATCGGCGATGTCCCGGTTGTCCCACCGGGACGCGCCGGTGGCCGGGTCGAGGACCTGCACCCCACCGCTGGCCGGAAAGGCGCAGAGCAGTGCGGCGCAGGCGGTGACGTGATAGACCGTCGGCACGGTGGTCTGCCAGAGCGGGGTCAGCCCGTCGACGGTGTAGGCGGCGACGGTGTTCGAGTTCCGGACCACCGCCACCATGTCGCCGACCACCCACGCCGACTGGTAACCGGCCGGGTCGTCGGCGGGCGGCGTCAGGCGGTGCCGGACCTTCCCGGTCTCCGGGTCGCGCACCTCCACGCCGCCGTCGAGTGTGGACACCACGATCGCGTCGACCACACCGTCGCGCAGCCGGTAGTCGACGCTGGACGCCGAGAGCGGAATGGACCACAGCTCGCGGGCGCTCGGCAGCTCGATCATCCGCAACGTGTTCGGCGTGCTCTCGCGATGGGTCCGCAGCAGTGCGCGGCGGGGGTCGTCGAACATCGCCACGCCCGGCTGGCGCCAGCGTTCCTGACCGGTACGGGCGTCGAGCAGCACGCTCTGGCTGGTCTCGGTCTCCTCGGCGGACATCGAGACCAGCACCCCGTCGTCGGCGACGGGCTGCACCCGGAAGACCCGATGGCCGAGCGACAGTCGGGTCCGCCAGGACGGCGTGAGCGTCGGCGGCGTACCGGTGGCCTTCTCGGGATAGGGGAAGGCGAGCAGTTCGGGGTGGCCGTCGGTGACCTCGGTGCCCGGGATGACGGCGAAGATCTGGTCCGCCGTGAGGAGCAGGTTGGCGCCGAGTGGCACCGGCACCGTCGCGTACACCCGGCGGGTCGGCGGCGCGGCGCCGGCCATCGACACCAGCACGACCACCGCGAGCAGCGCGGCCCCGAAGCGGCGCGAGCCGGCGACGATCCGGCGGCGTCGCGGCGGGTGGTCGGTCGGCTCGGTGAGGTCACCGAGGTCGATCAACGTCACGGTCGTCCCTCCTACGGCGCGCCGACGCGGCCCTCACGGCCGTCGGCTGCCCCGGCGACCGCCTGTACGATGGCCCGTCGTGGCTGTGCCGGTGATTGATTCCTCGTTGAACCCCGTCCCCGAGACCGTCGAGGCGGAGTCAGCGACAAGACGTCGCCGACGCGGGCCGACGCGCACCGACGTGTTGGCCATCGGAGCCTACGTCCTGCTCGGCGTCGTCGTCTGCCTCTACTACTGGGTGGACGTGCAGAACCGCGTCTCGTCACATCTGCCCACCGACCACAGTTGGTTCGAGTGGCTGTTCTCGCACGGTGCGTACTCGGTGATGCACCTGGAGAACCCGCTGTTCAGTACGCGGCAGAACGCCCCGGGCGGGGTGAACATGATGGCCAACACCTCGCTACTCGGGGTGACCCTGCCGCTGGCCCCGCTCACCTGGCTGCTCGGTCCGCAGGTGGTGTACGCGCTCTACCTGGGCGGTGCGCTGGCAGCCACCGCCGCCACCTCGTACTGGATGCTGTCCCGGCACCTGGTGCGCTCCCGGGCCGCCGCCTTCGTCGGCGGCGCGTTCCTCGGCTTCGCCCCCGGCATCGTGCACCACGCCAACGGCCAGCCGAACTTCGTCTCCAACTTCCTGCTGCCGCTGATCGTGGTGCGGGTGTTCCGGCTCAGCGAGCCCGGCCGGTGGCGGCGCAACGGGCTGGTGCTGGGCCTGCTGGTGGCGTACCAGATCTTCATCAACGAGGAGATGCTGCTGCTCACCGCGCTGGCCTGCCTGGTCATCGTGATCGCGTACGCGATCATGCGGCCGCGCCAGGCGCGGGAGCGCGCCGGTACCTTCGGCGCCGGGCTGGGCCTCGGCGGCGGCGTCGCCCTGCTGCTCACCGCCTACCCGATCTGGTTCCAGTTCAACGGCCCGCAGTCCTACCGGGGCCTGCAGGGCGGGGTGTTCCACAGTTGGGGCGAGGACGTCGTCGCCTTCGTCACCTTCCCCCGCGACACCATCGCCGGCAACGAGGCGGTGGAGGCGACCATCGGGATGACCGAGCAGAACAGTTGGTTCGGCTGGCCGATGGTGCTGTTCACGGTGGTGGCGCTGGCACTGCTGGTACGCCGGTCGCTGGTGGCCCGCATCCTCGCCGTGCTGGTGGTGCTCTTCTCGGTGGCCTCGCTCGGCCCGGAGATCCGGTTCAACGGCGAACTGACCGGCATCGCCGGCCCGTGGTCGTACATCTCGGAGGACGTGCCGCTGGTCGAGATGATGATGCCGACCCGGCTGACCCTGGTCACCACCGCCGCGCTCGGTGTCCTGCTCGCCCTGGCCTGGGACGCGGTGGCCGGCAACCGCCGCTCGCCGGTGCCGGCACCCCGCTCCGGCGAACCCACGCCCGCCACCAGCCGCTCCCGGCCACGGTGGCAGCGCGGCGTCGGGTACGCGGCCATCTCGCTGGCCGTGCTGCCGTTGATCCCCACCCCGCTGCCGGCCGAGGAGGTCGCCCCGCCGCCGACCTTCATCACCTCCGGCGGCTGGCGGCCGTACGTGCCGGAGGGCCGGACGCTGGTGCCGGTACCCCTCCCGAGCAATGTGCACGGACTGTCCACGTTGCGCTGGAGCGCCCTGACCCAGCACGAGTTCCCGATCCCGGCGGGCTACTTCATCGGCCCCAACCTGGACGGCGAGGGCGTCTTCGGTGCGCCGAACCGGCCCACCAGCACTCTCGTCTACCGCACCATGGACGCCGGTGAGGTGCCAGAGCTGACCGACGAGAACCGCCAGCAGGCGGTCGAGGACCTGCGCTTCTGGCGGGCCTCGGTGGTGGTGCTCGGCGCCCACCCCCGGGAGGCCGTGCTGCGCGACCTGCTGACCGGCCTGCTGGGTGAGCCGCAGCGGGTGGACGACGTCTGGCTCTGGGACGTCCGCGACCGAGTCTGAGGATGTGTGTAAGGAGGGGTCCCCTGCTAACGCCTCGTGCATAGCAGGGGACCCCTCCTAACATCAGCGCCCCGACGACGCCGCGGGTTTGTGCGCCGACGGCATACGGGTAGGGACCGTCCTGAGTGGACGGGGCACACGGTGACGCAGGACGACAGGATCATCGAATCGCAGGCGCGGCGGGGTCGCCGTCGTTTCCTGCTGGTGATGGTGGCGGTGATAGTTCTCGGCGCTCTGGTGGGCGGCGGCATCGCCGCCACCGGCTTCTTCGACGGCAGTGCGACGTTCTGGGGTGGCGAGGCGCCCGGCTGGGCAACGGTCGTCGGTGCCGTCCTCAGCCTCGGCGGGGTGGCCGTCGCAGTCGCCGGCTTCTGGTGGTTGACCCGCAACGGGTACTACCGCCGCAACGCCGGCTCCCGGCTCTGGGCGGAGAGCTGGTCGCGCCGCCGTAACCTGGTGCGCCAGGTGCGGGGCAACACCCTGCCACGTGACGAGGACCGACCGCTGCTGCCGCAGGTCGCCGAACAGATGATCGACGGCCTGGGATTCCTCCTGCCCCTGTCCGGCCTGGCCTTGATGCAGGTCGGTCAGGCGTTCTTCCAGTGGGCGCCGGGCTTCGTCCTGCTCGCCGCGATCTTCGTCGGGACCCTGACGGCGGCCGGCGTCTCGGCATGGCGCAGCGCACGCGACGCGAAGGCGTTCCTCGCCGCTGCCGACGTGTGAAGAAGGGTCCCCTGCTATACCGGAGGCGTTAGCAGGGGACCCTTCCTTTCACCTTCCACCTTCCACCTTTCACCTTTCACCCAAGCCGGAACCCCGACGTCGCACCGACGGTGCAGACTCAACCGACCAGCGGACGGACATCCCAGACCAGCGCGCCGTCGATCTCCCGAGGCGGGCCGAGCAGGGCCTCCAGGGTGTGCCGCACCGGGTCGCCGTGGTGCAGCCCGCCCTGCACGACCACGGCCGCCCGCCAGTGCCGCAGGTCCACCACCGCCTGCCGGCGCTCCGTCTCGGTGATCGGTGGCACCACGCCGGTGTCCGCCACCCGCCGCAACAGCAACGAGGTGGGCCGGTCCGGGGCACCCCACCGGGCCGTCGGGTCGTCCGGGGCGTGCGGGCCGATGAAGAAGCCGCCCGGCGCGGTGAAGGCCAGGCCCGTCCGGGCCGACCAGAGCATGCCCGGGCTACGACCGGCGTTGGTCACCGGCGGCACCGGCACCAGCGTCCGGCCCGCCGGCACGTACGCCCGCCAGGCGCCGTCGGCGACGAACGCCGGCACCGGCCGACTCGACACGGTACGGATCGGGGTCGGCATCAGCGGCAGCAGGGCGACGGCCAACGCGGCGGGCCCGACAAGGCGGAGCGGCCGGTGCCACCGGCCTCGGGCGGGCGCGGTGTCGACGGCCGTGCGCCGGTTCCACAGGTTCACCGCGAGCGCGACCAGGACGCCCAGCACCGGGGCGCAGACCAGAGCGAACCGGGCCGGCACCACGTGGTCGAGCAACGGCAGCTCGGCGATCAGCCGGTACGGGCCGGGCAGGTCGGTGGCCCGCCCGTCGAGGCGTACCCGGGGACCGAGGGAGAGCAGGGCGAACACCAGGCCGCAGGCGGCCAGCGCGCGGACCAGCGGCCGACGCCGGAGCCAGACCGTGACCACCACGGCCAGCACCAGCAGCCCGACGCCGAAGAACGAGTTCTCCTCGGTCGGGTTCGGCGCGAGCAGGCCGGGCGGCCGGTCCTCGCCGAACAGCGTCTGCCGGGCGAACCCGGTGAACGACGCCGCGTCCAACTGGTAACTGAACGCGTGGAACGGCATCCCCCGATAGTGGCCCGGGCCGAAGAACTGGAACCACAGCGGGTACGCCAGCAGCACTCCCGCCACCAGCGCGCCGACCCCGATCCGCCCGGCCGTCGACGGGGCGAGCCGACGGGCGGCCGACGGGTCGGCGATCGCGTACGCACCGGCGAGCACGCCGGCGGCCAGCGCCACGAAGAGCAGCACCTCCTCGCCGAGGAAGACCTGGTAGGTCACGACCAGCCCGAGCAGCACCCCGTGCCGCCACACCCGGCCGCCCGGCTCGGGGCGGAACACCAGCGCCAGGATCAGCGGCACCAGGAACTGGGCGGCCATGTGCAGGTGCGTACCGGCCTGGGCGACCATGCCGGGCGCGAAGCCGCAGATCAGCCCACCGACGGCGGCGGCCGGCCAGGAGTCGACCAGCCGGCGGCGCAGCAGGGCGTACCAGGCGGTGGCGGTGCCGGCGAGGCAGAGCACCACCGCGACGCCGAAGGCGGCCTGCGACCCGAACAGCAGCGTGACCGGGGCCAGGGGGACACCGAGGCCGAGCACCGAGGTGTTCGCCATCAGGTTCACCCCGCCGGGCGCGTTCAACGCGTCGCTCCACAGCGGGTTCTCCAGCGCGGCCACGGCACGGGCCGCGCGGGCCAGCATCCACTCGAAGAGGATCTGGTCACCGGCCTGGTGGAACAGCCGGTCCGGGCGACCCCACTGGCGGTGGGTCAGCCACGCCGCCAGCGCGAGGTAGCCGACCGGCACCGCCACGTCCGGGGTACGCGCGGGCAGCCACCGGCGACGGCGCGACGCCACCTCGGCGGTACGGTCGGCCACGCCGACGGCCATCAGCCCGGCGGAGCGGTCAACGGCCGTACGTCCCACACCCAGACGTCCAACTCCTGCCGGGCCGGGCCGACCAACTGCTCGACGGTCTGCCGCAGCGGCTCCGAGTGCGGCTGGCGCAGCGGCAGCACCAGCACGGCCGCCTTCCAGTGCCGCAGTTCGTCCAGCGAGCGCCGCCGCTGGCGGTCGTCCAGTTCCGGCGTACGGCCGGTCGTGGCGACCTCCTCCAGCATCTTCCCGACGCCGCTGGGTCGCCCGTTGAAGCGGCCCGGGTCACCGGTGGTGGCGTTGCGCGGGGCCAGGAAGTAGCCGCCGGGCATCTTGAAGTCGAGGTTGGTGGAGGCGGCCCAGCGCATCCCGTGGGTGTTGCCCATGCTCGGCACCGGGATGGGGACCAGCGTCTGGTCCGGCCCGACGTAGGCGCGCCAGCGGTCCGAGGTGATGAAGTCGGGCACCGGCGGCCGGGAGGTCATCGGCAGCGGCATCGGGGCGATCGGCAGCAGGGCGAGCACCAAACCGGCCACGGTCAGCGTACGCACCACCCGCCGGTCCAGGTCCAGGGTGCGGCTGCGCTCGATGGCCAGCGCCAGCAGGATCGCCACCACCACGCTGACGATCATGCCGAACCGGGTCGGCACCACCGCGTCGAGCAACGGCAGCCGGACCAGCCACTCCCACGGGCCGACCATCAGCTCCCGGTCCCACCAGGTGATGCGCTCACCGAGGGAGAGGATCACATAGAACCCGGCGGTCGCGGCCAGCGCCCGGACCAGCAGTTCCCGCCGCAGCCAGAGCACGATCCCGACCGCGATCAGGGCCAGGCTCCACCCGAAGAAAGCGTTCTCCTCCGAGTAGTTCGGGGCCAGGTTCACGTTGGCCCGCTGGTTGCCGCCGATGGTCGGGGAGCCCGGGGCGAAGTACGCGGCGATGTCGTTGCCGTAGTCGCGGACCGCGTCGCTGAGCCCGTGGTACGCCATCGGCCCGGCGAACTGGATGTAGAGCGGGTACGCCAGCAGCGCGCCGGCGATCACCGTGCAGGTGGCCACCGCCTTGCCCAGCGGACGCCAGGCCGCCGACCAGAGTCCGGGACGCTGGACGACCATCGCGATCAGGAAGATGCCGCAGCCCATCGCGGTGAACAGCAGGATCTCCTCGTTGATGAACGCCTGCACGGTGACCAGCAGGGCCAGCAGCGCACCGTCCCGGTACGGGCGGGTGGATCGGGTGATGACCATGACCCGCCACACGATGAACGGCAGCAGGAACTGGCTGATGATGTTCGGATGCCAACTGGCGTGCGACAGCATCGCCGGGGAGAACCCGCAGAGCCAACCGCCGACGATCGCGGCCAGCGGGTAGCTGACCACGTGCCGGGACAGCACGTAGTACCAGGCCGAGGCGGTGCCGGCGAGAGCGAGCGTGACCAGCACCACGAAGGTCACGGCGGGCCCGAACAGCAGGGTCACCGGCACCATCGGAATGCCCAGCGCCAGGATGGCCGTGTTGGCCATCAGGTTGACGCCGTCCGGGTAGTTGAACTGCTCGGTAAAGAACGGGAACTCCCCGTGCAGCACCACTCGCACCGAGTGGGCGAGGAAGAACTGCACCTGTGCCGGGTCGCTGCTGTAGAGCGAGGCCACCCGACCGGCCGGGTCCATCCAGATCTGGCTGGTCACCCAGATCGCGGTGAGCAGGAATCCACCGAAGACGGCGAGGTCCTGTCGGCGGCGGGTCCAGCGGAAGCGCCGCCACCGCGACGGCGCCGAGCCCGCCGCTGCGGCACCCGTCGGCGGGTCCGCCTCCTCGGTCGACGCGTCGGGCTCCGACGTGGTCTCGGAGTCGGCCGGTGCGTCGACCGCCGGCGTGGTCCCGGACTCGGTCGGGGAGTCGACGACCGGTGTGTCGTCGATCACCGGTGCAGTCGTGCCGGCCCCCACAGTGGAGCTGACATCGGGTGCCACGGGGTCGGCAGGCGCAGCCGGATCGGGAGGTGCCGCGTCGGCGGTGGAGGTTCCGTTGCCCATGGAAGTGTCCGTGGTGTCGACCGTCGGCGCGGAGTCGCGCGCACCCTCACCCAGCGTGACGGGTTCGGAAGGCGAGCCTGCGACGACGTCGGGTTTCGGCGGCGATGCGGCGCGGGTCTCAGCAGGCGTCACAGTCGGCGGAGTCTACCCGAGTGGGGAAATAGCTCCCAAGTCGACGCGGCGTCCCCTGTGGCCGGTGTACCGCCCGGGCGACGCAGCGTGAGGCGGCGCGAGCCGACGACCCGGCGTCTCGTACTATTGCCCAGCGAAACGACGGCCGATGTGATCGGGGGCGTGACAGGTGGCTCCAGCCCGCTGGCGCGGCTTGACCGCCACCGGCCTGTCCAGTCTGCTGCTCGCCGTCACCGCCTGCGGACCGGTCGCCGAGCGTCGGCCGCAGGACCTCCGGGTCGGCTACGACAGCATGGACGGGTCGCTGACGGTGTGGCCGCCTCGCGGCTCGCTGGTCGAGGACGCGGCGGCCACCGCCGCGGTGACCGAGGCGGTCCGAGAGTGGCGTTCACCGATCGACGACCGGGTGCACGTACCCTCCTCCGGCATCCTCTTCTCCGGCGAGGTCGACGGTGCCCCGCTGGCCCTGGTGGCCGCGTCCGTGCCCGGCCAGGCCGCGTCCTGGTTGCTCCAGCTCGGCGGCGGTGACGGCGGGTACGAGGTCAGCCAGGCCACCGAGTACACCGACCCGGGCTATCTCGTCTACTCCGACGTGCTGCCGGTGCAGACCGCCGAGGGGCGGCGCTACCTCACCTCGGAGCGGGTCCGGCGGCTGGTCGGCCCGAACGGCCGTGCCATTCCGGCCACCGACGGCCTGACCGACCCGGTCGACGTGCCGCAGTGCGAGGCCGTGCCGGTGACCGCCACGCTGCGCTCCACCGAGTCGCTGCCCCGGGGACGCGCCGCCGACCGGCTGCTGGATCTCGGCACCGGCACCGCGAACCCCCGGTATCCGCTGGTCCGCGACGACAGCGGCGCGGGCCGACGGGCCCTGGCCGACCTGGACACCTGCGCACTGGCCGACGAGGACGGCCCGTTCGGCAGCGTCACCCGGCGGGTCGGCGACCGGGACACCCCGGATTCGGTGCCGGCGTCCTGGCCGAAGTCGAAGGTCGCCGTGCGGACCCTCGGCGAGTTGGCGCTCAACGGCGGTGAACCGGCGGAGCTGGAGCAGCTCAGCTGGGACACCGCCGACGGCACGATGACCGCGCTGGTCTATCGACCGGCGGGCGGCGGCCCGACGGTGCTCTCTCCCGCCGACCGCACCACCCCGTTGCAGGTCTACGAGCTGCCGGTGCCCGGTCAGCCGCTGGTCGTGCTGAGCTGGCGTGCCACCAAGGACACCACGCTGTCGGTGCCGCCGGACACGACCCGCCTGCTCGACCGTCCCGGCCTGGTGGTGGCGCCGCTGCCGGAGCGCAGCGAGACCTTCAGCCTCGCCGCCGACGACAAGACGCACTACCGCTCCGCCGGCCACCGCCGCTGACCCCACGCGCCCCACTGCCCGCAGCCCCCACCTCGGAACACCCTGCCTCGGAGCCCCACGCGGCGAGCGCTCACGCGATCATGGAGTTGTGGCCCTCACAAAAGGGGTGAAGTGGGCCAAAAACACTGCCCGAACTCCATGATCGACGGCGTGCGGCACCACCCGCACGGCGGTAACGGCAGTGTGCGGGTGGTGTCGCCCACGGGCCGCCCTGAGGGCCGAGCGCGAGAGGCGCAGACGGGTCAGTTGGCGGAGGGGGTGGGGGTGCTCTCGGAGGTCAGGCGGGCCGGGTCGACCGGGGTGGTCTCCAGGCGGGAGATCCAGCCGGTGACGTCGCGTGCCACGTCCTGCGCGGTCAGGCCGAGGTCGGCCAGGATCTGCGCGCGGGTGCCGTGCGGGTGCCAGTCGGCCGGTACGCCCAGGTCGCGCAGCGGCACCTGGACGCCCTCGTCCCGCATGGCCTGGGCGAGCGCGTCCCCGACGCCGCCCAGCCGGACGCCGTCCTCGACGGTGACCACCAGGCGGTGCCCGGCAGCCAGCTCGACCAGCTCGGCCGGGACCGGACGCACCCAGCGCGGGTCGACCACGGTGACGCCGTAGCCCTGCTCGGCGACCCGGGCGGCGACCTCCATGCCGAGCTGGCCGAAGGCGCCCACCGCGACGAGCAGCACGTCGGTACGCGCCGACTCGGCCAGTACGTCGACCGTGCCGATCCGGCGGATCGCGGGCAGGTCGGCGGCGACCGCACCGGACGGGTAGCGCAGCACGGTCGGGCCGTCGTCGACGGCGACCGCCTCGCGCAGCTCCTCACGCAGCGTGGCGGCGTCCCGGGGAGCCGCCATCCGCAGGCCCGGCACCACCCCGAAGACCGACATGTCCCAGATGCCGTAGTGGCTCGGCCCGTCCGGGCCGGTGATGCCGGCCCGGTCCAGCACGAAGGTGACCGGCAGCTTGTGCATCGCCACGTCCAGCAGGACCTGGTCGAAGGCCCGGTTGAGGAAGGTCGCGTAGACCGCCACGACCGGGTGCAGCCCGCCGAGCGCCAGGCCGGCCGCCGAGGTGGCGGCGTGCTGCTCGGCGATGCCCACGTCGTAGGTGCGCTCGGGGTACTTGCGGGCCAGCTTCGCGATGCCGGTGGGCTCGGCCATCGCGGCGGTGATGCCCACCACGTCGGGCCGCTCGTCGGCGATCGCGACCAGCTCGTCAGCGAAGACGTGGGTCCACTTCACCGACGGTGCGGCCACCAGCTGGCCGGTCTCCACGTCGAACGCGCCGCCCGGGCCGTGCAGGCAGTCCGCCTCGTCCTCCTCGGCGGGGCGGTAGCCGTAGCCCTTGCGGGTGACCGCGTGCACGATCACCGGGCCACCGAAGTTCTTCGCGGCGCGCAGCGCGGTCTCGACGGCGGCCACGTCGTGCCCGTCGACCGGGCCGACGTACTTGATGCCGAGGTCCTCGAACATCGCCTGCGGCGCGACGGCGTCCTTGATGCCCTTCTTGACCGCGTGCAGCACCTCGTACATCGGCTTGCCGACCAGCGGCGTCGAGCCGAGGGCGTCCTTGACCGTGTCGAGGACCTTCTCGTAGCCCGGGTTCAGCCGCAGCGTGGAGAGGTGGTCGGCGAGGCCGCCGATGGTCGGCGCGTACGAGCGCCCGTTGTCGTTGACCACGATCACCAGCGGGTTGCCGGCGGAGGCGATGTTGTTCAGCGCCTCCCAGCACATGCCGCCGGTCAGCGCCCCGTCGCCGACCACGGCGACCACGCTGCGCGCCTCGCCCCGCAGCGCGTACGCCTTGGCCAGGCCGTCGGCGTACGACAGGGCGGTGGAGGCGTGCGAGTTCTCGATGATGTCGTGGTCGCTCTCGGCCCGGCTCGGGTAGCCGGAGAGCCCGCCGCGCTGACGCAGCTGGTCGAAGCCCTCCTGGCGGCCGGTAATGATCTTGTGAACGTACGCCTGGTGACCGGTGTCGAACAGCAGCCGGTCCCGGGGAGAGTCGAAGACCCGGTGCATGGCGAGGGTGAGCTCCACCACGCCCAGGTTGGGGCCGATGTGACCCCCGGTGCGGGACACCTTGGCGACCAGGAAGTCACGGATCTCGGCGCTGAGAATGTCCAGTTCGCTGGCGGACATCCGCTTGACGTCCTGGGGACCGTGCACCGTGGCCAGCAGCCGGCCCTGGTTGGCCGTGTCCTCTTCAACACTCATGACCGCAGAGTCTATCGGCCTCCGCACACCTCGCAGCCCGGGTCACCGCGCCCCCACCCTGACCGCCAGGTCAGGCCCGCACCCGTAGTCGGCGTGGCGGCAGCACCCCGGCCGGCGCGGTGGCGGACCGGGCCGGCGGACCGGCCGGTGTCCAGGAGCCGAGCACGGTGGCCCGGTCCGCCCCGGTCACCGAGGGCAGCGCTCCCGGCAGTCCGTGCCAGGACAGCCACCCCAGCAGCGCGAAGGCGTACGCCTCCTTGGCCTGCGCCGGGACGCCCAGCTCGTCGGTGGTACGCAGCCGACGCCACAGCGTGTGGTTGCGAACCCCGCCACCGGCGGCGATAACCTCGGTCACCCGGTGCCGGTCGCAGGCGTCGGTCACCGTCCGTGCGGTCAGCTCGGTCAGCGTGGCGAACACGTCGTCGACGGCCACCGGCCCCGCCAGAGCGGCCAGCCGCCGGTCGAGGTACCCGGCGTGGAACAGCTCCCGGCCGGTCGACTTGGGCGCCGGAGCGGCGTAGTACGGCTCGGTCAGCAGCTCGGCGAGCAGTCCGGCGTGCACCCGACCGGCCGCCGCCCGGGCACCGTCCCGGTCGCAGGGCACCCCCAACAACCGCTCGGCGGTGGCGTCGAGCAACGCGTTGGCCGGACCCACGTCGTACCCGAGCACCGGCGATCCGGCCGAGACCACCACGTCGACGCCGCCCCCGGCCAGCTCCAGGCCGACGGCCGCCGCCTCGGCGAACACCTCGCCCAACCGGTTGTCCAGCCGGCACACGTCGGCGATCGTGGTCGTGCCCGGCGGCAGCACCGCCCCGATCGCGGCGCGCAGCGCGTCGTCGTAGGCCAGTCCCCGGTGTCCGAGCGGCCGCAGCCACAGCGTGTCGCCCTCGACGGTGAACTCGGCCACCGCCACGTCCACCCCGTCGTAGGAGGTCCCCGACATCAGCCCGACGATCTTCACCGGCCCAGGCTAGGCGGTCTGCCCGGCGAGGTCGGGGACCAGCAGCCCGACCAGCTCCACGTGCTGGGTCATCGGGAAGAGGTCGTAGCCGCGCAGCGCCGCCAACCGCCAGCCCAGCCCGGTGAAGACCCGCAGGTCCCGGGCGAACGCGGCCGGGTCGCAGGCCACGTAGGCGACGGCACGCGGCCCGGCGGCGACCACGTCGCGCACCACCCGGGCACCGGCGCCCGACCGAGGCGGATCGAGCACCACCACGTCGACCGGGCCGGTGATCCGGCGGCGGGCCAGCGCGGTCTCCACCCGGGCCGCCACCACCTCCACCCGGGGCAGGTCGCGCAGGTTCTCCCGGGCCGCCGTGGCACCGTCGCCGGCCGCCTCGACCAGCGTGACCCGGCCCGACTCGCCGACCCGTTCGGCCAGCGCGGCGGCGAAGAGTCCGGCCCCGCCGTAGAGGTCCCAGGCGGTCTCGCCCGGCTGCGGGTCGGTCAGCTCCAGCACCGCGTCGACAAGCGTGTCCGCCGCCGCCGGGTGCACCTGCCAGAAGGACGAGGCGGGCAGCGCCCACTCCCGGCCCGCGGCCCGCTCGCGCACCTGCTCCGGGCCGCTGACGATCCGGGTACGCCCGGCCGCGACGGCGGTCACCGTCACGTCCCCGCCGGTGGACGCGACCGTCTCCACCGCCTCGTCGTCCGGCCACCGCGTACCGGCGGAGGTGAGCACCGGCAGGTCCTGCACGGCCGGGTGGGCGATCAGGCAGCGGTCGATCGGCACCACCTCGTGCGAGCGGTGTTTGAGCAGCCCGGCCCGGCCCGCCGCGTCGACCGCGTAGCGGACCCGGGAGCGCCAGCCCAGCGGCCCGCCGGGTAGCGCCTCGACCCGGACGCCCAGCGCGTCGCAGGCGGCCTCGTCGAGGCCGCCGATCCGGACGAGTTGCTCGCGGACGACCGTGGTCTTCCAGCCGAGTTGGGCCTGCGGGGCGACGTGTTGCAGGTCGCACCCGCCGCACTGGCCCGGCCGGGCGTACGGGCAGGGCGGGGTGACCCGCTGCGCGGCGGGCTCCAGCACGGTCACCGCGTCGGCCCGGACGAATCCCCGGTGCACCTCGGTGACCTCGGCCACCACCCGTTCGCCGGGCAGCGCGTGCCGGACGAAGACCACCTGCCCGTCGACCCGGGCCACGCAGTGGCCACCGGGGGCGACCGCCGCGACGGTCAGCTCGACCCGCTGGGCCTCCTCCAGCCCGCCGCCGACCGGACCGCTCATCGCGACTCACCGCCCGGCGTCTCGCCGTCGCGGGACGCCACCGAGCCGGCCGGCGGGACGTGCGGCGGCAGCGTGCTGCGCGGCGTCACCCGAGGCCCCCGGGCCGGTCCCCGGCTCAGCGTGGCGTCCATCCGGTCCAGGTCCTTGCCGGCGGTCGAGGCGAGCTGCCACGGCACACTGGTCACCATCACTCCCGGTTCGAAGAGCAGGCGGCCCTTGAGCCGCAGCGCGCTCTGGTTGTGCAACAGGTTCTCCCACCAGCGGCCGACCACGTACTCGGGGATGAAGACCGTGACCACGTCGCGCGGTGACTCGCGGCGGACCCCCGCCACGTAGTTCAGGATCGGCCGGGTGATCTCCCGGTACGGCGAGTCGATCACGGTCAGCGTGATCGGCACCTCCCTCCGCTCCCAGTCCGCCTGCAACTGCCGGGTGTCGGTGTCGTCCACGTTGACGGTCACCGCGGTCAGCGTGTCCGGCCGGGTGGCCTGCGCGTACGCGACCGCCCGCAGCGTCGGCTGGTGCAGTTTGCTGACCAGCACGATCGCGTGGTTACGGGCGGGCAGCACCGGGCGACCGTCGTCCGGGGTCAGTTCCACCGCGACCCGGTCGTAGTGCCGGCGGATGGCCAGCATCAGCAGATAGATCACGCCCATCGCGACGATCGCGATCCAGGCGCCCAGCAGGAACTTGGTGATCAGCACGATGACCAGCACCGTTCCGGTCATCGCCATGCCGAAGGTGTTGATCGCCCGGGAACGGACCATCCGGGACCGCACCCGGGGATCGCGTTCGGTGCGCAGCAGCCGGTTCCAGTGCCGGATCATGCCGGCCTGGGAGAGCGTGAACGAGACGAAGACCCCGACGATGTAGAGCTGGATGAGCTTGGTCACCTCGGCCTGGAAGCCGACGATCAGCACGATCGCGAAGGCGGCCAGGAACAGGATGCCGTTGGAGAAGGCCAGCCGGTCGCCCCGGGTGTGCAGTTGCCGGGGCAGGTAGCGGTCCTGGGCCAGGATCGAGCCGAGCACCGGGAAGCCGGTGAAGGCGGTGTTCGCGGCCACGAACAGGATCGTGGCGGTCACCCCGACCACCAGGAACAGCAGGATCGAACCGGATCCGAAGATGGTCTCGGCGAGCTGCGCGGTGACGGTCTTCTGCACGTACCCGTCCGGACCCCCGACGATCTGGTGGCCCGGGTCCTCGACGAACTGCAACCCGGTGAGCCGGGCCAACCAGACGATGCCGACCAGCATGGTCACCGCGACCAGGCCGAGCATCAGCAGCGTGGTGGCGGCGTTGCGGCTCTTGGGCGCCTTGAACGCCGGCACCCCGTTGGAGATCGCCTCGACGCCGGTGAGCGCGGCGCACCCGGACGAGAAGCTGCGCAGCAGCAGGAAGGCCATCGCCCAGCCGGTGGTGTCGTGCCACTCGGCGGCGATGACCAGGTCGGCGCTGGGTGCGCGCAGGTCCTCACCGAGCACCACGATGCGGACCAGCCCGGTGAGGATCATGCCGATGATGACGATCATGAAGCCGTAGGTGGGGATGGCGAACGCGCTGCCCGCCTCCTTGAGCCCCCGCAGGTTGACCGCGGTGAGCAGGACCACCGCGCAGACCGCGATCAGCACCTTGTGGGTCGCCACGAAGGGAATCACCGAGCCGAGGTTGGCCACCCCGGAGGAGACCGACACGGCGACCGTCAGCACGTAGTCGACCAGCAGGGCGCTGGCCACCCCGACCCCGGCCCGTCGGCCGAGGTTGACCGTGGCCACCTCGTAGTCGCCGCCGCCCGAGGGGTAGGCGTGCACGTTCTGCCGGTAGCTGGCCACCACGGTCAGCATCACCACGACGACGCCGAGGGCCACCCACGGCGAGAACACGAAGGCCGAGGCCCCCGCGATGGAGAGCATCAGAAGGATCTCGTCCGGCGCGTACGCCACGCTGGACAGCGCGTCCGAGGCGAAGACGGGCAGGGCGATGCGCTTCGGTAGGAGGGTGTGCTTGAGGCGGTCGGACCGGAACGGTCGACCGACGAGCAGCCGCTTCAACAGGGAGGTGGATCGGGCCACAACCGCCAAGCGTACGACCGCTGTCGCCCGGGACGCGCGGTGGTCGCCCGCAGCCGCTCCCGAGGCCGGAGTACCGTCGGTCCCCGTCCGCGACGCCGACGTGGCAGGCTCGCAGGCGACGAGGCGCGGCGGTACGCACCGTGGGAGGAAGCGTGCATATCGTGATCATGGGGTGTGGCCGGGTCGGGTCGACCCTGGCGCACAGCCTCGAAGCCCGGGGGCACTCGGTGGCGGTGATCGACCACGACGCCGAGGCGTTCCGCCGACTGGGGCCGGACTTCGCCGGGATCACGGTCACCGGGGCCGGTTTCGACGGCGACGTGCTGCGCGAGGCCGGCATCGAACGGGCCGACGCCTTCGCCGCCGTCTCCAGCGGCGACAACTCCAACATCATCTCGGCCCGGCTGGCCCGCGAGACGTTCGGCGTGTCCCGGGTGGCGGCCCGCATCTACGACCAGCGTCGCGCCCAGGTCTTCGAGCGCCTCGGCATCCCCACCGTGGCCACCGTCCGCTGGACCGCCGACCGGATGCTGCGGCACCTGCTGCCGGAGGGCAACGTGGAGATCTTCCGCGACCCGACCAGCACGGTCTCGATCATCGAGGTGCCGGTGCACGAGGATTGGATCGGTCGGCCGGTCCGGGCGCTGGAGGAGGCCACCGGGGCCCGGGTGGCGTACCTGATCCGCTTCGGCATCGGCACGCTGTCCACCGGTTCCAGCGTGGTGCAGGAGGGCGATCAGGTCTTCATGCTGGTCACCGACGACATGGTGGCCACGGTCACCGCCACGGCGGCGGCGCCGGAAGGGGGACAGTGACATGCGGGTCGCCATCGCCGGTGCCGGCAACGTGGGCCGCTCGATCGCCCAGGAGCTGATCGAGAACGGCCACCAGGTGATGCTCATCGAGCGGCAGCGGCGGAAGCTGCGGCCGGAGCGGGTCCCGGACGCGCAGTGGGTACTGGCCGACGCCTGCGAGCTGACCAGCCTGGAGCAGGCCGACCTCGCCGGTTGTGACGTGGTGGTCGCCGCCACCGGCGACGACAAGGCCAACCTCGTGGTCTCACTGCTGGCCAAGACCGAGTTCGCGGTGCCCCGGGTGGTCGCCCGCGTCAACCGGGCCGAGAACGAGTGGCTCTTCACCGAGCAGTGGGGCGTGGACGTGGCGGTCAGCAAGCCGCGCGTGATGGCCGCCCTGGTCGAGGAGGCGGTGACCGTCGGTGACCTGGTCCGCCTGATGACCTTCCGGCAGGGTGAGGCCAACCTCGTCGAGATCACGCTGCCGCCGACCGCGCCCTACGTCGGGCAGCCGCTGCGGGCGGTGCCGCTGCCCCGGGACGCCGCGCTGGTGGCCATCCTGCGCGGCAAGCGGGTCCTGGTGCCCAGCCCCGACGACCCGGTCGAGGCCGGCGACGAGCTGATCTTCGTGTGCACCGCCGAGATGGAGGACGCGGTACGCGCGGTGATCCTCGGCCCGGACAGCGTCGAGCGCACCCGGGAGTCGCGCTGAGCCGCCGCCCGGGTCAGCTCGGCAGCGGCGTCGGCTCCGGCTCCGACTCCCGCATGACCCGCCGGACGGTCCAGACCGTGATCAGCAACAGCAGCACGTACGGCGGGTAGCCCAACGCGAGCCGGGCCACGCCCAGCGCGGTGTCCTGCTGCGCCAGGTAGAGCCCGGCCTGCACGCCGACCTTGGCCAGCCAGACCACGCCCCACAGCACGGTCAGGCCGGTGAAGGTACGCACCAGCTTCGGGTCGTCGCGCCACTCGGAGCTGCCCTTGGCCACCAGCACCGACCACAGCCAGCCGACCAGGGGTTGCCGGATCACCGCCGAGACCAGCAGCGCCACTCCGTAGCCGATGCCGTAGAGGATGCCGGGCAGATAGAAGTCGCGGGCCTCGCCGGTCCGCCAGGCGATGGCGGCACCGATGCCGATGCCGAACAGCCCGTTGACCGCGTGGCGCACCGGCCGGCGCTGGGCCAGCCGCAGCACGCCGATCAGGACCGCCACACCCACCGACGCGATCACCGCGGGACGCAGTTCGCCGAGGATGTTGACCACCACGAAGACGACCACCGGGATGCTGGACTCGACCAGCCCCCGCCATCCGCCGAGTTGGTCGGCCATCTGCTCGGCGACGGTCGGCAGCCGCTCCTCGTCGGTCGGCTCGGTCTCCGGCTGGGTGGCCGGGTGCTGTCCGGTGGTCATCGCCCGCCTTTCATCCGCCGCGCCCGCGCAGTCACGTCGACGGCTCCAACTCGTAGTACGGGTTGTAGATCACCTTGCGGTCGTCCCGCACCGCGATCCGCCCCTTCGCGGTCAGGTGTCGCCCGGGTTCGATGCCGGTGATGCGTCGCTGCCCCAGCCAGACCAGCGTCACGACGTCACTGCCGTCGTAGAGGTCGGCCTCCAGCGCCGGCTGGTTGGTGCGCGGCGTGTAGACCACCGTACGCAGGCGGCCGGTGACCGACGCCACCTGGCCCCGGGCACACTGCGCCGCCGGGACACCGCCGCACCGGGCGCTGTCCCGCTGCAACTGCTGGGCCTCGATCTCGGCCTCGCTGGCGGTGAGCCGTCGCAGCATCCGCCGCAGCGAACCCCGACCCTCGCCGGTGCCCATGACCTCCGCGTCACCCCATCCACGCCGGCCGGGACGTCTCCGGCACCCGCCGTGCTCCCGGCGGCGCCGGAACGGTTCACGCCAGCGTACGCCGGTCCGGGCCGTTGCGGCGCGTTCGCCGGAGCCTGGCTCAGCGCGTACCGGGTGCCGGCGCCGTCTCGGCACCGGCCTCGACCTGATCGGCCGCCTCGCGGGGCAGGCGCAGCGGCAGCGGTTCCCGCACCGGCTTGGCCTCCTGTCCCCGGTCGACGACCAGGCCGTTGAGGCAGTCGGCCAGCGGACCGGCGGCGTCCGGGTCGGTGGCCGCCGCGCCCTGGTACACCGCCCGGACCATCCACCGCGGCCCGTCGACACCGACGAACCGCAGGTCGGTCAGCCCGTCCTCGGTACGCACCCGGGCGTGCAGCTCGGTGCCGTACTCGCCGACGACCTCCTGGGCGGCCGCGCCGTCGTTGAACAACGACTTGCGGATCTCCTCGCGCACTTCCTCCCAGATCCCCTCCGAGCGCGGCGCGGCGAAGACGCCGAGTTGCAGGGCGCTCGGCCCGTGCACCAGCACCACCTGCTGGATCACCCCCTGCGGGTCGGCCTGTACCCGCACCTCGACCTCGGGGATCGCTGGGATCTGCAGGCTGCCCAGGTCGAGTCGCTGCACCCCGTCCGGCGCCTCGGAGACGTCGTACGGCCCGCGCGCCGGTGCCGCCGGCGCCGACTCGGCGCCGTCGACCGTCTGGAGCGCGTCCGTGGCTCGCTCGTCACGGGCGTGCCGTCCCGCGGCCCGCTTTCGGGAGAAGATCACTGCGTCCACCCTCCGCTGTTCGCACTCACCGTGCCATCTCTTCCGTCCACGCCGTCCGTGGCCGGCGGCGGCACCAGCCCGACGTGTCCGCCGGTGGAGCCGTGCCCGCCGGTCCCGCGTCCGGACGCGGGCAGCTCGGCCACCGGCCGGAAGGCCGCCCGTTCCACCCGCTGCACAACGAGTTGCGCGATCCGGTCGCCCCGCGAGATCTTCACCGGTGCGGCCCGATCATGGTTGATCAGGTTGACCAGGATCTCACCCCGGTAGCCGGCGTCGACCGTACCGGGCGCGTTGAGCACCGTCACGCCGAGTCTGGCCGCGAGCCCCGATCGGGGGTGGACCAGGCCCACGTACCCCTCGGGCAACGCGATCGCCACGCCGGTCGGCACCAACGCCCGGCCGCCGGGCGGCAACTCGACGTCGGCGGCGGCCACCAGGTCGGCACCGGCGTCACCGGGATGCGAGTACGCCGGCAGCGGCAGCTCGGGGTCGAGTTGCCGTACCGGCACGGGCACCAGGTCGGTCACGGTCTACCTCTTTCGTCCGTTCCGCTGGGGGTGACCCTGCCATCCTGCCCGGTACCCGGCCCGCCGCGCGCCGTACCCTGGCACGAGTGAGCACGTCACCGTCCCCCTCCCGCACCACGGCGATCCCGACGTACGCCGAACGGCTCCGTCTGCCCTGGTGGCTGTGGCCGGCCGGGATCGCGGTCGCCGCGCTGCTCTCGGTGGAGGTCTGGATGGGCGCGGCCGGCGTACGCGCCTGGCTGCCGTTCGCGGTGCTCGTCCCGCTCGCGCTGGCGACCATGGCGTGGCTGGGCCGGATCCGGGTCGCGGTGACCGGCGGGGAGCTTCAGGTCGACGACGCCCGACTGCCGGTGCGCTTCGTCGCCGACGCCGTCGCGTTGGACGCCGACGGGCGGCGTGAGGTGCTCGGTGTCGCCGCCGACCCGCTGGCCTTCGTGGTGCAGCGGCCGTGGATCTCCGGCGCGGTCCAAGTGGTCCTCGACGACCCGGACGATCCCACCCCGTTCTGGGTGGTCAGTTCCCGACGCCCGGTCGAACTCGCCGAGGCGCTCCTGGCCGCCCGCGACGCGGCACGCTGACTCCCACCCCACCCCGGGCGCGCTCGGGCCTCCTCGACGCTTTCAGGGCCGCTGCCGACGCTGTTCCGGGGCTCAGCCGTCGCGCGGGGCGGTCGGTCAGGAAGCGGGCAACGCGGGCGGGCCACCGGGCGCGGGCGGCCCATCGGGCAGCGTCCGCCGCTGGCGGCGCAGGTCGGTGCGGAGCTCGTCGGCGAGCGCCCGGGTGGCCCGCCGGTTCAGGAAACTCGCCACCGCCGCGCCGGTCAGGAAGGGCCCGAGCGTGGTCAGGTTGCGACCGAACCGCTTGAGCAGGGTGTCCCGCAGCTCGTGGCGGGCGGCGGTGCCGAGCACGGCGCCCACCCCCACGCCCGGCATCATCGGGTTGACCCCGCGCCGGTTGGCCCACGCCTGCACCAGGGCGACGGTGCGTTCGGTGCCGCCGCTGGGCAGCGGCACGCCGTAGATCTCGTGCAGCTCGCCGGTCAGCTTCAGCTCGATCGCCACCACGGTGACCGTCTCGGCGGCCAGCAGCACCGGCGCGGACAGCAGGCTCGGGGTGACCGTCCACTGCACCGCGGAGGCGCCGCCGCCGGCCGCGCCGATCCCCGCCGTCGCCCGGGACGCGTTACGCACCAGCCGGTCGGCCAACTGCTCGTCGTCCAGGCCCGGGAAGTGTCGGCGCAGGGTGGCCAGATCCCGGATCGGTACGTGCGGGGCGATCTCGGCGACGGTGTCGACCATCCAGCGCACGGCGGCCTTCGGCTTGAACAGGTCACCGATGCCCCGGGCCCGGGCCTGCCCCACCAGCCGCCCGAGCAACTGGCGGCGTTTCGCCGGCTCGACGTCGTCGGCGGTCAGCGCGACCACCGTCGCGCCCAGTTCGTCCGTGCCCCGCTGGTCCGTACTCTGCTCGTCCGCGTCCCGCCCGTTCACGTCCCGCCCGTTCGCGTTCGGCTCGCTCATGCCGCCACTCCGCTGCCCTCCGTGCCGCCACGCGACACCGCGGTACGGGACCGATGACTCGACCGTCGCCGCGCGCCCATGCCTGACCTCCCCCGGCTGACGGCCACCACGTGGCACGTCACCTCACGAGTGAATCAGGTCTCGGGCGTCGCCGCTCGCCGAGCCGGGTAGCGGCGGCTCCGTGCCGGAGCCGCCGCTGTGGTGGTGGTGTCGGGCCGTCGGTCAGACACACTCACGGCAGATCAACTCGCCGTTGCGCTCGACCGCAAGCTGGCTGCGGTGGTGCACCAGGAAACACCGGGCACAGCGGAACTCGTCCTGCTGCATCGGTAGCACCTTGACCGTGAGCTCCTCGTCGGCGAGGTCGGCGCCGGGCAGCTCAAAGCTCTCCGCCACCTCCGCCTCGTCGACGTCCACGGCACCCGACTGTGAGTCGACGCGCCGGGCCTTGAGCTCTTCGAGGCTGTCCTCGCCGAGGTCGACCTCGTCGCGGCGCGGGGCGTCGTAGTCGGTGGCCATCGGTTTCACTCTCCCATTTCGATGTTGTCGCTTCCGGTTGTAACGCCGGACGACGCTGTTTCGGTTCCGCTGGCCGGCCACCGCAAGTGTCGGCCACCCGACCCGACGACTGCGTGGGCCAGACCGCCAGAGGATCTCCCCGACGAGCGCGGAACCTACCCCCCCTTGGGCGAGGCATGTATACCGCCCTCGTGGCTGAGATGTACGCCCCTGCACGGGAAGTTGTTCCCAATGTGACTCAGGCGACACGAAGATAGGGGTAGTAGTACCCGGTTCCAGGGTGGCGCGCCGGTATGTCGGACTGTTTCCACGCGACGGTCGGACAACCGTTAACCTCAGCGGCGTACCCGGCGGCCGGCGGGACGGCCCCCACGCCGACGGCCGCTGCCACCCATCCATCGCCCGGGAGCGCCCTGATGAGCTTTGCGCGAGTGCGAGCACTCGTTGTCGTCGGCATGCTGGCGGTGGTCGCCCTGGTCTTCGTGGTCGTCGCCCTCGTCAAGGACACCCAGGGTAACGCGGGCTCCGCCCAGGGTTGCCCGGAGGACTGGCCCCGCGCCGACGTGACGTTGCGTGAGCGCAAGGACGTCAAGATCAAAGTGTTGAACGCCACCGACCGCCCCGGGTTGGCCAGCAGCGTGGGCGACGAGTTCCGCAACCGCGACTTCCAGGTCCAGAAGGAAGGCAACCAGAAGAAGCAGGTCGACGACGTGGCGGTGCTGCGGTACGGCCCGAAGGGCGTCGGCTCCGCCCACCTGCTGCGGGCGTACTTCCTGAACAACGCCGAGTACGAGTACGACGCCAAGCGCGAGGACGACGTGGTGGACGTGATCCTCGGCAACGGCTTCCGGCAACTGGCGACCACCACCGAGGTCAACCAGTCCCTCGGCGACCTCGGTTCGCCGGTGGCCCCGCCGGGCACCTGCCCGATGCCGATAGAGGACTGACCGACGGATCGGTCCGACCGGGTGGACCGGACGAGCCGGGCGGGCCGAATCTGATCGGCCGAGCGTCCCGACTTCGGCTCACCCGGCCGGACGATCACGGGCCGCCGGAGGCGTCCAGCGCGGCCAGCCGGTCGTGCAGGGGCGCGAACAGCTCCGGCGGCGCGGCGATGACCATGTCCGGCCCGGGGCCCTGCCCGTCGATCCCGCCGATCCGCAGGCCGGCCTCGGTGGCCACCAGCCCGCCGGCCGCCCGGTCCCAGTCCGCCAGGCCCTTCTCGTAGAACGCGTCGGCCCGCCCCTCGGCGACCAGGCAGAGGTCGACGGCGGCGGCGCCGAGTCGACGGATGTCCCGGACGTGCGCGATCAACTCGGTCACCACCCGGGCCTGGTGGGCACGTCGGGCCGGGTCGTAGCCGAAGCCGGTGATCACGAGCGTCTGCCCGAGGTCGGTCTCGGTGGAGCCGCGCAGCCGCCGGCCGTCCCGCCAGGCACCGCCGCCGGCCGTCGCGGTCCACTCCTCGCCGGTGTGGATGTTGCGCACCACCCCCGCCACGACCTCGCCGTCCACCTCTGCGGCGATCGACACCGCGCAGTGGGCCAGTCCGTACAGGTAGTTGACCGTGCCGTCGATCGGATCCACGATCCACCGCACTCGCGCCGGTGCGGCCGTGCCGCGCTCCGTCGCGCCGTACTCCTCGCCCAGCACCGCGTCGTCCGGACGTCGCAGGCGCAGCGCGTCGACGATCTGGCGCTCCACCGCCCGGTCGGCCGCGGTCACCACGTCGGTGGCGGTGCTCTTGGTGGCCGCCACGGAGACGCCCTCGACCCTCATCCGGTACGCGGTGGCCGCTGCCTCCCGCGCTACCTCGATCGCGATCTCCAACAACTGCCCTGGCTGCGGCGTCGAGCGGTCCATCGTCCGTCCCCTTCCCGCACGGCCGGGTTTCCGAGTCCTGCGCGGGTATCATCCTTACAAAGTCCAGATGTGCACCGAATCGGCGGTCTCGACCGCCGGTCAGCCGTGCGGCGCAGGATGATCGCCGCAGACGGCGTTACAATTCACCCCTGCCCACCGCCACGGGCGACCGGACGACCGGTCGGCCGGGGACACGGGGGTTCCTCAACCACATCGCCCGGCGTGGTGCCCCACGCTGCGCCGGACGATCCCGGCCGTGCTCGCTCTTCGCCTCCGGAAGGTCATTCGTGACAGAACCCCGCCAGACCGGCGCCGACGTTCGCTCGCTCACCGACACCCTGATCGCCCACGCGCAGAGCGCCGGCGGCCAGCTCACGTCGGCCCAGCTCGCGCGCACCGTCGAGTCCGCCGAGGTGACTCCGGCCCAGGCCAAGAAGATCCTGCGGGCGCTCTCCGAGGCCGGGGTGACCGTGGTGGTCGACGGTTCGGCCAGCACCCGCCGCCGGGTCGCCGCCGCCCGCTCCGCGACTCCCGCCTCCCGGGCCACCACCGCCAAGACCACCAAGAAGGCGGCGCCGCCCGCCCCGAAGCAGGCGGCCTCGTCCGACGAGGCGCCGGCTCCGGCACCCCGCAAGGCGACCGCGCGCAAGGCCGCCGGCACCACCGCCGACGTGGCCAAGGCCGTCGTGCCCGCCAAGAAGTCCACCCGGGCCACCAAGGCGACGGTGGCCGCCGCCACCGGCGCCAAGCCGGCCAAGGCCGCCGGCAAGGGCGAGGGCGCCGAGGGTGAGGTCGACCCCGAGGAGCTCGCCGCCGAGATCGAGGACGTGGTGGTCGAGGAGCCGGCCGAGCTGACCCGGGCCGCCGAGGCCGACGCGGCGAGCTCGGCCACCGACAACGACTTCGAGTGGGACGACGAGGAGTCCGAGGCGCTCAAGCAGGCGCGCCGCGACGCCGAGCTGACCGCCTCGGCCGACTCCGTCCGGGCGTACCTCAAGCAGATCGGCAAGGTGCCGCTGCTCAACGCCGAGCAGGAGGTGGAGCTGGCCAAGCGGATCGAGGCCGGGCTCTACGCCGCCGAGCGGCTGCGCGCGGCCGACGAGGGCGAGGAGAAGCTCGTCCGCGAGATGCAGCGCGACCTGCTCTGGATCTCCCGCGACGGCGAGCGCGCCAAGAACCACCTGCTGGAGGCCAACCTCCGCCTGGTCGTCTCGCTCGCCAAGCGGTACACGGGCCGTGGCATGGCCTTCCTCGACCTCATCCAGGAAGGCAACCTCGGCCTCATCCGCGCCGTCGAGAAGTTCGACTACACCAAGGGCTACAAGTTCTCCACCTACGCCACCTGGTGGATCCGCCAGGCCATCACCCGCGCCATGGCCGACCAGGCCCGCACCATCCGCATCCCGGTGCACATGGTCGAGGTGATCAACAAGCTGGGCCGGATACAGCGCGAGCTGCTCCAGGACCTGGGTCGTGAGCCCACTCCGGAGGAACTGGCCAAGGAGATGGACATCACACCGGAGAAGGTGCTGGAGATCCAGCAGTACGCCCGGGAGCCCATCTCGCTCGACCAGACCATCGGCGACGAGGGCGACAGCCAGCTCGGTGACTTCATCGAGGACTCGGAGGCGGTCGTCGCGGTCGACGCGGTGTCCTTCTCGCTGCTGCAGGACCAGCTCCAGCAGGTGCTCCAGACGCTGTCCGAGCGGGAGGCGGGCGTGGTCCGCCTGCGCTTCGGCCTGACCGACGGCCAGCCGCGCACGCTGGACGAGATCGGGCAGGTCTACGGGGTGACCCGGGAACGGATCCGGCAGATCGAGTCCAAGACGATGTCCAAGCTGCGGCACCCGTCGCGTTCCCAGGTACTCCGGGATTATCTCGACTGATCAGCTCGCGTCAACTGATCGTGTCGTTTTGACCACCAGGCGTCAACGCCGGATGGTGATCAGGTGGTTGCACGAATGTGATCGTTGACGTGGCACCCTGGGTGCACGGCACACTGTCCGTGCCAGGTGTGACCTCGGTCCCCCGCGGGCACACAGGGAAGGCGAGGCCCTGCAAGGGTGTTGCACGATAGGTGACCAAGACCGAAGAGAGTGTTCATCGGTGACGACCAGAGGAGGAAGGCGATGACCCCGACCCTCACGCCGCCGCCCGAGACGGTGAGCCCCCCGGCCGCCGATGAACGGTGCGACCGCTGCAATGCCGCCGGCAAGCTCCGGATCACCCTCTCGGGTGGCAGTGAGCTGGTGTTCTGTGGGCACCACGCCAACAAGTACGCGGAAGATCTCGTGAAGATCACCGTACGGTTCGCGACGGACCCGGAGTTCACTTGGCGCGGCGCCGACCTGATGGCCAACTAGAACCCACAAGACACACCGCCGGCCGGAGGCCCCGCAAGGGCCTCCGGCCGGCTCCGTCTACCCAGGCCCCCCTGACGCGGGTGATCAAGAGGTTTGGGCCACGATCGCGGACTCGCCCCGACGCAAACCTCTTGATCATCCGCGTGGGCGGGGCGTCAGGGTGGGGTGGGTGGGCGGGGGTGGGGTGGGTGGGGTTAGAGGGTCTGGACGGTGGCTATGCGCTCTTCGAGCTGTTCGATGGTGGCCTGGGCGCTGGGCGGGCCACCGCAGAGGCGACGGAGCTCGGCGTGGATCTTTCCGTGCGGTTGGCCGGTGCGGTGGTGCTGGGCGGCCACCAGGGCGTTGAGCTGACGACGTAGCGCGACTCGGCGCTGTGCGGCGTTCATCGGTGCCGGCGCGGGCGGTGCCGCCGGTTCGGCCGGTCGCTCGGTGGCGCGGCGCTTGCGGGCCGCCAGTTGCGCGGACTGCCGCTTGGACAGCAGCTCCGCCACCTGCTCCGAGGTGAGCAGCCCGGGCAGGCCCAGGTACTCCTCCTCCTCGGGGGTGCCGGCCTGGGCGGCGGTGCCGAACGAGGCGCCGTCGAAGATCACCTGATCCAGTTCGGCGGTGGCGGACAGCGCGGCGAACCGCTTCTCCAGCTCGCCGCTGGCCTGGTCGTCGCGCTGGGCCCGCTCCAGCAGGTCGTCGTCGAAGCCCTCGCGGTCCTTCGGCTTGCCGAGCACGTGGTCCCGCTCGGCCTCCATCTCGCTGGCCAGCCCGAGCAGGTGCGGGACGCTGGGCAGGAACACCGAGGCGGTCTCCCCCGGGCGACGGGCCCGGACGAACCGCCCGATCGCCTGCGCGAAGTACAGCGGGGTGCTGGCACTGGTCGCGTAGACACCGACGGCCAGCCGGGGGATGTCGACCCCTTCGGAGACCATCCGCACCGCGACCATCCAGCGTTGCTCGGACGCCGCGAACGTCGCGATCCGGGCCGAAGCGCCCACGTCGTCGGAGAGTACGACGGCCGCCTTCTCCCCGGTGACCTGCTCGATGAGCTTGGCGTACGAGCGGGCGGACTGCTGGTCGGTGGCGATCACCAGACCCGCCGCGTCGGGCATGCCCGCCTCGCGCAGCACGGTCAGTCGGGCGTCGGCGGCCCGCAGCACCTGCGGCATCCAGTCGCCGGCCGGGTCCAGGGCGGTACGCCAGGCCTGGGCGATCAGATCCTGGGTCATCGGCTCGCCCAGCCGGGCCGACAGCTCCTCCCCGGCGTTGGTACGCCACCGGGTCTCCCCGGAGTACGCCAGGAACAGCACCGGCCGCACCACACCGTCGCGCAGGGCGTCGCTGTAGCCGTACACCGAGTCGGCCCGGGACCGCAGCAGCCCGTCCCCGCCCCGCTCGTACTCGACGAACGGGATCGGATTGTCGTCGGAGCGGAACGGCGTACCGGTCAGCATCAGCCGGCGTACGGCGGGCTCGAAGGCGGCCTTCACCCCGTCGCCCCAGGTGCGGGAGTCGCCGGCGTGGTGGATCTCGTCGAGGATGACCAGGGTGCGCCGGGTCATGGTGCGCCGCCGGTGCACGTGCGGCGCCATACCCACCTGCGCGTAGGTGATCACCGCACCGTGGAAGTCCGTCGACGAGTGCAGGTCGGCGTTACGGAACGCGGCGTCGAGATGGATGCCGATCCGGGCCGCCGCGTCCGCCCACTGGGTCTTCAGATGCTCGGTCGGCGCCACCACGGTCACCGCCTCGACGGTGCCGTCCGCGAGGAGTTCGGCGGCGATCCGCAGGGCGAAGGTGGTCTTACCGGCGCCGGGGGTGGCGACCGCGGTGAAGTCCTCGCTGCGACGGCGCAGGTACTCCACCATCGCCTTGCGTTGCCAGGCCCGTAGGGGCGGGAACGTCTCGAGCGCCGGCGTCCGGGGTGCCACGGCTCGCTCCTCTCCGACCGCAGTGTCCCGACCGTAGGTCGGCGGACCCGGGCCGGGGGCGCGGTAGTCGCCCCACGAAAACGCCTCCGCGCAGAAGAAGCCGCGAAGGCCGACTCAGCATAACCAGGACCGGCGACCGGCCCCACGCGACGCCACACCGGCCGTCCGGTGCCCTTCGCCACTACCCGGCCGCGACGGCCACCGTGCAGGTCGCACGCCACGTCGGCTGCCGCACCGCGTCCGCGACGCGACGCCGCCCCCCGCCACCCGGGGCGGCCGGAGGGGCGGCGGTCACTCCGGAGGTGGCCCGGACGCCCCGGTGCGGGGCGGGCGCAGTGTCGCCACCGGCGCCGACCACCGTCGCCGCAGCGCCACCAGACGGATGCCGAAGGCCAGCCCCGCCGCGGCGGTGAGCGGGGCCGGGCCGGTGCGGTCGAGGCCGTACAGGACCGCGACCACGATCGCGCCGACGAGTGCCGCGAGCGCGTAGATCTCCCGCCGCAGCACCACCGGAATCTCGCCGGTGAGCAGGTCGCGGACCAGGCCGCCGCCGATCGCGGTGAGCATCCCGATCAGGCAGGCGCCGACGGCCGGCACGCCGGCTTCGAGCGCCTTGAGGGTGCCGACGACGGTGAACAGGCCGAGCCCGGCCGCGTCCAGCACCAGAACGGTGGTACGCAGCCGGGCGAACTGCGGGTGCAGCCAGAAGATCGCCCCGGCGGTCAGCGCGGCCGTGGTCGCGTACCGCCAGTCGCCGAAGGCCAGCGGCGGTGCCTCGTTGATGACCAGGTCACGGAAGATCCCGCCGCCGAGGGCGGCGACGAAACCGACGAAGACCACGCCGAACAGGTCGAGTCGCTTGGCGACCGCCGCAGAGGCTCCCGAGGCGGCGAAGACCGCGACCCCAGCCAGGTCGGCCAGGAGCAGGGCGGTGGAGGTGGTCACCGCCGCAGGTTACGCGGGCGTACGGGCGGTCGGCCCGGGGTCACTCGCGGTACGAGTCGTAGATCTCCTTGCACTTGGGGCAGACCGGCGAACCCTTCTTGGGGGTCTTCGTCACCGGGAAGGTCTCTCCGCACAGCGCCACGACGAAGGTGCCCATGACGGCACTCTCGGCAATCTTTTCCTTCCGGACGTAGTGGAACATCTCCGGACCGGTGTCGGCGTCCTTCAGCTCCGGACGCTCGAGGACCTCAGTGCTCACGTCTGCACCTCCAACCGACAAGTCTGGCAGGTCACTGTGGCCCCGGTCCACCTGAGGTGACCGAGGCGGCGGCAGTACCGTGGGCGACTGTGACCGACTTTCACCTTCGCCACGGCACCGAGGTGGCCCAGGCGCTGCGCGAGCGGCGTCCTGTGGTCGCCCTGGAGAGCACCATCGTCTCGCACGGTCTGCCCCGGCCGGACAACCTTCGGGTGGCCCGAGAGATCGAACAGGCCGTCCGGGACGCGGGAGCGGTCCCGGCCACCATCGGGATGGTCTCCGGCGAACTCGTGGTGGGCCTCGACGACGCCGAGCTGACCCGGCTGGCCACCGCCGAGGACGTGACCAAACTCTCCGTACGCGATCTCGCGGTGGCCGCCGCGACCGGCGCGGACGGTGCCACCACCGTGGCCGCGACCAGCGCGGTGGCGGCTCGGGCCGGCATCGGCGTGTTCGCCACCGGCGGCCTGGGCGGGGTGCACCGGGAGGCCGCGCAGACCTTCGACGAGTCCGCCGACCTGGTCACCCTGGCCCGGACGCCGATCGCGGTGGTCTGTGCCGGGGTCAAGTCGATCCTCGACGTCGGGGCGACGCTGGAGCGCCTGGAGACCCTCGGGGTGGCCGTGGTCGGCTACCGCACCCGCCGATTCCCGGGCTTCTTCATCACCGACAGCGGCTTCGACCTGGACTGGTCGGTCGACTCGCCGGAGCTGATCGCGGACGCACTGGCCGCCCGCGAGGCGCACGGCGTGCACCACGGTGGTCTGGTCGTCGCCAACCCGCTGCCGGTCGACGAGCAACTCGACCCGGACCTGCACGACCGGACCCTCGCCGAGGGACTGGCCCGGCTGGAGCGCGACGGGGTGAGCGGCAAGGCGGTCACCCCGTACCTGCTCTCCCACTTCCACTCCGCCACGGAAGGCGCCAGCCTGGCGGTCAACGTCCGGATCATCCTGCGTAACGCCGATCTCGCCGCCCGGATCGCGGTGGCCGCCGCCACCCGGCGCGACAGCGCCACGGCGTGAGCGGATCCGGCGTACGGACCGGCACCGGAGCGCGCCGCGGCAGCGCCGCCGGCCGGGTGCTGGTCGTCGGTGACGTGATCACCGACGTGGTGGCGGTGCTGACCGCCCCGCTGGCGCGGGGCACGGACACGCCCGCGTCGATCCGGTTCACCGGCGGCGGGCAGGCCGCGAACACCGCCGCCTGGCTGACCACGCAGAGCGTGCCGGTGACGCTGGTCGGCGCCGTCGGCGACGACACCGCCGGTCGGGACCGGATCGCGGAGCTGACCGCCGTGGGCGTCGACTGCGCGGTGCGGACGGTGACCGGGATGGGCACCGGCACGGTGATCGTGCTGGCCGGTGGGGACGAACGCACCATGGTCACCGAGCGCGGGGCGAACGTGGGGCTGCGCCCCGAGCAGGTCGACGCGGCGCTGGCCGAGGCGCCGGAGGCGAGCCACCTGCACCTGTCCGGGTACACGCTGCTGGACCCGGAGTCCCGACCGGCGGGTCGGCACGCGCTGGCCGCCGCCCGCGAACGCGGCCTCACCACAAGCGTGGACGCGGCCTCCGCGGCGCCGCTGCGGGCCGTCGGTGCGGCGGCCTTCCTGTCCTGGGTACGCGGGGTCGACCTGCTGCTGGTGAACACCGACGAGGCGACGGTGCTGGCCGGCGGACTGGATCCGGCGGCCCAGGGGCGGGCGCTGGCCGCCACTGCCCGACGGGTGGTGGTCAAGCGCGGTGGGGCGGGCGCCACCTGGGTGGAACGGACCGGCACGCTCGTCACCTCACCGGCCCGCCGGGTGGCGGTGGTGGACGTGACGGGAGCGGGTGACGCCTTCGCGGCCGGGCTGCTCGCCGCCTGGCTGACCGGGGCGACTCCGGAGGCCGCCCTGAACCGGGCCACCGACCTCGGCGCGGCGGCGGTCTCCCAGGTGGGTGCCCGGCCGGTCGGCTGAACCGCTCACGACGACCAGTCCTGCCCGGGCCGGGCCACTCCCGTGCTGCCCGGGTGGGACTGCGTCAGGGCTCGGCGTCGATGACCTTGTGCGGCCGTTCCTCGGCGGTGAGGCTCATCGGCGGGGTCTCCTGCTGCTGCCGCCGTGCCGACCGGCCGATCAGCCGGTGCTGTTCCTTCGGCGGCCGGTCGTTGGCCAGCAGCACCGCGAGCCACGGGACGACGATCATGCCCAGCGCCACCAGCGGCAGCCAGAGCCAGAGCAGGGGCGCCCGCGTGCCGACCAGGATCGCGCCGGCGATCACGCACGCCACCCGGACGCCCATCATCGCGACGTACCGCCGCTGCCGGCTGGTGAGCTGGTCATCCTGGCTGCGCGAGGCGTCGGTGATGAGGATCGGCCGGTACGCCTGATGCTTCACCGTGTACCTCCTCGAGGGGTCGCTCCCATCCTGTCACCTCGACCGGGCCCACGACGACGTTCCTCGGGCCATCGCCTCGCCGGACCGCTCAGCCCCCGGCGGCCTTCGCCTTCGCCGCCGCCTTCTGCTGCTGCTTGTACTCCCGGACCAGGCGCAACGACTCGGCGTCGGTGACGTCGGCCACCGACCGGTGGACCTCCGGCTCGCCGTAGCCGCCGGCCGCCTCCTGCCAGCCCGGCGGCCGTACGCCGAACCGCTTGCCGAGCAGGGCGAGGAAGATCTGCCCCTTCTGTCGGCCGAACCCTGGCAGGGCGGTGATCCGCGCGAGCAGTTCCGCACCGTCGGCGGGGTCGGCCCAGAGCCGGGCGGCGTCGCCGTCGTACCGGTCGACCAGCGTCCGGCAGACCTCCTGCACACGGGCCGCCATCGCCTTCGGGAACCGGTGCAGTGCCGGCGGCTGGGCGAAGAGGGCCACCAGCGCCTCCGGGTCGTACTCGGCGAGTTCCCGGGCGTCCAGGTCGTGACCGAGCCGCTGGGCCAGCACGTACGGCGAGGAGAACGCCTTCTCCATCGAGATCTGTTGGTCGAGAACCATCCCCGTCAGCAGCGCCAGCGGACTCTGCGTGAGCAGCCGGTTCGCCTCCGGGTCGATGGGCAGTGCGAGTGTCATGCCCCTCATCTTGCCCGCCCCGGTCGGCGGCAGGTGATCCAACACTCAGCTTGATTCCGGATTAGGTTAGGCTGTGCTAACTTCGGCGCTCGGTCGTCCCGGGCCGCAGAGGAAAGGGTTCATCGTGCTTCTCACCCGCCGTACCACCGGCGCGTTGCTCGCCGCCAGCTTGCTCACCGTCGGGCTGGCCGCCTGCGGATCAGGTGAGGAGGACGCGGCGGCAGACTCGGGCCAGTCGACCGACAAGTCGATCACCGTCTACAGCGGACGCAACGAGCAGCTCGTCAAGCCGCTGCTGGACAAGTTCACCGAGCAGACCGGCATCACCGTCAACGCCCGGTACGCGAACACCGCGCAGCTCGCCGCCCAGCTCGTCGAGGAGGGCGACCGGTCCCCCGCCGACGTGTTCTTCGCGCAGGACGCGGGTGCGCTGGGCACCGTGGCCAAGCAGGGCATGTTCACCACGCTCGCCGAGGAGACCACGGCGAAGGTGCCGGCGTCCTACCGCGCCGGCAACGGCCAGTGGGTCGGCGTGAGCGCCCGCGCCCGGGTGTTGGCGTACAACGCCGACCTGGTGAAGGCCGAGGAGCTGCCCGCCTCGGTGTTCGACCTGACCGGCCCGGCCTGGAAGGGCAAGGTCGGCGTCGCCCCGACCAACGCCTCGTTCCAGGCGTTCGTCACCGCCATCCGGGTGCAGCACGACGACGCCAAGGCCGAGCAGTTCCTCAGCGGCCTCAAGGCCAACGACCCGCAGATCCGCGACGGCAACGGCAAGATCCTCGAAGACGTCGGCGCGGGCACGATCCCGGCCGGCCTGGTCAACCACTACTACCTCGGTGAGATCGCCAAGGAGCAGGGCACCACGCCGGACGCGCTCAAGGTCAAGCTGCACTTCTTCTCCGGCGGTGACACCGGTGCGCTGGTGAACGTCGCGGGCGTCGGCGTGCTCAAGCGGGCCGCCGAGAACGCCGACGTGCAGAAGTTCGTGGACTTCCTGCTCGGCACCGAGGCCCAGACGTTCTTCGCCGAGCAGACCTACGAGTACCCGGTGATCGACGGCGTGCCGTCCCCGGCGTACGTGCCGGCCCTGTCCGAGCTGGCGGTGCCGCAGATCGACCTGAACGACCTGGACACCCTCGACGCCACCGTCACCATGATCAAGAACTCGGGCCTGGTGCCCTGACCGCACCACCCTCCGTCGCAGGGCCGTCCCGATCCGGGTCGGTCCTGTCCGGCGTACCCGGCGGGATGCGGCGACTCGCGCCACGGCCGGCGTTGCTCGCGGCCTCGACCGCCGCGGTGGCCGTCGCCCTGATCCCGCTGGCCTACCTCGGGGTACGCACCGCCGAGGCGGGCTGGGACGCGGTCGTCGCCGAGCTGTGGACCGAACGGGTCGCGCTGCTCGCCCTGCGCAGCCTCGCACTGGCCGCCGTGGTCACCACGGCGTGCGTCCTGCTCGGCGTGGGCACCGCGTTCCTGGTCACCCGGACCGATCTGCCCGGCCGCCGGGCCTTCGCCGTGCTGGCGGCGTTGCCGCTGGCCGTACCCACCTACATCGCCGCCTTCGCCTGGGTCTCCGCGCTGCCCCGGCTGGAGGGGTTCTGGCCGGCGGCGCTGGTGCTCACCCTCTGCTCCTATCCGTACGTGCTGCTGCCGGTCGCGGCGGCGCTGCGCGGCGCGGACCCGGCGCAGGAGGAGGTGTCCCGGTCGCTCGGGCGCAGCGGGTGGCAGACCTTCACCGCGGTGACGCTGCGGCAGATCCGCCCGGCCACCGCCGCCGGTGCGCTGCTGGTCGCCCTCTACGTGCTCTCCGACTTCGGCGCGGTCTCCATCCTGCGCGCCGACACCTTCACCCGGGCCATCTTCGTCGCCTTCGACCTCGGCTTCGACCGGACCGGCGCGCTGGTGCTCTCCAGCGTGCTGGTGGTGCTCACGGTGGTGCTGCTGACCGGCGAGACCGCCACCCGTCGCCGGGGGGCCCGGTACGCGCGGCTCGGCGGCACCCGCCGTCCCGCACCCCGGCTGGCGCTCGGGTCGGCCCGCTGGCCGGCCATCGCCGTGCTGACCGGCGTCGCCGCGCTGGCGCTCGGCGTCCCGGCGGTCAGCCTCGGGCGGCGGCTCGCCGCCGGGGTGTCCCGCCCGGGCGCCCTGCCCGAGGTGCTCACCGCCGCCGGGAACTCGCTGACCGTCTCGCTGGCCGGCGCCGCGCTCACCATGCTGTTGGCGCTGCCGCTGGGGCTGCTCGTCGCGCGGGCGCCGGGTCCGCTGACCACCGTGCTGGACCGGCTGGCGTACCTGGCCCACGCCCTGCCCGGCGTGGTGATCGGACTCTCGCTGATCTTCTTCGGCATCAACGTGGCGTACCCGCTCTATCAGACCCGGTGGCTGCTCGCCCTGGCGTACGCGACGCTCTTCCTGCCGCTGGCGGTCGGCGCGGTGGCCGGCGCGGCCGCCCAGTCCCCCGCCGGTCTGGAGGAGGTGGCCCGGTCGCTCGGCCGTGGCCCCTGGACCGTGCTGCGCACGGTGACCCTGCCGCTCACCCTGCCGGGCATCGGCGCCGGGGCCGCGCTGGTCTTCCTCACCGGCATGAAGGAACTCCCGGCCACCCTGCTGCTGCGCCCCACCGGCACGGACACCCTCGCCACCGAGCTGTGGACGAGTACGGCCGTCGGCGCCTACGCGGCGGCGGCCCCCTACGCCGCGCTGCTGGTGCTGATCTCGGCGGTACCCACCTGGCTGCTGGTCGCCCGCAGCGGCCTGCTCGACCGGGAAAGCGGCACATGAACGAAGAACGCAGGCAACGAGAGTGGAGGGGTGGCATGAGTGAGCGCAGCGAACGAATCAGCAGCTCAGCAGCCCATGCCACCACGCAACGAAGTGGAGGGGTGGCATGAGTGAGGTCGTGCTCGACGGTGTGGTGAAGCGGTACGGGCGGGTCACCGCGTTGGCCGGCGCCGACCTCAGCGTGCCGTCCGGGCAGTTGACCGCGGTGCTCGGGCCGTCCGGCTGCGGCAAGACCACGTTGCTGCGCTGTCTGGCCGGCTTCGAGCGGCTCGACGGCGGCGAGATCCGCATCGACGGCGCGGTGGTCGCGGGCGGCGGTCGGCACCTGCCGGCGCACCGCCGCCGCATCGCGGTGGTGCCCCAGGAGGGTGCTCTCTTCCCGCATCTGCGGGTCGCCGAGAACGTCGGCTACGGGCTGGACCGGGCCACCCGACGGACCGACCGGGTCGAGGAGGTGCTGGCGCTGGTCGGGCTGGCCGGGTACGGCGACCGGATGCCGCACCAGCTCTCCGGCGGGCAGCAGCAGCGGGTCGCGGTGGCCCGTGCGCTCGCGCCCCGGCCGTCGGTGGTGCTGCTGGACGAGCCGTTCAGCGCCTTGGACGCGGGGCTGCGCGCCGGGCTGCGGCACGACGTACGCGAGGCGCTGCGTGCCGACGGGGCGACCGGTGTGCTGGTCACCCACGATCAGGGTGAGGCGCTGTCGGTGGCCGACA
Source organism: Micromonospora sp. NPDC049903 (assembly GCF_044460945.1). NCBI lineage: Bacteria > Bacillati > Actinomycetota > Actinomycetes > Micromonosporales > Micromonosporaceae > Micromonospora > Micromonospora sp. NPDC049903. The sequence goes on from NZ_JBITKL010000006.1 coordinate 108,999, forward strand.
AGGTGGTGGTGCTGCGCGACGGGCGGGTGGTGCAGGCCGCCGCGCCGACCACGGTCTATCGGGAGCCGGCCGATCCCTGGGTGGCCGGTTTCGTCGGTGACGCGGTGCTGCTGCCGGCGATCGTCGAGAGCGGGACCGCCCGGACCGCGTTGGGGATGCTACCGGTCGCCGGTGCGGTGGCCGACGGGCCGGTCACCGTGCTGCTGCGGCCGGAGCAGATCCGGCTGGCCGCCGGAGCGGGCGGAGTCACCGGCACCGTGCTGCGGCACGACTTCCACGGCCACGACGCGCTCGTCGGTCTGCGGCTGGGCGACGGTACGGCGATCACCGCCCGGGTGCTCGACGGCGCCGCCGTACCGATGGACGGCGAGGTCGGGGTACGGGTGGACGGCGCGGCGCGGGTCTTCCCGGTGGACACCGACCGCCGGGTGCCGGTCGACCTCGCCGCCTGACCTCGGCCGGCGGTGAGTCGGCCCGGTCCGCCGCCGACGGTCGGCCTGGCTTTGCCTGCTCATGCGGGGGCCCGGCGGACGGTGGTGCCGTCCGCCGGGCCGGTGTGCGTCAGGGTCAGTTGACCACGAACAGCAGGCGGTTCGGCGAGCCGCTGCCCGGGCTGGTCACCACGCCGGTGGTGGCGTTGCTGGTCAGGTAGTTCTTGACCTGGGCCGGGGTGTAGGACGGGTTGGCCGAGAGCACGAGCGCGGCGGCGCCGGCCACGTGCGGGGAGGCCATCGAGGTGCCGTTCAGCGTGTTGGTCGCGGTGTTGCTGGTGTGGTACGCGGACAGCACGCTCGACCCGGGCGCGAAGATGTGCACGCAGGAGCCGTAGTTCGAGAAGGACGACCGGGCGTCGGTGCTGGTCGTCGAGCCGACGGTGATGGCGGTCGAGGTACGCGCCGGCGAGTAGTTGCAGGCGTTGGCGTTGGAGTTACCGGCCGCCACCGCGTAGCTGATGCCGGAGGCGATCGAGTTGGCCACCGCGTTGTCGATCGTGCTGCTGGCCCCGCCGCCGAGGCTCATGTTCGCCACGGCCGGCTTCACCGCGTTGGCGGTCACCCAGTTGACGCCGTTGACCACGCTGGCGGTGGTGCCGCCGCCGGAGCAGTTGAGCACCTTCACCGCGACCAGGCGGACGGACTTGGCCACGCCGTACGTCGCGCCGCCGACGGTCCCGGCGACGTGGGTGCCGTGGCCGTTGCAGTCGGTGTTGTTGCTGTCGACCGTGTTGGTGCCCCAGGTGGCCCGGCCGCCGAACTCGTTGTGCGTGGTGCGGATGCCGGTGTCGATGATGTAGGCCCGGACGTTCGAGGCCGTGTTCGGGTAGGTGTAGGTGCCGCTCAGCGGGCGGTTCCGCTGGTCGATACGGTCCAGGCCCCAGGTGGGGTTGGTCTGGGTGGCCTGGACGGTGAACGCCTGGTCCTGCTCGACGTACGCGACGGCCGAGTTGGCGGCGAGCCGGGCCGCCTGCTTCGCGGTCATCTTGGCGGCGAAGCCGGTCAGCGCGGCGGAGTAGGTGTCGGAGACGCTGCCCCCGTACCGCTGGACCAGGGCGGTGGCCCGGTCCGGCACTGCGGTGCGAGCCGCCGACGAACCGGCGGCGCCGACCGCGTCGGAGCGCAGGACGACGAGGTAGCTGCCGCTGACGGCGTTCGCGGCGCCGGCGCCGCGGATCTCGCCGGTGGGTGCGGCGACCGCCGCGGTGGTGCTGGCCGCTGATACGGCCGCCGCGGTGGCGACGACGGCGAGCGCCCGGATGACGTGCCGTCGCGCGATGGACCCTGAGGACATCGTCTGCCTCCCTAACCGGAACGGCCGACCGGGTCATGGCCGGACGGCGCATCCCATGGACTCGAATGGAGGAGATGCTAGCGTTAGATCGATGAATATGACAGAGATGTTCGTCGATTGATTGAGATTGTCACGGGCACCCGCTTCCCTCCCCGTCGTCACCAGGCAGGATGGCGGTGTGGACGGACACGACATGCTGCTCTCCCCCGCCGGCGTCGAGGCGCTGCGGACCGCGTTGACGCGAGCCGCCTTCACCGCCAACGGCATCGCCACCCGGCTCGGCCCGCAGGCCACCGGCGGGGTGGCCCGCAACGACTTCCGGGCCGCGCTGCGCGCCACCGCCGACGGTGACCCGCTCGCCACCCTGATCCGGGTCTTCATCTGCGAGCAGACCGAGCCGGAGGCCGCCGTCGCCGCCGCGCTCGCGCCGCTGTCGATCGACGAGGCGCTCGCCGCCGGACTCGTCGAACGGTACGGCGACGGGCTGCGGATGGGGCTGGACCTCGAACCGTACGGCGACGACTGGTGGGTGCTGGCCGACGTGCCGGCCAGCGCCCGTCCCGGTCGGCCCCTGCACGCCGAGCACGTGCTGGGCATCGGCGGGGCGACCCAGACGATGATCGGCGCGGCCGTCCGGCAGCCGGTGCAGAGCGCGCTCGACCTGGGCACCGGCTCCGGCGTGCAGGCCCTGCACCTGAGTACGCACGCCCGGCAGGTGACCGCCACCGACGTCTCCCGGCGGGCGCTGCGGTTCGCCGCCACCACGGCCGCGCTCAACGGCCAGCAGTGGGAGCTGCTGCGCGGCGACATGGTGCAGCCCGTCGCCGGACGGCGCTTCGACCTGGTGGTCAGCAACCCGCCCTTCGTGGTCGGGCCGGGCACCACCACGCACGTCTACCGCGACTCCGGGCGGGTCGGTGACGCGATCGGCGCCGAACTGGCCGCCGCCGCCGACGGCCTGCTCACCGAGGGCGGCACCATGCAGTACCTGGCGAACTGGGTGCACGTCGCCGGGGAGGACTGGGGCGAGCGGGTGGCCGGCTGGTTCGCCGGGACCGGTCTGGACGCCTGGGTGATCCAGCGCGAGGTCGCCGACCCGATGGCGTACGTCAACCTCTGGCTCACCGACGTCGGCGAGGCGGCCGACCCGCAGCGGATGGCCGACTGGCTGGACTGGTTCGACGCCCACAAGGTGGAGGCGATCGGCTTCGGCGTCGTCTCGCTGCGCCGGGGCGGACACGACGACCCGGTGCTGCGGGTGGAGGACCTGCGGCAACGGGTCCAGGCCCCGATGGGCGACCGGGTCGCGACCTGGTTCGACCGGCAGGACTGGCTGCGCCAGCAAGGCGACGACGGGCTGCTGGACGCCCGCTACCGGGCCGCCGACGGGCTCCAGCTGCGGCAGGAGGCGACCATGGGCGCGGACGGCTGGGGCGTCGACCGACAGGTCCTCACCATGCCGCACGGGCTTCGCTGGACCGAGGAGATCGATCCACTGGTACTCGCGCTGGTGGGTGGCGCCGACGGACGCCTGCCGCTGCGCGACCAGATCGCGCTGCTCGCCGTCGCGCACGACGTCACACCGGACGAGCTCGCCGAGGCGGCCGGACCGATCGTGGCGCACCTGGTCGAGCGCGGCTTCATCGAGCCGGTGCGGTCCTGATGCGGGCGGTGGTGCAGACCGTCGGACGGGCCGCCGTCACCGTGGACGGCGAGGTGGTCGGCGCGATCGACGACGGGTTGCTGGTGCTGGTCGGGGTGACGCACACGGACACCACCGAGACCGCCCGGACGATGGCCCGCAAGGTGTACGAGCTGCGCATCCTGGACGACGAGCGGTCCGCCGCCGACGTCGGCGCGCCGATCCTGGTGGTCAGCCAGTTCACGCTCTACGGCGACGCCCGCAAGGGACGCCGTCCGAGCTGGACCGCGGCGGCTCCCGCCGAGGTGGCCGAGCCGCTGGTCGACGCGGTGGTCGAGGCGCTGCGCCAACGCGGCGCGACGGTCGCCACCGGCCGTTTCCGAGCGCACATGCTGGTGGAGAGCGTCAACGTCGGGCCGCGCACCATCCTCCTCGACCTGTGACGCCTCACGAGGTGGGCGGGCCCGGATCACGACGCCCGCCCACCTCGTGGTCACCGGTCAGCCGAAGAGTCCCCGACGTTGCAGGGACTGCCGCAGCCAGCCGTCGAGCTGCGCCGCCCAGTCCGTACGGTCCATCGTGGCGTAGTCGACGGTGAACCGACCGAAGACGTCCCGGCCCTCGGTCAGCAGGCCACCGCGCTTGTCCAGCTCCAGCACCACCTGCATCTGCCGGGGATCGGCGACGAAGGTGACCTCCAGTTGCTTCATCGCACCCGCGTACTGCGGCGCGGGGTAGAACTCGATCTCCTGGTAGAACGGCAGCGTCTGGTGCACGCCGTAGATGTGCCCCCGCTCGACGTCGGCCCGGGCGAACCGGAAACCGAGCCGCAGCAACGCCTCCAGCAGCTTCTCCTGCGCCGGCAGCGGGTGCACCGCCACCGGGTCCAGGTCACCCTTGTCGAGCGCGCGGGCCACCTCCAGCTCGGTACGCAGCCCCATCGTCATCCCGTGCAGGTGCTGCCCGTAGAGCTGGGTGACCGGGGTCTCCCAGGGTACCGAGAACCGGAACGGTACGTCGTAGCGCTGCCCGGCCTCCAGACGGAACGGGCCGGTCACCTGCTGCCGGTGGAACTCCTGATTCGTGTTGTACTCGTTGTCGCCGCTCTCCACCTCGACCCGGGTCATCAACCCCAGAGCCACGTACGAGATGTCCACCCCGTGCTCGCCTCCGGTCACCGCGATGCTGCCCGTGAGCTCGCCGCCCGGCCGGCAGTTCGGGTTCGTCAGCACCGTCTCCACGGACGGGCCGCCGACTCCCATCGCCTGCATGAGCCGCTTGAAGACCACCATTGCCTCCGTCGCTTGGTCGCCCGACCCCGGGCACCCGGGGTGCGGGGTTGCGTCGGCCCGACGGCCGACCGCTGGCACGGTAACCGGCACCGCCAAGTCGCATCTGCCGAACCAGCACACCCGCCCGCAAGGAGGGGGTAACGGAACGGTCACTGTCGGTTCTCCGATCGCCTCACTCCCGTTTTACGCCTCACCCGCCAAGCTGTGTGTCACCGGCTGCCACATGGGCCGGGGCGACACGGCACGGACGTGGACACGGGGAGAGACAGAGATGGCCCTGCAGATGATGGAGCACCGGATGCGCGCCGGCACCGAGGCGGAGCACGGCGTCGACACCCTTACCGACCTGGACGCCACCGACGAGCGTGGCGTCTCCACCGACCTGGTTCGCGCGTACCTCAACGGGATCGGCCGGACCAAGCTGCTCACGGCGGCCGAAGAGGTGGACCTGGCGAAGCGGATCGAAGCCGGGTTGTTCGCCGAGGAGAAGCTGTCCACCTGCACTCCGCTCTCGGCCGACCTGCACGCCGACCTGGACGTGGTCGCGCGGCAGGGTCGGGCCGCCAAGAACCACCTGCTGGAGGCGAACCTGCGCCTCGTGGTGAGCATCGCCAAGCGGTACACCGGCCGTGGCATGGCCTTCCTCGACCTCATCCAGGAAGGCAACCTCGGCCTCATCCGCGCCGTCGAGAAGTTCGACTACACCAAGGGCTACAAGTTCTCCACCTACGCCACCTGGTGGATCCGCCAGGCCATCACCCGCGCCATGGCCGACCAGGCCCGCACCATCCGCATCCCGGTGCACATGGTCGAGCAGGTCAACCGGATGGTCCGGGCCCGCCGCGAGCTGTCCGTCTCGCTGGGTCGGGAGCCCACGGTGGCCGAGGTCGCCCGCGCGCTGGACGTACCCGAGTTCCAGGTGATCGAGCTGATCTCGTACGACCGGGAGCCGGTCAGCCTGGACCAGGCCGTCGGCGAGGACGGGGAGAGCGCACTGGGTGACTTCGTCGCCGCCGCCGACCCGACCGGCGGGCCGGGCGACACCGCCGCCCAGGGCGAGCTGCGCAACGAGGTGAGCATCGTGTTGGCCACGCTCTCCCAGCGCGAGCAGGCGGTGATCCGGCTGCGGTTCGGCCTCGACGACGGCCGGCAGCGTACCCTGGACGAGGTCGGCCGCGAGTTCGGACTGTCCCGCGAGCGGATCCGGCAGATCGAGAAGGTGACGCTGCTCAAGCTGCGGGCCCCGGAGCGGGCGCAGCGGCTGGAGGCGTACGCCTCCTGACGTGACTGGTGTGCGATCGGCCCCGGCGGTGCGCCGGGGCCGATGTCGTGTGTGCCGGGGCGGTTTTCGTGCGCGGCTCGTGTCACGGAGGCCGAACGGGCTGCGGATCGTCCAGAGTGGGTGCACGGCGTCGAGCCGTCGACGCGGACATCAGGAGGACTGATCGTGAACTGGACGCTGGAAGCGGTCGTCGTGCCGGTCTCCGACGTGGACCGGGCCAAGGCGTTCTACGCCGATCGGGTCGGCTTCACCGTCGACCACGACACGGTGATGGGCGACGACGCCCGCATCGTGCAACTCACGCCGCCCGGCTCGGGCTGCTCGATCGTGATCGGCACCGGGCCGCTGCCGTACATGCCGCCCGGCTCGCTCAAGGGTCTCCAGCTCGTCGTGCCGGACCTGGAGAAGGCCCGCGCCGAGCTGAGCGAGCGCGGCGTCGAGGTGAGCGAGATCCAGGTGCTCGGGCAGAACCCGAGCCCGACGCCGCACCCGTTGGACAACGTCGGCTTCGTCTTCTTCGACGACCCGGACGGTAACTCCTGGGCGGTCCAGCAGATCTCCGCCCGCGCGACCGGGATGTAAGGCGCGACCGGGATGTAAGGCGCGACCGGGATGTAAGGAGGGGTCCCCTGCTATACACGAGGCGTTAGTAGGGGACCCCTCCTTTCACAAACGGCGGGGGCCGGTGTCGGGGCGGGGGGCGGCCGAGCCGGTGCGGACCGAGGCGTGCAGCACGGACAGCCCGTCCGGGCGGGCCAGCACCGGGTTGAGCGTCAGTGCGCGTACCCGGGGTTGCTCGTCGGCGAGCCGCCCGATGCGCAGGAGCAGGTCGGCCAGGGCCGCCCGGTCCACCGGGGCGGCACCCCGGTGGCCACGCAGCAGAGGGGCTGCCCGTGGGGCGTCGACCAGCTCGGTCGCGTCCCGGTCGGTCAACGGCACCGCCCGCCAGGCCCGGTCGCCGAGCAGGTCGGTGGCGACCCCGCCGAGGCCGAAGCCCACCACCGGCCCGAACGCCGGGTCCTCGACCAACTCCACCACGCAGGCCACGCCGGGCAGCACCATCGGCTGCACCAGCACGTCCGCGCCGAACGCGGCGGCCAGCTCGGCGTAGGCGCGGCGGACCGTGTCGGCGTCGGGCAGGTCCAGACGGACGGCACCGAGGTCGAGGCGGTGCCGCAGACCACCGGCGGCGGCCTTGAGCGCCACCGGGAAACCGAACCGCGTCGCCGCGTCGACCGCCGCGTCGACCGAGTCGACCCGCGCCGACTCGACCACGTCGATGCCGTACGCGGCGAGCAGCGCCTCCGGGTCGCCACCGTCCGCCCGCAGCGCCACCTGCGCCGCCACCGGATCGACGTCGGGCAGCTCGGGCAGTACGCCGGCCGGACGACGCCGCCAGTCGGCGTACGCGGTGACTCGGGCCAGCGCGCGTACCGCCTCCTCCACGCTCGGGTAGGCCGGTGTCCCCGCCGGGGCCCGACCTACCAGGAACGTGGCCACCGTCGGCTTGTCGGCCGTGGGCGCGGCGAGCGCGGCGGCGAAGTCCGTCTCGGTGTCGGTGAGCTGCCCCGGCAACGGCGGCGCGAAGAGGACCACCAGCGCGTCGACCGAGTCGTCGGCGGCAGCGTCGGCGAGCGCCGCACCGAACTCGGCGGCACCGGCCCGGGGGCCGACGTCGACCGGGTAACCCGGTGCGACCCGTAGGCCCTGTGCCGCGCAGGCGGTGGCCGCCAGCCCGGTCAGCGCCGAGGAGTTGCCGACCACGCCGACCCGGTTCCCGGCCGGCAGCGGTTGGTTGGCCAGGAGCGCCCCGACGTCGAGCAGTTCGGCGACGGTGTCCACCCGGATCACCCCGGACTGGGCGAACAGGGCGCTCACCGCCGTCTCGTCCGGGCCGGCGGAGTCGCCCAGACCGGGCGGGCGCGCCGGGGAGGCCAGCGCCACCACCGGTTTGTCGCGGCCGATCCGCCGGGCCAGTCGGGCGAACTTGCGCGGGTTGCCGAAGGTCTCCAGGTACAACATGATCACGTCGGTGTCCGGGTCGTCCTGCCAGTACTGCAACAGGTCGTTGCCGGAGACGTCGGCCCGGTTGCCGGCCGAGACGAAGCTGGACACACCCAGCCCACGCCGGTCCGCCTCGGCCAGCAACGCCACCCCGAACACGCCCGACTGGCTGAAGATGCCGACCCGGCCCGGTTCCGGCAGCCGTGGCGCGAGGGTGGCGTTGAGGCGTACGGCCGGGTCGGTGTTGGCCACCCCCAGGCAGTTGGGGCCGATCACCCGCATGCCCGCCGCGTGGGCCGCGCGCACCAGCGTGCGCTGCGCGGCGGCGCCGGCCATCCCGGCCTCGGCGAAGCCCGCCGAGATGACCACCAGCCCGTGTACGCCGGCCGCTGCGGCGTCCGCGACCACCTCGGGCGCCGACTCCGGCGGCACCGCCACCACCGCCAGGTCGACCGGCAGATCGGCGTCGACCGCCGACGGGTACGCGGGCAGCCCGGCGACCCGGGCGGCGGTCGGGTGCACCGGCACCACCGATCCGGTGTACCCGCCGTCGCGCAGGTGCCCGAGCACCGCCGCGCCGACGCCCTGCCCGGTGGCGCTGGCGCCGTAGACGACCACGCCACGCGGGGCGAGCAGCCGGGCGATGGACCGGGCCTCGGTGCGGTGCTCCCGCCCGCGCTGCACCTCCAGGGTCGCCTCGGTGGGCGCGATCGGGAAGGTCAGGTGCACCACGCCGTCGGCGAACTGACGCTGGATCTGGTAGCCGAAGTCGGCGAAGACCCGCAGCATCGCGCCGTTGGCCGGCAGCACCTCGGCCACGAAGTTGACGATCCCGCTGCGCCGGGCGGCGTCGGCGAGGTGCTCCAGCAGCACCGAGCCGATGCCGCGCCCCTGGTAGGCGTCCTCCACCACGAACGCGACCTCGGCGTCGGGTGAGGCCGGACCGAGCCGCTCGTACCGGCCGACGGCGACGATCCGGTCGCCGGCCAGCACGACGAACGCCTCCCGGTCCCGGTGGTCGACGTTGACGAAGCGCTGCAGGTCCCGTTCGGGGATCCGTGGGTACGGCGAGAAGTACCGCAGGTATCGGGTGCGCTCGGAGAAGCGGGAGTGCATCGCCACGATCCCCGGTGCGTCAGAGGGACGGATCGGTCGCAACTGGACGGTGCTGCCGTCGCTCAGCAGCACGTCCACGGCTGGTTCGGTTGTGGTCACCTCGGGCGGCCCTCCCCCGGCCGACTCAGTCGCGTGGATCGTGCGGGTCGAGGCCGAGCAGCGGGAACACGGCCTTCCGGGTGGCCGCGATGGCCCGGTCCACCGGATTCGGCTCGCCGGTGGGCTGCCACGGCTCGTAGCTCGGGTCGACGTCGTCGGTCATCCGCAACGGGATGTCGGTGCCGGGTCGCCGGGCCCGGGCCAGGTCACGCCAGCCCGGCGGAGTCAGCGTGGCCGGGTCCAGCGGCGCGCCGGTGGCCACCGCGAGCAGGTGCGTCCAGGCCCGGGGCACCACCTCGACGAGCGCGTACCCGCCGCCGCCGGTGGCCACCCACCGGCCGTCGCACAGCTCGTCGGCGAGCGCCCGCAACGCCAGATAGGTGGCGCGCTGCCCGTCCACCGACAGGTGCAGGTCGGCGAGGGGGTCGACGCGGTGGGCGTCCGCGCCGCACTGGGTGAACAGCACCTGCGGGCGGAACGCGCGCAGCACCGACGGCACGATCGCGTGGAAGGCGCGTTGCCAGCCGGCGTCCTCCACCCCGGGCGGCAACGGGACGTTGACCGCCGTGCCGGCGGCGTTCGGGCCACCGGTCTCGTCGGGGAACCCGGTGCCGGGAAAGAGCGCGAGCGGGGTCTCGTGCAGGCTGACCGTCAACACCCGAGGGTCGTCCCAGAAGATCTGTTGCACCCCGTCGCCGTGGTGCACGTCGACGTCGACGTACGCGATGCGCTCCGCGCCCAGGTCGAGCAGCCGGGCGATGGCCACCGCCGGGTCGTTGTAGACGCAGAAGCCGGCTGCCCGGTCGGCCATGGCGTGGTGCAGGCCGCCGGCCACGTTGACCGCGCGTCGGGCCTGGCCGCGCCACACCGCCTCGGCGGCGGCCACCGTCGCTCCGGCGATCAACGCGCTCGACTCGTGCATTTCCTGGAAGACCGGGTTGTCCGAGGTGCCCAGACCGAAGCCGGTGAAGAAGGGTTCCCGCGGTGCCATCCGGACCGCGCCGAGGTAGCGCGGGTCGTGCACCCGGCTGAGCAACTCGTCGTCGGCCGGGTAGGGCTTGACCATGCGGACGCCGGGCCGGTGCAGCACGCCGAGTTCCCAGGCGAGCGCGAGAGTCAACTCCACCCGGACCGGATCGAGCGGGTGGTCGCCGAGGTCGTAGGCGAGCAGCGACTCGTCCCACATCACCACCGTGTCGTCGGACATCTGCCCATGGTCGCACGCGACCGCACAGTGGGCCTGGTCAGGCGTCCTTGCCCGGGCCGGTGGCCACCGGCCGGTCCGGGTCGGCCACCCACTCGCTCCACGATCCGACGTAGAGGGCGGCGTCCGGACGACCGGCCAGGTGCAACGCGAGCACGGCCTGCGCGGCGGTCACCCCGGAGCCGCAGTACGCGCCGACCGGCGCCCCGGTGGTCACCCCGGCCGCCGCGAAGCGGTCCCGCAGCACCTCGACGGCGGGGAAGCGGCCCTCGGTGACGTACTCGGGGGCGGGCACGTTCACCGCGCCGGGGACGTGCCCGGCGACCGGGTCGATCGGCTCCTGCTCGCCCCGGTAGCGCGGCGCGGCCCGTACGTCGAGCAGCACCCCGTCACCGGCGGCCAGCCGTGCGGCGGCCGAGGCGTCGAGCACCGGCAGCGCTCCCGGACGGACGGTCACGTCGCCGGGCTCGGGCGTCGACACCTCGTCGCTGGTGGGCAGGCCGGCGGCCAGCCAGGCCGGGTAGCCACCGGACAGCAGGCGTACCGGTCGGTGTCCGGCCCAGCGCAGCGTCCACCAGGCACGGGCGGCGGCCATGCCGTCACCGCCGTCGTACACCACCACCGGGTGACCGTCGCGGACCCCGGCGGCCCGCAGCGCCGCCTGCAGGGCTTCGGGGTCGGGCAGGGGGTGCCGGCCGGCCGGACCGGGCGGGCCGCAGAGCGCGGTGTCCAGGTCGACGAAGACCGCGCCCGGGACGTGCCCGGCCGCGTAGTCGTCCCGGCCGGGTGGGCCGGCCAGACGCCACCGCACGTCGAGCAGGGTGGGCGGCTCGGGCCCGTCGAGTTCGGCGGCGAGCGACCGCGCCTCGACCAGAAGATCGTCTGTACCGGACATGCACCCAGTCAACACCATCAGTGACGACGGCGGCGGTTCGGTGACCATCGATCGGGGTGCGGCAGGGTACCATCGATGCCGGAGGGCCGCTGACACCATGAAGTCTCACGACTTGGTCGATACGACCGAAATGTACCTGCGCACCATCCTCGAACTCGAAGAGGAGGGAGTGCCGCCGCTACGCGCCCGGATCGCTGAACGGTTGCGCCAGAGCGGCCCCACCGTGAGCCAGACCGTCGCCCGGATGGAACGCGACGGCCTGCTGACCGTGGAGGGCGACCGGCACCTCACCCTCACCGACCTCGGCCGCGCCACCGCCGTCTCGGTGATGCGCAAGCACCGGCTCGCCGAGTTGCTGCTGGTCAACGTGATCGGGATGCCCTACGAGGAGGCCCACGAGGAGGCCTGCCGCTGGGAGCACGTGATGAGCGACGCGGTCGAGAAGCGGGTCTACGACCTGCTCAACCGGCCGACCCGGTCGCCGTACGGCAACCCCATCCCGGGCCTGGACGAACTGGGTCCGCCCACGCAGACCGAGCCGGAGACCGCCGAGAGCGAGCGCAACCTCGCCTTCCCCGGCCTGAGCGGCAAGGTGATCGTCCGGCGGATCTGCGAGAGCGTGCAGACCGACGCCGAGGTGCTCCGCCAACTGCACGCCGCCGGGGTCGACCCGGGGGCCACGGTCACCGTGGCGCAGGAACGCGACGGCGTGTCGATCGACCGTTCCGGCGAGAGCGTCCGGTTGCCCCGCGAGGTCGCCTCCCGGGTCTTCGTCGCCGCCGCCTGACCGTTCACTTCACGTACGGGCAGTGCCGGCAACCCCGGCCGCAGCAGGTTCCCCGGCGGGCCAGGAAGCCGGCACTGAGTACGAACAGCCCGGTGTCCGGGTCGAGGTAGCCGGCGTCCCCGGCGGCCAGGGCCGCGTCGTGCGCGGCGATGATTCGCGCACGGCCGGGGTGCCCGGGCGACAGCCGGGACGGGTGCGGCTCGCCCAGAGACCGCGCCGCCAGGGGCTTTCGCTCTCCACTCATCCCGCGCAGTCTAGGCAGCCACCGCCCTCCACCCGGCCCCGCCCGCCGCACCTCGGCCCACCCGCCGCGTCTCAGGCCGCTGCCCGACCCGCCGTGAGCTCGGCGATCATGGACTTGTGGCACTCGGAAAGCACCTGATTGCCCTGCTTCGTCACCGCCACGACTCCATGATCGACGGGGTGGGGGTGGGGGTGGGGGTGGGGTGGTCGGGGGTGGGCCGAGGTGCGGCGGGGCGGGTCGAGCGGGCGGGGGACGCGAGGAGCCCCGGACGCCGTGTGCGTCCGGGGCTCCTCGGTGCTCGTCGTCAGCTGCAGCCGCTGGTGGAGCCGCAGCCCTCGCAGACGTAGCAGCTACCGGCGGGGCGCATCTTCGTACCGCAGGTGAAGCAGAGCGGTGCGTCGGCGGCCTTGCCGATCACGGCCTCCAGCAGCTCGGTGCTGGAACCGACCGACGGTGCCGGCTTGATCGCGGCGGCGTCGGCGAGTTCCTGGGCCGGCTGGGCGACCGGGCCGACCCTCGGCTCGGTGGGGGTCTCCACCGGTGCGGAGGCGGCCATCGCGGTGAGGTCCGTGCCGTTGGCCTCCGCCTCCGCCTCGGCGGCGAGCTGGGCGGCCCGCTCCTTGGCGGTGAAGATGCCGATCTCGGCGCGGCGCTCGTAGGGCAGGAAGTCCAGTGCCAGGCGACGGAAGATGTAGTCCATCACCGAGGCGGCCATCCGCACGTCCGGGTCGTCGGTCATGCCGGCCGGCTCGAAGCGCATGTTGGTGAACTTGCTGACGTACGTCTCCAACGGGACGCCGTACTGCAGGCCGATGGAGATGGCCACCGAGAAGGCGTCCATCACCCCGGCCAGGGTGGAGCCCTGCTTCGACATCTTGAGGAAGACCTCGCCGAGGCCGTCGTCCGGGTAGGACGAGGCGGTGAGGTAGCCCTCGGCGCCACCGACCGAGAAGGAGATGGTCTCCGACGGACGCTTCTTCGGCAGCCGCTTGCGCACCGGGCGGTACTCGACGACCTTCTCCACCACCGGCTCGACCGCGGTGACGGTCGCCTCCGGCGCGGCGGTCTTCTTCTTCGCCACCGACAGCGGCTGACCGACCTTGCAGTTGTCCCGGTAGATCGCCAGCGCCTTGAGGCCGAGCTTCCAGCCCTCGAAGTAGATCTTCTCGACGTCGGCGACGGTCGCCTGCTCCGGCATGTTGACCGTCTTGGAGATGGCGCCGGAGATGAACGGCTGGACCGCCGCCATCATCCGCACGTGGCCCATCGGGGCGATGGACCGCTCGCCCATGGCGCAGTCGAAGACCGGGTAGTGCTCCGGCTTGAGGCCGGGGGCGTCCACCACGTGCCCCTGGTCGGAGATGTGCTCGACGATCGCCTCCACCTGCTCCTCGGGGTATCCGAGGCTGCGCAGGGCGCGCGGCACGGTCTGGTTGACGATCTGCATCGAGCCGCCGCCGACCAGCTTCTTGAACTTGACCAGCGCCAGGTCCGGCTCGACACCGGTGGTGTCGCAGTCCATCATCAGGCCGATGGTGCCGGTCGGGGCGAGCACGCTGGCCTGCGAGTTCCGCCAGCCATTCTTGTCGCCGATCTTGTTGCCCTGGGTCCACTGCTTGGTGGCCTCGCGCACCACCGCGGTGGCCACCGTGCCGGCCGGCTTGATCTGGTCGTTGGCGGCGGCGTGCTTGCGCATGACCCGCTTGTGCGGCTCGGCGTTGCGGGCGTACCCGTCGTACGCGCCGACGATGCCGGCCAGCTCGGCCGAGCGACGGTACGCCGTGCCGGTCATCAGCGAGGTGATCGCGGCGGACAGCGAACGACCCTGGTCCGAGTCGTACGGCAGGCCGGAGGCCATCAGCAGGGCACCGAGGTTGGCGTACCCGATGCCGAGCTGCCGGTAGGCCCGGGTGGTCTCCCCGATCTTCTCGGTCGGGAAGTCGGCGAAGCAGATCGAGATGTCCATCGCGGTGATGACCATCTCGACGCTGCGGACGAACTTCTCCACCTCGAAGCCACCGTCGGCGCGGAGGAACTTCATCAGGTTCAACGAGGCCAGGTTGCACGAGGAGTTGTCCAGGTGCAGGTACTCCGAGCACGGGTTCGACGCGGTGATCCGGCCGGTCTCCGGGCAGGTGTGCCAGTCGTTGATGGTGTCGTCGTACTGCAGGCCGGGGTCGGCGCACTCCCAGGCGGCCTGGGAGATGGTGCGGAACAGCTTCTGCGCGTCGATGGTCTCGATCACCGCGCCGTCGAGCCGGCCGCGCAGGTCGAAGCCGCCGCCCTGCTCGACCGCCGCCATGAACTCGTCGGAGACCCGGACCGAGTTGTTGGCGTTCTGGTACTGCACGCTGACGATGTCGGCGCCGCCCAGGTCCATGTCGAACCCGGCGTCGCGCAGCGCGCGGATCTTGTCCTCCTCGCGCGCCTTGGTGACCACGAACTCCTCGATGTCCGGGTGGTCGACGTCGAGGATGACCATCTTGGCCGCCCGCCGGGTGGCGCCACCGGACTTGATGGTGCCGGCGCTCGCGTCCGCGCCGCGCATGAAGCTGACCGGACCGGAGGCGGTGCCGCCGGAGGAGAGCAGCTCCCGGGAGGAGCGGATCCGGGAGAGGTTCACCCCGGAGCCGGAGCCGCCCTTGAAGATCAGCCCCTCCTCCTTGTACCAGTCCAGGATGGAGTCCATCGAGTCGTCGACGGCGAGGATGAAGCAGGCGCTGACCTGCTGCGGCGACGGCGTACCGACGTTGAACCAGACCGGCGAGTTGAAGCTGAACACCTGGTGCAGCAGCATCCAGGTCAGCTCGTGGGCGAAGACCTCGGCGTCGGCCGGGGAGGCGAAGTAGCCGTACTCCTCACCCGCGGTGCGGTAGGTGGTGACCACCCGGTCGATCAACTGCTTGAGCGACCACTCCCGCTCCGGGGTGCCCACCGCACCCCGGAAGTACTTGGTGGTCACGATGTTGGCCGCGTTGACGCTCCAGCTCTCCGGGTACTCCACCCCGCGCTGCTCGAAGTTGATCGAGCCGTCCCGCCAGTTGGTCATCACGACGTCGCGGCGCTCCCAGGCGACCTCGTCGTACGGGTGCACGCCCTCGGTGGTCCAGACCCGGTCCACCTTGAGGCCCGCGTTCGTCTTGTTCCGTGACCTGCTTGTTGTCACACCGTCCCCCGGCATCTCATCCGCCCCCTCGCTCACGCGGGCACCCCGCGCGATCCGACTGTCACTACTGCTGCTGCTCAGACGTTCACTGCGCGTGGGCCGTCTCGGCCCCGGCGCCCTCCCGGGCGCGCGCGGCGGCCCGCAGCGTCTCGATCTCCTGCTCGAAGTCGGCGAGCGAGTCGAACGACCGGTAGACGCTGGCGAACCGCAGGTAGGCGACCTCGTCCAGGTCCCGCAGGGGACCCAGGATGGCCAGCCCGACATCGTGGCTCGGGATCTCGGCGGCCCCCTTGGCGCGAATGGTCTCCTCGACCCGCTGCGCCAGGATCGCGATCGAGTCCTCGTCGACCGGCCGCCCCTGACACGCCTTGCGCACTCCGCCGATGATCTTCGTCCGGCTGAACGGCTCGGTCACCCCGCTGCGCTTGACCACCGCCAGCACCGCCTCCTCGACGGTGGTGAACCGTTTGCCGCACTCCGGGCAGGAGCGCCGCCGACGGATCAACTGACCGTCGTCCGCCTCCCGCGAGTCGACCACCCGGGAGTCGGCGTGCCGGCAGTACGGACACCGCATCGCCCGACCTCCTTGATCGACTTCGGGTACGCCCCCATCCGCCTCCGGGCACACGCAGGGACGGCGGAGCCGCCCCGCAGGACGGCCGCCGGCTCGGCGGTGCGGAAAGTGCGGTGGGTAGTCGAACCCAACCTGTAGGCGACTTACGCCCATGTGACTACTACATCTAGGGGTCGAACCTATGCCGCTGGCGATCCGAGGTCAAGTTGACCGGCGTGTCCGGCGCGTCACCTGACAACCCACCCACTCCCCCCTCTCCAACCGACCCGAGAACCCAACGCGGACCGGCGGTGGGAGTTACCGTCCGGCCGGACAGGATCACCGACCATCCGTACCGGGTCGAACACGCGTTCGACTCCGCGTACCATTTATCAGAACGGACGTACGACTGTCGCGCTTTTCCGGCCCGACACGCGGAGATAGGTCGTACAGATGTTTGAAAATGACCGATCCCACCGATACGGTCATGAACAGCCGGAGGTGACCATGGTCGCCGCACCGGCCGACAGATCACCGTGCGCACCACGAGCCGCCGAGGCACCCCAGCGCCGACCAGGGAGGACGGACGTGACCGAGGACCGGGCCAACCGGCCGCAGAGCCCGCAGCAGAGCATCGAGGCGGGTCCGCCGGCCGCCCGTCGCCGCAGCGTCACCCGCGCCCGCTCCGGGCAGCCCGCCGTACGCCCGGTGACCCCGGTGGTCAGCGGCTTTCCCGACCCGGCGACCGTCGACCTGACCGCCCGTCAGCGACGCATCCTCGACTTCATCCGTACCTGGGTGGAGCGGCACGGCTACCCGCCGAGCGTGCGCGAGATCGGCGAGGCCGTCGGGCTGGTCTCCCCGTCCAGCGTCGCCTACCAGCTCAAGGAGCTGGAGAAGAAAGGCTTCCTGCGGCGCGACCCGAACCGCCCCCGCGCGGTCGACGTCCGCTCCCCCAGCGTCGACGACGAGCTGACCCGCTCGCAACGCCCCACCCCGGCGTACGTGCCGATGCTCGGCCGGATCGCCGCCGGTGGGCCGATTCTCGCCGAGCAGTCGATGGAGGAGGTCTTCCCGCTGCCTCGCGAGCTGGTCGGCGAGGGCGAGGTCTTCATGCTCCAGGTCAAGGGCGACTCGATGCTCGACGCGGCGATCTGCGACGGCGACTGGGTGGTGGTCCGGCAGCAGCCGACCGCCGACTCCGGCGAGATCGTCGCCGCCATGCTGGACGGCGAGGCGACCGTGAAGACCTACCGGCGGCGCGACGGCCACGTCTGGCTGATGCCGCAGAACCCGGCCTTCGACCCCATCCCGGGTGACGACGCCACCATCATGGGCCGGGTAGTCGCGGTGCTGCGCCGGATCTGAACGACTACGCGGCCGGTGCTGACCCGAGGTCAGCACCGGCCGCCGTCAGTACCGGTCGCCTCGGTAGCCGTAGTTGCCGCCCGGCATCTGGCCGTACGGCTCGTCGCCGTCCTCGCGGTAGCGGCCGGAACGTCGGCCGCGATGGTCCGGCTCACTGCCGGGTCCACCCCGCCGTGGCGGTTCGGCACGGCCTCCACCGGGCTGTCCACCCCGCCCGCCACCGGGCATCCCGCCCGCGCGGCCACCACCGCCACCGGGCGCGCCACCTCCCCGGCCGCCGCCACCGGGCATCCCGCCGCCACGGCCACCGCCCGGGGCGCCGCCACCCGGGGCGCCGCCGCTGCGGCCACCGCCACCGGGCGGTCCGCCGGCCCGGCCACCGCCGCCGCCACCGCCGTAGACCCCACCACCGGAGCGGCCACCGCCACCCTGAGGGGGGCGGCCACCGCCGCCCTGAGCCGGGCGGCCACCGCCGCCGGGACGGCCGCCGCCGTAGACCGGGCCGCCCTCACCACCCGACCGGCCACCCTGGTCGCCGGAGCGGCCACCGCCACCTCCGCCGCCGTAGACGCCACCGCCCTGAGCCGGGCGGGAGCCGTTGGCACCGGCCGGACGGCCACCGCCGTAGACCGCACCCGACCGGGCGCCCTCGGGCCGGTCGCCCTTCGCCGGCCCGCCGTAGACGGGACCGGACTGGGCGCCGCCGTACACCGCGCCCCGCCCCCGGTCCTTCGGGCCGAAGCCGTCGTCCTTGCGGCTCGGGTCGTCGTCGTCATCGTCGCCGTCGCGGCTCTTGCCCGCCGGCACCGGACGCTTGCGGGCCCGCAGGATGCCGAATATGCCGGCACCCACCAGCAACGCGCCGAGCACACCGACGGTGGCGATCAGGTAGGTGATGTCGTCCAGGGTCAGCCCGTCGAACCACGACCGGCCGGCCGCGTTCTTCACCGCGTCCGGGTCGTCGGCAAGGTTCTTCGGGCCCTCGGTGGACGGTGTGTAGCTGAGGATGTCGACCGGCTCGTTGTCGTCGAGATGCCCTGCGTCGGAGACGGTCAGGAAGGTCTTGCCGTCGGTCGAGTACGCGATCGCCTCACCGAACGGGTCGGCCAGCGGAGTCACCCGGGGCGTGGTGGTGGTCAGCGCGGTGACGATGTCGCCGTTCTGCACGTCGTACTCGAAGGCGTCGGCGTACGTACGCAGCGCCACCCGGGTGCCGTCCGGGGACCGGGCCGCACCGGTGATCGCCACCCGCCCGAAGGTGCTCAGCGGGTTCTCGGTGTCGGTCTTGGGCAGCTCGATGTCGCCGAGCTTCTTCATCGGCACCGGCTCGGTGTCGCCGGTCTTGAGCGCACCGTCGGCGGTGAAGATCTCCGCCTTGCCGGAGGTGACCTTCGTGATGATCAACGGCAGGTTGTCGTCGCCGATCAGCAGCGCCTCGGCGTCGCGGGGCTTGCCGTCCGGGTACGCCAGCCGATGCAGGACCGGCGACTTGCTGCCGTTGATCGGCATGCTCCAGACCGCGACCCGCTTCCGGCGCTCCCGGCTGGTGATGTTGTCACCGGTGTCGGCGATCCACAACGTGTTGCCGTCCGGCGAGACGGCGAGGTCCTCGGTGTCGAACGGCCCCGCACCCGAGTAACGGACCTCGCGGGTGACGTCGCAGTCCTTGTTGAGGTAGAAGACCCGCTTGCGGCTGTCCTGGTCGGTGCTGTCGTTGATCACGATGTACCCGTTGCGGGTGACCACCAGGCCGGACATCTCCCGCAGCCGCGAGTCGGTGACCGAACACTGCTTCTTGGGCGCCGCCGCGAGCGGCGCGGCGGCCATCGGCACCGCCGCCGGAGCGACGGCGCCAGCGGCGAGCACCGGCCCCACGTCGGTCGATACGGTCGGCGGGCCGACATCGGTCACCGGCGATGCGGCGTACGCGGGTGGCGACGACCCGGGCGCGGCGAGAGTGACGCCGGTGACCGCCACGGTGGCCCCGAACAGGCCGAGCGCAACCGTGACCGAGGAAACAGTGCGGTGCATGAAAGGAAGTGTCGCACGCCCCACGTTTCCTTCGGGTGACGCGGCTGGGCGGTCACCGCGCGGCACGAACCGCCTGCGTCGCGTCGACGTACGTGGACAGTTCGGCGGCGAGCGCCTCGTTGACGCGTACGTGCAGCATGGTGCCCTCGGCCAGGTGCGCGGTGCTGAGTACCTCGCCCTGTCGGTGCAGACGGGCCACCAGGTCACCCCGCTCGTACGGCAGCACCACCCGCAACTCCACCGCCGGGCGTGGCAGCCGCTGCTCGATCGCCGTCCGTAGCTCGTCGATCCCACGACCGCGGTGCGCGGAGACGAAGATCGCCTCCGGCCAGAGCCGCTTGAGGTGCAGCAGGGTCTCCTCGTCGGCGGCGTCGGTCTTGTTGACCACCAACAGCTCGGGCAGCCGGTCGGCACCGACCTCGCCGAGCACCTCGCGGACCGCCCGGACCTGCTCCTGCGGATCGGGGTGGGCACCGTCGACCACGTGCACCACCAGGTCGGCCTCGGCGACCTCCTCCAGGGTCGAGCGGAACGCCTCGACGATCTGGTGCGGCAGGTGCCGGACGAATCCGACCGTGTCCGACAGCGTGTAGACCCGCCCGTCGGCGGTGGTGGCGCGGCGGGTGGTCGGGTCGAGCGTGGCGAAGAGCGCGTCCTCGACCAGTACGCCGGCACCGGTGAGCCGGTTGAGCAGGCTCGACTTGCCGGCGTTGGTGTAGCCGGCGATGGCCACCGCCGGCACCGCGTTACGGGAACGGCGGGCGCGCTTGGTCTCGCGTACCGTCCGCATGGCCTTGATCTCGCGGCGCAGCCGGGCGATGCGGTGGCGGATGCGCCGCCGGTCGGTCTCCAGCTTGGTCTCACCGGGACCACGCACACCCACGCCGCCACCGGCACCGCCGCCCCGGCCGGAACCACCGGTCTGCCGGGACAGCGTCTCGCCCCAACCGCGCAGGCGGGGCAGGAGGTATTCGAGCTGGGCCAGCTCGACCTGGGCCCGACCCTCCTTGCTCTTGGCGTGCTGGGCGAAGATGTCGAGGATCAGCGCCGTCCGGTCGACCACCTTGACCTTGGTGCGCTGCTCCAGGTTGCGGAGCTGGGACGGGGACAACTCACCGTCGCAGATGACCGTGTCGGCACCGGCGGAGAGCACCACCGAGCCCAGGTCGTCGACCTTGCCCCGCCCGATGTAGGTGGCCGGGTCCGGCCGGGTACGCCGCTGGATCAGCCCTTCGAGCACCTGCGAACCAGCGGTCTCGGCCAGCGCGGCCAGCTCGGTCAGGGAGTTCTCCGCGTCGGTCTGGCTGCCCTCGGTCCAGACGCCGACCAGGACCACCCGCTCCAGCCGGAGCTGGCGGTATTCGACCTCGGTGACGTCGGTCAGCTCGGTGGAGAGGCCGGGGACCCGTCGCAGTGCCTGCCGTTCGGAGAGCTCGTAATCACCGGTGGTGGCGTCGAGCTCGTCGTCGGGAAATGGAACGTGGGTCTCCTGGTCGCGCAAGCGTCTCTCCTGTCCGTTCTGTGCATGTACCGAGCAATCCTGACATGTGTCAACGCGCGGTGCACCTGCTATATGCCCACCGCGGGAACGGGCAAAGGCGGGGGCGGCTGCCAGCCTCCCAACCAGGGCGAGTAGAAATGGGCGAGCCGTTCAGCGCCGACGGAGGGGATCCGCGTGCCCACCACCCGACTGCCCAGTGCCGGATTCTCGATCACGATCCGGATCGCCGTACCCGCCGATGCGTCCTCGATCGGCCGGTTGACCACCTCCGTGGGCGAGGCCGGGGCCATCGTCACCGCGCTGGACGTGGTCGACTCCGACCCCACCCACGTGATCGTCGACCTCACCTGCGACACCGCCGACGCCGGGCACGCCGACCAGGTCGTGGACGCGCTCACCGCGCTGGACGGCGTGGACGTGCGCAAGGTCTCCGACCGGACGTTCCTGCTGCACCTGGGCGGCAAGATCGAGGTCAGCTCGAAGGTGGCACTGCGGACCCGGGACGAGCTGTCCCGGGCGTACACCCCGGGGGTGGCGCGGGTCTGCCAGGCGATCGCGGAGAACCCGGCCGACGCCCGACGACTGACCATCAAGCGCAACACGGTCGCCGTGGTCAGCGACGGCTCGGCCGTGCTCGGGCTGGGCAACCTCGGCCCGGCCGCCTCCCTGCCGGTGATGGAGGGCAAGGCGGCGCTGTTCAAGCGGTTCGGCGGGGTGGACGCCTGGCCGGTGGTGCTGGACACCCAGGACACCGACGAGATCGTCGCCATCGTGAAGGCGATCGCGCCCGCGTACGGCGGGATCAACCTGGAGGACATCGCCGCGCCGCGCTGCTTCGAGATCGAGGCGCGGCTGCGCGAGGCGCTGGACATCCCGGTCTTCCACGACGACCAGCACGGCACCGCGATCTGCGTCCTCGCCGCGTTGACCAACGCACTGCGCGTCGTGGGCAAGCAGCTCGCCGACGTGCGGGTGGTGGTCTCCGGAGCCGGCGCGGCGGGCACCGCGATCATGAAGCTGCTGCTGCGCCAGGGCGTCGGCGACATCATCGCGTGCGACCGGCAGGGCGCCCTGCACCGCGGCCAGACCGGTCTCAACTCGGCCTGGCAGTGGCTGGCCGAGAACACCAACCGGGACGGCTACTCGGGCGACCTGGCCGGTGCGCTGAACGGCGCGGACGTCTTCATCGGGGTGAGCGCGCCGAACCTGCTCACCGGCGACGACGTCGCCACCATGGCCAAGGACTCGATCGTCTTCGCGCTGGCCAACCCGGACCCGGAGGTCGACCCCCGGGAGGCGCGCAAGCACGCCGCCGTGGTCGCCACCGGCCGCTCCGACCAGCCGAACCAGATCAACAACGTGCTCGCCTTCCCGGGCGTGTTCCGCGGCATGCTCGACGCGCACGCCGAGGAGTTCACCGAGGAGATGGCGCTGGCCGCCGCTCGGGCCATCGCCGACGTGGTCGGCGAGGAGAAGATCAACCCCACGGTCATCGTGCCCAGCGTCTTCGACTCCCGGGTGGCCCCGGCGGTGGCCGCCGCCGTCCGCGCCGCCGCCCAGAACCCCGCGGTCACCCCGCCGCCCGCCGCCGACCCGGGCCCGGCCGACCTCCCCGAGATCGCCGCCAGCGCCTCCGCCACCCCCTGAGGCCCGTCGCTGACACGGCCGCCCGGCATCGCACGCCGCCGCGGAGGCCGCCTGGTTCGCCGATCATGGAGTTGTGGCGCAGACAAAGCCCACCAAGTAGGGCACAACGTCAACCACAACTCCATGATCGACGCGGTGAGTGGGTGAGGCGTGAGCGGCGTGGGCGGAGTGCCGGGAGTGGTCAGGCGAGGGTGAGGGTGCCGGTGGCCACGAGGACGGCGGGGCCGGAGAGCCAGCAGGAGTCCTCGTCGACGGTCACCGTGAGGCGGCCGCCGGGCACGTCGACCGCGACCGTGCCGGTCTCCCGGCCGGCCTCGTGCAGGGCGACGGCGGCGACCGCGCACGCACCGGTGCCGCAGGAGAGGGTCTCGGCCGAGCCGCGCTCGTAGACGCGCATCAGCACGTACGGGTCACCGCCGTCGACGGCGTCACCGGCGGCGGTGAACTCGACGTTCACCCCGTGCGGGAAGAGGTCCTCGTCGACGTGGGGCGCCCGGGTCAGGTCCAGGCCGGCGAGATCCAGGCCGGCGGGCAGCGGGCAGACCAGGTGCGGATTGCCGACGTCCACCGCCGTGCCGGGCAGGGTCAGCCCGCCCAGGGCGGCCGTCGAGGCCGCGTACAGCCGGGGACGCCGCATCTGGACGGCGACGGTGTCGCCGTCGACCCGGGCCCGCACGATGCCGGCGCGGGTGGCCACCGGCAGGTCGCCGCCGCTCGGCGCGGCCAGCCCGGTCTCCAGGAGGTACCGGACGAAGACCCGGGTGCCGTTGCCGCACATCTCGGCGAAGGACCCGTCGGAGTTCCAGTAGTCCATGAACCACTCGGCCTCGCCGGCCAGGGCGACGCCGTCGGGGTGCTTGGCGGCGCGGACCACGCGCAGCACGCCGTCCCCGCCGAGGCCGCGTCGCCGGTCGCAGATCGTCGCCACCAGCTCGGGCGTCAGGTCGAGCGCGCCGTCCGGGTCGGGCAGGATCACGAAGTCGTTGGCGGTGCCGTGTCCCTTGGTGAACTCCACGCCTTCCATCATGGCGCAGCGGCGCGGACCGTCCCGAGGGCGGCCTCGATCAGTCCCGGATCGGCCGAGTCGAGCCAGCGTACGCGGGGGTCGCGGCGGAACCAGGACCGCTGGCGGCGGACGAAGCGACGGGTGGCCCGGATCGTCTCGTCGCGTGCCTCGGCCTCGGTCAACTCACCGGCGAGGAAGCGCAGCACCTGTTGGTAACCGAGCGCCCGGCTGGCCGTACGTCCCTGCGCCAGGCCGTGACCGACCAGTTCGCGGGTCTCGGCGACCAGGCCGTCGGCCCACATCCGGTCCACCCGCAGGGCGATGCGCTCGTCCAGCAGGGCGGTGTCCAGGTCGACGCCGAGCTGGACGGCCGGATAGTAAGGCGTCGGTTCCGGCAGGGCGGCGGTGAAGGGTCGGCCGGTCAGCTCGATCACCTCCAGCGCCCGGACGATCCGCCGGCCGTTGCCGGGCAGGATGCCGGCCGCCGCCGCCGGGTCGGCCGCGCGCAGCCGCGCGTACAGCGGTGCCGGGCCGACGGCGGCCAGCTCACCCTCCAGGCGTTCCCGCAGCGCCGGGTCGGTGCCGGGGAACTCGAACCGCTCCAGCACCGCCCGCACGTACAGCCCGGAGCCGCCGACTAGCAGCGGCACCCGGCCCCGGGCCGAGATGTCGTCGATCGCCGCGCGGGCCAGCCGCTGGTACTCCGCGACGCTGGCCGGCTCGGTCACCTCCCAGAGGTCCAGCAGGTGGTGCGGCACGCCCTCGCGTTCGGCGACGGTGAGCTTGGCGGTGCCGATGTCCAGACCCCGGTAGAGCTGCATCGAGTCGGCGTTGACCACCTCGCCGCCGAGCGCGTGCGCCAGCGCGATGCTCAGTGCCGACTTGCCCGCCGCGGTCGGCCCGACCACCGCGACGACCGGGCCCGGGGCACTCATGCCCGCTCCCAGTTGGCCACGAGGTAGGCCACGCCGTAGGGGGCGCTGTGGTGGCGAAGCGCGCCGCGCCAGTCGCCGCCGCTCGCCCGCGCCGCACCGGCGAGCACCTGCCAGGGCGCCCGACCGGCAGCCTTGAGCTGCGAGGACAGGGCGGGGTCCAGGCCGAGCAGCGCGTCGGCGTCCGCGTCGGCGAGGGCCTGGGCGACCGTCTCGTCGTACGCCTCGGCGCGCGGGTCGGCATAACCGGGCGCCTTCTCACCCCGGCAGGCCGACCCGTCGCCCATCACCAGCAGCGCCCACGGTCGGCCGGACACGAGGCGGGCACCCAGGTCGGCGCACGTCTCGACCGGCGCGTCGGCCGCCACGGTCGACATGCGCCACGTCGCGTCGCCGGTCACGGGTGACGGGTGGCGGTTCAGCGCGTCACCGGTCGCGGGTGACGGGTGACGGTTCAGCAGCCAGGCACCGACGAGCAGGCCGAGCGGTAGGGGGTCGGTGCCGGGCCGGTCACCGGGGAGGTCGCCGAGGCGTACCTCCAGCGGCAGGCCCCAGGGCGCGAGGCTGCCCCGGAACGGGGGGTCGAGGTCGGCGGTGTGATCGCCGGCACCGACCACCAGCACGTCGCGCGCGCCCGAGTCGAGCAGCCGGGCGACGGCGGCGTCGCAGGCGGCGCGCAGATCGTCCAGTTCGGGCGCGGCGGCACCGGCCACCTCGGGGATCAGCAGCGGTGGGTGGGGGCAGACGGCGGCGGCGACCAGTGGCACCAGGCAACCGTATCGGGCGGGCCGGCCGGGACCGCCGCGCACCGGCCGGCGGGCCCTCGGCCGTACGCCGTTCGGCGAAAAGCGGCACGCCGGTTCGGACGGTGACGACAGAGAGCTAGGACACCGTATGGTCACGGTCGGCGATAGGCGCTCGACGCGGACCGGGGCGGACCTGTGACAATGCCCGGAGAACTTTGACTGCGCCGTGGCGGGCCCGGGAGGCTGCTCCCTGGGCACCGGGAGATCGAGGATGGGCACATGAGCGACTGGACTGCCTTCGGACGGGTGGACGCGGACGGCACCGTCTATGTCAAGACCGCCGAGGGCGAGCGGGTGGTCGGATCCTGGCAGGCGGGAGCACCGGAGGAGGGGTTGGCGCACTTCGCGCGCCGCTTCGCCGACCTGGTGACCGAGGTGGATCTGACCGAGGCGCGGCTCAACTCCGGCGCGGCGGACGCCAACCATTCGCTGAGCACCATCCGGCGTATCCGCGGGTCGCTGGCCGAGGCGCACGTAGTCGGCGACATCGACGCCCTCGCCGCGCGGCTCGACAAGCTCGCCACGGTGGCCGAGGAGAAGGCCGGTGAGGCGCGGGCCGCCAAGGAGGCCGCCCGCACCGAGGCCCTGGCGCGCAAGACCACGCTGGTCGAGGAGGCGGAGAAGCTGGCCGCCGAGTCGACCGGTTGGAAGACCGCCGGCGACCGGCTCAAGGAGATCCTCGACGAGTGGAAGACCATCCGGGGGGTCGACAAGAAGACCGACGGCGAGCTGTGGAAGCGGTTCGCCGCCGCCCGGGACGGTTTCACCCGCCGCCGGGGCGCCCACTTCGCCTCCCTGGACTCGCAGCGCAAGCAGGCGCAGACGGTCAAGGAGGAGCTGGTCGCCGAGGCCGAGAAGATCTCCGACTCCACCGACTGGGCGTCCACGGCCAACCAGCTCAAGGAGCTGATGAACCAGTGGAAGGCCGCGCCGCGCGCCTCCAAGGAGGCCGAGCAGCGGCTGTGGGAGAGGTTCCGGGCCGCGCAGGACGCCTTCTTCACCCGGCGCAGTGAGGTCTTCTCGGCGCGTGACAACGAACAGCGCGCCAACCTGGAGCGCAAGCAGGCGCTGCTCGCCGAGGCCGAGGCGCTCGACGTCGAGGGCGACCCGAAGGGCGCGCAGGCCAAGCTGCGGGACATCCAGGCACAGTGGCACGAGGCCGGCCGGGTCCCCCGGGAGGCGGCGGCCGGGCTGGAGCGCCGGCTGCGGGCCATCGACGAGAAGGTCCGCGAGGTGATGGACTCGGCCTGGCGCCGGACCACCCGCGAGGACAACCCGCTGCTGGCCCAGATGCGGTCCCAGGTGGCCGAGGCCGAGGAGCGGCTGGCCCGCGCCCAGGCGGCCGGCGACGCCCGACGGATCAAGGAGGCCGAGCAGGCGCTCGCCTCCAAGCGGCAGTTCCTCCAGTTGGCCGAACAGGCCGGCTGAGCGCAGCTCGGACAACCCCGGTTCCCGGTGTGGGAGCCGGGGTTTTTCGTCGCCGAACCTCCTGGTCAGGGCGATGTGAACGTACGACATTTACATCGAGCTGATTCTATGGTTACCTGGGGAAAGCGTTTGCCCTCCGGGGCCAGACACGCCGAGCCACTCCGACCCACTTCGTCCGACGGCAGGCCGCACTCCGCGACCGCCCCGGCACCGCTGCCACTGGGCAGGGCAGTCACCGGCGCCGGGGCGTACCCCCTGCCGACCGGATGACGCATCGAGGCCGACGCCACGGGACGCACCACCGGCACCCGAACGTGGCGGGCCGCATCGCGGACGCGTCCGGGCAGTGACAGTCGATCCGCGAACACCACGCGTCGTCCGGCCCGTTCCGCGTACCCGAGGATGAGGAGAAATCTCCGTGCTTGCATTCGTCACGCGTCGCCTGACCCGGCGACTCGCGGCGCTGGCCGCCACGGCGGTCGCGCTGCCCACGGCGCTCGTCGCGGTGACGGCCGCCCCGGCCACGGCGGCGACCGTCGACACCAGTGCGTACTACGTGTTCGTGAACCGCAACAGCGGCAAGGCGATGGACCTGTGGAACTGGTCCACCGCCGACGGTGGCGAGATCCGGCAGTTCACCCGCGCCGACGGCAACAACCAGCAGTTCCAGTTCGTCGACGTGGGCAGCGGCTACTACCAGCTCCGCAACCGGCACTCCGGCAAGGTCGTGAGCATCCCCAACTCGAACGACGGCGCGCAGGTCACCCAGGTCACCGCCAGCAGTGACACCAAGCAGCACTTCCGGCTCGTCGACTCCGCCAACGGCGACGTCCGGTTCATCAGCCGGCACAGCAACAAGGCCCTCGAAGTGTGGCAGTGGTCCACCGCCGACGGTGGGATCGTCTCGCAGTACGCCGACATCGACGGCGCCAACCAGCGCTGGCAGTTGGTCCGGCTCGGTGGCGGCACCACGCCCCCGCCGAACCCCGGCCCGCAGACCGGACTGGTCGGCTGGGCCACCCAGAACGGCGGCACCAGCGGCGGCGGCAGCGCCGGCACCACCACGGTGACCACCGCCTCGGCGCTGACCAGCGCGCTCGGCTCCAGCAGCGCGGCGGTGATCCGGGTCTCCGGCACCATCAACTGCTCGGGGATGCTGCGGGTCCGGTCCAACAAGACCATTCTCGGCAACGCGGGCGCGACGATCGCCGGGTGCGGCTTCACCATCAACGGTGACCGCAACGTCATCATCCGGAACCTGACGTTCCGCAACTGGGGCGACGACGCGATCAACATCGAGCAGTCGGCCACCAACATCTGGGTCGACCACAACACCTTCAGCAGTGGTTACGACGGCGCGGTCGACATCAAGCGCGGCTCCGACTTCATCACGGTGTCGTGGAACCGGGTGTTCAGCCACGACAAGACCATGCTGCTCGGGCACAGCGACGACAACGCCGGCCAGGACGTCGGCAAGCTGCGGGTGTCGTACCACCACAACTGGTTCGACGGCAGCAACCAGCGCAACCCCCGGGTCCGCTTCGGCAACCCGGTGCACGTCTACAACAACTTCTACAGCAACGTGCGCGGCTACGGCGTGGCGTCCACGATGAACGCCGGTGTACTGGTCGAGGGCAACTACTTCGAGAACACCCCCGACCCGTTCCACCGTGGTGAGGGCGATTCCGGCCCCGGCTCACTGGTGGCCCGCAACAACCACTTCGTCAACTCGGGCAGCGGACAGAGTGGCGGCAGCGTGGCCGGCATCCCGTACGCGTACACCCTGGACACGCCGAGCAACGTCAAGTCGATCGTGACGGGCGGCGCGGGCGCCGGACGGATCTCGGTCTGACCGCGCGGGTCGGTCGGGGCGCGGCAGGCCGGGCCCCGACCGGCTCTCAGGGTGCGACGGCGCAGCCGCCCGTCGACGCGGGCACCGCGGCCGGCGCGCCCACCGACGGCAGCCCGAGCAACACCCCGGGGGTACGCGGCGAGCGACCCGCCTCGGCCGCGTCACCAGCCCGGGTACGTCGGTGCGACAGCGGCTCCCCGTCGGCGTTGAGGTGGTGCGGGGCGGCGTAGGTGATCGCGGTGTGCACGATGTCGCCCGGCCGGATCGCACCCGGCTCGACCGAACCGGTCGCGAAGTGCACCAGCCGGCCGTCACGGGCCCGGCCGGACATCCGGCCGGTGCGCTCGTCCTTGCGGCCCTCCCCGACGGCGACCAGCACCTCGACGGTCTCGCCGACCAGCTTGCGGTTCTCCGCCCAGGTGATCTCCTCGACGCAGGCGATCAACCGCTCGTACCGCTCCTGCACGACCTGCTTGGGCAGTTGGCCGTCCATGGTCGCGGCGGGCGTGCCGGGGCGCTTGGAGTACTGGAACGTGAAGGCGGAGGAGAACCGGGCCTCGCGGACCACGTCCAGCGTGCGTGCGAAGTCCGCCTCGGTCTCGCCGGGGAACCCGACGATGATGTCCGTGGTGATCGCCGCGTCCGGCATGGCGGCGCGGACCTTCTCGATGATCCCGAGGTATTTCTCCGACCGGTACGACCGGCGCATCGCGCGCAGCACCTCGTCGGAGCCGGACTGCAACGGCATGTGCAGCGAGTGGCAGACGTTCGGCGTCTCGGCCATCGCGGCGATCACGTCGTCGGTGAAGTCCTTCGGGTGCGGGCTGGTGAACCGGACCCGCTCCAGCCCGTCGATCTCCCCACAGGCGCGCAGCAGCTTGCCGAAGGCGTACCGGTCGCCGAACTCCACGCCGTAGGAGTTGACGTTCTGCCCGAGCAGCGTCACCTCCAGCACGCCCTCGTCGACGAGCGCGCGTACCTCGCTGAGGATGTCGCCGGGGCGGCGGTCCTTCTCCCGGCCCCGCAGCGACGGCACGATGCAGAAGGTGCAGGTGTTGTTGCACCCCACCGAGATCGACACCCACCCGGCGTACGTCGACTCGCGGCGGGTCGGCAGCGTCGACGGGAACACGTCGAGGGCTTCGAGGATCTCCACCTCGGCGGCCGTGTTGTGCCGGGCCCGTTCCAGCAGCACCGGCAGCGAGCCGATGTTGTGGGTGCCGAAGACCACGTCGACCCAGGGCGCCTTGCGGACGATGTCGCCGCGGTCCTTCTGGGCCAGGCAGCCGCCGACCGCGATCTGCATTCCCGGGTGCCGGTCCTTGACCGGCCGCAGGTGCCCCAGGTTGCCGTACAGTCGGTTGTCGGCGTTCTCGCGGACCGCGCAGGTGTTGAACACCACCACGTCCGGGTTGTCGTCGGCCCCGCCCGCACGGACGTAGCCCGCCTGTTCGAGCAGGCCGGAAATGCGCTCGGAGTCGTGCACGTTCATCTGGCAGCCGTAGGTTCGCACCTGGTAGGTGCGCGGGCCGCCCGCCGCTGCGGTAGTCATGACGTGCAAAGCGTAGCCGGACCCGTGGAACGGTCGGAACGAGGAGGAGCCGTGTGCCGGAGCATCAAGACTCTGCGTGAGCCGTACACCCCGCAGGTCACCGACGCGGACGTGGAGGCCGCGGCGTTGCAGTACGTCCGGAAGATCTCCGGATTCCGGGCGCCGGCGGCGCACAACGCCGCCGCGTTCGACGCCGCGGTGGCCGCGGTCGCCGCCGCCACCCGCACGCTGCTCGACGAACTCGTGGTCCGTGGCGCCCGCCCCAACTGACGCCGCACATCGCTGGCTGGCAGTGCAAGGAAGGGCACCTTGTTAACGCCTGCGGTAGAGGAAGGGTCCCTTGTTAACGGCAACCCTCGCGCTGACGGCTCGTGCCGTTAAGAGGGGGCCCGTGCTATGCACGAGGCGTTAACAGGGGGCCCTTCCTTACACCTCAGGCGGCGGCGAGGGCGGGGTTCACCGAGTCCGGGGTCCACCGCGAGCCCCGGCACCGGGACCAGCCCCGGCAGCGCGCGTCGGCCTCGGTGCAGAGACGACGCTCGCTGAGCACCTCTCCGTCGTCGGTCTCCCGCACGTCGAAGTGCACCGGCCGGATGCTGCCGTCGGGAGCGACCAGCAGGTGCCGGGTCTCGTCGAGCGTGTCGTCGCGCAGCAGGCAGTTGCGGTCGAGCAGCCGGGCCAGCGCCGCGACGCTGGGCAACTCGGGCAACCCGTCGGGTACGCCGTAACAGTCCACGATCGTGGCGAACTCCCCCGGTGCCTGCCACACGTCGCAGATCACCGCGTACGTTGGCAACCGGGCCGGATCGGCCACGGCCAGGGGCATGACCACCCGACCGAGCGCCTCGGCCAGTGCCGGGTAGACCTCTGCCGGTCGTACCTGGTCGATTCTCCAGTTCCACAGCTCGGTCATGCCGCCTCCTCGCTGTGCTCGTTCCACCGGCCTCCGGATCGGGCCTTACTGACGATGGTGGGGGGCATTTGCCCCAAGCCGGGGGCAAGTTACCGGTCTGTGACCATTCTGGGCAAAATTTCCCGTCGCCGGATCGCTGTGGGTAGCGGGAAGGTGACAGTTTATCGGGTATGGTCCGCGCTCCCACGCAGCGGCTCGCCGGGCCGGCGCAGCGCACCTGGTGCTCGCCGCGGATCAGAGCAGGGCTCCGGGCCTCGGCCCGCCGTCAGCGTAGGACGATCCGATGCTCGCTGCGCGGCCTCAGCTCGCCGATCACCGGGGCGCCCGGCACCTCGCCGGCCACCAGCAGACCGCCCGAGGTCTGCGCGTCGGCCAACAGCAGTCGCTCGGCCTCACCGACCGCGCCGAAGTCGGTCCACGGGGTCACCCATTCGAGGTTGCGGCGGGAGCCGCCGCTGACGTACCCGTCGCGCACCGCCTCGGCGGCACCGGCCAGAAAGGGCACCCGGGCGGTGTCGATCACGACGGTGAGTTCGCTGGCCCGGGCCAGTTTCGACGCGTGGCCGAGCAGACCGAATCCGGTCACGTCGGTGCCGCAGCGCACCCCGGCCGCCACCGCCGCCCGGGCCGCGTCCCGATTGAGTGTGGTCATCGCGGCGACCGCTTCGGGGAAGCTCTCCCCGGTGTTCTTGTGCCGGGTGTTGAGCACGCCGACGCCGAGCGGCTTGGTCAGCGAGAGCGGCAGCCCGGCCCGCCCGCCGTCGAGGGTGATCAGCTCCTCCGGCCGGACCAGACCGGTGACGGCCAGCCCGTACTTGGGGCCGTCGTCGTCGACGCTGTGGCCGCCGGCCAGGTGACAGCCGGCCTCCTGGGCCACGTCCCGGCCGCCGCGCAGCACCTCACGGGCCAATTCGAGCGGCAGTACGTCACGGGGCCAGCAGAGCAGGTTGAGCGCCACCAACGGGGTGCCGCCCATCGCGTACACGTCGGAGAGCGCGTTGGTGGCGGCGATCCGACCCCAGTCGTACGCGTCGTCCACCACCGGGGTGAAGAAGTCGGCGGTGGTCACCACGCCGGTCCGCTCGTCCAGCCGGACCACCGCGGCGTCGTCGCCGTGATCGAGCCCGACCAGCAGGTCGGCCGCGCCTGCGGCGGGGCCGAGCCCGGCCACCATCGCCTCCAGCTCGCCCGGTGGGATCTTGCATGCGCATCCGCCGCCTCGGGCGTACCGCGTCAGCCGCACCCGTTCAGTCATCAGCCCATGATCTCCGTCACTGGGCGTGAGCACCACCGCTGACCGGCAATTTCGGACTTCAGGTCAGGATCCGGGTCGGTGTTACCGCTCCGTGACCAACTGAGTTGTCTACCGACATGTCGCCCCGCCTACAGTGGCCGCTAACCGAGGGTCATCCGGCCCTCAAAGCAATGAGGGGGACGGTGGACGACGTGACGACGGGCGAACCGCTCATCGTGCTGGACTCGGTCAACAAGTGGTTCGGGCCGTTGCATGTACTGGACGACGTCTCGGTGTCGGTGAACCGCGGCGAGGTGGTCGTGGTGATCGGCCCGTCCGGCTCCGGCAAGTCGACCCTGTGTCGCACGATCAACCGACTTGAACCGATCAACTCCGGCACCATCACGTTCGACGGCCAGACGCTGCCGGCCGAGGGCAAGGCCCTGGCGAAGCTGCGCAGCGAGGTCGGGATGGTGTTCCAGTCCTTCAATCTCTTCGCGCACAAGACGATCCTCGAGAACGTCACCCTCGGCCCGGTCAAGGTGCGCAAGGAGAAGCCGGCGGTGGCCCGCGAGCGGGGTCTGGCCCTGCTCGACCGGGTGGGCATCGCGAACCAGGCCGACAAGTACCCGGCCCAGCTCTCCGGCGGTCAGCAGCAGCGCGTCGCGATCGCCCGCGCGCTGGCCATGCAGCCCAAGGCGATGCTCTTCGACGAGCCCACCAGCGCACTCGACCCGGAGATGGTCGGCGAGGTGCTGGACGTGATGACCTCGCTGGCCCGGGACGGCATGACCATGGTCGTGGTCACCCACGAGATGGGCTTCGCGCGGCACGCCGCCAACCGGGTCATCTTCATGGCCGACGGCAAGCTCGTCGAGGAGTCCACCCCGAACGAGTTCTTCGCCAGCCCGAAGACCGACCGGGCCAAGGACTTCCTCTCCAAGATCCTCACTCACTAGTCCGACCGAATAAGAGCACGTCGTCCCCCCGGCGGCGGAGCTTTGTCGAAGAAGGAGATGAAAAATGCGTATTAAGCGCATAGCGGCGTTTGCCGCGGCAGCCACCCTCGCCCTCGGCATGACCGCCTGTGGCGGGGACGACGCCGACGAGGCCGCCACCGGCGAGACCAAGGACTTCGCCGCCGGCAGCACGATGGAGCGCCTCAACAAGGCCCAGTCCATCAAGATCGGCACCAAGTTCGACCAGCCGCTGTTCGGCCTCAAGGGCCTCGACGGCGACCCGCAGGGCTTCGACGTCGAGATCGGCAAGGTCATCGCCGCCGAGCTGGGCATCCCGGAGAGCAAGATCGAGTGGGTCGAGACCCCGTCCGCGGTCCGCGAGCAGCGGATCGAGGAGTCGGCGGTCGACCTGGTGATCGCGACCTACACGATCAACGACACCCGCAAGGAGCGGATCGACTTCGCCGGGCCGTACTACATCGCCGGCCAGACGATCCTGGTCCGGGCCGACGAGAGCGAGATCACCGGCCCCGACTCGTTCAAGACCACCACCAAGAAGGTCTGCTCGGTGCAGGGTTCGACCCCGGCCAAGAACATCGAGCCGTACCTGAGCAACGTCGCCGAGCAGCTCGTCGTCTTCGACGTGTACACCAAGTGCCTCGACGCCCTCAAGGGCGGCCAGGTGGACGCGATCACCACGGACAACGTGATCCTGACCGGCTACATGTCGCAGAACGAGGGCCAGTTCAAGCTCGCCGGTGAGACCTTCACCGAGGAGCCGTACGGCATCGGCCTCAAGAAGGGCGACAACGACTTCCGCACCTTCCTGAACGACACCCTCGAGGCGTCCTTCACCGACGGCCGTTACCTGGAGGCCTGGAAGAACACCGCGGGCAAGGTCGACTCGGCCGACCCGAAGATCCCGACCGTCAACCGCTACTGATCCCTTAGCTGAAGGGTGATTTCGTGAACGTCCTCGTCGACAACTTCGACGTCTTTCGCAGTGGATTCTTTGTCACTCTTCAGCTCTGCATCCTTTCGGCCACGGGGGCGTTGATCCTCGGCGTCCTCGTGGCCGTCATGCGGATCTCGCCGGTGCCTCCACTGCGGTGGCTCGGCGGAACGTATGTCACGGTGCTGCGCAACTGTCCACTCACGATCGTCATGTTCTTCGCCGCGTTCGGTCTCCCGGCACTCGGGTCCAACGCCGACTTCCTCCGGATCCCGGGGCTGGACTCGATCTTCCAGCGCATGGGCACCGACCTCCCGTACTTCCGGTTCGCGTTCATCGCGCTGAGCGTCTACACGGCCGCCTTCGTGGCCGAGGCGGTCCGCAGCGGTGTCAACGGTGTGTCGAGCGGCCAGGCCGAGGCGGCTCGGGCCATCGGACTGACCTTCACGCAGAACCTGCGCTTCGTCGTCCTGCCCCAGGCATGGAAAGGAGCGATCGTGCCGCTCGGCAGCGTGCTGATCGCCATGATCAAGAATTCGGCGCTGGCCGGCTTCTTCGGCGTCGCCGGAGACCTCTCCGCCAGCGGCCAGGCGCTCACGAGCGTGGGCGGCCTGCCGATCATCCCCGTCTTCATCGGCATCAGCCTGGGCTACCTGATCCTCACGGTCCCCCTCGGCCTGATGCTGGACCGGATCGAGCGCCGGCAGGCGGTGGCCCGATGAGCAACCAGACGATGTCCGTCCTCTACGACGCTCCGGGTCCCCGCGCCCGCCGGGTCACCATCATCTCCAGCGTGCTCGCCGCCGTCGCGGCCGTCGCCGGTGCCTACTTCCTCGTCTACCGGCCGCTCGACGAGCGCGAGCAGTTCGCGATGGAGAAGTGGGGACCGCTGATCGACCCGAGCAACGAGGTCTTCGGTCAGGTGTGGACCCAGCTCGGCCAGGGCTTCCGGGCGACCCTGATCGCCGCCGCGCTCGCCATCGTCAGCTCGCTGGTCTTCGGCACCCTGCTCGCCATCCTGCGGGTGCAGCTCAAGGCGCTGATGCGCCGCCGCTTCACCACCCTGGCGCCGCCGGTGGCCCTGGCCGTACGCGGGCTGAGCTGGGTGCTCAACGGCGTGACCAAGTTCTTCGTCGAGGTGTTCCGGGGACTGCCGGTCGTCATCACGATCTTCTTCTGCGCCAGCGGCCTGCCGGTGCTCGGCGTGGACCTGGGCAGCATCCTGTGGTACCTGGTGATCGGCCTGACCATCTACAACGGTGTGGTCATCGGTGAGATCCTCCGCTCCGGCATGGAGGGACTGCCCGGCGGCCAGCGCGAGGCGGCCGACGCGATCGGTCTGACCTCGTTCCAGGCGACCCGGATGATCCTGCTGCCGCAGGCGTTCCGGATCATGCTCCCGGCGCTGATCAGCCAGCTCGTCGTGGTCTTCAAGGACACCTCGCTGGGCTTCATCATCAGCTACGAGGAGGTGCTCCGGAAGAGCAGCTTCATCATCCAGGTGCTGGACAACCCGATCCAGGTGTACTTCGTCGTCGGCGTCATCTACATCGCCGTCAACTACCTGCTGTCGAAGCTCGCCGAGTACGCCCAGCGGCGTCTCGCCCAGGGCCGTCGGGCGATCAAGAACACGCCGAAGGATGAAGCGACCCCGGCCCGAGCCGAGCCGGGCCTCGGCCAGGACGTATCGGTCGCCGGCACGGCCACCTGACCCCGGTCAGCAAGCACCACCCCAACCGGATGGCCGGTCGGAGGCGAGAAGCCACCGACCGGCCATCGGCGTCAGCGGGCGATCTCGGTGACCCGGGACTCGCGTACCACCGTCACCCGGATCTGCCCCGGGTAGGTCAACTCCTCCTCGACCTGCTTGGCCACGTCACGGGCCAGCACCGCCGCGCCGATGTCGTCCACGTCGTCGGGCTTGACCATCACCCGGATCTCGCGGCCCGCCTGCATCGCGAAGACCTTCTCCACGCCGTGCTTGCCGGCCGCGATCTCCTCGATCCGCTCCAGCCGCTTCACGTACGCCTCCAGGCTCTCCCTCCGGGCCCCCGGCCGTCCCCCGGAACAGGCGTCGGAGGCCTGGGTGAGCACCGCCTCGACGGTCTGCGGCGGCACCTCGTTGTGGTGCGCCTCGATGGCGTGCACCACGTCCTCGCTCTCGCCGTACTTGCGGGCCACGTCGGCGCCGATGATGGCGTGGCTGCCCTCCACCTCGTGGGTGAGCGCCTTGCCGATGTCGTGCAGGAAGGCCGACCGCTTGATCAGCGGCACGTCCAGACGCAGCTCGGCGGCCATCACCCCGGCGATGTGCGCGGTCTCCACCAGGTGCTTGAGCACGTTCTGCCCGTACGAGGTGCGGTAGCGCAGCCGTCCCAGCAGCGTGACCAGCTCGTCGTGGATCTCGGTGATCCCGACCTCGACCAGGGCGTCCTCGGCGGCCCGCCGGCAGAGCTGGTCCACCTCCTGGCGGGCCAGGTCGTGCACCTCCTCGATCCGGTGCGGGTGGATCCGGCCGTCGAGCACCAGCTTCTCCAGCGTCAGCCGGCCCACCTCCCGGCGTACCGGGTCGAAGCAGGACAGCAGCACCGCCTCGGGGGTGTCGTCGATGATCAGGTTGACGCCGGTGACCGACTCGAAGGCCCGGATGTTACGGCCCTCCCGACCGATGATCCGACCCTTCATCTCGTCGCCCGGCAGGTGCAGCACGCTGACCACGCTCTCCGCGGTCTGTTCGCTGGCCACCCGTTGGATCGCGTCGACCACGATGTGCCGGGCCCGCTGCTCGGCCGTCGACCGGGCGTCGGACTCGATGTCCCGCACCAGCAGCGCGGCCTCCCGCTTGGCCTGGGTCTCGATCGCCTCGACCAACTCGGTGCGGGCCGCGTCGGCGGTCAGGCCGGCCACCCGCTCCAACTCCCGGCGCCGCTGGTTCTCCGCCTCGGTCAGCTCCGTCTCCCGGACCGCCAGCGCCGCCTCCCGGGTCGCCAACGCCGCATTCGCGGCGGTGAGCTGACGCTCCCGCTCGGCGAGCCGTTCCACCTCCTCGGTGTGCAGCCGCTCCCGCTCGTCCATCCGGGTGGCCCGCCGCTCGACCTCGGCGGCCTGCTCCCGGGTGGTCGCGGCGAGCACCGCCACCTCCCGCTCACCGCTGCGCCGGGCCGCCGTGCGCAACTGCTCGGCGTCCGCCTCGGCCTGCTTGTGCGCCCGCTCCAACACGGCGTCCGCCTCGGCCCGGGCGTCGTCGAGCACCCGGCGGGCCTCCGCCCGGGCCGACTTCGCCTCCGCCTTGGCCCCCGCCGCCTCGGCGCGCGCCGCCGACGCCGCCGACTTGGCCACGTCGATGGTGCTGTTCACCTCGTCGGCGGCGGTCCGCAACGCCGCCAGCGACTGCTCCCGACGGTCCTTCTCCGCGATGTACGCGGGATCCTCCGGCGCCGGACGTGACTGCATGCCGCGCAGCACCCGCAGCCCGAGGAAGGCCGCGCCGAGCACCACCACGGTCAGCAGCAGGACGGCGACCAGGAGCACCACGTCCAGGCCCCTCATCCGGCAGCCCTCCAGGCTGCGTCACCGCTCGCCGCGATGCGGCGCGTCGGCTGCTCCCCTGACGACCCTGAACTCTGCTCACCGTCGTCGATGGCCCCCGCACCCGCCTCGGCGGGTGCGCCCGTTCCCCCGCTCATGCCGGCCACCCGATGGACCCGTACCGCCTCGACATGGCGCGCCTCCCCTGAACGTCGCGCCGCAGCAGCATGCCGGTGGGCACGCTCCTACGGCTCTGGACGCCCGACCGGAGCGCATGGCCGTGGGATGGCTTCCTCCGCCGACGGTCGCTGGGACCGTCGGCGGGCCGGGTGCAGTTGTCGCGTCGCCCCGGACCGGCCTGTCCGCGGTCGACGTATGCAGCCGGTGAAACCGGCCAAAGTGATGCTGTTCTGTTACGAGATCTATGTTGTGCGCTTAGCCTGCGCCGGTCGGGCAATGTGAGCCTTTATGGCGAGGCTAGGACTCCAACGCCCTCCGGTCAAGAAGTCATGATCAAACCACCCGGACGGAGAGAAGTTGCACAGTCACCCTGAGCCACCGAAGAGTCGGACTTCAGCGGACAAACGCCGCCGATGATCGGCCGAACCTGCGGTCAGTCGCCCGGACCGCCCGCCGTGTCCCCCTCGGCGTCGATCAGGGCGTCCGCGTCGAGCCGCTCGGCGAACTCGGCCGCCTCGGCGCTCTGCGCCGCCAGAGCGTCCTTCACCGCGCGGATCGCCACGCCCGGTGGATAGCCCTTGCGGGCCAACATGCCGACCAGCCGTCGGAACACCGCGTCCGGCTCGCCTCGGGCCGTGCGCAGCTTCCGCTCGACCAGGGCCCGCGCGGTCTCCGCCTCGGTGGTCTCGTCCAACTCGTCCAGCGCCTCGCTGGCGGTGTCGCCGTCCACGCCGCGTCGGCGCAGCTCGTTGGCGAGCGCCCGGCGGGCCAACCCACGGCCGGCGTGCCGGCTGCTCACCCAGGCCCGGGCGAACGCGGCGTCGTCGATGATGCCGACCTCGTCGTACCGGTCGAGGACTCCGACGGCGGTCTCCTCGGAGATGCCCCGTCGGGCGAGCGCGGTGGCCAGCTCGGCGCGAGTGCGCGGACGCACCGCGAGCTGCCGCAGGCAGATCTCCCGAGCCACCTCGGACTCGTCGCGGGGTGGGGTCGTTCCTCGGCCACCCGCCGTTGCGTCGCCCGACGGCGTGCCGGAGCCCGTCTCTTCGTCGAGCGGACCGGAGGTCGGGCCGGACTCGTCACCGGCGGCGCGGCGACCCCGGCGTGGACGTGGAGTGCCGTCGGCCGTACGAGGCGGACTGGCATCCCAGCCTCGCCCCGTACGCGCGCGTCGTCCTGCCATGAGTCAGATCAGAAGTCGACCGGCGGCAGCTCCGGGCCACCGGCGGCATCGCCCGCGCCGGCTCCGACGCCGAGCTTCTCCAGGATCTTCTTCTCGATCTCGGCAGCCACGTCCGGGTTCTCCCGGAGGAACTCGCGGGCCTTCTCCTTGCCCTGGCCGAGCTGGTCACCGTCGTACGTGTACCAGGCGCCGGACTTGCGGATGATCGCCTGCTCGACGCCGACGTCGATCAGCGACCCCTCGCGGGAGATGCCCTTGCCGTACATGATGTCGAACTCGGCCTGCTTGAACGGCGCGGCCACCTTGTTCTTCACGACCTTGACCCGGGTGCGGTTACCGACCACGTCGGTGCCGTCCTTGAGGCTCTCGATGCGGCGCACGTCGAGCCGGACCGAGGCGTAGAACTTCAGCGCCCGACCACCCGTCGTCGTCTCGGGACTGTTGTGCACCATGACCCCGTCGACGAAGTAGTTGTGGTTGCCCTCCACCTCGATGTCGAACCGGTTCATGGAGCGGGTCTTCGGCTTGACCCGCACGTCGATGACCCGCGCGGGGACCGGCGTGAGCTCTGCCGGAACGAACTGCGGCTCGACGGCGTACCGGCCACGGAACCGCGGCAGCAGCTTCGACTCCATCGCCACCGGCACGTACGGAGCGACCAACTCCTGGAACCTCGCCGACGACTCGGTGGTGAAGATGATCGACGCCGTCTGCCGCGCCCCACGGGAGACCAGCTTCACGTCCATGCCGTACGCGTCACGCAGGTGCTCGACCAGCCGATCGCGGCTGCCCTCCGCCATCGCCTCGACACAGATCTCGATCCGGCCGGAACCGCCGGCCGTGCGCTCCTGCACGCCCTTGGACCGGACCGTGAAGCAGCCGTCGTCCATGTACCACACCGCGAGGGCGAGCGGGGTCAGCGCCTTGAGGTAGTCCCAGCTCAGGTACTTCTTGCCGTCACCCAGGTAGACGGCCCGACGCAGCTCGTCCAGCTCCGGCAGCGGAGTGAAGTCGACGAAAGCCGCGCCTCGGGAGTCGGTGTGCCGGGAGTGCCCGATGTTGCCGAGCAGCGAGACCTTCCAGTCGAGGTAGTCGACCTGCTGCGCACCGTGACCGAGGCGGAAACGGACACCGGAGCGGTCCCGGCGGTTCGGTGAGAGGGCACCGTCGCCCATCAGCGAACCGAGCACCACCTGCCACTGCTGCTCACTGAGGCGCCGCGCCTCGGCCAGCATCACCCGGTCACCGGCGATCACCTCGCCCGCCTCGCGCCAGCCACCGGGGGTCCGGATCAGGTGGTTGGCGGTGGCGGCGAACTGCGCCCGGCCGTTGCCGCCGGACTTGGCGACGGTGAACTGGAGGAACTGCTCGGCCGGACCGTTGTTGAACCAGTTGACGATCCGCTTCGGCTCGACCCGGTCGGTCTCCGGGTCGTAGGAGAGGACCTCGACGTCCATCCGCTGGTTGACGATCTTGCCGATCTTCTCCTGAGTGCCGTCGGCCAGGGTGACCCGGGTCGAGTACGACATGCACCCGAACATGACGCCGATCTTCTCGCGGAGCTGGTTGATGAAGATCGCGGTGGTGCCGGTGTTGTTGAGCACACCGGTGATCTTCCGTAGCGCCTGGCTCATCAACCGGGCCTGCAGACCCACGTGGCTGTCGCCCATCTCGCCCTCGATCTCGGCGCGCGGCACCAGCGCGGCGACCGAGTCGATCACGATGATGTCGATGGCGCCGGAGCGGACCAGCATGTCCGCGATCTCCAGCGCCTGCTCGCCGGTGTCCGGCTGGGAGACCAGCAGGGCGTCGGTGTCGACGCCGAGGGCCTTGGCGTACTCCGGGTCGAGCGCGTGCTCGGCGTCGATGAACGCGGCGATGCCGCCGGCCCGCTGGGCGTTGGCCACCGCGTGCAGGGCGACCGTGGTCTTACCGCTGCTCTCCGGGCCGTAGATCTCGACGACTCGGCCTCGGGGCAGGCCGCCGACACCGAGCGCGACGTCGAGGGCGATGGAGCTGGTGGGGATCACCGCGGTCTGGATGACCGGCCGCTCCCCCAGCCGCATCACCGAGCCCTTGCCGAACTGTTTATCGATCTGAGCGAGAGCAAGGTCGAGTGCCTTCTCCCGGTCCGGCCCTGCCGCCATCGTTGCCACCCCTGCCTTCGCCGGCGTCTTTCCTGAGCTTCGCGTCACGCGGGACACGCTAGGCGCTGGGTCCGACAGAAAACCAGCCGACGGGCCGTGATCTGTGGACGAGCACCCCGCTGTGGACAATAGCCGAACAGGTGTACGAGTCGGCAAGGGACACGCGGAAGTAACGAATCGGCTGCTCAGCGTAGCCGGGCGGGCACCCGGTCGGGATAGGCGGCGACCACCGCACGCCACACCACGTGCGTCTGGGCTCCGGCCGCGAGCGCCTGCTCGATGGTCCGCCCATCGAGCTGCGCCAGCACCTGGTCACGGGCGATGCTGGCCGCGTACCCGGGGCCGAACGCCTCCTCCAGCCGCGTCCAGAAGTCGGTCAGCCGCACGTCGATCAGTCCTCCTCGTCCGGTGCGCCCACCGGCACCGGACGCAACGCTAGCGCCAGCAGGGGGGCCACCGCGACCGCCGCCAGCAGGGTCAGCACGGGATATCCCGACACCTGCACGACAAACCCGCTGACCGCGCCGGCCAGCGCACCGGCCAGCCCCATGAGCAGGTCGGACAGGCCCTGGGTGCTGGGGCGTACCGCGTCCGGCACGGACTCCGACAGCAGCGTGGAACCGGCCACCATGGTCGCCGACCAGCCGAGCCCGAGCAGCACCAGCCCGACGACCAGCCGGGCGGTGTGATGCCCGGCGGTGCCGGCGACCGCGCAGGCGGCCAGCAGCGTGCCGACCCCGCCGAGGATCACCGCGCGGCGGCCGAGCCGGTCGGCGAGCCAGCCGACCACCGGCGCGAGCGCGTACATGCCGGCGATGTGCAGGCTCAGCACCAGCCCCACCACCGGCAGCACCTCGTCCACCGGGTGGAACTCGCGCAGGTGCACCGGGGTCATCGCCATCACGGCCACCATCACCAGGTGGCCGACCGCCACGGCGGTCACGCCGAGTCGGGCGGCCGGGCGGGCGCGTACCACCGACCAGGCGGCGCGCATCCCCGCGCCGCGCCGGGCCGACGGCGCCGGCACGGGCACGGGCTCGGCCGTCACCGGGTCACCGGGCGGCGGCGCGGGGGTGGACCGCGCACCGGCCGCCTCGGGACCGACCTCGCCGGGACCGTCGGGGACGGCCGCCGCGAGACGGCGCGCGGTCAGCAGCGGGTCGGGCCGCAACCGCACCAGGAGTACGCCGGCGGCGAGCACGAACGCGACGGCGCTGAACGCGAACGGGCCGGACAGCGCGGGCAGCCCCCAGCCACCGGTGACGCGGTCGGCCAGCGCGGCGAAGTTCGGGGCGGCCACCGCGCCGACGGTAGTGGCCCAGACGACCAGGGACAGGTGCCGGGCGCGGCGAGCCGGCGCGGCCAGGTCGACGGCGGCGTAACGGGCCTGGAGGTTGGCCGCGGACCCACCGCCGAACAGCAGCATGCCGAGGAAGAGCAGCGGGATCCACCGGGTCGCCGCGGCCACCACGATCAGCGTCCCGCCCAGCGCGCCGACGCCGTACGCGACGGCCAGGCCCGGCCGACGGCCGTGCCCGGTGATGATCCGGGTGATCGGTACGGCCAGCAGCGCACCGCCGACCACGGCGGCGCTCTGCGCCAGACCGGCCGCGGCGGTGCCGGCGATCTCGGCGACGAGCAGCGCCCCGACGGCGAAGCCGATGGTCACCCCGATCCCGCCGAGCACCTGGGTGCTGCAGAGCAGGCGCAGGGTGCGCCGCTGGAGCGACGCGACGTCGACGGGTGCCGTCGCCGGTGTGCTCAGGTCGGTGGCCAACGAACCGCTCCTCGGTGAGGGGTGCCGATCCTGACGCACCCTACGACGGCGATCGCCCGGGCGTCGTCACAGCCCCAGCTCACGCCCGATGATCTCCTTCATGATCTCGGTGG
This sequence comes from Micromonospora sp. NPDC049903, assembly GCF_044460945.1. Lineage (NCBI taxonomy): Bacteria > Bacillati > Actinomycetota > Actinomycetes > Micromonosporales > Micromonosporaceae > Micromonospora > Micromonospora sp. NPDC049903. The sequence goes on from NZ_JBITKL010000006.1 coordinate 152,180, forward strand.
TGCCGCCGTAGATGGTCTGCACCCGGCTGTCCAGCCAGGCCCGGGCCACCGGGTACTCCAGCATGAAGCCGTAGCCGCCGTGCAGTTGCACGCACCGGTCGGCGACCCGGTTCTGCAACTCGGTGGTCCACCACTTGGCCTTCGCCGCGTCGGCCACCGTCAGTCGGCCGGCACCGAACTCGGCGACGCAGTGGTTGACGAAGGTCCGCGCGATGGTGACCTCGGTGTCCATCTCCGCCAGGACGAACCGGTTGTGCTGGAACCGCCCGATCGGACGGCCGAACGCCTCCCGGGTGCGGGCGTGGTCGAGCGTGATCGCGAGCAGCCGTTCGGCGGCGGCGACGGCGGCGACCGCGATGCTCAGCCGTTCCCGGGGCAGGTTGGCCATCAGGTGGTAGAAGCCCTGGTTCTCGCTGCCGATCAGGTTCGCCACCGGCACCCGACAGGCGTCGAAGAACAGCTCGGCGGTGTCGTTGGCCTTGAGACCGACCTTGGCCAGCCGGCGGCCTCGGGAGAAGCCGGGGGTACCGGCCTCCACAGCGAGCAGGCTCAGCCCGTGCGCGCCCTCGTCGGCCGTTCGGGCCACCACGATCACCAGGTCGGCCAGTTCGCCGTTGGTGATGAACGTCTTCTGCCCGTCGAGCACGTACGAGTCGCCGTCGCGTACCGCCGTGGTGCGGACGCCGGCCAGGTCGGAGCCGGCGCCCGGCTCGCTCATCGCGATGGCGGTGACCAGGTCGCCGGAGCAGAACCGGGGCAGCCAGCGCTGCCGCTGCTCGTCGCTGGTCAACTCGCTGAGGTACGGCGCCACCACGTCGTTGTGCAGGCCGAAGCCGAGCCCGGAACACCCGGCGGCGACGATCTCCTCGACCAGGACCGCGTTGTACCGGAAGTCGCGTTGGCCGCCACCGCCGTACGCCTCGTCCACGTCGGTGCCCAGCAGCCCGGCCGCTCCGGCCTTGCGCCAGACCTCCCGGTCGACGATCCCGTCCGCCTCCCACCGGTCGTGGTGCGGCACCGCCTCCCGGGCCAGGAAGGCCCGGCACAGCTCACGGAACTCGTCGTGGTCGCGTTCGTAGAGATGCTGACGCATGGCGGCAAGTGTGGCACCGCCGGACGGTCAACGGGTGAGTGCGCGAGCGGCCACGGTGAGGTCGGCGACGAGGCCGTCGTAGGCGACGTCCTGGTTGTCGGCGCGCAGCACCGCCGACGGGTGGATGGTGGCCAGCAGCCGGGCGGCGGGAGCGTCGGCGGTGTGCCCGACGCTGTCCACCGGGACCCGCTGGAAGTCCTCGGGGTGCTGGGCGGCGGCCGGCCAGGGCAGCAGTTCGCCACGTTGGCGGGTGACCCGGAACGTCGGGCCGAGCAGCGCCTTCGCGGCGGTCGCCCCGAGCACCACCACGATCTCCGGGTGCAGCCGGGCGAACTCGGCGACCAGCCAGGGCCGACAGGCGGTGATGTGCACCCGGTCCGGCGTCTGGTGGATGCGCCGCTTGCCGCGCAGCTCGAAGCGGAAGTGTTTGACCGCGTTCGTGAGATAGATCTGTCGAGGGTCCAGACCCGCGTCGTCGACCGCCTTGCGGAGCAGTCGGCCCGCCGGACCGACGAACGGCAGGCCCTTCTGATCCTCCAGGTCGCCGGGCTGCTCGCCGACGAAGACCACCCGGGCGTGGGCGTCGCCCCGACCGAAGACGGTCTGCGAGGCGTCCCGGTACAGCTCGCAGCCCCGGCAGCCGGCCGCGGCGGCGCGCAGGTCGTCGAGCGTGTCGGCCTGCGGCGGGATGAACCGTTGAGCGCCGGGCGCGGTGTCGGTGTCGGACATGTCGACTGTTCTACCCGGTGTGGCGCGGGCCACGCGAACGAGGCCGGCGGTTCGACCGTACGGGCAGGTCCCGGGCAGATCGGTCAGGCGCTGAAACCGGCGGGTGGGGCGGGGCGGGCGGCGCGGGCCAGCGCGTCGGCCAGTGCCGGCAGGTCCTCCTCGTCCAGCGGGCTGACAGTGATCCGCAGCGCGGGCGGGCCGGCGATGCGGTAGAGCGCGCCCGGGGCGGCCAGCCAGCCGGCGTCCCGCAGCAGGGTCGCGGCGAGGGTCTCGTCGGCCACCGGCAGCCACACGTTGATGCCGCTACGTCCGTGGGCGGGCAGGCCCCGGGCGGCGAGGGCGGCGATCAGCCCGTCGCGCCGCCGTTCGTAGCTGTCGGCGGCCCGCGCGACGGAGGCGGCCACCGCCGGGTCCTGCCAGAGCGCAAGCACCAGCCGTTGCAGCACGGTGGAGACCCAGCCGGCACCGACCCGGGCCCGCCCGGCCACCCGGGCCACCGTGGTCTCGTCCCCGGCCAGCACGGCCAGCCGCAGGTCGGGACCGAACGGTTTGCTCACCGAGCGGAGGAAGGCCCAACTGCCGGTCGCGCCGGCCAGCGGGTGCAGCGGCACCCGGGCCAGTTCGGCGGCGTGGTCGTCCTCAATCAGCAGCAGGTCGGCGTACTCGGCGAGCAGGGCGCGCAGCGCGGCGGCCCGGTCGGCGGAGACGGCCGCGCCGGTGGGGTTCTGCGCCCGGCTGGTCACCACCAGCGCCCGCGCTCCGGCGGCGAGCGCGGCGGCCACCCCGGCGACCATCGGCCCGTCGTCGTCGACCGGTACGCCGATCGGCCGCATCCCGAGCGCGGCGATCAGATCCAGCAGGCTGGCCCAGCCCGGGTCCTCCACGGCCACCGCGTCTCCGGGGCGCAGGTGCGCGCCGAGCAGGCGCTCGATGCCGTCCAGCGCGCCGCCGGTGAGGGTCACCTCGGCCGGGGGGACCCCGTCGGCGACGAGTCGCGCCCGGGCCGCCTCGGCGACCTCCGGCAGCACGCCGACGTCGGGGTAGCCGACCGGCGTGCCGGCGGATTCGGCCAGCCGGGCCAGGTGCGGACCGAGCGGGGGCAGCAGTCGGGTGTCGGGCTGCCCGGCGGACAGGTCGCGTAGCCCGGGGGCGGGAGGTGGACGCAGCGCGGCGCGGCGGGCGGCCACCGGCGGGCGGGGGCGTACCCGGGTGCCGTGTCGGCCGGCGGTGGCGACCAGGCCGCGTCGGCGCAGGTCGGCGTAGGCGCGGGAGACGGTGGCCGGGCTGACCGCCAGGTCTGCGGCGAGCGTGCGGACCGGCGGTAGCGGATCGCCGGGGACGAGGGCGGCATGGCGGATGCCCGATTCGATGCTGGCCGAGATCTCGGCGGCCGTCGCACCGGTCACCTGATATCGTGCTGACACAAACAAGAGATTGTACTAGAACAAAGGTGGGAGCATGTACTCGCCGACCCCCCGCACCACCGCCAGTCGCTCCCGGGAGCGGATGAGCTACGACCGCGACGCCGCGCACGCGGTGCTCGACGAGGCGTACCACTGCGCGCTCGCCTTCACCGTGGACGGTGAGCCCCGCGTCCTGCCCACCCTGCACGTCCGCGTCGGCGACACCCTCTATCTGCACGGCTCCACCGGCAGCCGTCCGCTGCTCGCCGCCCGTGGCGACGGCCTGCCGGTGTGCGTGGCGGTCACCCTGCTGGACGGCCTGGTCTACGCCCGGTCGCAGTTCCACCACAGCGCCAACTACCGCTCGGTGATCGCGCACGGCACCGCCCACCTGGTCACCGACACCGACCTGCGGGCCGAGGTCTTCACCGCCCTGATGGAGAAGATCGGCACCGGCCGCGCCGCGCAGAGCCGCCCGCCGAGCCGGCGGGAGCTGGCCGAGACCGCCCTGCTGGCCCTGCCGCTACGCGAGGTCTCCGTCCGCACCCGCACCGGCGGCGTCCGCGACGAACCCGACGACCTGGCGCTGCCCTACTGGGCCGGGGTGGTGCCGCTGCGGCTGACCGCCGGGCCGCCGCAACCCGACGCCGGAGTCACCGCGCCGGTGCCGGCGTACCTGCGGCCGGCTGGCACGCCCTGGCACGAACCGGCCGAGCTGCGCGGCGCGCACGTCCGGCTGGAACCGCTGGACGTGTCGCACACCGACGAGCTGTACGCGGCCACCGTCGACCCGGAGGTCTGGCGGCACCTGGGCGTTCCCCAGCCGGCCGACCCGGAGGCGCTGCGCGACGAGATCGCGACGGCGCTGGCCGCCCAGCACCGTGGCGAGCGGGTCGCCTGGGCGCAACGGTGTGCGGTGACCGGGGCCGTCGTCGGCTCCACCTCGTACTACGAGATCGACGACGACCGGCGGTCGCTGGCCATCGGCTACACGTACCTCGGGCGGCCCTGGTGGCGTACCGGGATCAACACCGAGGCGAAACTGCTGCTGCTCGGCCGCGCCTTCGACGACCTCGGCGCGATCCGGGTGGTCTGGCACACCGATATCCGCAACGAGCGCTCGCAGCGGGCCATCGAGCGGCTCGGCGCCGCCCGGGAAGGCGTGCTGCGCAAGCACCGGCAGCGGCCGGACGGCTCGTGGCGGGACACCGTGCAGTACTCGATGACCGCCGACGAGTGGCCGAACGCACAGGTCAGGCTTCGGGAAAGGCTTCTCTCGGGCGCCGGCGCGGCCGGATGATGTCGAGCGTGCTGGGGATCACCGACATCTGGACGTACGTGCTGGGCACCGTCGCCATCATCCTGCTGCCCGGACCGAACTCGCTCTTCGTCCTCTCCACCGCTGCCCGACGCGGGGTGGGCGTCGGGTACCGGGCCGCGGGCGGGGTGCTGGTCGGCGACGCGGTGCTCATGGTCCTCTCCGCCGCCGGGGTGGCGTCGCTGCTCAAGGCGTACCCGCCGGTCTTCCTCGTGATCAAGTACGCGGGTGCCGCGTACCTGGCCTATGTCGGGGTGACCATGCTGCGCGGCGCCTGGCGGCGCTGGCGGGACCGCAACGACCCGGACACGCCGCGGTTGATCGACGCCGCGAAGCCGGCGGAGATGCGCAGCCCGTTCCGCAAGGCCATGATGATCAGCCTGCTCAACCCGAAGGCGATCCTCTTCTTCGTCTCGTTCTTCATCCAGTTCGTCGACCCCACGTATGCCTGGCCGGCGCTGTCCTTCCTGCTGCTCGGTCTGATCGCGCAGGTGACCAGCCTGCTGTACCTGACCGCGCTGATCTTCGCGGGCACGTTCCTGGCCACCCAGTTCCGCAGGCGTCGCCGCCTGTCGGCCGGGGCGACCACCGCTGTGGGCGCGCTGTTCCTCGGCTTCGGCTTCAAGCTCGCGCAGGGCTGAGTGACGCGGATGCAGGGTGCGGCTTGTGCGGGGTGCGGGTTTTTGTGAAAGGAGGGGTCCCCTGCTAACGCCTGAGGTATAGCAGGGGACCCCTCCTAACACCGTCGGGCGCAGGGCGCCGCAACCCAGGAGCGTGTGCGAGCGTCAGGTGCCGTCGCCGCCGCCTCCACCGACACCCGCGCCGCCGGCCGTGCCGCCCAGGCCGAAACCGGGGGCGATCGGCCGGTCGGGCGGGCGACTGACGTGGGCGGACTCGGTGATGGTGGCCGACCAGTCGGCCTGTGCGGCCGCTGCCGCGTGCCGGTTGATCGTCTGACGCAGCCAACCGTCCACGACGGAGATCCAGTCGCGCTGATCGGCGTCGGCGTGCCAGATGCGGAACCGGCTGATGCTGGTGTGGGTGATCCCGGCCAGCGCCAGCCGACGGTCGCACCAGAGGATCACCTCGAGGCCGGCGGAGTTGGCCACGAAGATCACCTCCAACTCGGTGATCGGCCCGGCGTAGAGCGGCCCGACCCAGAAACCCCACCGCTGGTGCAACGGCAGGGTCTGCTCCACCCCGGGCAGCCGCCCGTCGACCAGCCCCGACTGGCGCACGCTGAATCCCAGCGTGTCCAGCGCGGCCAGGACGTGCTGCTGGGTGGGCAGCGGGTGGACGAAGACCGGCACCATCGCGCCCTGGTCCAGCGCCGGGTCGAGCGCCACCTCGGTACGCAACCCCATCCGCAGGCTGAGCAGCGGCACCCCGCCGTACGTGGTCACCGGCGTCTCCCACGGCAGCGGGAACTCGAACGGGATCGACCGCGCCCGGCCCGCCCGCAGCACCAGCGCGTCTGCCACCTGTGCCTGGTGGAACTGCACCAGCCGTCGAGGGGCCTCCGGGTCGTCCGGCTCGACCGAGCTGACCAGGCCGAGCCGGACGTGCAGGACCGGCACGTCGACCGCACCGGCGATCAGGTTCACCCGCCCCGGCAGGCGTAGGCCGGGGCGGGTGCTCGGATTGGCCAGCGCGGTCTGCACCGTCAGGCCCGTACCGCCCGACTCCGGTGACACCCCCGTCAGCCGCATCCGTGTCGCTCCTACCTCAGGCGGCGCACCGCACGTGGGATCGGATCGGTCTCGTCGTCGAACTCCCCGATGACCTCCTCCAGCAGGTCCTCCAGGGCGACGAAGCCGACCGGCCGGGCCGGACCCCCGCCGTTGCGCACCAGCGCGAGCTGCGAGCGGCGGGCCCGCATCACGGCCACCGCCTCGTTCACGGTGGCCGTGCCGGGCAGGGTGATCGCCTCGTTCATCAGGTCCGCCGCCCGGGCGTCCGGCCGGACGGCGGTGGCACGCACCGCCTCCCGTACGTGCACCAGGCCGCAGACGTCACCGGCGGCGTCCAGGACCGCCATCCGGGACCGGCCGCTGTCCCGGCTGACCTGCTCGATCCGGTCCACCGGGTCCTCCCGACGGACCGTCACCATCCGGTCGAAGGGCTCCATCACCTGCGCCACCGTGGTCGCCTGCAACTGGAGCATGCTGGTCAGCAGCTCGTGCTGCGCGGCGCCGAGCAGCCCGTGCTCGTGCGACTGCTCCAGCAGCATCCGCAACTCGTCCGGGCCGTGCACCTGGGCCAACTGGTCCTGCGGGTTGACCTTGAACAGCCGCAGCATCGCGTTGGCCACCGCGTTGAGCACCGACAGCACCGGCCGGGCCACCCGGGCGAAGGCCCGGAACGGTAGGGCCAGCAGCAGCGCGGACCGCTCCGGGTGGGTGATCGCCCAGGACTTCGGCGCCATCTCGCCGACCACCAGGTGCAGGAAGGTGACCAGGCTGAGCGCGAAGATCAGCGCGATCACGTGGCTGGCGCCGTAGGGCAGGCCGACGGCGTGCAGCAGCGGCCCCACCAGCCGTTCGATCGCCGGCTCGGCCAACGCACCGAGGCCCAGCGTGCACAGGGTGATGCCGAGTTGCGCGCCGGCCAGCATGAGCGACAGTTCGCGTACGCCGTCGAGGGCGGCCTTCGCCGCCCGGCCGCCGCCGGCCGCCGCCTGCTCCAGTCGGTACCGCTTGCTCGCGACCAGCGCGAACTCGGCCGCGACGAAGAACCCGTTGAGTGCCAGCAGGACCACCGAGGTGATCAGCGCGAATCCGGTGCTCACGCGCCCACCTCCTCGGGGCCGCCGGTGAGCTGGAGCCGGACGGAGTCGGCCACGTGCCGGTCCACCGCGAGCACCTCGACCAGGGCACGCGGCCCCGGCCCGTGCTCACCGTCGGCCAACAGGCTGATCTCCAGCCGGTCACCGACCTCGGGTACCCGGCCCAGCTCCCGCATCACCAGCCCGGAGAGGGTGTCGTACTCGGGGCCCTCGGGCAGAGCGATGCCGGTGCTGTCGGCGACCTCGTCGATGCGCCAGCGTGCCGGCACCACCCACGAGCCGTCCTCCTGCCGCGCCGGGGCCCGCTCCGGCGGATCGTCCTCGTCGCGGATCGGGCCGACCAGCTCCTCGGCGATGTCCTCCAACGTGATGACGCCCGCGAAGCCGCCGTACTCGTCGACCACGCAGGCGAGCTGCCGGTGCCCGGACCGGAGCCGGTCCAGCACGATGGGCAGCGGCAACGTCTCGGGTACGAGCAGCGGCGGACCGGCGACCGTACTGACCGGAGTGGTGGCGCGTTGCGCCGGCGGCACCCCGAGCACGTCGGCGATGCCGATCACGCCGACCAGGTCGTCGACGCCCTCGGTGCCGCGTACCGGGAAACGGGACCGGCCGGTGTCGAGCAGCTCGACCACCCGGCTGATCGGCTCGTGGGCCAGGACGGTGTGCACGTCGACCCGGGGCACCATGGCCTCACCGGCGGTCAGTTGCCGGAAGTCGAGCCCCCGGTCCAGCAGCTCGGACATCTCGGCGTCGAGGTGACCGCCCTGCCGGGACTCGGCGATGATCTGCTCCAGGTCCTCCGGCGTGGCGCCGCTGGGCAGCTCCTCGATCGGTTCGATGCCGACCCGGCGCAGCAGGCGTACCGCGGCCCGGTCGAACAGCTTGATGACCGGCCCGGCGACGGCCAGGTAGACCAGGGTGGAACGGGACAGGGCCCGGGCCACCGGCTCGGGCCGGGCGATAGCCAGGTTCTTGGGGGCCAACTCGCCGACCACCATCTGCACCACGGTCGCGATGACCAGGGCCAGCGCCACCGACAGCGGCAGACTGACCGCAGTCGAGACGCCGGAGACGCCGAGCAGCTCGGCCAGGCCCGCGCCGAGGTACGGCTCGGCCAGGTAGCCGACCAGCAGTGTGGTGACGGTGATGCCGAGCTGCGCGCCGGAGAGCATGAACGACAGCCGTCCGGTGACCTCCAGGGCACGGGCCGACGCCTGGTCGCCCTCGTCGGCGCTCTGCTTGAGCTTGCCCCGGTCGACCGCGACGTAGCCGAACTCCTGCGCAACGAAGTAGCCCGTCGCGATGGTCAGAACGATGATCAGTACGAGACCGACGGTGATCAACACGGGAGGCTCAGGGCTCCCGGGGTCGTCGGGTCGTGTGGATGCCGGGGCTTACCCGGCTGGCTACTGCTGCCCTCCTGGGCAGAAGAGTCGATCATCCCGTCATTCTACCGGCGGGGACGCCCCGCTCGCGGGCTGTGGAGGCACTGTCCCGACCGTGTGGCACGCCGCCGTCGGGCCGCCCCACCCGACGCAGCGCGCGGAGCTCAGCGCCCGGTGCTCGGTGTGTGGCGTGTGGCGTGCGGCGTGCGGTGCTCGGCGTGCGTGGCAGTGCAGCTGCTGTGCGCACGGCGTGTCGAACAGCTGTGCTGCCACGCTCTTTCCGATCGGTCAGGCGGCGGTGGGCGCGGTGCGCCGGGGTGGCGATGTGGCGGGCCAGGGCGTCCGGGGCGTCCGCCGGATCGAGCTTCCGCTGTTCGGATGTTAGGAGGGGACCCCTGCTATACCGGAGGCGTTAACAGGGGGCCCTTCCTTACACCCGGGCGGTTAGCTCTGCACGATGCGGACGTCGTCGACGGCGGCCTCGACCAGGCTGGCGGTGCTGGCGTCGGCGGCGTCGATCACGATTCGGACGGTCTGTCCGCGCAGGGCCGAGATGTCCGCGCTGCCGGTCTGCCAGGACGCCGCCCGGTTGGTGGCCGCGCCGGTCGCGCTGAGCGCGGTGACCGTGCTGGTGCCGATGACGCGTACCCGTAGGTAGTCGGCGCTGCTGGAGTTGTTCAGGTGGGCCAGGTACCAGGAGAACGAGAGCGTCAGCGTGCCGGTGGACGGCAGCGTGATCGTCGGGGACTGGACGGTGCTGACGCCGCCGTCGAGGTCGTGGTCTCCGGCGCTGCTGCCCGCGAGCGGGCCGGTGACCAGGTCGAAGCTGCCGCTGACGGTGGTGCCGAGCTGGGTGGCGACACCGGAGCTACTGGTGGCGGCGGGGTCCGCGCGCTCCCACCGGCCGGCGGTGGCGGTGTCCGTACCGGCCGGGTTGACGGTCCAGCCGGTGGCGGTCTCGAAGGTGTCGCTGTAGACCGTGGTGCCGGGCGGTGGGGTCGCCACCTGGGCCAGCGTCCAGACGGTGTACGCGATGGCGTCGGCGTTACGGTCCAGCGCGGTGTCGTTGATGTTGGTGAGCGTGTCGCAGGCCCGGTGGTAGCAGGGGTCGAACGCCTGCCCGGCGGTGCCGCCCCAGAGTGACGCCTGGGCGCTGGACTTGGTGCCCTCGGCGCCGGTGAAGGTGCCGCCGGCCGGGATGCCCACGCTGATGAACGGGCCGTAGTCGCTGCGTCCGTCGAAGTCGGTGCCCCGGGTCGGTACGCCGATCGAGGTGAAGTACGCCTGGATGGTCTGCTCGATCTGGGCCGAGCCGGCCGGGCCGGGGCCGGAGCCCACCCCGTCGGAGTTGTCCCCGTCGTAGACGAAGTAGCCGGCGTTGGGTGAGCCGACCATGTCGAAGTTCAGGTACTGCTTGATCCGGCTGCGCTCGGCGGTGGGCAGGTTGTTGACGTAGTACTGCGAGCCACGCAGCCCCAACTCCTCCGCGCCCCACCAGGCGAACCGCAGGTGCCGGTCGGGCGTGAACCCGGTCCGGGCGACGGCGAGCGCCACCTCGAGGATCGCCGCCGAGCCCGAGCCGTTGTCGTTGATGCCGGGCCCTGCGGTGGTGCTGTCCAGGTGCGCCCCGGTCATCACGACCGCGTTCGGGTCACCGCCGGGCCAGTCGGCGATCAGGTTGTAGCCGGTGGCGCCGTTGTAGGTGAACGACTGGACGGCGGTGGTGTAACCGACCGCGTCGAGCTGAGCCCGGACGTAGTTGACCGAGGCGAGGTAGCCGGGTCGGCCGTGTGCCCGGTTGCCACCGTTGGCGGTCGCGATCGACTGGAACTGGTTGAGGTGTCCCTTGACGTTCGTCAGGGAGATGTCGGGCGCGGCGACGGCGGCGGTGATCGGCGCGGCGACGGCCACGGGCGCGCCCGCGAGGGCCGACGCGGCGACCGTCGCGGTGGCGACGACCGCGGCGAGCCCGACGGCACGGAGGGTGCGGGGTCTCATGGATCCTCCCGGTTCGGGGGCGAGCACCGGCCGACCGTGGGTGCACGGGTGGCCGGAGGACGGCCACTTGATCGATGCCCGTCATTGCGAGAGGTTGCTGGGCGCCGCCCCGGCGGGCAAGACGCAAGGTGCCGGATTGATCGCTACGTCCGAAATCCGGCTCACCGGTCGGCGAGATCGTCGGCCTCCAGCAGCTGCCGGTCCAGCCGTCCGCTGCGGTACGCCGCCCGGCCGATCATCTGCGCGGCGACCGGCGCGGTGGCCAACTGGAAGACCCCGACCAACGCGATCATCCCCAGGTCGGAGACGGTCCGCAGCCGCAGTCCCACCCCCAGCAGCAGGAGCAGGACGCCGAGCACCTGCGGTTTGGTGGCCGCGTGCATCCGGGTCGGCGCGTCCGGGAAGCGCACCACCCCGATCGCGGCGGCCAGGCTCAGCAGCGCGCCAGCGATCAGGCTGGTCGCGCCCAGCCAGTCGGCGACGGCACCGGGTGTCACCCCGTCCAGCCAGTCGGCGACGGCACCCGACGTCACCCCGTCGAACCAGGCCGCGGCCGACAACCCGGTCGGCCAGCTCACGGCCGACAACCCGGTCGAGCAGGCGGCCGTCACGGCTTCTCCCGGACGGCGAAGCGGACCATCGACACCGAACCGACGAAGCCGAGCAGGCCGAGCGCCACCAGCACCGGCAGCGTGGTGGCGTGCCGGTTGATCGCGGCCTCCGCGCCGACCGCACCGATCATGGTGGCCAGCAGCATGTCGGCGGCGATCACCCGGTCCAGCAGCGACGGTCCCCGATAGAGCCGGGCGAGGGCGAGCAGCGCGGTCACCGACAGCAGACCGGCGAGTACGACGATGAGCACGGTGTTCACGGGGACTCCTTGTCGGCCGGGTCGGCGCGTAGGCGGCGGACCTCTGCCGTCGACCCCACCGCCTCGATGATCCGCTGTTCCACGGCGCGTACCTGCTCGCGCGCGTCGGCGAGGTCGCTGCGTCGGCGTACGTCCAGCACGTGCACGTAGAGCGTCGCGCTGGCCCGTTCCACGTCCACGATCAACGTGCCCGGCACCAGCGAGAGCGCCTCGGCGGTGAGGGCCAGGTTGAGGTCGGTGCGGACCCGTAGCCGGACCGCCACGATGGCCGAGCGGGGCACGTACCCGGGCTGCACCGCGATCCGGGCGACGTGCAGGCTGGCCCGGACCAGTTCGACGACGAAACGGCCCCCGAACACCAGCAGACCCCGGGGCCGGAGCCGCCCGGCGAAGGTCACCGGCGGGAGCGGGAAGAACACCAGCACCGCCACGCCGACCAGAATCCCGCCCAGCAGGTTGCCCCAGGTGAACTCGCCCCAGAGCAGGTTCCAGACCAGCACCAGCCAGCCGACCGCGATGGCCTGGTCCCGCCACCGGCCCGCCCGGCCGCGTACGTCCCGACCCGGTCCGTCGGACGGGCCGCCGTCGAAGTCGGTCCCGGTCACGGCGGGCCGTCCGGGAGCACGGCGTGGATGTAGGGGGTCCGGTCGCGCAGGTCGACGGCGGCACCGGTGGTGACGTCGAACAGCGGGCCCGCCACCACGGTCAGGGACACTCCGAGGGCCACCAGGGCGATGGTGGCGCCGACCGTCAGCGCGGGCAGCGGGGCGGTCGACTCGACGGTCTGGCAGGGCGTACGCCAGAAGGCCAGGTTCCACACCCGACTGGCCACGTACAGGGTGAGCAGGCTGGTCAGCGTGCCCACCGCCACCAGCGTCCAGGGCAGGGCGCCGCCGACGGCCACGCCGGCCTGGAGCAGCCCGAGCTTGCCGAGGAACCCGGAGAACGGCGGAATACCGGCGAGGTTCATCGCCGAGACGAAGAAGAGCACGGCGAGCAGGGGCGTCAGCCGGGCCAGTCCGCCGAGCCGACGCAGGTCGGTGCTGCCGGTGCGTTGTTCGATCAGGCCGGCGACCAGGAACAGCGTGGTCTGGATGGTGATGTGGTGGACCACGTAGAAGATGGCCCCGACCAGCCCGGCGACGGTGCTGAGCCCCACGCCGAAGATCATGTAGCCGATGTGGCTGACCAGCGTGAACGAGAACAGTCGCTTCAGGTCCGACTGGGCCACCGCGCCGAGGATGCCGACCAGCATCGTCAGCCCGGCCACCACCATCAGCACCCGGTCGGCCTGCTCGCCGGGGAAGAGCAGGGTCTGGGTCCGGATGATCGCGTACACGCCGACCTTGGTGAGCAGGCCCGCGAAGACGGCGGTGACCGGGGCCGGGGCGGTCGGGTAGCTGTCCGGCAGCCAGGCCGACAGCGGAAAGACCGCCGCCTTGATGCCGAAGGCCAGCAGCAGCATCAGTTGCAGGCTGAGCCGTACCCCCTCGGGCAGCCCGTCGAAGCGGGCCGCCAGGTGGGCCAGGTTGAGCGTGCCGGTGGCCGCGTACACCAGGCCGACCGAGATCAGGAAGATCATCGAGGCCAGGACGTTGACCACCACGTACGTCGAGCCGGTGCGGATGCGCAGCCGGGTGCCGTTGAGCGTGATCAGGACGAAGCTGGCGGCGAGCAGCATCTCGAACCCGACGAAGAGGTTGAACAGGTCCCCGGCGAGGAAGGCGTTCGTCACGCCGGCGGTCAGCACCAGATAGGTCGGGTGGAAGATGGCCAGCGGCGCGGACTCGCCGGTCTCCGCCTGGCCCTGGCCGATCGAGTAGAGCAGCACGCACAGGGTCACCGCCGAGGAGACCACCAGCATCAGGGCGGCCAACTGGTCGGCGACCAGCACGATGCCCACCGGTGCCGGCCAGGCGCCGATCTGCACCACCAGCGGTCCGTGCCGGTAGGCGTGCAGCAGTAGCAGTACCGCCACCACCAGCGTGGCGGCCAGGCAGAACACGCTGACGATGCGCTGCGGGACCGGCCACTTCGCCAGCAGCAGGGTCAGTGCCGCGCCCAGCAACGGCAGCAGCACCGGCAACGGCACGAGGGCGGTCATCGGTGCCCCCGACGCGGGCGGTTCGACGCGTACCGGCTCATCCCGGGCCCCCCTCGCGGCGGCGCTGCCACGGCGCGGGCGCGTCGACCTGCTCGGGGTCGGCCTCCGGCGGCTCCCCGCCGAGGTCCGCGGTGGAGACCTCCCGACGCGCCGCCCGGCGCACGATCTGCTGGTCCTCCAGGTCGTCGGGCACCTCGTCGTCACCGGTCAGATACCAGCTCCGGTAGCTGATGGCGAGCAGGAAGGCGGTGAACCCGAAGGTGATGACGATGGCGGTGAGCACCATGGCCTGGGGCAGCGCGTCGCTCATCCGATCCGGCTCGGTGACCCCGGCGACCGGAGCCCGCCCGGACCGGCCACCGAAGATGATCAGCAGGTTGACGCCGTTGCCGATCAGGATGATGCCGAGCAGGATCCGGCTCAGACTGCGCTCCAGCAGCAGCGTCACCCCGCAGCCGACCAGCACTCCGATCGCCACGAACGAGACCAGGTTCGCCCCGGCGCTCATCGGGTGCCGCCCCGACGCTCGACGGCGAGCCCGCCCTCGGGCCCACCGGCCGCCTCGATGTGCCGGTCCACCTCGGCGCCGAGACTGCGCAGCACGTCCAGCGCCAACCCGATCACCACCAGATAGACGCCGACGTCGAAGAAGAGCGAGGTGATCAGATAGAAGTCGCCGATCACCGGCAGCCAGAGGTCGATCCGCGCGCTCTGCAGCACGGCACCGCCGGCCAGCAGGGAGGTCACCGCGCCGCCGACCGCCAGGCCCAGCCCGGCGCCGAGCACGGTGCCGGCGGAGACCGGCGCGGCCTCGGCCAACTCGTACCGGCCGCCCGCGAGGTAGCGCATGGTCAGCGCCAGGCTGGCCACCAGGCCACCGGCGAAGCCGCCGCCGGGCGCGTTGTGGCCGGAGAACAGCAGATAGAAGGAGAAGAGTACGGCGGTGTGGAAGATCAGCCGGGTGACCACCTCCAGCACGATCGAGCGGTTGCGTTCGATCAGCGTGGCGCCGCCGCGCAGCCACACCGGCCGCCCGGCCAGGCTCTCCCCCCGGTCGGCGTCGAGGCGGCGGGGCCGGGGGCCGGTGCGAGACTGCTGGAAGACCAGGCTGGCCACCCCGGTCGCCGCGGCCACCAGCACGGCCAGCTCGCCCAACGTGTCCCAGGCCCGGATGTCGACGAGCGTCACGTTGACCACGTTGCGGCCGTACCCCTGCTCGACGGCGAGCCGGGGGAAGTCCTCGGAGATGGTGCGGGTGTGCCGGGCCGCCGTGGCGGTCAGCGCGAGCCCGGCCACGGTGAGGCCGACCAGGAGCCCGATGGACCGGCGGATCCAGCGGCTGCGACGCAACGGGCGCACCGAGAAGCGCTCCGGCAGGCGACGCAGCACCAGGACGAAGACCGCGATGGTCACGGTCTCCACCAGGAACTGGGTGAGCGCCAGGTCGGGCGCGCCGTGCAGCACGAAGAACATCGCGGTGCCGTAGCCGGTCACCCCGACCAGCAGCATCGCGGTGAGCCGGCGGCGGGCCCCGACGGCGAGCAGCGCCGCCATCGCGATCACCAGCAGCACCACCGGTTGCGCGGGCGAGCCCCACAGCTTCAGGGACTGTTCCCACGGCCGGATCACCAGCAGCACTCCGCCCGGCACGGCGGACAGCACGATCAGGATGAGACCGAGGTACTGCGGCAGCGAACCCCGCTGGGTGACGCTGGTGACGTCCACGGCGGTCCGGTCGAAGCGGTGGATGAGCCACTCGTAGCCCTGCTGACCGGTGGCCGGGGACCGCAGCCGCGCCAGCACCGGGGACAGTGGACCGCGCAGCAGGAACAGCACCGCGCCCCCGGTGAGCGTCAGCGCGGAGAGGCCGAGCGCAAGGTTGACGCCGGGCCAGAGCGTCAGGTGCGCGTGGACCGGTCCGAGCAGTCGCGCGTACGGGCGGATCAGGTGGTCGAGCGCGCCGGCCGCCGGCCCGGCGACGAGCCCCGCCCCGGCGAGCACGGCCGGTGGCCACAGCATCGCCGCCGGGATCCGGTCCACCTCGGTCGGGGCCAGCCCGGGACGGGTGCCGAACGCGCCCCAGAGGAACCGGATGCTGTAGGCGACCGTGAGGACGGTGCCGACCACCAGGACGGCCAGCGCCACCGGCCGGTCGGTGAAGGAGGCGAAGATCGCCTCCTTGGCGACGAAGCCGAACAGCGGCGGCACCCCGGCCATGGAGGCGGCAGCGAGTCCGGCCACCACCGCCAGGAACGGGGTACGCCGGCCCAGGCCGGACAGCTTGCGCAGGTCACGGGTGTGCGCGCCGTGGTCGATGATGCCGACGACGAGGAACAGCGCCGCCTTGAACAGGGCGTGTGCCACCAGCATCGCCACGCCGGCCAACGCGGCGTCCGGGGTGCCCAGCCCGACCGCCACCGCCACCAGGCCGAGTTGGCTGAGCGTGCCGTACGCCAGCAGCAGTTTCAGGTCGTTCTGCCGCAGCGCGGCCCAGCCGCCCATCACCATCGTGGCCAGCCCGGCGACCAGCACCACCGGACGCCACGGACCCACCTGCGCGAGCAGTGGGGCGAGCAGGCCGAGCAGGTAGACGCCGGCCTTCACCATCGCCGCCGCGTGCAGGTACGCGCTGACCGGCGTCGGCGCCGCCATCGCCACCGGCAGCCACGAGGTGAACGGCAGCAGGGCCGACTTGGACAGCGCCCCGAGCAGGATCAGCACCACCGCGACGACCAGGTACGCCCCGTCGGGCAGCGGGTGTTGCGACAGTTCCGACAGGCGGTAGGTGCCGGCGTGGTGCCCGAGCATGATGAACCCGACCAGCATGGCCAAGCCGCCGAACGTGGTCACACTCAACGCCTGGGCGGCGGCCCAGCGGGCGGAACGCCGCTCGGCGCTGTGCCCGATCAGCAGGTACGAGAAGACCGTGGTGAGTTCCCAGCAGACGTAGAGCAGCAGCAGGTCGTCGGCGAAGACCAGGCCGAGCATGGCCCCGGCGAAGCCGACCATCACCCCGGCGAACTGGGCCGTACCGACGGCCGGCGGCGGGAAGTACCGCGCGCTGTAGACCAGCACCAACGCGCCGACGCCGCCGATCAGCAGCGTCATCACCCAGGACAGGGTGGTCGTGCGGAAGGCCAGGTCGAGACCGAGCTTCGGGATCCACGGGTACGTCTCGACCACCGCACCGCCGTCGACCACGTCGGGGGTGCGGTACACCGCCCAGCCGAACGCGGCGGCCGGTGCCAGCGCGAGCGGGTAGCAGGCGTCCGCACCCCACCGACGGACCAGCAGCGGTGCCGCCAGCGCCGCCACGAAGTGCAGGATCAGCAGTACGAGCACGCGCGCTCCCGGTCGAGGTGGCAGCGGCGCCCGTTCCGCGTGCACGGCGCCTACCTGCGATCAGACGACATCTCCGGGGCGCGATAGACAGTTTTGCCGAAAAAAGCCCATATTCACCTTTGTCCGGTGCGACCAGGGAGATCGACCCGGCAGGACATCCTCGGGCGCCGGGGCTTCGCCCAACCCCCCTTGGCCCCCTTTGCTCTGCTTCAACCCACGCAACAGTCACTCTTCGTGGCGATCATCGGGGTCGACATCGGCACTCGCAGCCAGAGCAGTGCAGCTCAGAACGCATTGCGTGGGTTGAAGCAGAGCAAAGGACGATCAGAGGCACCTGGAGGCGGCACGCGAAGGTCACGAAGAGTGGTCAGCCGGGTCGACCAAGAGGTCGACCGGGAGATTCGACGACGGTCGGGCGAGGCGGGACTGCGCCGGCACCGCAGGCGGGCCGGGTCACCCGCCTTGCCCGGCGCGGGTCTCGACCGTCAGGTCCGGCCGACCGAGTTGCCGTGCCGCCTTGTTGACCAGTCGCTGTGCGGCGGCGAGCGAGCGCACGGAGAGTAGCCGCCCTCGACTCTCCCGGCGGAGCACGAAATAGTGCACGGCGACCCGCACCCGCGCCCGGTCGGCGGCGCTGGCCTGGGCCGTCGAGGCGATCAGCTCTCGCAGGCAGACGGCGAGACGCTCGGCGAGCTCCAGATCGGGGCCGTGCAGGCCGGTGCGCAGAGTGGCGACATGACTGTCGACCTTGCGAATCAGGACGTCGGTGCCGGACGCTGGACTCCGCTCCTCGACGTCCATCCGACCTCCTCGCCGTGCACTACACCGCGAGTGAAGTTACTTTATGTTGCAGGACGCAAGCAAGCAGTTAAGTAAGACTTAACGGATTCTACGGTCATGACGCCTGCAACGCCTTAAACAGACATACTCTCCGCCGGCGTACCCCGAGGATGTCGGTCCCCGGAGGCAGGATGGGGTCGTGGCGGATTCCAGCGGCAGGTCGACAGGGGTGCTCTCCCGCTTCGGTCCGGCGACCCGGGAGTGGTTCGGGGCGGCCTTCGCCGCGCCCACGGCGGCGCAGTCCGGTGCCTGGACGGCGGTCGCGGCCGGGCGGCACGCCCTGGTGGTGGCACCGACCGGGTCCGGCAAGACCCTCGCCGCCTTCCTCTGGTCGCTCGACCGGCTGGCCCGCGAGCCGGCCCCGGACGACCCCCGACACCGGTGCCGGGTGCTCTACGTCAGCCCGCTCAAGGCGCTCGCGGTCGACGTCGAACGGAACCTGCGCGCCCCCCTGGCCGGCATCCGGCAGGCCGCCACCCGGCTCGCGCTCCCTCCGCCGGAGATCACCGTCGGCATGCGGACCGGCGACACCCCGGCCGACGAGCGGCGGGCCTTCGCCCGGACTCCCCCGGACATCCTGATCACCACCCCGGAGTCGCTGTTCCTGCTGCTCACCTCCGCCGCGCGGGACGCACTGCGGGGCGTCGAGACGGTGATCGTCGACGAGGTGCACGCGGTCGCCGGCACCAAACGCGGTGCCCACCTCGCGCTCTCCCTGGAGCGTCTCGACGAGCTGCTGCCCACCCCGGCGCAGCGGATCGGGCTCTCCGCCACGGTCCGACCGGTCGACGAGTGCGCCCGTTTCCTCGGCGGTGCCCGCCCGGTCGACGTGGTGGCCCCGGCCAGCGCCAAGACGATCGAGGTGAGCGTCCAGGTCCCGGTGGAGGACATGACCCGCCTCGACGAGCAGGAGCAGCCGGAGGACGACCTCGGCCGCCCCCGGTCGGCGTCGATCTGGCCCGCCGTCGAGGAACGCGTCTACTCGCTGATCCGAGCTCACCGCTCGACCATCGTCTTCACCAACTCCCGGCGCAGCGCCGAGCGGCTCTGCGCCCGCCTCAACGAGCTCGCCGTCGAGGAGAGCAGCGAGGAGACCACGGACGGGGCGATCCCGCCGACCGGGCGTCCGGTGCGGACACCGGCGGAGATGATGGCCCAGGCCGGGGCGGTGGCCGGTGTCCCACCGGTGATCGCCCGCGCGCACCACGGCAGCGTCTCCCGCGAGGAGCGACGGCACATCGAGGAGTCGCTCAAGGCCGGTCAGCTTCCGGCCGTGGTCGCCACCTCCAGCCTCGAACTCGGCATCGACATGGGCGCGGTCGACTTGGTGGTGCAGATCGAGGCGCCGCCCAGCGTGGCCGCCGGCCTGCAACGCGTCGGCCGGGCCGGGCACCAGGTCGGCGCGGTGTCCCGTGGCGTGGTGCTGCCCAAGCACCGGGGTGACCTGCTCTCCTGTGCCGTGGTCGCCGAGCGGATGGGCGACGCCGCGATCGAGGAGCTGCACCATCCCCGCAACCCGCTCGACGTGCTCGCCCAGCAGATCGTGGCGATGGTCGCGCTGGACGAGTGGCCGGTGGCCGACCTGGCGACGGTGGTCCGCCGGGCGGCGCCCTTCGCCGAGCTGCCCGACTCCGCGCTGCACGCCGTGCTCGACATGCTCTCCGGCCGGTACCCGTCGACCGCCTTCGCCGAGCTGCGTCCCCGCCTGGTCTGGGACCGCGCCACCGACCTGCTGACCGGCCGGCCGGGCGCCCAACGGCTCGCGGTGACCAGCGGCGGCACCATCCCCGACCGGGGGCTGTTCGGCGTCTTCCTGGCCGGCGCCGAACGCGCCGCCCGGGTCGGCGAGCTGGACGAGGAGATGGTCTACGAGTCCCGGGTGGGCGACGTCTTCCTGCTGGGTTCGTCGTCCTGGCGGATCGAGGAGATCACGCCGGACCGGGTGCTGGTCTCCCCCGCACCCGGCCAGGCAGCGAAGATGCCGTTCTGGAAGGGCGACCAACCGGGCCGTCCGGTCGAGCTGGGCCGGGCCATCGGCGCCCGGGTACGCGGCCTGCTGCGCCAGGGCGACGAGGAGGCGACCGCCGCGCTGCGCGCCACCGGCCTGGACGACTGGGCCGCCGGCAACCTGATGGCCTACCTGCGTGAGCAGCAGGCCGCCACCCGGGCCCTGCCCGACGACCGGACGGTGGTGGTCGAACGGTTCCGCGACGAGTTGGGCGACTGGCGACTGGCGGTGCACAGCGTGCTCGGCGCGCGGGTC
The DNA here is from genome assembly GCF_044460945.1 of Micromonospora sp. NPDC049903. NCBI lineage: Bacteria > Bacillati > Actinomycetota > Actinomycetes > Micromonosporales > Micromonosporaceae > Micromonospora > Micromonospora sp. NPDC049903. Next base: position 172,314 of record NZ_JBITKL010000006.1, read on the forward strand.
AACGCGCCGTGGGCACTGGCCGTCGGGCGACGGCTGTCCGAGCGGTACGGCGTGGACGCCCAGGTGCTGCCCGCCGACGACGGCATCGTGGTGCGCCTGCCGGACACCGCCGACACTCCGCCGGGCGCCGACGTGGTGGCCTTCGACCCCGAGGAGATCGTCCAGCTCGTGGAGGAGTCGGTCGGCACCTCGGCGCTGTTCGCGGCCCGGTTCCGGGAGTGCGCCGCGCGGTCGCTGCTGCTGCCCCGCCGCGACCCGCGTCGCCGACAGCCGCTCTGGCAGCAGCGGCAACGCGCCGCCCAGCTGCTCGATGTCGCCCGCGAGTACGCCGACTTCCCGGTCACCCTGGAGGCCGCCCGGGAATGCCTCCAGGACGTCTTCGACCTGCCCGCGCTGACCCAGGTGATGCGGGACCTGGCCGGTCGCCGGGTGCGGCTCGTCGAGGTGGAGACCCCGCGTCCGTCGCCGTTCGCCCGCTCGCTGCTCTTCGGGTACGTGGGCGCCTTCCTCTACGAGGGCGACTCGCCGCTGGCGGAGCGCCGGGCGGCGGCGCTGGCGCTGGATTCGGCCCTGCTCGGGGAGCTGCTCGGTCGGGTCGACCTGCGCGAGCTGCTCGACGCCGAGGTGCTCGCCGAGACCGAACGGCAGTTGCGCTGGCTCACCCCGCAGCGCCGTCCCCGCGACGCCGAGGACGTGGTCGAGTTGCTGCGCCAGGTCGGCGACCTGAGCGACGACGAGCTGACCGAACGCGGTGTGCCGGTGGACTGGCTGACCGAGCTGGCCGCCGCCCGGCGGGTGCTGCGGGTCCGGATCGCCGGACAGGACCGCTGGGTCGGCGTGGAGGACGCCGGCCGACTCCGGGACGCGTTGGGCGTGGCCCTGCCGGTGGGCGTCGCCGAGGCGTACCTCGAACCGGTCGCCGATCCGCTCGGTGACCTGGTCGCCCGCTACGCCCGTACGCACGCGCCGTTCGCGGCGAGCACCTGCGCGGCCCGGTTCGGGCTGGGCGTCTTCGTGGTGGAGCAGGCGTTGCGTCGGCTGGGGGCCACCGGCCGGGTGGTCTCCGGCGAGTTCACCCCGGAGTCGGTCGGCACCCAGTGGTGCGACGCCGAGGTGCTGCGCATGTTGCGCCGCCGTTCGCTCGCCGCGCTCCGCCGCGAGATCGAGCCGGTGCCGCCCCGGGCGCTGGCCACCTTCCTGCCCCGCTGGCAGCAGGTCGGCTCGTCGGCGCGGGGCGTCGAGGCGGTGGCCGCCGCCGTGGAGCAGTTGCAGGGCGTCTCGGTGCCCGCCTCGGCCCTGGAACGGCTGGTGCTGCCGGCCCGGGTGGCCGACTACTCCCCCGCCCAACTCGACGAGCTGTGCGCCAGTGGCGAGGTGCTGTGGGCCGGCGCGGGTGCGATCTCCGGCGGCGACGGCTGGGTCGGCCTGGCGTACGCGGACGCCGCCGCGCTGCTGCTGCCGCCGACGGACGACACGCTGGCGCGTACGCCCCTGCACGATGCGGTGTTGGACGCGCTCGGTGACGGACAGGCGATGTTCTTCCGTCCGCTGGCCGACCGGGTCGGGTCCACCGACGACACCGCGCTGACAGCGGTGATCTGGGAACTGGTCTGGTCCGGTCATCTCACCAACGACACGCTGGCACCGCTGCGGGCGCTGCTCGGCGGCGGTGGCGCGCACCGGTCCCGACCGACCGCCGCGCGGGGCCGCTACCGGCGGCCGGGGCGGGTGGCCCTGCCGGCCCGGGGCGGCCCGCCGACGGTGGCGGGGCGCTGGTCCCGGCTGCCGGAGCGGGACCCCGACCCGACCCGTCGGGCCGCCGCCCTGGCCGACGTGCTGCTGGAGCGGCACGGTGTGGTGACCCGGGGCGCGGTCGTCGCCGAGCAGGTGCCGGGCGGGTTCGCGGCGGTGTATCCGGTGCTGGCGGCGATGGAGGAACGCGGCGCGGCCCGACGGGGATACTTCGTCGACGGGCTGGGCGCCGCGCAGTTCGCGGTGCCCGGCGCGGTGGACCGGATCCGGGCCCTGGCGGAGCCGCTCGACGGCGGGCGGGCGAGCCGGGGTGCCCCGGCGGTGGTGCTGGCCGCGACCGACCCGGCCAACCCGTACGGCGCGGCGCTGCCCTGGCCGGAACGGGTGGTCGACTCCGGTGACGCGTCGACACCGGCGCCCACCGGGCACCGCGCCGGGCGCAAGGCCGGTGCCCTGGTCGTGGTGGTCGCCGGTGACCTGGTGCTCTACGTCGAGCGTGGCGGCCGGACGATCCTCAGCTTCACCGACGACGCCGACGCGTTGGCCGCCGCCGGCAAGGCGCTGGCCGACGCGGTCCACTCCGGTGCGCTCGGCCCGATGTCGGTGGAACGCGCCGACGGTGAGGCCGTCCGCTCGTCGCCGCTGCGGGACGCCCTCACCGCCGCCGGATTCCGCACCACCCCACGCGGCCTGCGGCTCCGCGCCTGACTCAGTCGAGCGCGGTCAGCGCCTTCTCGTAGGCGGGGCGGTCGGCGCGGGGCGTCTTGGCCTCCAGGTAGTTGAGCACGACGGTGCCGGAGCGGAACGAGGCACCGGCCCACACCTCGGCCATGTCGGTGGCGCTGACCTCGTCGGGAAAGACGTAGACGGCCACCCCGTCGGTGACCACGATCTCCGAGCAGCCCAGGCCGAGCCCGTCCGGCCCACAGTCGACGGAGCGGTCCTTGGACTTGCCCGCCTTGAGCCCGGCGCTCCGGAACGCGGCGACGACCTCCCGCGCGCTGGGCTCGCCGGCCTTACGAGGCGGCAGTTCCACCGGGGGCGGGCTGGGCGGACGGCGTTCGGTGCTGCCGGTGACGGTCGGCTCGGCGGTGGACGGCGCGCTCGACGGGGCGTCCGACGGGGCCGGCGCGGTGGCCGGCGCGCCGGCCGTGGGCGGCGCGCTCGTCGGGTCGGCGGCGGACGGCTGTTCCTTCTCCCCACCACCGCAGGCGGTGAGGGCGGCGGTGACCGCGACGAGGACGAGGGCTGGCAAGATCCGGTGGCTCACTCCGAGCAGTCTGCCGGGCGGGCGGCGCGCTGTGCAGTGGCCGGTCGGTCAGGCGGCCTGTCACCTATCCGGCACCCGCACCGGACCGTACGATGCGGTGCCGTGACCAGCAGCGTGGACCGCGTCGTCTCGTTCACCACCGACTACGGCCTGACCGACGGATTCGTGGCGGCCTGCCACGGGGTGGTCGCACGGCTCGCCCCGACGGTGCGGGTGATCGACGTGACGCATCTGGTGCCGCCGGGCGATGTCCGGCGGGGCGCGACGGTGCTCGCCCAGACGGTGCCGTACCTGCCTGGCGGCGGGGTGCACCTGGCGGTGGTCGACCCCGGGGTGGGGACGGCCCGGCGGGGCGTCGCGCTGGCCACGCCCGGGGGCCTGCTGGTGGGGCCGGACAACGGCCTGTTGTGCGACGCCGCCGACGCGCTGGGCGGGGTGCGCGCCGCCGTGGAGCTGACCGATCCGGCGTGGCTGGCCGCGCGGGTCTCCGCCACGTTCCATGGCCGGGACGTGTTCGCGCCGGTGGCGGCCCGGCTGGCCACGGGAGCGCCGATGGCGCAGGCCGGTCCGGCGGTCGATCCGGGAACGCTGGTACGCCTGCCGGAGCCGGTGGTCGAGTCGACGTCGGACGGTTTCGTCGCCGAGGTGCTGAGCGTGGACCATTTCGGCAACGTGCAGGTGGCCGCGTCGGCCGACCTGCTCGCTCCGCTGCCGGGCCGGTTGCACGTACGCCCGCAGGACACCGAGTCGGCGCAAGTGGCGGTGCACGGGCGGACGTTCGGTGACGCGCCCGTCGGTGGGCTGGTGGCGCACGCCGACTCGGCCGGACTGGTGGCGCTGTCGGTCAACGGTGGACGCGCGGTGGACCTGCTCGGGGTGGTACCGGGTACGCTGCTGCGCGTGTGGGCGGGCCCCGCCGACGAGGTGCCCCGCGCCACACGCCCGTAACGTCTACTGTGGAAAGCTGTTCCGGTGAACGATCGCTGGGTTCCCGCCGCCTGCCCCTGCTGCGCGTACCGGACCGGCGGCGGCACCTGTCCGGTCTGTTTCTGGACCGACGACGGTCAGGCCGACGCCGACGCGGACGTGGTCCGTGGCGGCCCGAACGGGGACCTGAGCCTGTCGCACGCCCGGCTGAACTTCGCCGTCTACGGCGCCTGCCACCCTCGCTACCAGGACGCGGTCCGGGCTCCTCGGCCGGACGAGCTGCCCTAAACCCAGGCCGGGCCGGCGTGGGAGGACACCGGCCCGGCTCCGCGCGCGGAGTTCAGCAGCGCGGCACCGTGGGGCCCCAGACCGCCGAGACGTACGCGTGGCTGACGAACTGCCCGCTGGCGAGACGGTTCCATCGGTTGGTGGTGCGGTACGGCCCGGCCACCGTCTGCCCGGTCACGTAGCACTCGACCGGCACGTGGGCGTAGCGGGCGGCCAGTCCCCGGCTGGCGTAGTTGGTGCCGGCTCCGGCCCGCACGTTCAGCGGCCCGTCGCCGATCACGGCGCGGCTGCCGGTGCCGGTCCACAGGTAGGCCACGTCGACCCAGGCGTTGGTGGTCAGTTGCAACCCGTCCCAGAAGGTGCCGTCGGCGAGGTCGATCCCGGCGGGGTTCAGCACCGTACGGCCGAACTGGTCCCGCCCGCCGTTGTAGCCGTTCTGGTAGGCGGCCTGTGCCTGCGGACGCCCCTGCGGCAGGTCCTTCCAGTTCTCCCGGACGGCGCTGGGGTTCCAGTAGTCGTCCCGGGTGTTCCACGGTCCGACGTCCCAGACCGGCGCGTACGTGCACCGGCTGCCGCTGGTGGTGCAGACCCGGACGGTGTAGTCGCCGCTGTTGCGCGGGGAGAGACTCCGCCGCGACGGCAGCGCCACGAAGTGGTCGCGGGGCGCGACCGTGTGCCCGTTGGCCGTCACCTCGCCGACCAGTCCGATCCGGGTGGTGAAGACGCGGTAGATCCGGCCGGGCGTGGCGGCGGTGACGGCCACCCCGCCGGTGTCGGCGGTGATCCGGACGGCGCGGACCTCGGCGGTGGCGCCGGCCGGACCGCCGGTGATCACCACCCGGGTCTGCACCCGGGCGACGGGCCGGTCGAAGACCGCCGCCGGGACGGCGTCGCGCCATTCGGTCCAGCCGGTGTCGTGCCAGCCGCGTACCTGGGCGCTCGCGGTGGCACCGGACCGGGCGGTGGCGGTGACCTCGGCCCGGAACCGGGTGGCCGGGCGGGTCAGGGTACGCGGCGCGGTCACCAGCATCCCCTCGGCGACGGCGCTGCGGCGGGCCGGTACGCCGGGTGGCCGCGCGTCGGCCAACCGCAGTCCGGACCGGGTGTGCCGGACGTTGACGTCGTCGGCGTCGACGGTGGACAGGCTGGCGTGCCACGTGTCGGCACGGGCGGCCGAGGCGGGAGCGGGGGGAGCCAGGGTGACGGCCAGGACAGCGGCCAGGACAGCGGCCGGGACGGCAGCCGGCGCGGTCGCCGGCCGTGATAGACGAATGCGATTCATTCGTTTTCCTCCTCAGATCTCCCCGATAATGCTCATATAAGGAGATCGAACCGAAGTGCCATACAAATAGCGATACATGCGAATTCGGTTCGGGTGAGGGAGGATGGTGGGGTGCCCGAAGGTGACACCGTCTGGAACACCGCCCGCGTCCTGGACCGCGCCCTGGCCGGCGCCCGGCTGACCGGCAGCGACTTCCGGGTGCCCCGACTGGCCACCACCGACCTGACCGACTGGGCGATACGCGAGTGCGCCAGCCGGGGCAAGCACCTGCTGCTCCGCCTGACCGCCCCCACCCAGGAACACTGGACGCTGCACTCGCACCTGCGGATGGACGGCACCTGGCGGACGTACGCCCCCGGGGAACGCTGGACCGCCCGGCCGGCGCACCTGATCCGGGTGGTGCTGCGGGCCGCCGCCGCGACGGCCGTCGGCTACCACCTGCACGACGTGACACTGGTGCCCACCGCCGACGAGGACCGACTGGTCGGGCACCTCGGCCCCGACCTGCTCGGCACCGACTGGGATCCGGCCGAGGCGGTACGCCGGATCGGCGCGCACCCGGACACCGCGATCGGTGTCGCGCTGCTCGACCAGCGCAACCTGGCCGGGATCGGCAACCTCTACAAGTGCGAGGTGCTGTTCCTGCGCGGCGTGCATCCGCGTACCCCGGTCCGCGAGGTGCCCGACCTCGACGGCCTGGTCCAGCTGGCGCAGGAGTTGCTGGCCGCGAACCGGGGGCGGTGGACGCAGAGCAGCACCGGCTCGCTGCGGCGGGGCCAGACCAGTTACGTGTACGGCCGCCGGGCGCAGCCGTGCCGCCGCTGCGGTACGGCGATCCGCAAGGAGGAGTTGGGCGAACGGGTCACCTACTGGTGCCCGGTCTGCCAGCCCACCGCCTGACTTCCGACGGCGTGGAAGTTCCGCCGCTCCGGACGCAAGTTCCACGTACGTCTGCGCAGGTGACGGGCCGGGTCGGAGTGGCGCAGCCGACACGCCGGGCGGTCGGCAGATAGGGACGATTGGGTACTTCCTAACCGACCCCCGGTCGTCGCATGCTGCGATTGAGCGCTCACGGATCGTCAAAGTCGCGCGCCGAGCCTGCCACATCGCGGTGGTGGCCGCCGCGCCCCGACCCCGGGGAGAGCCATGGCCGTGTTCCGCAGATTCCGGTCGACCTGGCGGGATCGCGCCACCCGCAACGGCGAGTCGAGCCCGGGGGCCGTCCCCGAAGCCCGGACCGACCCGGACCACGCGGACCCCGGCTCCGTCCCGGCACCGCAGGGCGCATCGGCTTCCCCGGCACCGCCCGCCCCGCCACGGAGTGCGCGATCCGCCACGGCGCGGAGCGCACCCCCGGCGGAGGCGTCACCGCCCGGCCGGACGGCACCGCACGCGCCGACCCGGAGCGCGCCGGGCGAGCGACCGTCGGCACCGGCCAGCCTGGACCCGGCGGCGGCGCCCCGGCTCTTCGGAGCGGTGCCGAACCACGCGTACAGTCCGCTGCCGGTGGTCGACTCCGACGGCGCGGTGGTGGGCGGCACCGGCATCCGCAAGTTCGTCGACCCGCTGCCCGGCCTCGGCCCGCTGGGGCGTACGCCGCTCGGCGCGCACCTGCCGGTCGCGGTGCCGGACACCATCAGCTACCCCGGCTGCGACTACTACGAGGTCGGTCTCGCCGAGTACACCCAACGCCTGCACAGCGACCTGCCGGCGACCCGGATGCGGGGCTACCGGCAACTGAACCTCGGCACCGACGTCGATGGGCACAACACGGTGGCCCCGCCCCGCCAGCCCTGGCACCTCGGGCCGGTGGTGCTGGCCCGACGCGGCCGACCCGTACGGATCAAGTTCATCAACCAGCTTCCCGCCGGGCCGGCCGGCGACCTCTTCCTGCCGGTCGACCCGACCGTGCCGGGGGCCGGGACCGGGCCGCTCGGCGGACCGGCACCGTACCCGCAGAACCGGGCGGTGCTGCACCTGAGCGGCGCGGCGACCGGTTGGGCCAGCGCCGGCAACCCGTGGCAGTGGATCACTCCGGCCGGGGAGATCACCCCGTACCCGACCGGGATCGGGCTGACGCACGTCCCCGACATGCCGCACCCGGGGCAGGGCGCCACCACGCTCTACATCCCGAACGAGCAGAGCGGGCGGCTGCTCTGGTTCCACGACAACACCGCCGGGCTGTCCCGACTGACCGTCTACTCCGGACAGGTAGCGCTCTATCTGCTCACCGACGAGACGCAGGAGCGGCTCGCCGACGACGGGGTGCTGCCCTGCGAACAACTCCCGCTGGTCTTCGAGGACAAGACCTTCGTGCCCGACGACGCGCAGCTCGCCACCCAGGACCCCACCTGGGACCGCAGCCGCTGGGGGACACGCGGCAGCCTCTGGCACCCGCACGTCTATCAGCCCCGGCAGGACCCGCACCGCCCCGAGGGCGTCAACCCGACCGGCCGCTGGGACTACGGCCCGTGGTCGCGTACCACCGTGTCGGCCGGACCGGAGGTCACCGCCGCCACCGTGGCCAACCCGCACCACGACCCGGTCACCGACCCGGACGAGCCGCCGGAGGCGCCGGGCGTGCCGCACCCGAGCGCGGTGCCCGCCGCGTACGGGGACACGGTGCTGGTCAACGGTGCCGCGTACCCGTACCTGGAGGTGGAGCCGAAGGTCTACCGGTGGCGGATCCTGAACGCCTGCACCGACCGGTGGCTGAACCTCCAGCTCTACCGGGCCGCCTCGGACGAGCCGATGTGGACACCGGAGGGCCGGCTGGCCGACGCCGACGCGGGCGAGGTGCCGATGGTCGACGCGGTCCGGGCATCCGGCCGGCCGACGGGCTGGCCGACGGACGGCCGCCCCGGTGGCGTACCGGACCCGTCCGCCGCCGGACCGGAACTGATCCGGATCGGCAACGAGTGCGGCCTGCTGCCCGAGCCGGTGGTGATCCCGAACCGCCCGATCGGATTCCGATACGACCGGCGCGAGGCGACCGTGCTCAACGTCGACGGGCACGCCCTGCTGCTGGCTCCCGGCGAACGCGCCGACGTGCTGGTGGACTTCGCCGCCGTCGCGCCGGGCAGCACGTTGATCCTCTACAACGACGCCCCGGCACCGCTGCCCGCGTTCGACCTCCGACACGACCACCACACCGGCGGCCCCGACCGCACCGCCGAGGGCGGCGCGCCACCGACCCGTCCCGGGTACGGCCCGAACACCCGCACCCTGGTGCAGTTCCGGGTGACCGGCTCCCCCGCGCCCCCGTACGACCTGGACCGGCTGCGCGAGCGGCTGCCCGGCGCGTACGCGGCCAGCCAACGTCCCCCGGTCGTGCCGCAACCCGCCTACGACGCCGGCTTCGGCACGGTCTCCGCGCCGACCCGGATCCCGGTGCACGCCGCCGCCGTCACGTTCACCCCGACCGGCGGCACCGGCCCGGTGACGCTGCCGCTGGCGGTCAAGGCCGTCCGGCAGGTCTTCGAACCCGAGCACGGGCGCGCCACCGGCCGCCTCGGCGTCGGCCACCCACACGCCGGCCCGCTCGACGAGCCCACCCTGCCGCTCGGCCCCGCCGACCCGGCCACCGAGACCCTGCACGTCAGCGACCCGGCCGTCCCGATCGGCGCACCCGGTGACGGCACGCAGCTCTGGCGGGTACGCGGCAGCGGCCGACACACCCACCCGGTCCGCTTCGACGGCCTCGACGTGCAGGTGGTCAGCCGGGTCGGCCGCGACGGTCGGATCCGGCCACCGCACCCCGGCGAACTCGGCTGGAAGCAGGTCGTCCGGGTCGACCCGGGCGAGGACGTGCTGGTCGCGCTCCGCCCCGAGGCCCCGCCGCTGCCGTTCAAGCTCGGCGACAGCATCCGGCTGCTCGACCCGACCCGGCCGGCCGGCGTACCCACCGGCTCCACCGAGATCAGCCCGCTCGACGGGCGTCCTGCCTCGGTGGTCAACCGCCTGGTCAACCTGGGTTGGGAGTACCGCTGGGGCAGTGCCGCGGCGGGCCTGCGCGACCAGGGCATGAGCCGTCCGCTGGTGGTCCGCGTCGCGCCCCGCTCCCCCACCGGCCTGAACGCCACCCCGGCCCCCGGCTCGGCCACCGCCCTGCCGGCGATCAACCTGACCTGGACCGGCAACGGCAGCCTGCCCGCCGCCACCAGCCACCTGCTGCACCGGGCCACCGACTCCACCTTCGCCGGCGGTCTCACCGAGATCACCGTGGCCGGCACCGCCACCCGCTACACCGACGCCACCATCACGCCCGGCGTGACATATCACTACCGCCTGCGCGCGGAGAACACCGTGAGCTGCTCCGCCTGGTCGAACAGCGTCCCGGCCGCGGTGCAGCTCACCGCCCCCACCGGCCTGACCGCCACCATCCCACCGGCCGCCCCGCTACGGGCCGCGCTGCGCTGGGCCAACCGCTCCTTCGCCACCGGCATCGACGTGCAGCGGGCCACCAACCCCACCTTCACCAGCGGCCCCGGCACCACCGCCATCGGCGTCGGCGACCACCACCTGGACACCGCGCTCGCCCCCGACACCACCTACTACTACCGGGTACGCACCACCTACCTGGGCGTCGCCTCGCCCTGGTCCACCGTGGCCACCGTGATCACCCCGCCGGTGCCCGGCGTACCCACCGCGGTCAGCGTCGCCACCAGCACCCCCGACCCGGACACCGCGACCGTCGTACTCGGTTGGGCGGCGAGCACCCCCACCGGCGCGGGAGCCGGCTTCACCGTGGAACGTGCCCTGGACGCCGCGTTCACCCGCGAACTGGCGACCTTCACCGTCACCGGACGCGGCTTCACCAACACCGGCCTGGCCCGAGGCGTCACCTACCACTACCGGATCCGCTCGTTCAACGTGGTGGCCGCGTCCGCGTACACCGGCACCATCCCGGTCACCACCCCCGTGTGACCACCCCGCCCCCGCCTGCCCCGCCGCCCCCGCCTCCCGCCCACGCCGCCGATCATGGAGTTGTGGCAGCGACAGAAGGTGCACTTCGCCACGTAATGACGACCTCAACTCCATGATCGACGGCGTCAGGGGACGTGGCGGCCAGGTGGGGAGGACGCGCTCGGCAGGCTTCGGGCGTGCAAGGGCGGTGGGTAGATCTGTTGTCGCTGTGGCGACAACAGATCTACCCACCCACGTCCTCAGGCGCGACGGCCTGGTGGCCGATCGCCCGATTTGCCGCACGCGACGAACCCCGACTTCATGATCGACAGGCCGACGTACCTGAGCGTGCACGGGCGCAGCGGCATCAGCGTGGCACCCGGGCGACGACGAGAGGTGTGACCAGCCCGGACAGACGGGTCCGACCGGCACGGGACCGCCGACGACGGGGGTCCAGCGGTCAGGAGGTGGTGGCGGGGCGGCCTACGGCCCGCAGTTCCGAGAGCGCCGACGCGAACCCGTGCAGCATGTCCGTGGCCTCGGTCAGCCGCGCCGCGGAAGGGTGCTCACTGGTCGGCCGGTACTCCTCGGCCAGGTAACCGGCCGCCGCCACGACCAGCCGCTCGTACGCCCCCACACCGGCGTCCAACTGCCCGGTCAGCGCCTCGTGCGCCTCGGTGAGCGCGGGACGCGCGTCCGAGGGCGCCAGGCGGACCGCGCGTTCCACGCTCGCCACCCGGTTCGCCAGTTCGCGCAGCGACTGCTCGGCCACGGCGGCCTCGGCGACGGCGGGTTCGGCGAAGCCGGTCAGCCGGCCGCCCATGGACGCCAGGGTCGAGGCCGCCCGGTCCAGCCGTTCCCACGGCTGGGCCGCGCTGGTGCCGCGCAGAGCGCCACGGGACCGTGCCCGGCGCACCTCGGCCACCACCCCGGCCCCGACCGGTAGCCGTTCCACGGCGGCGACCAGACGGGCGCGGCTGCGGGCGGCGGCCTGGGCGGGGTCGAGGGCGGGTGGGGCGGGCTGGGCGGACAGCGCCCGCAGGTCCACCCAGCGCCAGGCGGCCAGGGCGGTGGAGGCGCCTGCGGCGGCGGCCCAGAAGGCGTCGGCGAGGCCGATGCCGGCGTACGGGGTCAGGATGACGGTGGCGCCGCCGAGCCCGCCGGCCAGCACGCTCCACCGGCGGGCGGAGCGGCGGAGCTTGCCCAGCCGGCGGAAGTAGCGGGTGCGCTCGTCTGCTGCCACCGTCGCCTCCTTGACGCCTGGTTCAGCCGGCGGCGCTGGCGTCGCCGGTGTTGCGATCCCGGTTCATGCTGGCCCGCAGCTCGTCGAGGCGGGCCACGCCCGGGTCGTTGGTCTGTGCCGCCTGCTGCTGGCCACCACCGACGGCGTTCTGGTCGGCCGTGCCGCCGAGCTGCTCGCCGGCCATGCTGGCCCGGATCTGGTCGAGGCGGGACGCCCCGGCCACGTCCAGCGTAGCCTTCTGGATCTCCAGCATCCGGCCCTCGGCCGAGTTGCCGGCCAGCTCGGCGCGGCCCATGGCGGTGGAGTAGCGGCGTTCGATGCGGTCACGGACCTCGTCCAGGCTGGGCGTGCTGCCGGGGGCGGTGAGCGCCGACATGGACTCCAGCGAGGAGGCCACGGTCTCCTGCATCTTGGCCTGCTCGAGCTGGCTGAGCAGCTTGGCCCGCTCGGCGAGCTTCTGCTGGAGGATCATCGAGTTGTTCTCGACCGCCCGGCGGGCCTGACCGGCGGCGGCGAGCGCCTGGTCGTGCAGGGTCTTGAGGTCCTCGGCGGCCTGCTCGGAGGAGACGAGCTGGCTGGCGAGAGTCTGTGCGGACTGCTCGTAGCGACCGGCCTCGGTCTCGTCGCCCTTGGCGCGCGCCTGGTCGGCGAGGACCAACGCCTGCCGGGCGTTGCTCTGCAACCGCTCGACGTCGGACATCTGCCGGGAGAGCTTCATCTCCAGCTGCCGTTGGTTGCCGATCACCGCGGCCGCCTGCTGCACGAGCGCCTGGTGTTGCCGGTGCGCCTCGTCGATCGCCTGCTGGAGCTGCACCTTGGGATCGGCGTGCTCGTCGATTCGGGCGCCGAAGAGCGCCATCAGGTACTTCCAACCCTTGACGAACGGGTTCGCCATCTCCGCCGTATCCCCTCAGTCACGTCGCTGCGCCAACCGCCATGTCCGGCCGGCCCAGCTCGGCCACCGGCGATGGTGGGTCCATCGTCCCCGCCGAGCGCCAGCACGGCATCCGTACCGGCGCGAGGGGGACGCCGCGATCAACCCTACGCGGCGGTCGCCACCTCGACCATCGGCCGGCGGCTCACGCGGTGTGGACCACGCTCAGGCGGCGCAGACCACGTCCCGCTCGGTGCGCTCGGCGGAGCGGACCCGGGTGCTGCGCAGGGTCGCCTTGAGCGGGGACTCCTGGCGCACCGCGACCGCGACGGAGCCGTCCGAGCTGACCTGGCGTACGGGTCGACCGGTGGACTTGTGCACCGCCGTCGCGCCGACCGGAGTCGCCTCGGCCGGCTCGTCCTGCACCGGCACCAGCACACCCGGTAGCTGCTCGGCGAGGGCGACGGTGTCGCTGACCTCGCGCAACAGCTCGGACAGGCGAGCGCCGAGCGCGTCGCAGATCGCGGCGAGCAGTTCGCTGGAGGGTTCCTTCTGGCCGCGTTCGATCTCGGACAGGTAGCCCAGGCTGACGTTGGCGGCGGAAGAGACCTCGCGCAGCGTGCGGTGCTGCCCCTGCCGGCGCGCCCGTAGTGCGTCACCGATCACCCGGCGTAGCAGGACCATCGCACCTCCCCTGAGGGACACAGTTCGCCCGGCCGCCGGCCCGGTGGTGCGCACCGGCTCCGACTGTCGGAGCTTTCCCGCAACCGTACCCGTTGCGGGCCGCCGCGACATCCCGCCCCGCCCTCCTAGCTTGCGGCGGCGACGTCCTTCTGCACGTGGGCGGCGACCATCCGAAGCGCCTCGGTGACCGTTTCGCCCCGAATGTGGTCCCGACTGCCGTCCAGGTGGAGTTCGCGTACCTCGCTTCCGTAGGGCCCGGCGACCGCGACGTAGACCAACCCGACCGGCTTGCCGTCCTGCGGCTCCGGCCCGGCGACCCCGGTGGTGGCCAGGCCCCAGTCGGCACCGCAGCGCTTCCGCCCGCCCTCGGCCAGGGCGGCGGCGACGTCGCCGTCCACCGGACCGCGCGCCGCCAGCAGATCCGCCGGTACGTCGGCGAGCTGTTCCTTCAGCTCGGTCGCGTACACCACCAGCCCGCCCCGGTAGACCGCGCTCGCCCCGGCCACCTCCACGATCGTGGCTGCCAGCAGTCCACCGGTCAGCGACTCGACGGTAGCGAGGGTCTCCCGCCGCTCGGTGAGGCGGTGCACCACACCGGCCGCCGCGCTGCCCATCTGTCCTTCGCCTTCTCTGACACCCACGCCCTGCATCCTTCCCGACAAGCGAACGGTCTACTCGCCGCACCGCCGGGGCGAACGGTCAGCGGGTCCGCCGCAGCCGCAGGGCCTGTGCGATGTAGTCGAACCCGGTGACCACCGTCACCACGACCGCCGCCGCCATGATCCACGGACCGATGGCGGCCAGGCCGTCGGGCATCGGCCAGAGATACCAGGTGATGGCGAGGATCTGGAGCGCCGTCTTGACCTTGCCGCCCCGGCTCGCCGCGATCACCCCGCGCCGGATCACCCAGAAGCGCAGCGCGGTGATGCCCAGCTCGCGGGCGAGGATGACCACCGTCACCCACCAGGGCAGTTGGGCGTACCAGGAGAGCAGCAGCAGGGCGGCGCCGGTGAGCGCCTTGTCCGCGATCGGATCGGCCACCTTGCCGAACGCGGTGACCAACGAGAACCGGCGGGCGATCCAGCCGTCGACCAGGTCGGTCGCCGAGGCCACCACGAAGATCACGCAGGCGACGCTGCGCCACCCGGCGTGCGTCATGCCGGAGACCACCACGCAGGCGGCGAAGACCGGTACGAGCAGCAGCCGCAGCGCGGTCAGCGCGTTGGCGGCGTTGACCACCGGGACCACCCGGGCCACCACGGGCAGCGGGGTGGACTCCGTCGCCTCGGTCATCGGCGCGTTCTCCGGCAGCACACCTGGTCGGTCTCCCGCTTCGTCCTGGTCGGCGGTCACCGTGTCGCGCCGGGCGCCGCCGAGATCATCTCATCGGGTACGGCGACCAGGTCGACGCCCTCGGTGTCGGTGACGGTGGCCCGGACCAGGTCACCGGGGCGCAGCGCGGCCAGGTCGACCCCGCCGCCGTCCGGGGCGACAAGGGTGGTCGAGCCGTCCACCTCGGGAGCCTGGTGTGCGGCCCGCCCCTCGACCACGCCGCCGTCGACCGAGTCGACCAGCACCTCGACCGTGGCGCCGCGACGGTCCTCGGCCCGCTGCGAGCACAGCTCGTCGGCGAGGGCGCTGAGCTTGTCGTACCGCCGCTTGATGGTGGCGGCGGAGACCTTGCCGGGCAGTCCGGCGGCCTCGGTGCCGTCCTCGTCGCTGTAGTCGAACACCCCGATCGCGTCGAGCCGGGCCTCGGTGAGGAAGCGGACCAGCTCGTCGTAGTCGGCGCGGGTCTCACCGGGGAAGCCGACGATGAAGTTGCTCCGGGCTCCGGCCTCCGGGGCCAGGGCCCGTGCCGAGGCCAGCAGTTCCAGGAAGCGGTCGGTGGAGCCGAAACGCCGCATCCGGCGCAGCACCGGCTCGCTGGAGTGCTGGAACGACAGGTCGAAGTAGGGCGCCACGCCGGGCGTGGTGGCGATCGCCTCGACCAGACCGGGCCGGGTCTCGGCCGGCTGGAGATAGCTGACGCGGACCCGGACGATGCCGTCGATCACCGCGAGCTGCGGCAGCAGCTTCTCCAGCGCGCGGGGGTCGCCCAGGTCCTTGCCGTACGACGTGGAGTTCTCGCTGACCAGTACCAGCTCGCGGACACCGCTCTTGGCCAGCCACTCCGCCTCGGCGAGCAGCTCGTCCGGCGTACGCGAGACGAACGCGCCCCGGAACGCCGGGATCGCGCAGAACGTGCAGCGCCGGTCGCAGCCGCTGGCCAGCTTGAGCGAGGCCACCGGGCCGCTGTCCAGGCGGCGACGCAGCACCGGACGCAGGTGCGCGGGCGTGTGCTCGTCCACCTCGGCCACCGTGCCGTGGCCGGGCAGCGACACCGCGCTGTCCCGCCGGGCGACCGGGGTCAGCGGCAGCAGTTCCCGCCGGTCGCGGGGGGTGTGCGCGGCGAACTCCCGCCCGGCGACGACCGCGTCCAACCGGGCCGCGATGTCCGGGTAGTCGTCGAAGCTGAGCACCGCCTGCGCCTCGGGGAGGCTGTCGGCCAGCTCCCGGCCGTACCGCTCGGCCATGCAGCCGGCCGCGACCACCTTGGCCCCGGTGTCGGCGGCGGCCAGCAGCGTCTGGATCGAGTCCTGCTTGGCCTTCTCCACGAAGCCGCAGGTGTTGACCACCACCACGTCGGCGCCCTCGCCGTCGGTGGTCACCTGCCAGCCGTCGGCGTGCAGGCGGGCAGCCAACTCCTCCGAGTCGACCTCGTTACGGGCACAGCCCAGGGTCAGCAGGGCGACCCGGCGGCCGTCGGCGGGCTGCTCCGGGTCGCGGTGCGACGCCGGACGCACCGCCTGGGAGTCGTCGACAGGAGAGGTGGCAGACACCATCCGAGGGTACCGGGCCACCGGCCCCCGACCGACAGCCCGGCCGGCTCCCGCCCCACCGGACACGGACGGGCCGGGCGGGCTCGGGCCGACCGGGCAGGGTGCGCGCCGACCGACCGGGCATCGCAGGGCCGGATGTCAGGCAGCCGGGGCGAGCACCGAGACCAGGCGGTCGAGCAGGAACACCTCGGTGCCGGCCAGGCCGACCGAGCAGAAGACCGAGATCTGGTCCGCGTCGGTGCGGCCGGGTGCCGTGCCGGCCAGCACCGCGCCCAGGTCGCGCAGGCGGCCGGCGTACGGCGGCTGGGCGGCGAGCATCGGCGGGACGTACGCGCCGGCCTGCTCCGGGGAGTCGCTGGCCAGCACGGCGGCGGCGTCCAGCAGGTCGGTGCCGAACTCGGCCCGGTCGCACTGCTTGAAGCCGACCGCGTTGACGTGCGTACCCGGGGAGACGTCGGCGGCGGTCAGCACCGGCGTGGCGGACGTGGTGGCCAGCACCACCACGTCCCGGTCCCGGGTGGCCCCGCGCACGGTGTCCACCGCGCGGGCCGGAACGCCGAGTTCGGCGCGGACCCGGGCGGCGAACGCCTCCCGGCGGGCCGCCGAGCGGCTGTGCACGGTCACCTCGCGCAGCGGTCGTACCGCGGCGGCGGCCCACACCTGGGTCCAGGCCATCCGGCCGGCACCGATCACGCCCAGCGTGGCGGCGTCCGGGCGGGCCAGCGCGTCCACCGCGACCCCACCTATCGCACCGGTCCGCCGCGAGCCCAACTCCTCCCCCACCGCCACCGCCCGCACCACCCCGGTACGCCCGTCGTGCAGCACCACCACCTGCTCGGCGCCCGGGTGCCCGAAGGTGTCGTACGACCGGTAGCCGTACCACTCGTCGCGCAGGTGCCCGGCGGTCAGCACCATCCGGCCCCCGCCCAGCGGCGCGGCGGCCCGGGGCGGGGCCACCAGTCGTCCCTCGTACGCGGCGAGCAGGGCGTGGCGCATCGCGTCCACGGTGGTCGCGGCGTCCAGCGCGGCGGCGACCTCCGGGTCGCAGATGAGGACCGTCATGCCCGCCATCATGCAAGTTGAAGTCACCTTGAGGTCCACCCCCGGTGAGCGTTCTCACCCGCGCCGTCCACCGCGTCCGGTGCTACGGTCGGTCCCGACGGCCCGCGTGGCCGTCCCGGACGAGTCGTGGGCGTACCCGGTGAGCCAAGACGCCCCGCGTGATGGACCCGACTCGTCCCGGCGCCCCGGTGGCCCGGGCGGCCCTGAAGAGGTGACCCGATGGCCTGGATCGCACTGGTGATCTCCGGACTTCTCGAAACGGCGTGGGCGATCGCCCTGGACCGCAGCGCCGGTTTCACCCGCCCCGTCCCCTCCGCGATCTTCGCGGTCACGCTGGTGCTCAGCATGGCCGGACTGGCGTACGCGCTGCGCGAGATCCCGGTCGGCACCGGCTACGCGATCTGGGTCGGCATCGGCGCGACCGGTACCGCCCTGGTCGGCATGCTCGCGTTGGGCGAGTCGGCCAGCGTGCCCCGGCTGCTCTGCCTGCTGCTCGTCGTCGCCGGTGTGGTCGGGCTCAAGGTCTATCACTGATCCGTGGCCGGCGTGCTGTTTGGACGGCACCCCGGCATGGGTACTGGCCGATCAACGACGAGTTGACCACCGGAGGAGATCATGGCCAACATGCACGCCGGCACCCGCCCGCGCACCAACGCCGCCCGCATCTGCACGATCGCTGGCTTCGTCTTCGCCGGTCTCGCGCTGTTCCTGTTCCCGCTGCTGTTCGGCCTGGTCGCCGTCGGACTCGGGGTCGCCGGCGCGGTGCAGGGCGACAAGCCGCTCGGCTGGTACGCCGCCGGGGCGGGCGTGGCCGCGATCCTGCTCAACATGATCCTCGCGGCAGCCCTGATGTGACCAGCGCAACCGCGATCGAGGGCCCGCCGGACATCCGGCGGGCCCTCGATCTTCGTGCGTTCCGGCGGGCGGTCAGCCCTCGGCGCCCCGCAGTCCCTCCAGGACCTCTTCCAGCTCGTCCGGCTTGATCAGCACGTCGCGGGCCTTGGAACCCTCGGAGGGTCCGACCACACCCCGCGTCTCCATCAGGTCCATCAGGCGACCCGCCTTGGCGAACCCGACCCGCAGCTTGCGCTGGAGCATCGAGGTCGAGCCGAACTGCGAGGTGACCACCAGCTCGACCGCCTGCACCAGCAGGTCCAGGTCGTCGCCGATGTCCTCGTCGATCTTCTTCTTGCTCTCCTGGGCGGCGGTCAGCACGTCCGAGCGGAACTCCGGCTCACGCTGGTCCTTGCAGAACTTCACCACGTCGACGATCTCGCGCTCGGTGACCCAGGCGCCCTGGATCCGCACCGGCTTCGAGGCGCCCATCGGCAGGAAAAGGCCGTCGCCACGCCCGAGCAGCTTCTCCGCACCCGGCTGGTCCAGGATGACCCGGGAGTCGGCCAGCGACGAGGTGGCGAACGCCAGGCGGGACGGCACGTTGGCCTTGATCAGGCCGGTCACCACGTCGACCGAGGGGCGTTGGGTGGCGAGCACCAGGTGGATGCCGGCGGCCCGGGCGAGCTGCGTGATCCGGACGATCGAGTCCTCCACGTCGCGCGGCGCGACCATCATCAGGTCGGCCAGCTCGTCCACGATCACCAGCAGGTACGGGTACGGGCGCATCTCCCGCTCGCTGCCCGGCGGCGCCTTGATCTCGCCGCTGCGGACCTTGCGGTTGAAGTCGTCGATGTGCCGGACCCCGTTGGCCGCCAGGTCGTCGTAGCGCATGTCCATCTCGCGGACCACCCACTCCAGCGAGTCGGCGGCCTTCTTCGCGTTGGTCACGATCGGGGTGACCAGGTGCGGGATGCCCTCGTAGCCGGTCAGCTCGACCCGCTTCGGGTCGATCAGCAGCAGCCGCACCTCGTCCGGCGTGGCCCGGGTCAGGATGGACATGAGCAGGGTGTTGAGGCAGCTCGACTTGCCCGCGCCGGTGGCACCGGCGATCAGGATGTGCGGCATCTTGGCCAGGTTGGCCACCACGAATCCACCCTCGATGTCCTTGCCGAGGGCCACCACCATCGGGTGGTGGTCGCTGGTGGCCGCCCGCGACCGCAGCACGTCGCCGAGCGCCACGTTCTCCGGGTCGGTGTTCGGGATCTCCACGCCGACCGCGCTCTTGCCCGGGATCGGGCTGAGGATGCGGACGTCCGGCGACTTCACCGCGTACGCGATGTTGCGGGAGAGCTGGGTGATCCGCTCGACCTTGACGCCGTGGCCCAGCTCGACCTCGTACCGGGTCACCGTCGGGCCCCGGGTGAAGCCGGTCACCGCCGCGTCCACGTCGAACTGGTCGAAGACGCCGGTCAGCGCCGCGATCACCTCGTCGTTGGCCTTGCTACGGCTCTTCGGTGCGGCACCGTTGCTCAGCATGTTCGCCGGGGGCAGCGTGTAGTCCCCGGCCATCCCGGTCAACGCGAGCTGCTCGGCCCGGGTCGGCGCGGGCGAGTGCTCCGGCGGCTCGGCCGGCTTGCGGCTGGCCGGCACCCGGGACGGCGCCTTGCGTGGCAGCACCACGGTCTCCTGAAGGTCCACCCCGTCCAGGTCCTCGAAGTCGTCCGGGTCGATCGGCGGTGGCGTCCGCTTCGCCGGCCGTCGTTTCGGCGGCGTGGCGGGCGTCTCGGCCTCGGTCTCCTCGTCGGTGCGGCCGATCACGGTCCCAGCCAGCAGGCCGAGCCGTTCGGGCACCTTGTTGATCGGCGTCGCGGTCACCACCAGCAACCCGAACACCAGCAGCAGGAGCAGCAGCGGCACGGCCACCCAGGCGGTGACCGCGCGCTCCAGCAGACTGCCCACGCCCGCGCCGATCAGACCACCGGCGAAGTCCCGTTCGGTCGGATCGGCCGGCTGCTGACCGATGTGCAGCATCGCGGCGGTGGCGACCAGCATGGAGCCCCAGCCGATCAGGCCGCGTCCCCGGTGCTCGGGGTCGCCGGGTTGCCGCATCAGCCGCCACGCGCCGATGCCGAGCAGGACCGGCACCACGATGGAGATGGCGCCGAGGAACAGCCGGATCGTGTCGGCGAGCTGGGCGCCCAGCGGACCGGCCCCGGAGAACCACAGTGCACCGGCGGTGAGCAGGGCGAAACCGATCACCAGCAGCCCGGCGCCGTCGCGGCGGTGCTCCGGATCGATGTCGGCGGCGGAGGCGGCCTGCCGGCCGGTGGCGCGTACCGCCCATCCGACGCTGTGCGCCAGGCCCATCCACACCGCACGGACCGCCCGGCCGACGTACGCCGCCGGGCCCGGTCCCCGGGCCGTGGTGCGACGCCGGACCGGCGCCCGGGTCTTCTTCGCCGGTTGGCGGGCACGACTGTTGTTCGTGCCACCGCGCGGCGACGCGCCGCGTCGGCGGCTCGCCTGAGAGGTACGGCCCGCCATAGCATCACCGTAACGGCGGGCCCCGGGATACGCCGGTCTTACTGGTCGCGTCCGCGTGTCGCAGCGCGGCCACCGCCGCATGCCGTGATATTCGCCCCAGGGAAGGGTGCCCGATGGCGTCGCCGGAGTTCGAGGACGGGCCGTTGGCCGGCCATCCGTCGGCGCTGCGGCCGTTGACGCACGACCTCGTCTCGGCCGTGCTGGCGCGCCGAGGGCATCCCGTCACCGCCGACGGGGCCGCGCTGGTCGGCCGGTGGGCCGAGGGCCACATCTGGTTCCTGCGCGCCGGGGACGACGGCGAGATCCTCCAGGTACGTACCGTCGCCACGCCCGCGTTCGGCGTCGACCAGGTGCCCCGGCTGCACGAGTTCTGCAACACCTGGAACCACGACCTGTTCTGGCCCAAGGCGTTCGTGCACGTCGACGACGCTGGCCGGGCCCGGGTCTGCGGCGAGGTGATCACCGACCTGGAACGCGGCGTCACCCCGCACCAGCTCGACCGGCTGCTCGACCGGGGCATCTCCACCGGTCGCCGGCTGGCCGCCGAGGTCGGCCGACTCGTCGGGTCGGAGCGGTCGTGACCGGCTGGCCGACCGGTCCCGGGCGGGGCCGCCAGCGCAGCCGCACCACCACCGTGCCGATCCCCGGCGAACGGCCCGCCGACGCGCTGCACGACGCCAGGGACAGGCCGGACGGCGAGGCGCGGATCGCCGAACTGGAACGCGTCGCCGCCCTCGCCGAGGCCGCCGGTGACACCGCCACCGCCCGGGCCGCCTGGTCCGAACTGGTCGAGACGCACCTGCGCGGCGGCGAGCGGTGGCGGCTGTTCGAGCCCGTCCGACGCTGCCTCGACGCCGCCGCCCGCGCCCGGCCGCTCCCCGGCGGCCCCGACGACGAGACGCTGCGCCGCTACCGCCGGTACGCCGCCGAAGCCCTGCTCGGCACCCCCCGCATCGGCCTGGACCAGGCCGCCCACCTGCTCGACATCCGCACGGACCCCGGGGTGCTGGCGGCGGGCGGGGACGACGCGGACGCGGTGGTGGCGCAGGTGCGCTGCCGGATCGCCGACCACCTCGGTGACGAGCCCGCCGCCCGGCACTGGCTGCGCCGGTGGCAGGCCGCGTCCGCCGACCCGGCCGCCGGCTGCCCCGACTGCCTGCCGGTACGCCAGGCCGACCTGCTCGCCGGCTGGGGCGACTGGACCGAGGCGCTCGCCGCCGTCGCGTCCGTCCTGGACGGTCCGGGCGGCTGCACCGCCCAGCCGGAAGCGGCCCTGACCGGGGCACTGCTGCCCTGGTTGCGGGCCGGTGAGACGCACCGAGCCGCCCGCGCTCACGTGCGCGCGTACCGGCGGCACCGGGTCGAGCCCGACGGGTTCGGTCACCTCGCCACCCACCTGCGCTTCTGTGCCCTCGGCGGGCACCTCGGACGCGGGCTGGCGATCCTGGTCGAGCAGCTGCCCCGGCTGGACCAGCCGCACGACGACCGGTCGGTGATGGAGTTCACCGCCGCCGGTGCGCTGGTCTGCGTCCGCGCCGCCGCCGACGGCGACCACCCGGTACGCCGACCGGCCTACCGGGGACGGCCGGCGGCGCAGGTCACGGTGAGCGCGCTCGGCGCCGAGCTGCTCGCCGTCGCCACCGCCCTGGCCGGCAGCTTCGACGCCCGCAACGGCACCGGGCACCAGTCCGGCCGGATCGCCGCCTGGCTGTCCGAACGCCCACTGGCCGAGCCGGTGCCGCTGCCCGCCGAGGACGGGATCGAGCCGGACGACGAGCCGTGGCCCGGCGACGCCACGCCGGCCGGGTCCACCGACGACGGGACCGGGGCCGAGGCCGGAACGGTCCTGACGGGCGGCGGAGCCGGTCCGGCGGTGGACGAGATCGGCGCGCTGACCGTACGGATGATCACCGAGGCGCTGGACCGGAGGGGTGACGGGTACGCCCTGGACCCGACCGGCACCGTGCTCGGGCGCTGGGGCGACGCGGTGATCCAGTTCCGGCGGGCCGGGGAACGTGGGGAGATCCTGCACGCCCGGGTGGTCGCCGGTCGGCGGTTGCCGGCCGCCCGGCGCGCCGAGGCGTACGCGTTCTGCAACGGGTGGAACCGCGACCGGCTGCTGCCCAGCGCGTACGTGCACGATCCGGGCGAGGGTGAACTGGTGCTGGCCGGCGAGGTGACCACCGACCTGGCGTACGGGGTCGCCCCGGCACAGGTCACGGTGCTGGTCGACGCGGCGGTCCGCACCGGGGTCGCGTACGCGGAGGCGGTCGCCGCCCTGCCCTGAGCGGAGATGCGACGGCCCGGCCGGACGTGACGCGTCCGACCGGGCCGAAGGAGGAGATCAGCGTCGACTGCCCAACGTGGCGAAGTTCTGCGTGGTGAGCAGCGTCAGGTTGTTGCGTTGCAGGATCTCGTTGACCGGCTGGTAGAACGTCGTGCCACCGCGCACGCAGTCGCCCGAGCCGCCGGAGGTGACGCCCTGCGCCTGGTTGCCGGAGATCCACGAACCGCCCGAGTCACCGGGCTCGGCGCAGACGTTCGTCCGGACCAGTCCGCTGACCAGACCCTCCGGGTAGCGGACGGTGGCGTTGCGCGCCTGGACGGTGCCGCAGCGCACCCCGGTGGTGGAGCCGGACCGGCAGATCGACGATCCGGCCGGCACCTCCTGCGAACCGGCGACCCGGGCGATGCCGCCCCGGAAGTCGGTCACCTCGGGCAGCACCCGGGTGTTCTGGTTGACCTGCACGAAGGCCCAGTCGTCGCCGGGGAAGGACGAGGCCCGGAACACGCCCTGCAACTCGCCGTCCGCGCCGGAGGTCCGGGCACCGACCCGGCCGCAGTGTCCGGCGGTCACGTAGCCGCCGACCACCGCGAAACCGACCGAACAGCGGCCGGCGCCGACGAAGAAGGGCTCGCCGCCACGGACGTCGGCGAAGAGGCGCGGCTGCTCCTCGGTGGCCATCCGGACCGCCTGGCGGGGTACGCCGGCACGGGCCACGAACCGCCAGCCGGCCGCTTCGGCACCCGGAGCGGCGAGCACCACCACGCTGTTGGTGGCGACATCGACGTACCAGCCGGAGACGTTCTCGGCCCGCCCGGCGGTCCGGTCCATCCGGGTCTTGATCGCGTCGAGCTGCCCGACGCCGCGCTCCACGACCTTCGGCACCGCGCCGGTGGCGCGTACCCGCTGCGCCTGTGCCTCGTCGGCGACCGCGACGTTGAGCTGGCCGCCGTCGGCGCTCAGCCAGCTACCGGCGTAGTCCCCGCCGAGGTCCGACCGGAGCTGGTCGACGACCCCGCTCGCCCAGCGTTCGGTCTTCAGCCGCGCCGCGACCTGCGCCTGGTCCAGCCCCAGGTCGCGACGCATGGCCTCGACCACCTCCGCGTCGGCGCCCTCCACGGCCTGACCGGTCGGCGCGGCGCTCGGCGCGCTGCCGTCACCGGCGAAGGACGGCAGGGCCACCGCCGCCGCCGCGCCCAGCGCCGCCACCACGACACCGATGGCTGTCAATCGTCTGCGGTCCATCCGCCATGCTCCTCCCGGCCGGCGCGGGGCACGCCTGCCGGATCGGAGTACGGGCGGATGGACCGAACGGTTCAGACTTCGACGACAGTGGGCACGATCATCGGCCGACGACGGTAGGCGTCGTTGACCCACCGACCCACGGTGCGACGGACGATCTGCTGGAGCTGGTGCGGGTCGGTGATGCCGTCCGCGGCGGCCCTGTTCAGGGCCTCGGTCACCAACGGGATCACCGCGTTGAACGCCTGCTGGTCCTCGGAGAAACCCTTGGCGGACACGGTCGGCCCGGCGACCACCTTGCCGGTCACCGAGTCCACCACCACCGTCGCGGCGATGAACCCACCGTCACCTAGGATGCGACGCTCGGTGAGCAGCGACTCGCTGACGTCACCGACGGCCAGGCCGTCGACGTAGACGTACCGGCTCTTGACCCGACCGACCAGACTGGCCCGGCCCTCCACCAGGTCGACCACGTCGCCGTCCTCGCAGAGCACCACCCGGTCGGCCGCCACGCCGGACTCGATGCCGAGCCGGGCGTGCGCCCGCAGGTGCCGCCACTCCCCGTGCACCGGCATCAGGTTGCTGGGCCGCACCACGTTGAGCAGATAGAGCAGCTCACCGGCGGGCGCGTGGCCGGAGACGTGCACCTTGGCCACGTCCTTGTGCACCACCACGGCACCCGCCCGGGCCAGTCGGTTGATCACCCGGTAGACCGAGGTCTCGTTGCCCGGCACCAGCGACGAGGCCAGCACCACGGTGT
Organism: Micromonospora sp. NPDC049903; assembly: GCF_044460945.1. Classification (NCBI taxonomy): domain Bacteria; kingdom Bacillati; phylum Actinomycetota; class Actinomycetes; order Micromonosporales; family Micromonosporaceae; genus Micromonospora; species Micromonospora sp. NPDC049903. The sequence goes on from NZ_JBITKL010000006.1 coordinate 197,150, forward strand.
CGCCCGGGGCGATGGTGATGTGCCGGTGGTCACCGCTGGCCATCCGGCCCAGGGCGCTCATCGGCTCGCCCTGCGACCCGGTGGACATCAGCACGATCTGCTCGGGCGGCATCGACGTGGCCTCGTCCAGACCGACCACCAGGCCGGCCGGGATGTTGAGCAGCCCCAGGTCGCGGGCGATGCCCATGTTGCGGACCATGGACCGGCCGATCAGCGCGACCTTGCGGCCGTGCTCCAGCGCCGAGTCGAAGACCTGCTGCACCCGGTGCACGTGCGAGGCGAACGAGGCGACGATGATCCGGCCGCGCGCCTTGGCGAAGATCGAGTCGAGAACCGGGCCGATCTCCCGCTCCGGGGTGACGAAGCCGGGGATCTCCGCGTTGGTGGAGTCCGACAGCAGCAGGTCCACGCCCTCGGCGCCGAGCCGGGCGAACCCGGCCAGGTCGGTGATCCGGCCGTCCAGCGGAAGCTGGTCCATCTTGAAGTCGCCGGTGTGCAGCACCAGGCCCGCGGGCGTACGGATGGCCACCGCCAGCGCGTCCGGGATCGAGTGGTTGACGGCGAAGAACTCGCACTCGAACGGACCGAGCCGCTCCCGGCCGCCCTCGCGCACCGTCAACGTGTACGGCTGGATCCGCCGCTCCGCCAGCTTCGCCTCGACCAGCGCGAGGGTGAACTGGGAACCCACCAGCGGGATGTCCGGCTTGTGGGCGAGCAGGTACGGCACCGCGCCGATGTGGTCCTCGTGCCCGTGGGTCAGCACGATCGCCTGGATGTCGTCGAGCCGGTCGAGGATGGGACCGAAGTCCGGCAGGATCAGGTCGACACCGGGCTGCTCCACGTCGGGGAAGAGCACGCCGCAGTCGACGACCAGCAGCTTGCCGTCGTACTCGAAGACGGTCATGTTCCGGCCGATGGCGCCGAGCCCGCCGAGCGGGGTTATCCGCAGTCCGCCCTCCGGCAGCGGCGGGGGAAGTTGGGCCTCCTCGTTGTGCGCCTCGGTCACGCGTTCACCTCATTCTGCGACGCCGTCACCCGGCGTCCGTCGTGTCGTTTGATCATTCGGGCAGCGGTAGCCCGGCCGCCGCGCAGTCGGCGCGGAGCTGGGCGAACTCGTCTTCGGTGGCTTCCACGAGCGGCGACCGGACCGGCCCCGCGGGCAGCTTCGACGCGTTCAGACCCGCCTTGACCAGGATCGTGCCCTGGGTGCGGAAGATCCCGGTGAACAGCGGCAGCAGCCGACGGTGCAGGGCGAGCGCGGTCGCGGTGTCCCCCGCGTCGTACGCCTCGATCATGCGCTTGGTGTCGGCCCCGGTGAAGTGCGTCGAGGTGCCGACCACGCCGACGCAGCCGACCGCGAGCGCGGGCAGCGTGCTGGCGTCGTCGCCGCTGTAGAACGCCAGGTCCGTACGGCTGGTCACCCAGCTCGTCGCGGTGATGTCGTTCTTGGCGTCCTTGACCGCGACGATGCGGCCGTGCTCGGCGAGCCGGACCAACGTCTCGGTCTCGATCGGCACCCCGGCGCGGTGCGGGATGTCGTAGACCATCACCGGCAGGCCACTGGAGTCGGCCACCTCGGTGAAGTGACGCAGCAACCCGGCCTGCGGCGGCTTGTTGTAGTACGGGGTCACCACCAGCAGCCCGTGCGCACCGGCCTTCTCCGCGGCGGCGGCCAGCTCGACGGTGTGCCGGGTGTCGTTGGTGCCGACCCCCGCCACCACCCGGGCCCGCTCACCGACGGTCTCCACCACGGTCCGGATCAGGCGTTCCTTCTCCGCGTCCGTGGTGGTCGGCGACTCGCCGGTGGTGCCGTTGACCACCAGCGCGTCGTTGCCCTGCTCCGTGACGAGGTGCTCCGCGAGCCGCGCGGCGCCGTCGAGGTCGAGCGCACCGTCGGCGGTGAACGGGGTCACCATCGCGGTGAGCACTCGTCCGAAGGGGCGGGAGGCCGCCCGGACCGGTGTGTCAAGGTGGTCGTGCGTCATGGTGACAACCTAGCGGACGGCCGGCGGTCGGCCGCCGGGGAAGGCCTCAGGACCCCTCGGTGAGCGGAAGGGCTCTCCCGCTCAGGATGCCGCGATGTGCGGGCTCGCCGCCACCTCGGTGCCATCGGCGAGAGTCGAGACGACGAAATCAGCGAAGACGTTCGGCGCCACCCGCTGCAACTGCCGCAGGCACTCCACCGCCAGCTCACGGATCTCCACGTCGGCGTGCTCGGTGGCCCGCATGCCGATGAAGTGCCGCCAGGCGCGGTAGTTGCCGGTCACCACGATCCGCGTCTCGGTGGCGTTCGGCAGCACCGCCCGCGCCGCCTGCCGGGCCTGCTTGCGCCGCAACGTCGGGTTGGGCTCGTCGGCGAAGTGCTGCTCCAGCCCTGCCAACAACTCGTTGTACGCCCGCACACTCGCCTCGGCCGCCTCGACGAACCGCTTGTGCAGCTCCGGGTCCTCGGCGATCACCCTCGGCTCCACCATCGCCGCGTCCCGCTCCGGCACGTACCGCTGGGACAACTGCGAGTACGAGAAGTGCCGGTGCCGGATCAGCTCGTGCGTGAACGACCGGGAGACCCCGCTGAAGTAGAAGCTGACCGACCCGTGCTCCAGCACCGAGAGGTGCCCGACCTCCAGGATGTGCGCGAGGTAGCCGGCGTTGGTGGCGGTCGCCGGATTCGGCTTCTTCCAGCTCTGGTAGCAGGCCCGTCCGGCGAACTCCGCGAGCGCCTGTCCCCCGTCCGCGTCAGTCGACCACGGCACGTCCTCCGGCGGGTCGAAGTGGGTCCACGCGATCAGCTTGACCTGGGGCTGCACCATCTCCGGCATTCCTGCGACTGTAGTTGGCCCCACCCAACCACCCCCAACCACCCCCACCGCGCCAAACCCACCCCCACCGCCCTCCCCACACCCCCGCCGCCGCGTTGATCAAGAGGTTTTGGTCACGAACGAGGTGGCCGGAGGGCGCAAAGCTCTTGATCAACTACTTCAGAGGGGTGGGGTTAGACGTAGAGGGCGGTGAAGGGGGCCCAGGGGAGGTTTCGGATCACTGTGAAGGCCAGCCAGGCGGCGAGGAAGCCGCCGACCAGCTTCGGGCCGACGCGCAACTCGGGCAGTCGCCAGCCGAACGCCTGCTTGCCGGCCCAGGCGACGAAGAAGTACGCCAGGAAGGGCAGCGCGAAGACGAAGAGGAAGTGGTGCCGCGCGGCGGCCGGCAGGTCGGCGTGCAGGACGTACCAGAGTGCGCGGGTACCGCCGCAGCCGGGACAGTCCAGCCCGGTGGTGAGTTTGAGCAGGCAACTGGGGATCGCGTCCGGCGCGGAGCGGGTGGGATCGCTGAGCAACGCGTAGCCCATGCCGGCGGCGACACACCCGACGGCGGCCAGCGGCACCACCCAGCGTGGGGTGCGCGCGTGCAGGCGCGTCACGAAGCGGGTGAGGCGGTCGGGCTCGGCGATCGGCGGGTAGTAGCCCGCCGGATAGCCGCCGGGATAGCCCTCCGGGTAACCGGCCGCCGGATAACCAGCCGGGTGTGCGCCGGGGTGGCCGGCGGGCCCGGGCGAGGTGGCGACCGATCCCGGTTCGCCCGCGACGGTGGCCGGATCGGGGTGGGCCGGGGTGGCGGGCGCGTGGGGATCGGGGGCGGGCAGAGGTGGCTGGGCGCCCGGTCGGTCAACGCTCGTCACGTTGCTCACCGTACACCCGCCACGCTCCGCAACGCGGCGGCCAGCGGTGCGGCCAGGTCACCGGCGGACGGCGGGGCGACCGCGTCCAGGCCGAGCCAGCCGGCGAGCCGGTACAGCTCGGCGGCGAGGGCGACGGCGGTCTCCCCCGGGTCGACGCCCGGCTCGACCCAGGCCGCCGGCACCAGCAGCACCCCGGCCTTACGGTCGGCCTTGAGGTCGACGCGGGCGGTGAACCGCTCCCCCTGGCGGAACGGCAGCACGTAGTAGCCGTACACCCGCTGGGGTGCCGGCACATAGATCTCGATGCGGTAGGTGAAGCCGAACAGCCGCTCGGTGCGGGCGCGTTCCCAGATCAGCGGGTCGAAGGGGCTGACCAGGGTGTTGCCGCGCACCCAGCGGGGCAGCCGGGCCTGCGCGTGCAGCCAGGCCGGCTGCCGCCAGCCCGGCACCGTCACCGGACGCAGCTCCCCGGCCTCGACCAGCTCGGCGACGGCCTGCCGGGCGCCGGCCACCGGCAGCCGGAAATAGTCGCGCAGCTCGACCTCCGCGGCCACGCCGAGCGCGCGGGCGGCGATGCCGACGAGCGTGCGGTACGCCTCGGCGTCGGTCGGCGTGGGCGCGTTGAGCACCTCGGCGGGGAGCACCCGTTCGGGCAGGTCGTAGCGGCGGGCGAAGGAGGTGGTGCGGTCCGCCGCGCACACCTCACCGGCCCAGAAGAGGTATTCCAACGCCTGCTTGACCGCCGACCAGTTCCACCCCCAGTTGCCGGTCTCCCGGGGCGCGTCGTGCTCGATCTCGGCCACGGTCAGCGGGCCGCGTGCGGCCACCTCGTCGCGTACCCAGGCCACCAGGGCGGGCTGCTCCTGGGCGATACGGCGCATCCCGCCCCAGGCGTCGGTGTGTGCCCGTGCCATCCGCCAGCGCAGCGCCGGGTGCAGGCCGACCGGCACCAGGGACGCCTCGTGTCCCCAGTACTCGAAGAGGTCACGTGGGCGGCGGTAGGCGGCGGTGTCCAGCAACGTGGTCGGGTACGGCCCGAGCCGGCTGTAGAGCGGCAGGTAGTGCGCGCGTTGCAGCACGTTGACCGAGTCCATCTGGATCAGCCCGACCCGGTCGAGCACCCGACGCAGGTGGCGGCGGGTGGGCGCCCCGGTGGGCGACGGGTCGGCGAAGCCCTGTGCGGCCAGCGCCACGCGGCGGGCCTGGGCGAGCGAGAGCGATTCCGGTGCGACCATCGCAGCGCAGGCTACGTCACCCGTACGACACCGGTGCGGACACTGGACCTGACGCCCCGCGCCGCCTAGAACTGGAGCCGTGCCCACCATCCGTCGGGAGGAACCCGAGGACGCCGAGGCGATCGCCCGGGTGCACGTGAGCGGCTGGCAGGCCGGGTACGCCGGGATCATGCCGGACGAGGTGCTGGGGCGGCTCAACCCGGTGGCCTGGGCGCAGCGCCGCCGGGCTGTCGGCACGGCCGACCCGGAGCACCCGTTCACCACGCTGCTCGCCGAGGTCGACGGGGCGTTGGCCGGGTTCACCACGTTCGGGCCGTACCGCAACAACCAGGACCGGGGCGACCTCGACCCGACGTACGGCGAGGTGCTGGCGCTCTACGTGGCGCCCGCCCACTGGGGCGACGGCACGGCTCCGGCGCTGTTCGCCGCCGCGCACGACGGGCTGCGGGAACGCGGCTGGTCGGAGTACCGGGTGTGGGTGCTGGCGGACAACCACCGGGCCCGCCGGTTCTATCAGCGGGCCGGGTTGTCACCGGATGGTGAGGAGTCGACCTATCCGGTGCCGCTGTCCGGCGGGCGTCCGCCGATCGGGCTGGTCGAGTTGCGGTACACCGGCCGCCTCGATGGCTGACCGCGCGGCCGGAGCCGGCGGTTCGTCCCGGCCCAGCGGTGGTTCGCCCCGGCGGCCCAGCGGCAGGAAGGCCAGCAGCGCCAGGCTGATCCAGACGTACGTGTTGCCGAACAGGAAGCCGTCGATCCCGCTGAAGTCCTGCTCCCACGCCCAGACGATCCGGCTGGTCAGGAAGCCGTACCCGACGGTCGCGGCGGCCAGCAGCAGCCGACGGCGACGGCTGCGCGGTGGCGCGGCCATGCCGTGGTCCACCAGCAGCAACAGCCCCGGCAGCAGCCAGACCAGGTGGTGAACCCAGGTGACCGGGCTGACCAGACACATCACCGCGCCGGTCAGCGCCAGACCGGCCGCGGAGTCCCCCTTCGCCGCGGCCGTCCGGGACCGTCGGATCCACAGCGCGACCGTCGCGGCCACCAGCGCCAGCCAGGCCAGCGTGCTGGGGCTCTGCGGGTCGAGCCGGGCCACCACCCCGCGCAGCGACTGGTTGGAGATGAAGGCCAACTCACCGACCCGGCCGGTGTTCCACAGCGCGGAGGTCCAGAACTCGCGGGCCGCGTCCGGGAACAGCACGGCGGCTAGGACGGTCGCCCCGGCGGCGGTGCCCGTGGCGGTGAGCGCCGCCCGCCAGCGACCGGTGACCAGCAGATAGATCAGGAAGATGCCGGGCGTGAGCTTGATCGCGGTGGCCAGGCCGATGCCGACGCCGGCCCACGTGCTGTCGCGTGGCAGCAACCGCAGCAGGTCCACCGCGACCAGGAACAGCAGCAGCGTGTTGACCTGGCCGAAGTTGATGGTCTCGCGCATCGGCTCGAACGCGGCGGCCAGGCAGAGCGCCACCGCGAACGCGAACCAGCGGGTCCAGCCGGCCCTCCGGGACACCGGGTCCAGCAGCCACCAGATCAGCACCGCGGCGGCGGCCACCCCGGCGGCCACGCTCACCACGATCGCCCCGTGCCAGGACAGGTACGCCATCGGCAGCATCACCAGCGCGGCGAACGGCGGGTAGGTGAAGCCGTACTGGGTGCCGGGTTTCAGGTAGTCGTAGATCTCGCCGCCGTCGTGCACCCACCAGACCAGCGCGCCGCGATAGACGTGCAGGTCGAAGAAGCCGTGCCGGACCGCCGCCACGGACAGGAACGCGGTCACCGCGACGGCGAGTACGACCACTGCGACGACCTGTCCGACCGTCCGCCTGGCACCCTGCGCCACCGTCGCCTCCCTCACCCTGCGTAGGCTGTCGTCCCATGGCTCTGGGGTTTGTCCGCCCGGCGCGTCCGGAGGACGTCGCCGAGATCGCCCGCATCCAGCTCGCGACCTGGCGGGTCGCCTACCGGCGGCTGCTGCCCCGGCACGTGCTGGAGAACCTCGACGAGGCGTGGCTCGCGCGGCGGTGGGACGCCGCGGTGCGCCAGCCGCCCGGCGACACCCACCGGGTGCTGGTCGCCGTCGAACAGGCCGAACAATCGTATCTGGTGGGCTTCGCCGCCTCCGGGCCGGCCGACGCGGAGGCGCTGGCCCCGAACGAGCCGGCCGACGCGCTCGGCGCCGACGTGGTGGCCGTGACCGACCTGCTGGTAGAGCCACGCTGGGGCCGGCGCGGGCACGGCAGCCGGCTGCTGGCCGCCAGTGTGGACCTGTGGCGGGAGTCCGGTTTCACCCGGGCGGTCTCCTGGGTCTTCGAGGGCGACGAGGCGTCCCGGAAGTTCCTCGGCGCGGCCGGCTGGGAGCCCGACGGCGCGGGCCGGGCGCTGGACGTGGACGACATGCTGGTGCCGCAGCTCCGGCTGCACGTGGCGGTGCCCGCCGAGGCGGGCGAACCGGCTGACCCGTCCGCCGCCCCGCCCGCCGAGGCGGACTGAGCGGCCGTCGAACGGCCGGCCGGTGCTTCGGCAGCACCATGACGGAGCAGTACTGCCACCCCGGCGCCTGTCGAGCTGAGAGCAGAGACGGATCACCGACGGCCACTCGGCAGCGAGCAGCCAGCGACGGCTCGTCCGGCAGCGACGGGTCACACGTAGCCGACCGACGGTGCCGGGCGGCCGACCGGCCGCGATAGCGCAGACGGTTCAGCTCGACAGTGCCCGAAGCAGGGGTGGGACACCGCCTCGGTCCGTCGCGGCAGCCCCGGTCCGTCGCGGCAGCCCCGGCCCGGAAGGAGTCCGCGTCGGGCGTGGCGGCCGCCCGGGTCGCGCTCAGTCGAGCAGCGGGTCCAGGCCGAGCGTCAGACCGGGTCGGCCGGGCACCGCGCGCACGGCCAGCAGCACGCCGGGCATGAACGACACCCGGTCGTACGAGTCGTGCCGGATGGTCAGCGTCTCGCCGGTGGTGCCGAAGAGCACCTCCTGGTGGGCGAGCAGGCCGGTGGCCCGGACCGCGTGCACGCGTACCCCGTCGACGTCGGCGCCCCGGGCACCGGCGACCTCGTCGGCGGTGGCGTCCGGCATCGGGCCCAGCCCGGCCTCGGCACGGGCCGCCGCGACCAGCCGGGCGGTGTGCGTGGCGGTGCCGCTGGGCGCGTCGAGCTTGCGCGGGTGATGCTGTTCGATGATCTCGACGGACTCGAAGTGCCGGGCCGCGCGGGTGGCGAACTGCATCATCAGCACCGCGCCGATGCCGAAGTTCGGGGCGATCACCACGCCCAGCTCCGGCGTGCCGCCCAGCCATTCCCGCACCTGGTCCAGCCGCTGCCCGGTGAAGCCGGTGGTGCCGACGACCGCGTGCACCCCCTGGTCGACGCACCAGCGCAGGTTGTCCATCACCACGTCCGGGGTGGTGAAGTCGACGACCACCTGCGCCCCGGCGTCCGCGACGGCGGACAGCGGGTCGCCCTGGTCGACGCTGGCGACCAGCTCCATGTCGGCGGCGCCGTCGACGGCCTTGCACACCTCGAGGCCCATCCGGCCCCGGGCGCCCAGCACACCGACCCGGATCGGCCCGGTCGCGCCCTTCTCCTGCTCGTCAGTCACGCGGCACAACCTATCCCAATCGGGACGCGGGCACCCCGGGGGTACGGCCCCACCCGCGCGGCCGGATCAGGCGATGAAGTCCGACTCGCCGAACGGGCCGACCACGGCCAACGACATGGGTCGGCTGAGCAGGTCGGCGGCGAGGGCGTTGACGTCGTCCAGGGTGACCGCGTCGACCCGGTGCAGCAGCTCGTCGACCGGGACCAGGTCACCGTAGAGCAGCTCGCCCTTGGCCAGCCGGCTCATCCGCGAGCCGGTGTCCTCCAGGCCGAGCACGAACGAGCCCTTGCTCATCCCCTTGCCCCGGGCCAGCTCGGCCTCAGTGACGCCCTGCGCGGCGGTACGCGCCAACTCGGCCCGGGTCAGCTCCAGCACCTCCTGCACCCGGCCCGGTGCGCAGCCGGCGTACACGCCGAACAGACCGGTGTCGGCGTACTGGCTGGCGTAGGAGTAGACCGAGTACGCGAGGCCGCGCCGCTCGCGGATCTCCTGGAACAGGCGGCTGGACATGCCGCCGCCGAGCACGTTGTTGAGCACGCCGAGGGCGAAGCGCCGCTCGTCGAGCCGGTCGATGCCGGGGCAGCCGAGCACCACGTGCGCCTGCTCGGTCTCCTTCGCGTGGACGACCACGGTGGGGGCCTGGGTGCGTACCTCCGGGGTGGTCGGCCGGTGCGACGCGGGCGTCGCCGGGTCGGTGTCCAGCGGGCTGCCCTTGAGTGCCGACCGGACCAGCCGGACCACGGTCGCGTGGTCGAGGTTCCCGGCGGCGGCGATGACGATCTGCGGCGCGACGTAGCGGCGGCGGTAGAAGCTCTGGATCTGCCGGCGGGTCATCGGAGTGACCGTCTCCGCGGTGCCGGAGATCAGCCGGCCCAGCGGGTGGTCGCCGTAGACGGCCCGGGTGAGCAGGTCGTGCACCTCGTCGCCGGGCTCGTCGTCGTGCATGGCGATCTCTTCGAGGATGACGCCCCGCTCGGTCTCCACGTCGGCCGGTTCCAGCACCGAGTCGGCGACCAGGTCACACATCACGTCGATGGCCAGGGGCAGGTCCTCGTCCAGCACCCGGGCGTAGTAGCAGGTGTACTCCTTCGTGGTGAAGGCGTTGGTCTCGCCGCCGACCGCCTCGATCGACGAGGAGATCTCCAGGGCATCCCGCTTGTGGGTGCCCTTGAAGAGCAGGTGCTCCAGGAAGTGGGCGGCGCCGGCCTGCGGCCCGGTCTCGTCCCGGGAGCCGACCGCCACCCAGATGCCGAACGAGACGCTGCGCATCGCCGGGATCGCCTCGGTGAGTACCCGCAGCCCGCTGGGCAGCACCGTGCGGCGCACCGTACCGCCCAGCGGATCGTCACTCAGCGTCCTGGTCACCGCCCGGGTGGCCGCTCCGGCGGACCGGGTCGTCGCGGCGGCGTGCCGGCTGCCGGACGGTGTCCCTCCCGGTCGCGCCGCGGGCAAGGACGAACGGCGGGTCCGACTCACGGCAACCTGCTTCCCAGTACGACGAGGGGTGGTGGATCACGAACCGGCCGGGCGACGGTGTCGCCCGGCCGGTCAGCGGTGCGGTACTACAAAACGGCGATCAGCTGTGCCGGGTGCGGCGCCGCGGACGGGAGTCCCCGCCGCCGTCGCCGCCCTCGCCACCCTCCGGGCCACGCCCGCCCCGGTCGCCACCGCGCTCGCGGTCGCCCCGGTCACGCGGGCCCCGGTCGCCCCGGTCGCGGCTGGCCGGCCGCTCGCCACCGGCCTCGGCGGCCGGCGCCTCGGCGCCCTCCGGCCGGACCTTGTCCAGGTAGATCTTGCCGCGCTGGTCGATGTCGGCGATCTCGACCTCGACCTTGTCGCCGACGTTGAGGAAGTCCTCGACCTTCTCGACCCGCTTGCCGTCGCCCACCTTGGAGATGTGCAGCAGGCCGTCGCGGCCCGGCAGCAGCGAGACGAACGCGCCGAACGGCGCGGTCTTGACCACCGTGCCCAGGAAGCGGTCGCCCATCTTGGGCAGGGTCGGGTTGGCGATCCCGTTGATCCGCTCGACCGCGGCCTGCGCCGACGGGCCGTTGGTGGCGCCGACGTAGATGGTGCCGTCGTCCTCGATGGAGATCTCGGCGCCGGTCTCGTCCTGGATGGCGTTGATGGTCTGGCCCTTCGGGCCGATCACCATGCCGATCTTGTCGACCGGGATCTTCACCGTGGTGACCCGCGGCGCGTAGTCGGACATCTCGGCCGGGGCCTCGATCGCCCGCTGCATCACGTCGAGGATGGTCTGCCGAGCCTCATACGCCTGCTGGAGCGCGGCGGCCAGCACGTCCGACGGGATGCCGTCGAGCTTGGTGTCGAGCTGCAGGGCGGTGACGAAGTCCCGGGTGCCGGCGACCTTGAAGTCCATGTCACCGAAGGCGTCCTCGGCACCGAGGATGTCGGTCAGCGTCACGTACTGGGTCTTGCCGTCGACCTCGTCGGAGATGAGGCCCATGGCGATGCCGGCCACCGGCGCCTTCAGCGGGACACCGGCGGAGAGCAGGCCCAGCGACGAGGCGCAGACCGAACCCATCGAGGTGGAGCCGTTGGAGCCGAGCGCCTCGGAGACCTGCCGGATCGCGTACGGGAACTCCTCGCGCGACGGCAGCACCGGGATCAGCGCCCGCTCGGCCAGCGCGCCGTGCCCGATCTCGCGGCGCTTCGGCGAGCCGACCCGGCCGGTCTCACCGGTCGAGTACGGCGGGAAGTTGTAGTTGTGCATGTAGCGCTTGGACTTCTCCGGGGAGAGGGTGTCCAGCGCCTGCTCCATGCGGAGCATGTTCAGCGTGGTGACGCCCAGGATCTGGGTCTCGCCGCGCTCGAACAGCGCCGAGCCGTGCACCCGGGGCAGCACGCCGACCTCGGCGCTCAGCGGACGGATCTCGCGCGGGCCACGGCCGTCGATCCGGACCTGCTCCCGCAGCACGCGACCGCGCACCTCGGACTTGGTCAGCGAGCGGAAGGAGGCCGACAGCTCCTTCTCCCGACCCTCGAAGCGCGGGCCGAGCTCCTCCAGCAGGCGGGCCTTGACCGCGTCCAGGGCCTCCTCGCGGTCCGCCTTGCCGGCGATCTGCAGGGCCTCGGCGACGTCGGCGCGAGCGAACTCGGCGACCGCGTCGTACGCGTCGTCCTGGTACTCCAGGAAGACCGGGAACTCGGCGACCGGCTTGGCGGACACCTCGGCCAGCTCGCTCTGCGCGCGGCACAGCTCACGGATGGCCGGCTTGGCGGCCTCCAGACCGCTCGCCACGACCTCCTCGGTGGGGGCCGGGGCACCGTCGGCGACCAGCTTGACGGTGTGCTCGGTGGCCTCGGCCTCGACCATCATGATCGCGACGTCGCCGTCGGCCAGGGCGCGACCGGCCACCACCATGTCGAAGGTGGCGCGGCTCAGCTCCTCGTGGGTCGGGAAGGCGACCCACTGGCCGTCGACGTGGGCCATCCGGGTGGCCCCGATCGGGCCGGAGAACGGCAGGCCGGAGAGCTTCGTCGACATCGAGGCGGCGTTGATCGCCACCACGTCGTACGGGTGCTGCGGGTCGAGCGCGAGGATGGTCTCGACGACCTGCACCTCGTTGCGCAGGCCCTTGACGAACGAGGGGCGCAGCGGCCGGTCGATCAGGCGGCAGGTGAGGATGGCGTCCTCGCTGGGGCGGCCCTCCCGGCGGAAGAACGAGCCGGGGATCCGGCCCGCGGCGTACATCCGCTCCTCGACGTCGACGGTCAGCGGGAAGAAGTCGAACTGCTCCTTCGGGTGCTTACCGGCGGTGGTGGCGGAGAGCACGACCGTCTCGCCGAGTTGGGCGATGACGGAGCCGGCGGCCTGACGGGCCAGCCGACCGGTGGAGAAGGTGATCTCACGGGTGCCGAACGACCCGTTGTCGATCACGGCGGTGCGGGTTTCGGTGCCGAGTTTGGTCTCGGTCATGGTGCTGTAGTGCTCCTTCGCATCGGGGGCCACGACGCGGGAGCTGTACGGACGGCCGGTCTTCGATCGAAGCGCCCGGTACCACCGGCGAACTGCCGGGGCCTCCGGAGGCCACTACCGGAGACCGGTACGCCGACGGCTCCCCTTGTCTCAGGTGCGCGCGGCCCGTGTCTCGGGTGGGACGCGGACGGGGGGAGCAGCCCGCTGGGCCGCTCCCCCCGTCACGTCACCGACGCAGACCGAGTCGCTCGATGAGCGACCGGTAGCGGTTGATGTCCTTCTTCTGCACGTAGTTGAGCAGCCGACGGCGACGGCCGACCAGCAGCAGCAGCCCACGGCGGCTGTGGTGGTCGTGCTTGTGCACCTTCAGGTGCTCGGTGAGCTCGGCGATCCGCTTGGTGAGGACCGCGACCTGCACCTCGGGCGACCCGGTGTCACCCTCGGCGGTCGCGTACTCTTCGCGGATCTTGGCCTTGGCCTGCTGGTCGAGCGCCATGTTCTCCCTGTTCTGGTGGGTTGTCGATACGGTTCGTCGGGCCGGGCTAGGGCACCGGCGACGAACGGCCTTCGCGCCCGCGGCGTCGAGCAGGCAGCGAGGCCCCACGTCGGTCAGCCGACGTCCACGCCAGCCTACCAGCACCTGGTCGGGATCGCCCTGACGAGCCCTCAGCCCAGCGCCCGGCGCGTCTGCGCGACGTCCTCGGTGATCTGGGCTACCAGCGGCTCGATCGCGTCGTACCGGACCTGCCCGCGCAGGCGGGACACGAAGTCCAGGGCGAGCCGCTCGCCGTACAGGTCGCCGTCGAAGTCCAGCGCGTACGCCTCGACCCGCCGCTCCCGACCGGAGAAGGTCGGGTTGGTGCCGATCGAGACGGCGGCGGCCAGCGGGTGCGGCTGCCCCCGACGGATCATCCGGGCGGCGTAGATGCCGTCCGCCGGGACCGCCGCGTACCGGTGGCAGAGCAGGTTCGCGGTGGGGAAGCCCAGTTCCCGGCCGCGCTGGTCACCCCGGACCACGACCCCCTCCAGCCGGTGCGGTCGCCCGAGCGCGACGGCAGCGGCGGCCACGTCCCCCGCGTCGACGCAGGAGCGGATGTACGTGGACGAGAAGACCGTGCCCGCCTCGGAGACCAACGGGGCGTCCTCCACCGCGAAGCCGAACGTCCGGCCGAGCCGGTCGAGCAGAGCGACGTCCCCGGCGGCCCGATGCCCGAACCGGAAGTTGTCCCCCACCACCACCAGCGCGGCGTGCAGGTGCGCGACCAGGATGTCGTGCACGAACGCCTCGGCGGGCAGCCGGGAGAACTCGGCGGTGAACGGCACCACGCAGAGCACGTCCACGCCGAGCGACTCGATCAGCTCGGCCTTGCGGGCCGGTTCGGTGAGCACCGCCGGGTGGGAGCCGGGCCGGACCACCTCGGCCGGGTGCGGGTCGAAGGTGACCACCACCGACTGCACGCCCAGTTCGCGGGCCCGGGCGACGGTGTGGCCGATGGTCGCCTGGTGCCCCTTGTGCACGCCGTCGAAGACGCCGATGGTGACGACGGACCGCCCCCACCCGCCGGGCACCGCGTCGAAGCCCCGCCACCGCTGCATGCTGTTCCTCCGCTAGTCCGCCCGCCCGCACCGACCGGGCCGGCATCCGCCGTCAGGCCGGGGCGAGCACGATCTCCGCGCGGGCCCGGCCACCCCGCTCGCTGACGATAGCGATCAACCCGCCGGCCGGATCGAAGACCGCGTACGGTCCGGCCAGCCCGACCGGCTCCAGCGGTCCACCGTGGGAGAGCACCTTCGCCTCGTCGGGTCCGGCGTCCCGGCGGGGGAAGAACCGGTCGGCGGCGGCCGCCAGCGGCACCCCGACCACGTCGGGCGCGCGCTGCTCCAGCTCGTCGAGGGTGGCGGCCTCGGCCAGGGTGAAGCCGCCCACCGCGGTCCGCCGCAGCGCGGTCAGGTGCCCACCGACCCCGAGCGCCAGGCCCGCGTCGCGCGCGATCGCCCGGATGTACGTACCGGTGGAGCAGGACACGTCGACGTCCACGTCGACGACGTCCGGCTGGTCGCGCCGGATCGCCAGCACGTCGAGGCGGGACACGGTGACCCGCCGGGCCGGCAGGTCGACGCTCTCACCCGAGCGCACCCGCTTGTACGCCCGCTGTCCGTCGATCTTGATGGCGCTGACCGCGCTCGGCACCTGGTCGATCTCGCCGGTCAGGTCCGCCAGCGCGGCGTGGATCGCCGCGTCGGTGACGGTGCCGGCGGGCGTGGTGGCGATCACGTCGCCCTCCGCGTCGTCGGTGACCGTGGACTGGCCGAGGCGGACGGTGGCGGTGTAGCTCTTGTCCGCCCCGATCACGTACGTCAGCAGCCGGGTGGCCCGGTTCACGCCGATCACCAGGACCCCGGTGGCCATCGGGTCGAGTGTGCCGCCGTGGCCGACCCGCCGGGTCCGCGCGAACCGGCGGATCCTCGCCACCACGTCGTGCGACGTCATGCCGCCGGGCTTGTCCACCACGATCAGACCGTCAGTGCTCACGACGTGCAAGCCTGCCAGACCGCCCGCGCCCGCCCGACACCGGACGACCGGCCGGAAATCGGATGTACCCGCCGGTGGCGGCCCTGCCAGGATGGTGCGCCGATGGCGGCGAGGTGCCACCGGCGGATCGCGAGGAGACGAGATGACCACGAACGACGGCACCGTCCGCAAGCGAGGTCCCGAGCGCCCGGTGGGCCTGCGGACTCCCGAACAGCCGAGCATGTTGCCCGACTGGATGCGCGACCCGCCCCCGCCTCGACGCACCCTGGGGACCCGGGTCGGCGACCGCCTCGCCGCGCTGCCCGGAGCGCGGTGGCTGCGCGACCGATGGTGGGCGTGGCAGCGACGGCAACGGCTCTACCAGCGCTTTCCGGTCACCGCCAAGATCGTCATGATGGTCGTCGCCTGGACGCTCGCGCTGGTCCTGGTGCTGGCGGCCTACGGGATCTTCAGTCTGATCTGAACCGCCGCCGCATCGCCGTCACGCGACGGCGTCGGCGGGCCGCGTCTCGTCTCGGACCGCGCCGGTCACCGCCCAGGCACCGCTGCGCAGCCGCAGCACCAGACCGACCAGCCGGACGACGACGAACAGCATCAGGCCCGCCCAGATCCCGCCGAGGCCGAGCTCGAAGGCGTAGGCGAGCCAGATCGCCGGCAGGAACCCGCCCAGCGCACCGGCCATGGTCAGATTGCGCAGATAGCGGATGTCACCGGCACCGATCAGCACGCCGTCCAGGGCGAACACCACCCCGGCCAGCGGCAACATCGCGACGAACCACGGCCAGGCCACCATCGCCTGCGCGTGCACGGCGGTGTCCGGGGTGAACAGGGCCGGCACCACACCGGCACCGGCCGCCACCAGCACTGCGAAGGCGGTGCCGCAGACCGCGCCCAGCCAGGCGACCCGGCGGGCCAGGGCCCGCGCCACCGCCGCGTCGCCGCCGCCGAGGGCCGCACCGACCAGCGCCTGCGCGGCGATGGCCAACGCGTCGAGCACCAGCGCGGCGAAGAACCAGAGCTGCACGGCGATCTGGTGGGCACCGACCACGGCGGCACCGAACCGGGCCGCCACGGCGGTCGCCGACAGGAAGCTGACCTGGAACGCCACGCCCCGGATCAGCAGGTCCCGGCTGAGCACGAGTTGCTGGCGGATGACCCGCAGGTGCGGGCGCAGCGGGGCCCGCTCGGAGATCAGCGCGCCGACGAAGAGCACGCCGCCGAGGGTCTGTGCGACCGCGTTGGCCACCGCCGAGCCGATCATCCCCATCCCCACCGGATAGACCAGCACCGGACAGAGCACCGCGGAGAGCAGGTTCGGGCCGACCACGAAGAACAGCGGCCGTCGGGTGTCCTGCACGCCCCGCATCCAGCCGTTGCCGGCAGCGGCGAGCAGCAGACCGGGCGCACCGAAGGCGGCGACCCGCAGCCACTGCCCGGCGGCCTCGCCCACCTCGCCGCCGCCCGCGAGGGCGCCGGCCAGCGCGCCGCCACCGAACTGCATGGCGACCACGACCAGCAGCCCCACCCCGAACGCCAGCCAGGAGGACTGCACGCCCTCGGCCACGGCGGCGGCCCGGTCACCGGCGCCGAAGCGGCGGGCGGCCCGGCCGGTGGTGCCGTAGGCGACCACGGTGCCCAGCCAGGCGGTCAGGGTCATCACGGTGCCGCCGACGGCCACCGCGGCCAGCGGCACGCGGCCCAGGTGGCCGACGACGGCGGTGTCGACGAGGACGTAGATCGGCTCAGCGGCCAGCACCACGAGGGCCGGCAGGGCGAGCGCGGCGAACCGGCGCGGCGAGGCGACACGGCTGGCAACGGTGGTCTGGCTCATCGCCGCCGATCCTGGCACGCGATGTGTAAGGAGAGCAAGCTCCTGCGCCACTTACCCGTCGTGGGCGTCCGCCAGGACGGCGGGAGGACGGGTGATGGTCGGTACGCGGCCCGGTGGCGCGGGCCGCGCCGGGATCGTCAGGCGATCCGAGGCGGTGACGCCGTACGCGCGGTGCGGCTCGGCGTCACCGCCGATCGCGTACGGTCACTGACGGGTGTCCATCGAGGTCTGCAGGGCACGGCGGGCCTGCTCGCGGGCCTCGTCGGTGGTCTCGGGCTTGGGCTTGGCGGGCATGGCGAACCCCTTCCAGGGCGCGCGCCGACTGGCGCGACGGCATCACGGGCGGTGTACGACAGACACCCGGAACCGGCCCCAGGATCACCGGAGCTATGGACGGGTGGTGTGGTGGTTGGCCCGGGTCGGTCGACCCTGGAGGGGAAACGACGCCGGGTAGGGCTCCGCTCCCGTGACCCGTGCCACAGCAGCACCGGTCTATTCCCAAGCTATCGTTCAGGTCCACATGGTGCGTGCTGTTCCCGCCATCTGGACCGGTGGAATCCCGGTCACCTGGCCAGGAAGTGCCAGCCCACCCACCACCAGAAGCCGAACATGCCGATCCGGCCCACCGGAACCGGACCGACCTCGTAGCGCATCACGTAGGCGCACATCTCGCCGAGCGTCGGGATGCGCGAGCCCTCCCGCCGCGCCATCCACTCGACCACCGCGAACAGCGCGAGGCCGACCAGGAACCCACCGATCGCCAGATACCGCATCATCGGCGCACCAACCCCCAGAACGCCGACAGCCAGACCAGCCAGGCGGCGGAACGGACCAGCCGGTCCTCCAACAGCGGGTCGGCCAGCAGCGAGAAGGTGGGGAAGTCGTCACCGGCCGCCGCGAAGAACGTGGCCCCCTCGAACACCCCGAACACCACCACCGGCAGCGTCCACCAGACCGCGCCGGAACCCAGGCGCTGCGGGGCCGGACGGGCCTGCAGCCGCTTGGTCAGGCCCAGCCAGATCAACAGCCCGCCGGTGCCGAACACATAGAGGTTGGCCTCCGTGGAGAACGACGGGAACCGCCCGCCGACCAGCGAGAGGGCCACCAGCACCGGTACGCAGACGACCGGTCTCTCCCACGTACGGGGGGCGTCGATCGTGAGGTCGTGGGGCTGCTCCATCACTCGATTCTCCCCGTCATCTCCCGGCGGCGGTATGGCAACACTCCCCCGAGCCGCCCCTGAAAATCACCCCTCGGGGTCGACACCGCTTCCCGGCCCGGGCGCCACCAACTCGGCGCGTACCCGGTCGACCACCTCGTCCACACTGCCCCGGCCGGTGAACCCGGCGGCGAGTCGATGCCCACCACCGCCCAGCGCGACCGCGACCCGGCTCACGTCCACCGCACCCTTGCTGCGCAGCGACACCGCCCACTCCTGGGGCCCGGTCTGCTTCACCACGCAGCTCACGTCGGCCTCGGCGGTGCACCGGACCGGATCGATCAGCGCCTCCAGCACGTACGGCCGCTGGTCGTGCCGGGCCAGGTCGTCCAGGGTCGCGTACGTCCAGACCAGGCCGTGCCCGGACGCCGCCTCGGGCTCCAGCCGGGCGCGGCCGAGCACCTCGCCGAAGAGGCGCACCGCGCCGAACGGGCGGCTGTCGAACACTCGCCGGGAGATCTCCCCCGGCCGGATGCCGGTGGACAGCAGACGGGCCGCCATCTCGTGCACGGCCGGAGTGGTCGCGTCGAACCGGAACGAGCCGGTGTCGGTGCTCAATGCCACGTACAGGCACTCGGCGATGCCAGCGTCCAGCGGGACGCCGAGCCGGGCCAGCAGCTCCTCCGCGACCACCGAGGTCGCCGCCGCCGCCGGGTCGACCAGGTTGACGTCACCGAAGCCGGAATTGGAGGCGTGGTGGTCGAGCACCAGCGCGGTGCCCGGGCCGGCCAGCCGGTCGGCCAGGTCGCCGAGGCGCGAGTCGCTGGCCGCGTCGAAGCAGATCACCAGGTCCGGCTCCGGGTCGGCCTCGGTCGCCGGGACCAGCAGCTCCAGCCCGGGCAGGCCGCGGAACGGCTCGGGCACCTCCGGCGGCCCGGGGAAGGTCGCCTGCAACCGGCGTACGCCGAGCTGCCGCAGCCCGAGCCCGAACCCGAGCATGCTGCCCAGCGCGTCGCCGTCCGGGTTGACGTGGCAGATCAGCAGCACCCGCCCGGCGGGCACCACCTGGCGTACCGCCGCCACCGCCGCGGACCAGTCGGCCTCGCTCGGCGCGGGCCCGCCCGGGGACGACGACGTCGCCGCGTCCGTCGAGACTCCGGTGGTCGCCGCGTCCGGGTCGGCGGGGACCGCCGGCCCCTCGGCCGCGCCGGGGCGGGCCGGACTCGGCAGCGCCGCGCCCGGGCCCGACTCGGTCAGCGCACCGCCGGAGGGGGCGGTCACCGCCGTTCCCCGCTCCGGGTCTCGTCCGTGTCACCGGTGCCGGGCTGGTTCTCGGCCTCGGCGGCCTCGTCTTCCTCGTCTTCCTCGTCGTCGAGCCGGTAGGGCTGGGCCTCACCGGCGTACTCGGCCTTGGCGGCGAGGCGCTGCACCTCCGCGTCGGCGGTCCGGGCCGCGGCGAGCAGGTCGTCGATGTGCTTCACCTGGTCCTGCACGTCGTCCAGGACGAAGGTGAGGGTCGGCGAGTGGCGCAGCCCGAGCGCCTTGCCGACGGTGCTGCGCAGCATGCCCTTGGCGCTGTCCAGCGCGGCGGCGGTGCCTGCCTGTGCCGCCGCGTCACCGAGCACGGTGTAGAAGACCGTGGCGTCGCGCAGGTCGGCGGTTATCCGGGCGTCGGTGATAGTGATCATGCCGAGCCGCGGGTCCTTGATCTGGCTCCGCACCACCGACGCGACCAGTTCACGCACCCGCTCCGCATGCCGACGTACCTTGGCCGGATCCGTCATCTCCGCCACCTCCACGGCGTCCCGCTGCCGGCCGGAACCGGCGACGCCGTCACCGGAGCCCGCACCGACCCCAACACTGGAAACCCTACCCGCGCCACGTGCTCCGGCGCGCGGGGCGGCAGGTGGCCGCGACCGCCACCGGTCAGTCCTCCGCGCCGTGCAGTCGGCGGCGCACCGACAGCAACTCGACCTCCGGTCGACCGGCCACCAGGCGCTCGCACGAGTCGAGCACCTCACGGGCGTGCGACGCCTCCGCGGCCACGACCGCCACTCCTATCTCGGCTCGACCATGCAGGTCGAGCGCACCCACCTCGGCGGCCGACACCTCGAAGCGGCGCAGCGCCGCCACGATCGGCCGTACGTACGATCTCTTCGCCTTCAGCGACCGGGAGTCGCCCGGCAGCAGCAGGTCGAACACTGCGGTTGCGGTGAACATCGCTGCGGACACTACCCGCACCCCACCCCACATGATCAAGGGGTTTACGCCATTCGGCGTAAACCCCTCGATCAGTGCGTCATTACCGGATCAGGCGCGAACCTTCTCCCGCATCTCGAAGGTCTCGATGATGTCGCCCGGCTGCACGTTGTTGTAACCGGACAGCGTCAGACCACACTCGAAGCCCTCGCGGACCTCGGTCGCGTCGTCCTTGAACCGCTTGAGCGAGCTGATCGTGATGTTGTCCGCCACGACCGTGCCGTCGCGCAGCAGGCGCGCCTTCGCGTTGCGCCGGATGATTCCCGACCGGACGATGCAACCGGAGATGTTGCCGATCTTGGACGAGCGGAAGACCTCGCGGATCTCCGCGCTGCCCAGCTCGACCTCCTCGTACTCCGGCTTGAGCAGGCCCTTGAGCGCCGCCTCGATCTCCTCGATGGCCTGGTAGATGACGGTGTAGTACCGGATCTCCACGCCCTCACGGTCGGCCATCTCGCGGACCTTGTTGGAGGCCCGCACGTTGAAGCCGATGATCGTGACCGGCTCGGACGAGGCGCTCGCGAGCATGACGTTGCTCTCGGTGATCGCGCCGACGCCCCGGTCGAGGACCTTGAGCTGGACCTCCTCGGGGATGTCGAGGTTGAACAGCGCGTCCTCCAGGGCCTCCACCGAACCGGAGACATCGCCCTTGAGGATGAGGTTGAGCGACGTCTTCTCGCCCTCCTTGAGCTGCTCCATGAGCGTCTCGAGGGTGGCCCGGCCACGGGAGTTGGCGAAGGCCGCCGCCCGCCGCCGCGCCTGACGCTGCTCGGCGATCTGCCGCACCGTGCGGTCGTCCGCCGCGGCGAGGAAGGTGTCACCGGCGCCGGGCACCGCGGTCAGGCCGAGGACCATGACCGGACGCGCCGGGCCGGCCTCGGTGACCTGGTTGCCGTTCTCGTCGAGCATCGCCCGGACCCGGCCGTGCGCCCCACCGGCGACGATCGAGTCGCCCGCCCGCAGGGTGCCCTTCTGCACCAGCACCGTCGCCACCGCGCCACGGCCCTTGTCCAGGTGCGCCTCGATGGCCACACCCTGCGCCGGCCCGTCGGTCGGAGCGGTCAGCTCCAGCGACGCGTCGGCGGTGAGCAGCACGGCCTCAAGGAGTTCCTCGATGCCGATGCCGGGCTTCGCGGCCACGTTGACGAACATGGTCTCGCCGCCGTACTCCTCGGCGACCAGGCCGTACTCGGTCAGCTGCTGGCGGACCTTGTCCGGGTTGGCCTCCGGCTTGTCGACCTTGTTGACCGCGACCACGATCGGCACGTCCGCCGCCTTGGCGTGGTTGAGCGCCTCGATGGTCTGCGGCATCACGCCGTCGTCAGCCGCCACCACCAGGATCACGATGTCGGTGACCTGGGCACCACGGGCACGCATGGCGGTGAACGCCTCGTGACCCGGGGTGTCGATGAAGGTGACCGCCCGGTCCTCGCCCTCGTGCGGGACGTGGACCTGGTAGGCGCCGATGTGCTGGGTGATGCCACCGGCCTCGCCGGCCACCACGTTCGCCTTGCGGATCGCGTCGAGCAGCTTGGTCTTACCGTGGTCGACGTGACCCATGACGGTCACCACCGGCGCACGGCTGACCAGGCGGTCCTCCGCGACCTCGGCGTCGAGGTCGATGTTGAACTGCGCGAGCAGCTCGCGGTCCTCGTCCTCCGGGCTGACGATCTGCACGTTGAAGCCGAGGTGCTCACCCAGCAGCAGCAGGGTGTCGTCGGAGCACGACTGGGTCGCGGTGACCATCTCGCCCAGGTTGAACATCTCCTGGACCAGCGAACCCGGGTTGGCGTTGATCTTGTCGGCGAAGTCCGACAGCGAGGCGCCACGGGAGAGCCGGACCGTCTGCCCCTGACCGCGGGGAGCACCCGAGCTCATGGTCGGGGCCGACAGGTTGTCGAACTCCTGTCTGCGCTGCTTCTTGGACTTGCGACCACGGGTCGGCTTGCCACCCGGACGCCCGAAGGCACCGGCGGCACCGCCGCCACGGCCACGACCGCCGCCACCCGGACGACCGCCGCCACCGGCCGGACCACCCGGCCGGAAGCCACCACCGGCACCGGCGCCACCGCCGCCACCGGGGCCGCCACGGTAGCCACCGCCACCGCCGCCACCACCGGGGCCGCCACGGTAGCCACCGCCACCGCCGCCACCACCGGGGCCGCCACGGTAACCGCCGCCACCGCCGCCACCCGGACGACCGGCACCGCCGCCGCCGGGACGACCGGCACCCGGGCCACCCGGACGACCGGGACGCTGACTCGGCATGGAGGCCGGGCTGGGCCGCGGCGGCATCGAGGCGGGACTCGGCCGCGGCGGCATCGAGGCCGGGCTGGGCCGGGGACCACCGGCACCGGCGGCCGGCGGCCGCTGCTGCTGGCTGCCCTGGATACCGAAGGGGTTGTTACCGGCGCCACGCGCCGGCGGGCGACCCTGCCGGCCACCCGGGCCGGGGTTCGGGCCACCGGGACGACCCGCAGCCGGGGAACCCGGGCGGGGCGGCATGGTGCCGGGACCGGGCCGCGGACCCGGACGGGCGCCACCGTCGGCCGGAGGCTCCCGGCGGACGTTCTCGCGCTGCTGCTGGCGGGCGGCCTGCGCGGCCTTGACCGCGGCCTCCTGCTCGGCCTTCAGCGCGGCGGCGCGCGCCTCGGCGGCGGCCACCTCGATGTCGTGGGCACTCGCCGGCTTGGCGACCGGGGCCGCCGCCGGCGGAGGGCCGGGAACCGGCGCCTTCGGCTTCGGCCCGGGCATCGCCGGACGCCGCGGCGGCGTCGGCTTGGCGGTGACCCGGGGCTCGCCGGGGGTCGACGGCGGGGCGGGTGCTGCCGCCGGAGCCGGTGCGGCCGACGGCGCAGCCGCCGGGGCACCAGAGCCGCCGGAGGCGACGAACGCGTTACGAAGTCGCCGGGCGACGGGCGCCTCGACGGTGCTCGACGCGGACTTGACGAACTCGCCCATTTCCTTCAGCTTGGCGAGAACGGTCTTGCTTTCGACCCCGAGCTCTTTCGCAAGCTCGTGTACGCGGGCCTTGCCTGCCACTGCACTCCTCACTCCGAGGTCGTGCGGGCAGCACCCGCAGCGACCTCACTCGTGCACTTGAAGCCTGGTCATTTCTGGGACTTCATCGTGTGCTCATGTCGGTCGTCCTACCTTGCTAGCGGCCACACCCGGTCGGATGACCGGACGTGGTGGTTAACGCGTCAGGTACTCCGCGAGGGTGCCGTCATCTGGAACCCCGGCGAGGCGCAGCGCGCGCCCGAAGGCGCGACGCCGCACTGCCTGCGCGAAGCAGGCCGGATCTGGGTGCATGTTCGCTCCCCGACCCGGCAGTCTACGGGCCGGATCGGGTCGAAGGCTGAACCCAGCCTCGTCACCGACCGCGACGATCCGCAGTAGTTCACTGGCCGGTGCCCGCCGTCGGCAACCCACACAGGTGCGCTCCGGCAGCGCGCGTCGTGCCACTGGAAAGAGTCTACCCCTAGCTACCCGAGACCGCTCCGCCTGGCTCCCGGACGTGATCGGCCCCCGGGCGGCCGCTGGAGCCGGCCTGTTCGGCGTCGGACCGGATGTCGATCCGCCAACCGGTCAACCGGGCAGCAAGGCGGGCGTTCTGCCCTTCCCGCCCGATCGCCAGGGAGAGCTGGAAGTCCGGCACGGTCACCCGGGCCGCCCGGGCACCCAGGTCCACCACCTCGACCCGCAGCGCCTTGGCCGGCGACAACGCGTTGCCGACGAAGGTCGCCGGGTCGTCGGACCAGTCGATGATGTCGATCTTCTCGCCGTGCAGCTCGCTCATCACCGCCCGGACCCGCTGCCCCATCGGGCCGATGCAGGCGCCCTTGGCGTTGACTCCGGGAGCGGTGGACCGGACCGCGATCTTCGTACGGTGACCGGCCTCACGCGCGATCGCGCTGATCTCGACCGTACCGTCGGCGATCTCCGGCACCTCCAGGGCGAAGAGCTTCTTCACCAGGTTCGGGTGGGTACGCGACAGCGTGATCTGCGGGCCGCGCATCCCCTTGGCCACGTGCACCACCACGCAGCGGATCCGCTCGCCGTGGGTGTACCGCTCCCCGGGCACCTGCTCGGACTGGGGCAGCACCCCCTCCAGCTTGCCCAGGTCGACCGTGACGATGCCCTTCTCGGCCCGGGCCTCGTGCGCCTGCACCACACCGGTCACCAGGTCACCGTCGCGGCCGGCGTACTCGCCGAAGTGCACCTCGTCGGTGGCCTCCCGCAACCGCTGGAGGATGACCTGTTTGGCGGTCATGGCGGCGATCCGCCCGAAGTCGTGCGGAGTGTCGTCCCACTCCCGATCAACGGTGCCCTCGTCGCCCAGTTCCTGGGCGTAGACCAGGGCCACGCCGGTCTTGCGGTCGATCTCCACCCGGGCGTGCGGCTGCGCACCCTCGGTGTGCCGGTACGCGGTCAGCAGCGCGGTCTCGATCGCCGCGAGGATCGTGTCGAACGGGATCTCCCGCTCGCGCTCGAGTGCGCGCAGCGCCGCGAGGTCTATGTTCACCTCTCCTCGTCCTCCACATCATCGTCATCGTCATCGTCGTCGAGGTCTTCTGATTCGGCCAGTTCGTCGAGGCGGCTGAACTCGACCTGCACCCGGCCCGGCCCCAGCTCGGCGTACGCCCACTCGGCGCGCTCGGTGTCGGTCTCCAGCACCACGCGCTCGTCGTCGGCCTCCACCACCCGCCCGGTGACCTGCCGGTCGCCGGCGGTCCCGCCACCGCGCACGGTCACCCGGACCAGCCGGCCGACGTTGCGCCGCCAGTGCCGGGGCAGGGTCAGCGGCCGGTCCACGCCCGGCGAGCTGACCTCCAGTTGGTACTCCCCGGCGACGATGTCGCCGCCGGCTTCCTCGGCCGCGTCCAGCGCCACCGAGACCGCCCGCGACACGTCGGCGACCGCGTCCAGGTTGATGCCGCCGTCGGCATCGACGATCACGCGTACCACGTGCCGCCGGCCGGCCCGGGAGACGGCCAGGTCCTCCAGGTCGTAGCCGGCCTCGGCGACGACCGGCGCGATCACCGCGCGCAGCCGCTCGCGGCGGGCGGACAGGTCGCCCCGGCCACCCTGCGCGCTGCGCGGCGCGGGACCACCTCGCGGAGCCTGGCCGCCACGGGGTCGCCCCGTCGTTCTGGTGGCACGGCCACGCTGCGTCATCTGTTGGACCTTCCACTACTCGTCGGCCGCCACGCCGGTACGCCACCGGTGCGGGCGCGCCGGTGGTTGCGCAGAGCGTAACGCGCCCGGCGGAGGAGAGCCCGGGCGGCGCACCGGCGCCACCGCGCCACACGGCCCGCGCCGATGGTGTTGACTTGTCCGGTGGTGATGGGCATGACGAGTCAATCGGACGGGTCCGCCGAGCTGTCCCGGCGCACGGTCCTGCGGGCCGGTGCGCTGCTGGCGCTGGGTGGGGCCGCCGTGCCGCTGAGCGGTTGCGGTCTCTTCGGCGGGGACGAGCGGCCACCGGAGCCGGATCCGCTGGACCCGCTGGTGGACGAGTCGCTGAGTCTCGCCGCGGGGCTTCGCGCCGCCGCCATCGCCCACCCCGACCTGGCCGCCCGGCTCGTCCCGCTCGCCGAGTCACACGAGGCACACGCGGCCGAACTGGCCCGGTTGACCGGTGCCGCGACGCCGTCCGGCTCGGCCGTGCCGACCGGGCCGTCCTGGTCCGCACCCGCCGTCGGGTCGGGCGAGCCGACCGCCGCGCTGGCCGCGCTGCGCCAGGCCGAGCGGTCCGGCCGGGAGTCGGCCAAGGCCGCCTGCGCCGCCGCGCCCGCCGAGCGGGCCGCGGTGCTGGGCTCCGTCGCCGCTGCCCGTGCCAGCCACCTGGAGGCGCTGCGATGAGCGGCTGGACCACCGGGCGCGGTGCGCCGGCCGGGCCCGGTGAGGCGCTCGCCGGGGCGTTGACCGCCGAGTACGCGGCCATCTGGGCCTACGGCCCGATCGGAGTGCGCCTGCCTCGTGACGAACGGGCGGCCGCCGCCGAGGCGGAGGCGGCCCACCGGGGCCGGCGGGACGCACTGGTGATGCAGATCAGCACCGGTGGCGGGACCGTGCCGCCGGACCGGGCCGGCTACGCCCTGCCCTTCCCGGTGACCGACCGGGCCAGCGCGCTGCGGCTCGCGATCGTGGTGGAGGAGCGTACGGCGGCGTTCTGGCGGGCGGCGCTGCCGGTCAGCACCGGCGCCGAAAGGGAACGCGCCCTGGCCGCTCTGGTCGAGTACGCGGTCCGGGCGACGCGATGGCGGCGTAGCGCCGGCACCACCCCGCTGACCGTGCCGTTCCCGGGTCGCCCCGCCTGAGGGACACGCCCGTCGATGGGTAGGCAGCATCACGGTCCGCACCGGTTGCGGATGGCATACCAGGTATGCATACTCCGGTTCCATGTCCATCCGTCACGGCCTGCTCGCCCTGCTCGAACGCGGCCAGATGTACGGCTACCAGCTCCGGGCCGCCTTCGAGGAGTCGACCGGTTCCACCTGGCCGCTCAACATCGGGCAGGTCTACACCACCCTGTCCCGGCTGGAGCGGGACGGGCTGGTGCGGTCGTTGCCGGAGAGCGAGGCCGGGCAGCGGCCGTACGAGATCACCGAAGCCGGACGGGCGGACCTGACGCTGTGGTTCGCCACCCCGATCAGCCGCAACGACCGGCCCCGCGACGAACTGGCGATCAAGCTGGCGTTGGCGCTGACCACGCCGGGGGTGGACGTTCGCTCCGTGGTGCAGACCCAGCGCACCGCGACGATGCGGACACTCCAGGAACTGACCCGGCTGAAGTACTCCAGCGACCGGCCCGAGGACCTGCCGTGGCGACTGGTGCTGGACGCGATGGTCTTCCAGGCCGAGGCGGAGGTGCGCTGGCTCGACCACTGCGAGAGCAGCCTGGTGCGGCATCGCCCCCCAGCCTCCGGCCCGACGCCACTGCCCGAGGCGGCGGGCCGCAGTGGTGAGGAGGCCTGGCGGTGAGCGCGGACGACCGCCCCGCGTCGGCCACCCGCGACACCCCCACGGCACCTGACTCCAGCCGACCCGACGGTGCCGGACCCGACCCGGAGGCGGTGCTGGAGCTGCGGGACGTGCACCGGACGCACGGCAGCGGCCCGGCCGCGGTGCACGCGCTGCGCGGGGTGAGTCTGGTCGTCCGCCCCGGCGAACTGGTCGCCGTGATGGGCCCCTCCGGCTCCGGCAAGTCCACGCTGCTGACCCTGGCCGGCGGGCTGGACAGCCCGACCGACGGTCACGTGCTCGTCGAGGGACAGCCACTGCACGCCCTGGACCGGCGTGGTCTGGCCCGGCTGCGCCGTCGCCGGATCGGCTACATCTTCCAGAACCTCAACCTCATCGGCAGCCTGACCGCCGCCGAGAACGTCTCCCTCCCCCTCGAACTCGACGGCGCGGGCGTACGCCGGGCCCGCCGGCTGGCGCTCGACGCGCTGACCGAGGTGGGTCTCGCCGAACTCGGCGACCGCTTCCCCGACCAGCTCTCCGGCGGCCAGCAGCAGCGTGTGGCGATCGCCCGGGCACTGGTCGGCGAGCGGCGTCTGGTGCTGGCCGACGAGCCGACCGGGGCGCTGGACTCGCAGACCGGTGAGGCCGTCCTGCGGCTGCTGCGCCGCCGGGTCGACGCCGGAGCGGCCGGCGTGCTGGTCACCCACGAGGCGCGGCACGCCGCCTGGGCGGACCGGGTGGTGTTCCTGCGCGACGGTGTGGAGGTCGACTCGACCGCCCCGCTGGTCGGCGTCGACGCGCTGCTCTCCGGCAGTCCTCGGTGAGCCTCCGCCCCCATTCGCGGCCGGTGCACGACCTCCCACCCGAGCGGCCCCGCCGGAGCCGGTCGGCCGAGACGCTCGGTTCGTGGCGGGCCGCGCTGCGGATCGCCCGGCGCGAGGCGACGCGGGCCCGTGGGCGTACCGCCCTGGTGCTGGCGATGATCGTCCTGCCCGTACTGGCCCTGTCGTTCATCGCGGTCAGCGCGGACATGGCCCAGCTCGACCCCGCCGAGAAGATGGACCAGCGGCTCGGCAACGCCGACGCGGAGCTGCGGGTGGTCAGTCAGGGGCAGGTCACCCAGAACGCCGACGGCAGCGGATGGAACGCGCCGGAGGACCGGATCCCCGAGACGGTCACCGTGGACGACGTCCGCCGGCTGCTTCCGGCGGACAGTCGGGTCCTGCCGGTACGCCGCTGGGTGCCGCTGCCGGTCCGGGACGGCACCCGGATCCGCGACGACGTACCCGCCACCGAGGTCGACCTCACCGATCCGCTCGCCGCCGGCCTCGTTCGGGTCCACGAGGGTCGGGTGCCGGCCACGGCCGACGAGGTCGCGCTGAACCGGGCCGCTCGGCGCGCCCTCGGCGTCGACGTCGGGGGCGTGCTCAACGCCGGGGACGGCATCGGGAGCTGGACCGTCGTCGGTGTGGTCGAACTGCCGGAGTCGCTGGAGCCGATGGCGTTCCTGCGTCCCGCCGGTGAACCGTCGGGCTCGCTGGACCACGACACCGTGTTCCTGGTCGACCTGCCCGGGCCGGTCACCGACGACCTGTTCCGCCACCTCAACCGCAACGGAGTGGTGGTCGGTGCCCGCGTCTGGGCTCCGTCGAGCCCGGTGGAGGCGGTCCGTCCGCTCGGCAACAGCATGGGCGCGGAGGCGATCGGCACCGGGATGCTGATCGGCGGACTGGGCCTGCTGGAGGTGGTCCTGCTGGTCGGCCCGGCCTTCGCGGTGGGGGTCCGGCGACGGCGGCGGGAACTGGCACTCGTCGCGGTGGCGGGCGGCGACGCGGCCCAGCTCCGCCGCGTGGTGCTCGCCGACGGCGTGCTGCTGGGGTGCCTCGGTGCCGCCGTCGGGGTGGCGCTCGGCGTGCTCTCCGCGTTCGCCGCCCGGCCGTTGGTCGAGGAGTTCGTCTTCCAGCACCGCTTCGCCGGGTACCGCGTCTGGCCGGCGGCGCTGGGCGTGATCGCACTCGTCGCCGTACTCGCCGGGGTGCTGGCCGCGCTCGCGCCGGCCTGGACCGCCGCCCGGCAGGACGTGGTCGCCGGGCTTGCCGGCCGACGCGGCGCACCCACCCACCGGCGGCGCTGGCTGGCGCTCGGTGTGCTGCTGGCCGTCACCGGGTTGGTCATCGCCGGGATCGGTGCGGCGATGGTCCGCTCGTCGGTCATCCTCGCCGGGCTGGTGCTCGGCGAACTCGGGCTGGTCTTCGCCACGCCGACGCTGGTCGGGCTGCTGGCCCGGCTCGGCCGGTTCCTCCCGCTGGCGCCCCGGATCGCGGTACGCGACGCCAGTCGCAACCGTTCCTCGACCGCGCCGGCCATCTCGGCGGTGATGGCGGCGGTCGCCGGCAGCGTCGCCCTGGGGGCCTTCCTGGCCAGTGAGGACATCCGATCCGACGGGCAGTACCGTCCGCTGTTGCCGGACCGGACGGTGCTGGTCACCGCCGACGACCCGGGGTCCGACGGTCCACTCGGCCGGGACGCCGTCACCGCTGTGGCCCGGGACCACCTCGGTGCCGCGACGGTCGCCCCGCTGATCGCGGCCGGCTGCCGGCCGGTCTTCGACGCCTGTCTGGTGAGCGCGGTGCCGCCACCGGAACAGGTCTGCCCGTGGCGCCCCTACGACACGATGAGCGAGGCCGGCCAGCGGCGGGCACGGGCCGACCAACGCTGTCAGGGGCCGTCCGAGGACCACCTCGACGGCTACTTCCAGGTGGCGGTCGACGACGGCGCGGCGCTGCCGATGCTCACCGGCGCCACGCCGGCCGAGGTCGCCGACGCCACGGCCGTCCTGCGCGCGGGTGGCGCGGTCGTGACCGACCCGCGCTACCTCGCCGACGGCCGGCTGCACCTCCGGGTCGAACCGGACGATCGCGCGGCGGAGGCGGCCACCACGACCGTGCCCGGGTACGCGACGCGGAGCGACATGCGGCCACCCTGGCTACTGCTCTCGCCCGCTGCGGCCGACCGCCTCGGCCTCACCGTCCGGCAGACCGGTTGGGCCGTCGCCGCCGACGAGCCGCCGGAGCAGCGGCAACGGGACCGGTTCGTCGACGCGTTGGAGTCCCTCGGTCCGGTCGGCGCACAGTTCGAGGTCGGCAAGGGCTTCGGCGGCGCCGAGCCGTTCCTGCTCCTGCTGGCCGGAGTCTCGGCGCTGGTGACCGTGGGGGCCGCCGGGATCGCCACCGGACTCGCCGCCGCCGAGGGGCGGGCCGACCTGTCCACCCTCGCGTCGGTCGGTGCCGGTCCGGGCGTGCGAAGACTGCTGTCGCTCTGCCAGGCCGGGGTGATCGCCGTGCTCGGCTCGTTGCTGGGCATCGTCGCCGGGCTCGGCTCGGCGGCGATCATCCTGACCTTCACCAACCGACGGTTGACCGAGGGGTGGCCGGTGGAGTCGCCGTACCCGCTGGTGGTGCCCTGGCTCACCCTCGGCGTGCTGGTCGTGGTGCCGCTGGTCGCGATGGCCGGGGCGGCGCTGCTGACCCGGTCCCGGCTGCCGGTGGAACGCCGCCTGGACTGACGGGACGCGGGCGCAGCGGCGGCGGCGTTGTCGTACCGACGCCGGTGGATGCAGAATGTCCCGATGTCCATCGTGCGGAACGTGACCCGCCGGATCGGCCACCACCCCTGGTTCGGCGCCACGGCCCGGCTGCTGGTGCCGCTCGACCGGGCGGTCGGCCGGCTGACCAAGGGTCGAGTGGTCGCGCTCGGGCTGGTGCCGTCCCTGGTCATCACCACCACCGGCCGCCGCTCCGGCAAGCCGCGCAGCAACCCGCTGCTCTATGTGCCGGACGGCGAGGGGTACGTGGTCGTCGGCTCCAACTGGGGCCAGGCCCAGCAGCCCGCCTGGTCGCTGAACCTGCTCGCCGAACCGCGCGCCGAGGTGGACGTGTCCGGGCGTCGCATCGCGGTCCGCGGCGAACCGGCGACCGGTGCCGAACGCGAGCGGCTGTGGCGACTGCTGGTCGACGCCTGGCCCGCGTACGAGGCGTACGTGCGGCGGGCCGGCGACCGGGAGATCCGGGTCTTCCGGTTGGTGCCGACGGCCTCCGGCACGCCCGACGGCACGGACGCGCCGGACGGGCCGCCCGCGCCGCACTAGGGTGTGCGGTGATCGGGCCGTCGCTGCCGGCGACGGTCCGCACGGTGGCGCGATCGTGGGGTGGTCGGTGTGGACGGTGCCCAGGAGCACCGGGACGATCCCCGGTGGCACGTGGCCGAACGCGTCTCCGAGGCGGTCCGTCGACGCTTCCCCGCCGACGTGCTCGCCGTCGCGGTGCACGGGCCGCTCGCGCACGGCGACGACGACGGCGGAGGGGACAGCGAGGTCGGGCTGCTGGTGGTCACGTACCGACCCGGCACCGGGCCGCCCTCGGCCACCCGGCGGGTCGACGGGGTGCTCGTCGACCTGACCGTGGCCGCCGCCGAGGAGCGCCTGCGGCAGGCCCGGCAGCTCACCTCGCGGTGGCCGCTGACCGCCGACCGGTACGTGACGACCCGGCCGCTGCACGATCCGACCGGGTGGCTGCGCACCCTGCGTGACGAGCACCTCGGGCGGCTGGCGAGAGCCCGTCCGGCCGAGTTCAGCGGTGCCGCCCGCCGGGCGTGGTATCGGGGCAGCGCCGCGCACGCGCGGGCGGCCCGGCTGGCCGAGTGGTACGAGACGGACCAGGCCCTGCTGATGCTCGGCGAGGCGCGGCTGGCCGCCGCGACCGTCACCGGGCTGCTCAGCCGCACCTACTTCCGCGACTCCGGCGACGCGGTCCGGCGGACCGGGCTGGCCGGGGCGGACATGACCGAGGTGGGCGCGGTGCTGGCCCGCCAGTCGGCGGAGTTGACCGCCCGGGGCCGGCCGGTCGACGGGACCGTCGACGACCTGCTCGCCGGCTGACCGCGCGTCGGCTCAGCCCAGGCCGCCCTGCACGCCGATCAACGCACCGACCAGGTAGGTGGCCGCCGCGGCGGCGGCGCCCAGGAGCAACTGCCGCATCCCGCCGGTCCACCAGCGCCGGTTGGTGAACCGCGAGACGACCGCGCCGGCCACGAAGAGCCCGAGCCCGCCCACCGCCAGGGCCAGCGCCAGGCTGGTCGCGCCGAGAAGGTACGGCAGCAGCGGCACCAACGCGCCGACCGAGAAGCACAGGAACGACGACAGCGCCGCCGCCCACGGGTTGGGCTGCTCGTCCGGGTTGACGCCCAACTCCTCCTGGACGTGCATCCGCAACGCCTGTTCCGGATGCTGGCGGACCGCCTCGGCCACCTGGACGGCAAGATCCTCGGGCAACCCCCGCGCCATCCACATCTCGGCGAGTTCCCGGGCCTCCTCCTCGGGGTGGCGTTCCAGCTCGCGCCGCTCCTTGGCCACCTCGGCGGCGATCTGCTCGTTGGCCGAGCGGACGCTCGTGTATTCCCCGAGCGCCATCGAGATCGCGCCGGCGACCAGACCGGCGGTGCCGGTCAGCACGATGGCCTGCGGCGAGACGCCGCCACCGCCGACGCCCGCGATCAGGGCGATGTTGGTCACCAGGCCGTCCATGGCACCGAAGACGGCGGGTCGCAGCCACCCGCCGGAGACGTCTGCGTGGTGGTGCTCCCGCAGTGCCGCAGGGGTGTCGGTCACGGCAGCGTCAGGATCTCGTACCCGTCCTCGGTCACCAGCACCGTGTGCTCGAACTGGGCGGTCCACTTGCGGTCCTTGGTGACCACCGTCCAGCCGTCCTCCCACATGTCGTACTGGTGGGTGCCGAGGGTGATCATGGGCTCGATGGTGAACGTCATGCCCGGCTCCATCACGTCGGTGGGCCGTGGGCTGTCGTAGTGCGGCACGTAGAGGCCGCTGTGGAACGCCTCGCCGATGCCGTGGCCGGTGAAGTCGCGCACCACGCCGTAGCCGAACCGCTTCGCGTACGACTCGATGACCCGGCCGATGACGTTGATCTGCCGGCCCGGCGCGACGGCCTTGATGCCCCGCGTCATCGCCTCGTGGGTCCGCTCGACCAGCAGCCGGACCTCCTCGTCGACCTCGCCGACGCAGAAGGTGGCGTCGGTGTCGCCGTGCACCCCGCCGATGTACGCGGTCACGTCGACGTTGATGATGTCGCCGTCGGCCAGCACGGTGGTGTCCGGGATGCCGTGGCAGATCACCTCGTTGAGGCTGGTGCAGCAGGACTTCGGGAAACCCCGGTAACCCAGCGTCGACGGGTAGGCGCCGTGGTCGATCAGGAACTCGTGCACCAACCGGTCGATCTCGTCGGTGGTCACACCGGGCTTGCAGTGCTCGCCGGCGAGCTGGGTGGCCTGCGCGGCGAGCCGCCCGGCGACACGCATCTTCTCGATCGTCTCCGGCGTCTGCACGTGCGACCCCTGCCACGGCCGGGGGGTCTTCTTGCCGACGTACTCCGGTCGGACGATGTGGGCGGGCACCGGCCGCCACGGGGAGAGCGTGCCTGGGGTCAACGGCGCACGGACGGTCATGCGGCAAGCCTATCGCCGCGCTCCGGGCGACCCCCACCACCGTCGGTCGTCCACGGTTGTTGCCCTACCACAAGTGCTGTGTCAAGGTGTCAGCGTGGATCAAGGGGGAGCACCGCCCGTCTTCTCCGCCAGCGCGGAGATCGACGGTGATCACCTCCGCGTGGTGGTCACCGGCGAGGTGGACATGGCGACCGCGGACACCATGCTGCAGACCGCGCTGCGCGAGCCGGCCACCCGGCTGACCCTCGACCTGCGCGCGGTGAGCTTCTTCGACTCGGCGGCGATCCACGCGGTGGTGCGGCTCGCCCGTCACTATCCGGACACCCTGGCGGTGCTGCCGTCCCGACAGGTCAGCCGCGTGCTGCACATCGCCGGTCTGGGCGAGCAGCACTGGTTGCGGCCGGTCTGACCCGCCGCGCCCACCGGCTCAGGCGCCCAGTTCCCGACGCAGGGTCACCTCCGTGCCCTCCGCGGTGCGGGTGACCGACAGCTCCCCGAGTGCCTGGATCAGCGACAGTCCCCGTCCCCGGAAGCCCGACCCGGTCGACTCCCGCCAGCGTCCGCTGTCGCGTACGGTCGCGGTCACCGTCCGGCCCTCCACGGTCACCTCGATGCCGATCGTCGGCTCCACCGGGTCGAC
The DNA here is from genome assembly GCF_044460945.1 of Micromonospora sp. NPDC049903. Lineage (NCBI taxonomy): Bacteria > Bacillati > Actinomycetota > Actinomycetes > Micromonosporales > Micromonosporaceae > Micromonospora > Micromonospora sp. NPDC049903. Next base: position 231,508 of record NZ_JBITKL010000006.1, read on the forward strand.
CGGGTGTTCGATGGCGTTCGCCGCCGCCTCGGAGACCGCCACCGTGAGGTCGAACAGGTCGGTCTCGTTCACGCCGTGCGCGACCAGGAAGTCCTCCAGGCGCTTGCGCAGCACGCTCAGCCGGGTCGGGTCGGCGGGCAGCCGCAGCGCGAACCGGTTGAGTTCGGCGGCCTCCAACGCGAGCACCGCCACGTCGTCCCGGCGGGGCCGGTCGACGACCCGCTGCACGACCGCGTCGACCAGGTCCACCACGTGCTCCCCCGGCCGGGTCGCGTCGGCGCGGAGCTGGGCCAGCGCGTCGTCGATGTCGACGTTCCGGTCCTCGATCAGGCCGTCGGTGTAGAGCAGCAGCCGGTCGCCGGGACACAGCTCGCCGGTGACCGTCTCGTACTCCGCTCCGGGGATCGCGCCGACGGGCGGACCCAGCGCCCGGTCGTGCAGGAACGCCACGTCGCCTCCTCGGATCAGCAGCGGGGACGGATGTCCGGCGTTGGCGTACCGCAGTCGCCCGGTACGCGGGCTGAACCACAGGCAGAAGACCGTGGCGAAGGTGCGGGACTCGGTCGAGCCCACCAGTCGGTTGAGCCGGGTCAACGACTCCCCCGGATCGAACCCCTCCAGTACGTACGCCCGCAGCGCGTTGCGCAACTGGCCCATCGCCGCCGCGGCCGGCACCCCCTTGCCGACCACGTCGCCGATGACCAGGACCATCTCGTCGTCCTCGCGGGTCACCACGTCGTACCAGTCGCCGCCGACCTCGACGTCGTCGCTGCCGGGCAGGTAGCGGCTGGCCACCACGGCACCGGGCAACTGGGGCAGGGTGCGCGGCAGCAGGCTGTGTTGCAGGGTGGTGGCGATGCGGTGCTCCACCTCGTAGAGCTGTGCGTTCTCCAGTCGTACGCCGACCAGTCGGGCGAGTTGGGTCAACGCGGCCTCGTCCGTGCCGGCCGGCTCGGCGACCGCACGCCACACCCGCAGTTCGCCGAGGCGCTTGCCACCCACGCCGGTCAGCGGCAGGACGAAGGCGGGGTCGGCGGCGCTGGTGCCGCCGCCGTCGGCCTCGAACCGGGCGTCACCGGCGGTGACGGACACCCGGACCGCCTCGGCGAGACTCAACGCGTGCCGCGCCGCGACCTGGAGCACCTCGTCCGTGGAGCGCGCGGTGTTCACCGCCACGGCGGCGTCCGCGAGTGCGGCCAACCGCCGGATGAGTTGGCCGCGCAGTTGGCCGAGTTCGACGTTGGCCCGTACCCGGGCGACCAGTTCCTGCCCGGAGAAGGGCTTGGTCAGATAGTCGTCGGCACCCACCGCGAGGCCGGCCACCTCCTCGGCCGAGCCGGCGCGGGCGGAGAGCAGCACGATCGGCACGTACCGGGTGCGCGGGTCGGCACGCAGCGCGGCGACCAGGCCGAAGCCGTCCAGCCGCGGCATCATCACGTCGGTCAGCACCAGGTCGAAGTCGGTGTCGGCGGCCAGTCGCAGGGCGTCCACGCCGTCGGTGGCGGTGAACACCTCCCAGGTCGACGCGAGCAGCCGGGTGACGTGTTCGCGTAGGTCCGGGTTGTCGTCGACGACCAGGATGCGGCCCGCCGACCCCGGGTGGCGCGTCTCTCCGGCCCCGGACCGGCCGTCGCTCCAGCGCTCGGTCTCGGCGACGAAGAGTGCGCTCTGCTGGGGCTCGCGGTCGGTGCCGGTATCGGCCACCCGGTCCGCCGGCAGGTGCCCGGAGCCGAACGGGACGGTGACGACGAAGCGGCTGCCCTCGTCGACCCGGCTGGTCGCGTGGACTCCGCCGCCGTGCATCTCGGCCAGTTCCCGCACCAGCGCCAGGCCGATCCCGGTGCCCTCGTGGCTGCGCGACCGTACTCCGGGCGCCCGGTGGAACCGCTCGAAGACGTGCGGCAGCTCCTCGGCGACGATGCCCACGCCGGTGTCGACGACCTCCAGGCGGGCCATCCCGTCGACCGCCCGGACCTCGATCCGGATCTCCCCGTCGAAGGTGAACTTCACCGCGTTGGAGACCAGGTTGAGGACGATCTTCTCCCACATCTCCTGGTCGACGTAGACCGGCTCGGGCAGCGGCGGACAGTCCACCGTCAGCCGCAACCCGGCGCGTTCGGTGGCCGAGCGGAACGTGCTGGCCAGCCGGGCCGTGTAGTCGGCCAGGTCGATCGGCTCGTAGTGCGCGGCCAACCGGCCGGACTCCAGCCGGGAGAAGTCGAGCACCGTGTTGACGAGCTTGAGCAGCCGCAGCGCGTTGCGGTGCATCATCGTCAGCCGCTGGGTGTACGGCTCCGGCAGGCCGGGGTCGGCGAGCAGGTCCTCCAGCGGGCCGAGCACCAGGGTCAGCGGGGTGCGGAACTCGTGGCTGACGTTGGCGAAGAAGTTGGTCTTCGCCAGGTCCAGGGCGGCCAGCTCGGCGGCGCGGGCCTGCTCCTGCTCGTACGCCCGCTGCTTGCCGACGGCCCGCGAGACCTGCGCGGCGACCAGTTCGAGGAAGGTGCGGTAGTCGTCGGAGAGCGGCAGCCGGCGGGCCACCCCCAGCACCAGCACGCCCGCCTGCTCCGCGGTGGCGGTGATCGGCAGCAGCAGCGCCTCGTCGGCGGCGTCGGCCGGCACCTCACCGAACAGGTCGGCGGTGGACACCGTGCCGCCCCCGGCGGCGGCAAGCTCGGCGAGCCCGGCGGCAAGCTCCTCGGCACCGGTCACCGGGCCGCTCGTCCCGGCCAGCCGCAGGCCGCCGTCGAGGCCGTCCAGATAGAGCAGCCCGAAGGGGACGTCCTGCCGGTGCCGATCGAGCACGGCCGCGGCCACCCGGCCGAGTTCCGCGCTGCTGACCACGTCGGCCAGCTCGGAGCCGAGTTCGGCGAGCGCACGCAGTCGCCGCTCGCCGAGCACCCGACCGGTGGTCTCGCTGCAGACGCAGAGCACCCCGCTGATCGAGCCGTCGGTGTCCCGGATCGGGTCGTACGAGACGTCGAAGTAGACGTCCTCCACGAAGCCGTACCGGTCGAGCAGGAAGTGGTGGTCCCGCGCCTGGTACGCCTCACCGGTACGCACGACGTCGGTGAGCAGCGGCTCGAGCACGTCCCAGGTCTCGACCCAGTGGTCGCGGGCCGGCTGCCCGATGACGGCGGGGTGCTTGTCTCCTATCGTCGGCCGGTAGGCGTCGTTGTAGAAGGCACGCTGGTCCTCGCCCCAGAAGACGACGATCTGCGCCTTCGAGGCGAGCATCGTGCTGACCGCGTTGCCGAGCGCGGTGGGCCAGTTCTCCGGTGCGCCGAGCGGACTGGTCGACCAGTCCCGGTCACGCAGCAGCGTGCCCATTTCGCCACCACCCGCGAACGCCGCCGCGAGCAGTGGTGGAACCGCACCACGCGTCGCCGACGGATCGCCTCCGTCCACGCCCCCCTGGGCCGAGTTCATGCAGCCTCCCCGGCCTGTGCGCGACGTGCCCTGATCATCGCTGCCGTGACCGGACTTCTACCCCGCTGCACCAGGAACGTAACGCATCAGCCGGTGGCGACGCTGATTAGCCCACGACACTTGTCGATCAACCGATACGATTCGCCCACTCGATCACCACAAGTGTCGGGAACATCACAGCGGCGTGACATAGGCGCCGGTGATCCCGCCGTCGACCACGAACTGCGCGGCGGTCATGAACGAGGAGTCGTCACTGGCCAGGAAGGCCACCGCCGCGGCGATCTCGGTCGGCTCGCCGAACCGCCCCATCGGCACGTGCACCAGCCGGCGCGCGGCCCGCTCCGGGTCGGCGGCGAACAACTCCCGCAGCAGCGGCGTGGCCACCGGACCGGGGCACAGGGCGTTGACCCGGATGCCCTCGCGGGCGAACTGCACGCCCAGCTCCCGGCTCAGCGCCAGCACCCCGCCCTTGCTCGCCGTGTACGCGATCTGCGACGTCGCCGCACCCATCAGCGCCACGAACGAGGCGGTGTTGATGATCGATCCCCGGCCCTGCCGGCGCATGTGCGGGATGACGTACTTGCAGCACAGGTAGACGCTGGTGGTGTTCACCCGCAGCACCCGTTCCCAGGCGTCCAGCCCGGTCTCCAGGATGGAGTCGTCGTCCGGCGGCGAGATGCCGGCGTTGTGGAACGAGACGTCCACCCGCCCGTACCGCTCGACCACCCCGTCGAAGAGGTCACGGACGGCACTCTCGTCGGTCACGTCGACGGCGACGAAGGTCCCGTCGACCTCCTCGGCGGCCCGGGCACCTCCCTCGGTGTCGACGTCGACGCAGACCAGCCGGGCCCCCTCGGCGGCCAGCCTGCGTACGGTGGCCAGCCCGATCCCGCTGGCCGCGCCGGTCACCACGGCCACCCGGTCCTGCAACCGCTGCATCGCTCACTCCTCCGTGCTGATGAAGACGTTCTTGACGTCGGTGAACGCGTGCAGGGCGTCCGGGCCCAGTTCGCGACCGAGACCGGAGCGTTTCATCCCGCCGAACGGCGTCCAGTACCGCACCGAGGAGTGCGAGTTGACGCTCAGGTTGCCCGCCTCCACCGCCCGCGCCACCCGCAACGCCCGACCCACGTCACGGGTCCAGACCGAGCCGGACAGGCCGTACTCGGTGTCGTTGGCCAGCCGGATCGCGTCCGCCTCGTCGTCGAACGGCAGCACCGAGACGACCGGGCCGAAGACCTCCTCGCGCCAGTGCCGGTCGGCCGGCGAGTCGGCGAGCAGCACCGTCGGCGGGTACCAGTAGCCGGGGCCGTCCGGGCAGGAGCCGGTGAAGGCGACCCGCGCGCCGTCGACGTACCCGGCGACCCGGTCCCGGTGCCCGGCGGAGATCAGCGGGCCCATCTCGGCGGCCTCGTCGGCCGGGTGGCGTACCCGGAACGCCCGCACCGCCGGCTCCAGCAACTCCAGGAAACGGTCGTAGACCGGGCGCTGCACCAGGAGCCGGGAGCGGGCGCAGCAGTCCTGGCCGGCGTTGTCGAAGACCCCGGCCGGGGCGGCCGCCGCCGCCTGCTCCAGGTCGGCGTCGGCGAAGACCAGGTTCGCCGACTTGCCGCCCAACTCCAGGGTCAGCCGCTTCACCTGGGCGGCGCAGCCGGCCATGATCCGGGTGCCGACCTCGGTGGAGCCGGTGAAGCAGATCTTGCGTACCGCCGGGTGGCTGACGAAGCGTTCACCCACTACGTCGCCCCGCCCCGGCAACACCGTGAACACGTCCTCGGGCAGCCCCGCCTCCCGGGCCAGCTCGCCCAGGCGCAACGCGGTCAGCGGAGTCAGCTCGGCGGGCTTCAGCACCACCGTGTTGCCGGCGGCGAGCGCGGGAGCCAGCCCCCAGGCGGCGATCGGCATCGGGAAGTTCCACGGCACGATCACCCCGACCACGCCGAGCGGCTCGTGGAACGTGACGTCCCACCCGCCCGCCACCGGGATCTGCCGTCCGGTCAGCCGCTCCGGCGCCCCCGCGTAGTAGTCCAGCACGTCGCGGACGTTGCCCGCCTCCCAGCGGGCGTTGCCGATGGTGTGCCCGGCGTTCTCGACCTCCAGCCGGGCCAGTTCCTCCACGTGCGCGTCCACCACCGCCGCGAACCGCCGCAACAGCCGGGCCCGCTCCCCCGGCGCCACCCACCGCCACCGCTCGTACGCCACCGCCGCCCGCGCCACCGCCGCGTCGACCTCGTCCGCCGACGCTCCCACGACCTCGCGCAGCACCGTCCCGCTGGCCGGATCCCGCACCTCACCCACGCCCACCCGCACTCCCCTCACCCTCGTCACCGTCCACACCGCCCGCCCTCCCCACGCCGCCCGTGCCCTCCGCGCCGCCCGCCCTCTCCGCGCCGATCATGGAGTTGCGGCCCCCTACAAAAGCCGAGAAGCGGACAGGTCAGGCGCCACGACTCCATGATCGGCGCACTCCGGCGTGGGCGGCGTGCAGCCGAGCGGAACAGTCGCGTGGGTCGCCCTGCCAGACGACAGGCGGCCGGTCAGAGGCGCTCGAAACCACGGGCGAGTTCCCAGTCGGTGACGGCAGCGTCGAAGGCGGCCAGCTCGACCCGGGCCATGTTGGTGTAGTGGGCCACCACGTCGTCACCGAAGGCCGTCCGGGCCACGGTGGAGGACTCCCAGAGCGTCAGCGCGTCCCGGAGGGTGCCGGGGACCCGTTCGGCCGCCGCGTCGTCGTACGCGTTGCCGGTGCACTCCTCGCCCAGCTCCAACTCCTGCTCGATGCCGTGCAGCGCGCCCGCCACCAGCGCCGCGATCGCCAGGTACGGGTTGACGTCCGCCCCCGGCACCCGGTTCTCCACCCGCATCCCCTGACCGTGTCCCACCACCCGCAGCGCGCAGGTGCGGTTGTCGGTGCCCCAGCGCAACGCGGTCGGGGCGAACGAATCCGGCTGGTAACGCTTGTAGGAGTTGATGTTCGGCGCAAAGAAGAGGCTGAACTCGCGCATCGTGGCGAGCAGCCCGGCCAGCACCCGCTGCCCGGTGACGCTCAGGTGCCCCGGCCCGTCGCCCAGCATCGCCGACCCGCCGGAGGCGTCCCGCAGCGAGAAGTGGATGTGGCAGGAGTTGCCCTCCCGGGCGTTCGGCTTGGCCATGAACGTGATCGACATGCCCTCCTGGGCCGCGATCTCCTTCGCCCCGTTCTTGTAGATCACGTGATGGTCGGCGCAGCGCACCGCCTCGTCGTAGCGGAAGGCGATCTCGTGCTGGCCGAGGTTGCACTCACCCTTGGCGCTCTCCGGGGTGAGTCCCGCGCCGGCCATCTCGTTGCGGATGCGCCGCAGCAGCGGCTCCACCCGCGCGGTGCCGAGCAGCGAGTAGTCCACGTTGTACTGGTTGGCCGGGGTCAGCTCGCGGTAACCGCGCTGCCACGCCTGCTCGTACGAGTCGCGGAACAGCACGAACTCCAGCTCCGTGCCCGCGTACGCGGTCAGTCCGTGCGCGGCCAGCCGGTCCAGTTGCCGACGCAGGATCTGCCGGGGCGAGACGGTCACCGGGCCGGTGTCGCCGGGCCAGTGCAGGTCGGCCAGGAGCAGGGCGGTGCCGGGCTGCCACGGCACCCGCCGCAGCGTGTCGAAGTCCGGCGTCATCGCCAGGTCACCGTAGCCGCGCGACCAGCTCGACATCTCGTACCCGTCGACGGTGTTCATGTCGACGTCCACCGCGAGCAGGTAGTCGCAGCCCTCGCTGCCGTGCCCGACCACCTGGTCGAGGAAGTACGGCGCGTGGAACCGTTTGCCCTGTAGTCGGCCCTGCATGTCGACCAGGGCCAGGACCACCGTGTCGATCTCGCCCTCGGCGACCGCGACCCGCAACTGCTCCAGCGTCAGCGGGGCTCTCTTCATGAGCATCACCGAACCACCGCCCCGCCCTTGGTGCAAGGAAGGGACCCTTATTAACGCCTGGAGTATTAAAGGGGTCCCTTCCTAACATGCGCCGGCAGGCGGGTGGGTAAATGCGTTGCCCGACGGGTCCGGCCGGACGCATCCTGGGGCGGTGACCTGGTCCGGAACGGGACCACCGCCGGGCCCTCGGCCGGCCCGGCAGCCGCGGTGGCGCGGGGCGAGTCACCTCTCTCTCACCGGTACGTCCATCCGCCGTGCCCATCGACTCGTCCCCGCCACCCGGCACCCACCGCCGTTCCGCCACGGGCCCACCACGACCGCGCCGCCGCCCGGCGGCCGACGGCCCGGCCGAGCACGGCGCTGGGCGGACGGCCCAGCCGAGCACCACGCCCGGCCGACGGCTCAGGTGAGGACCAGGCCGGTCACCCAGAGCATGCCGATCACCATGCCGGAGAGGAACTCGATCAGCATCGACAGACCGGCCGCGCCGACCGCCTGCTTCGTCGCCGGCCAGGCCAGCCGGGTGTCGCCCAACCGCAGCCGTTCCATCGCGAAGATGCCGCCGACGAAACCGATCACCAGTCCGACGACCGGGATCACGAAGAAGCCGATCAGCCCGAGTACGGCACCGGCGAGCAGTGAGGTGGTGGGTACCCCGGCGCGTTTGAGGTTGCGGCCGGGCCAGGCGTACTTGACCACGGTGCCGCCGAGCGCGACCAGGGTGGCGGCGGTGAGGACCAGCCACCGGCCGGCACCGGCCCCGCCGAACAGCGCCCACACCAGTACGCCGCCCCAGCACAGCGGCAGCGCCGGCAGGCCGGGCACCACCACCCCGGCCAGCCCGGCGAGGATGGCCAGGGCGGCGACCACCGACACCACGCCGCTGGTGTCCGTCAAATCCACGTCGACTCCCCATCAGATCGTCTCGCCCACGTCGCCTGAGATCGTGCCCCAGCACCGCCACCGGGCCGCCGCGCCGGGCCACGACACCGCACGCAGAACGCCGCGACACCGCGAGCAGAACGTCTCCGCTCATGACGGCTCGCCGCGCAGTCGGGCGACGATCGCCTCCGCCGGGCCGGGTGCGCCGAAGAGCCGGCCCTGCGCGGAGTCGCAGCGCAGCGAGCGCAGTCGCTCGGCCTGCGCCTCGGTCTCCACCGCTTCGGCGGTCACCCAGAGCTCCAGCGCGTGGGCCAACCGGACCAACGCGTCCACGATCCGCACGTCGCGGTGGTCGGTGGCGGACGGCTCGTCGCCCCGCAAGCCCTCCACGAACGGCCCGGCCAGCTTCAGGCAGGTGATCGGCAACCGGCGCAGGTACGCCAGGTTCGAGTACCCGGTGCCGAAGTCGTCGACCGCCAGCCGTAGGCCGAGCGCGGCGAGCCGGTACAGCGTCCGCAGCGGTTCGCCTGCGGAACCCATCACCGCGCTCTCGGTCAGCTCCAGTTGCAGCAGCTCGGCGGGGAGCCCGCTCTCGGCCAGGGCGTCGGCCACGGTGTCCACGATCGCCGGGGCGTCGGCCTGGCGGGCGGCCAGGTTGACGCTGACCACCAGCCGGGCCTCCGGGAAGTCGGCGTGCCACCGCTGGGCGTCCCGGCAGGACTGCCGCAGCACCCACTCACCGAGCCGGACGATCAGGCCGGTCTCCTCGGCCAGCCCGATGAACCGGTCCGGCCCGACCAGGCCCAGCTCCGGGTGCTGCCAGCGGACCAGCGCCTCGACGGCCAGCATCCGGCCGTCCAGCAGGGACACGATCGGCTGGTAGTGCACCACGAACTCACCACGGTCCAGGGCGGTGGGCAGTTCGGCGGCGAGCGCCGACCGGGCGATGTCCCGGGCGCTACGCTCCGGGTCATACACCGCCCACCGGCCCCGCCCCTCTCCCTTGGCCCAGTAGAGCGTGGTGTCGGCGGCTTTCATCAACTCGGTGGCGCTGGTGCCGGCGAGGTCCGAGTCGACGATGCCGATGCTCGCCGACACGGCGAGTTGCTGGTCACCGATGTGCACCGGGGCGGCGACGGCGGCCAGCACCGTCTCGGCCACCGCGGTCACGTCCTCGATCCGGGCGATGCCGTCGACCAGGATGACGAACTCGTCGCCGCCCATCCGGGCGACCAGGTAGCCGCGATCGGCCACGCAGTCGGCCAGCCGCCGGGCGATCAGCACGAGCAACCGGTCACCGAGGTCGTGACCGAGGCTGTCGTTGATCGCCTTGAAGCCGTCTAGGTCCAGGAAGCAGACGCCGACCCGGCCGGGCGGGTGCGTACGGTTCACCAGCCGACCGAGTGACTCGAAGAACAGCGTCCGGTTGGGCAGGCCGGTGAGCGGGTCGTGCAGCGCCTGGAACCGCAGCCGCTGCTGGAGTTCGTACCGCTCGGTGATGTCCTCGACCACGGCGACGGTGAACCGGGGACGGCCGTCGTCGTGGCGGATCAGCGAGACCGCCAGGTCCGTCCAGACGGCGGTGCCGTCCTTGCGGTAGTAGCGCTTCTCGACCCGGACCGCCTCGTGCTTGCCCTCGATCAGCTCCTGGTAAAGCTCCCACATCCCGGCGGCGTCGTCGGCGTGGAACAGCGACGCCACGTTGGTCTGCCGCAGTTCCTCGATGGCGTAGCCGAGCATCTCGGCGAAGCTCTGGTTGACGTCGATGATCGTGCCGTCGATCCCGGCGATGCCGATGCCGATGGCCGCCCCGCTGAAGACCGCCCGGAACCGCGCCTCGCTGTCGCGCAACGCCCGCTCCACGGTGTCCCGGGCCTGCCACGCCGAGCGTGCGATCCCCTCCTGCTGGGCGAAGGTGCGGTCGCGCAGCGCACCGGCGAAGCCGGCGGCCAGGCCCGCCTGGGCCGCCGAGACCCGGTCGGCGAGGTCGGGCCGGTCCGCCCGGACGTCCAGCACCTCGGTGGGGAACCGGACCGCGAGGGTACGCACCGCCCAGCCGATCACCCCCGGCGCGATCAGATGGGCCGTCACCAGCGCCCGCCCGACCTCCTCGGCGGCCGGGGTCACCGGCTCACCGGAGAGCAGCGCACGGGCCAGCCGCACGGTGTGCCCGAGCAGCAGCCGCTCGGTCTCGGTCGGGCTCAACGGCACGAACCCGAGCCCGCGTACGGCACGGGCCCAGTCGGCCGCGTACCGCTGGGCACCGGTCTGGTCCACGGCGTTCCCGCCGGAGTCGCCGACGGCGGACATCAGGTCAGCCGGCGGACCGGTCGTTCCGGGCGACGCCGCCGAACGCACCGAACCGTTGCGGGTTCGCGGCCACGTCGGACGGCGCGTCGGGGCGCCACAACTCCATGTGCACCACTCCCGGCGCAAGTAGCGTCCAGTCGCCGAAGAAGCCGGTGATCTCGGCCCGCGAGCGCAGCGTGATCTCGGTGGCGGTCCGTGCCGACAGTCGTTGCGCGTCCAACATCTCCGGTGGCTGGTCCTCGAAGGTGGAGTGCGATACGACCAGGTGGCTGCCGGGCGCGGCGGCGGCTCGCAGGGTGGCCAGGACCTCGGCGGGACGGTCGGTATCCGGCACGAAGTGCACCACCCCGGCGAGCAGCACGCCCAGTGGGCGGTCGAAGTCGAGCAGCTGCAACGCCCGGGCGTCGGCCAGGATCCGCTCCGGGTCGCGCAGGTCGCCGTGGAGCACGCCGGTCAGCTCGTCGTCGGCCAGCAGTTCCCGGCTGTGCGCCACCGCCACCGGGTCGATGTCGACGTAGACGACCCGGGCCTTCGGGTTCGCGGCCCGGGCCACCTCGTGCACGTTGCCGACGGTGGGGATGCCGGAGCCGATATCGAGGAACTGGTCGATGCCGGCGTCGAGCAGCACGCGTACGGCCCGGCGCAGGAACTCCCGACCGGCCCGCATGGTCGCCGGCAGGTGGGGTGTGGTGGCGGCGATCTGCTCGGCCAGCCGACGGTCGATCTCGAAGTTGTGAGCGCCGCCCAGAAAGTAGTCGTACACCCGGGCCGCGCTGGGCCGCGAGAGGTCGATCTCGGAGGGGAGTCCGTCGGGGGTCTGCACTGGCACCTCAGCTCGTCGCGTGATGCTGACCACTCTAGGCCGGTCGGTCACGCCCGAGGGAGATCCACGAACACCTTTCCCGTACGCGTCGCGCCGCGCCTGCCGACGTCGCCGGTCAGGCCGTTTCCAGCAGCAGCGAGATGCCCTGCCCGACGCCGACGCACATGGTGGCCAGGGCCCGCCGACCACCCCGGCGGCGCAGTTCCAGCGCGGCGGTGAGCGCCAGCCGGGCGCCGCTGGCGCCCAGCGGGTGACCCAGCGCGATGGCCCCGCCGTTCGGGTTGACGTGCTCGGCGTCCTCCGGCAGGCCCAGCTCACGCAGCACCGCGACGGCCTGCGCGGCGAACGCCTCGTTCAGCTCGATCACGTCGAGGTCGGCCAGCGCCAACCCGCGCCGGTCCAGCAGCCGCCGGGTCGCCGGGACCGGGCCGACGCCCATGGTCCGGGGCGGCACGCCGGCCGCCGCCGCACCGGAGACCCGGGCCAGCGGAGTCAGGCCGTACGCGGCGACGGCCGCCTCCGAGGCGACCAGCAGCGCCACCGCGCCGTCGTTGACGCCGGACGAGTTGCCCGCGGTCACCGTGCCGCCCTCGCGGAACGGGGTGGGCAGGGCGGCCAACTTCTCCAGCGAGGTCTGCCGGGGGTGCTCGTCGACCTCGACCAGCCGCGTCTCGCGCCGCCCGGCCGGCACGGTCACCGGCACGATCTCCTCGGCCAGCCGCCCGTCGGCCTGGGCCTTGGCGGCCCGCGCCTGCGACCGGTACGCGAACTCGTCCTGCGCGGAGCGATCCACGCCGTACTCCTCGGCCACGTTCTCGGCGGTCTCCGGCATCGAGTCGACGCCCCAGCCCTGCCGCATCAGCGGGTTGACCAGTCGCCAGCCGATGGTGGTGTCGTGGACCTCGGCGGCCCGGGAGTAGGCGGTGGTCGCCTTCGGCATCACGAACGGGGCCCGGCTCATGCTCTCGACGCCGCCCGCGACCACCAGGTCGGCCTCACCGGCGGTGACCGCGCGGGCGGCGGTGGCCAGCGCGTCGAGGCCGGAGCCGCAGAGTCGGTTGATCGTGGTGCCGGACACCTCCTCGGGCAGCCCGCCGAGCAGCGCGGCCATCCGGGCCACGTTGCGGTTGTCCTCGCCGGCCTGGTTGGCGCAGCCCAGGATCACGTCGTCGGTACGCGCCCAGTCCACCGCCGGGTGGCGGGCCACCAGCTCACGGATCACGTGCGCGGCCAGGTCGTCGGGGCGTACGCCGGCCAGGGCCCCGGCGTAGCGGCCGATCGGGGTACGCACACCGGCCACCAGGTAAGCCACGGTCATCGCGAGTCCTTCGGGGGTGGGAAGGGCGGGCACCGGCCGCCCGTCGGGTCCCGCCGGACGTCCGGCGGCCAGGATATCCCCGGCGTATCCCGATAGGTTGTCGGCATGGCCCGACCCCAGTTCCGCTCGGAGACCAGTGACGCGGGCGCGTTCGTCCGGCAGCCCAACCGGTTCACCGGGCGGGTCACCCCGCACTCCACCTCGCCGCCCGGCGCGGGGCCGGACGCGCAGGACCGTTGGCCGTTGGAGGCGGGCCGCTACCGGCTGATCTGGTGCCGCGCCTGCCCGTGGGCGCACCGGGCGTTGATCGTGCGGAACCTGCTCGGGCTCGGCGACGCCATCTCGCTGGGCACCGTCGACCCGATCCGGGACGACCGGGGCTGGCGGTTCACGCTCGACCAGGACGGCTTCGACCCGGTGCTGGGCATCGGTCACCTGTCCGAGGCGTACCTGGCGACCGACGCCGACTACTCCGGCCGGGTCACCGTGCCCGCGCTGGTGGACACGCTCACCGGCCGGGTGGTCACCAACGACTATCCGCAGCTCACCCTCGACCTGTCCACCGAGTGGCGACGGTTGCACGCACCGGACGCACCGGACCTGTACCCGGTGACGTTGCGCCCGGAGATGGACACGCTGATGGCGGAGATCCACCGGGACGTCAACAACGGCGTCTACCGGTGCGGCTTCGCCACCTCCCAGCAGGCGTACGACGAGGCGTACCGGACGCTGTTCGACCGGCTGGACGCGTTGTCGCGGCGGCTGACCGACCGGCGGTACCTGATGGGCGACACGATCACCGAAGCGGACGTACGCCTGTTCACCACGCTGGTCCGCTTCGACGTGGCGTACCACGGGCACTTCAAGTGCAACCGGCAGAAGCTGACCGAGATGCCGGTGCTGTGGGCGTACGCGCGGGACCTGTTCCAGACCCCGGGTCTCGGTGAGACCGTGGACTTCGACCACATCAAGCGGCACTACTACGCGACCCACCAGCAGATCAACCCGACCGGGGTGGTGCCGCTCGGTCCGGACCTGCACGGCTGGACGGCCCCGCACGGACGTGGCTGAGCCGTCGACGGCGTACCGCCGGGCGTCGGGACGGGGCGGGGTCGCGGCGGCGGGTGCCGCGCTGGGCGTGGTCACCGGGACGGCCCTGGTGGTCCTCGCCGTGGTCGCCGGTCCGGGACCGGGCCTGACCGGGTACGTCAGCGAGGCCGGCGTGGCCGAGAGCGGGTACGCGTGGACGTACCGGATCGGCGTGTTCTCCCTGGCCACGGCGCTGCTGCTGCTCGCGGTGTCGCTGCGCGACGAGGACCGGCGGCCCGATCCGGCGCGGACGGCGCGCCCGGACCCGGCGCGGGCGGACCACCCGGGCGTGGCCGTGGTGCGGCGGCTCGCGGGACACCGGGGCGCGGCGGTGCTGCGGCAGGTGGCGACGCTGCCCGGCGCAGTGGCGCTGCTCGTCGCGGGTGCGCTGTGCACGCTGCTGTCCGGGGCGGTGACCTGTAGCGCCGGCTGCCCGCTGCCGCCGTTCGAACCGGCCACCGTGGCGGATCTGGTGCACGGTGGGGCGAGCGTCGCCGCGACCGCAACGGTGGTGTTCGCGATGATCGCCATCGCCCTCGCCCCGCAGCCCGACCGGCGGCTGCGTCGGCCGGCCGTGATCGCGGCGGTGGTCGCGTTGCCACTCGCCGGGGCCGTGGCCGCCGCCATGCTGTTCGTCGGGCGTGGCTCGCTGGTCGGCGTGCTGGAGCGGCTGCTGCTGGCGGTCGCCGTGGTCTGGGGTCTGACCACCGCCCTCACCCTGGCCTCCGGCAGACGGCCCGACCGGAGCTGACCGGCGCGGGAGTGCCCGAGCCCACAGCCCGCGCCCGGGTCGCGCGCCCGACGGCCGGGAGAGGATGGCGCGATGAGTTCGTTGTTCACGCCCCTTGCGCTGCGCACCGTGACCCTGCCGAACCGCATCGCGATGGCGCCGATGTGCCAGTACAGTGCCGGGCCCGACGGCCTGCCCACCGACTGGCACCTGGTGCACCTCGGCACCCGGGCCGTGGGCGGTGCCGGACTGGTGATGACCGAGGCGACCGCCGTGGTGCCGGAGGGGCGGATCAGCCCGCAGGACACCGGGCTCTGGTCCGGTCGGCACGTCGACGCCTGGCGTCCGGTGACCCGCTTCCTGACCGCGCACGGCGCGGTGCCGGTCGTGCAGCTCGCGCACGCCGGGATCAAGGCGTCGACGTACCGGCCGTGGGCGCCGCAGCGCGGTGGCGTGCCCGACGCGGAGGGCGGCTGGACGCCGGTCGGGCCGACCGCCGAGCCCTTCGTGCCCGAGTATCGGGAGCCGACCGCGCTGGACCCGACCGGGATCGCCGGGGTGGTCGAGGCGTTCGCGACCGCCGCCGCCCGCGCGCTGGAGGCGGGCTTCGCCGCCGTCGAGGTGCACGCGGCGCACGGCTACCTGCTGCACGAGTTCCTCTCCCCGCTGACCAACCGGCGCACCGACGACTGGGGCGGGGACCGGGCCGGGCGGATGCGGCTGACCCTGGAGGTCGTCCGCGCGGTGCGGGCCGCCGTCGGTCCGGACGTGCCGGTGCTGGCCCGCATCTCGGCCACCGACTGGGTCGACGGCGGTTGGACCGTCGACGACAGCGTGGTGCTCGCCACCGAGTTGGCCGCGGCCGGGGTGGACCTCGTCGACTGCTCCTCCGGCGGCGCCGCACCGAACGCCGCCATCCCGGTGGGCCCCGGCTACCAGGTGCCGGCCGCCGCCCGGATCCGCCGCGAGGCACGGGTACCCACCGGCGCGGTCGGCCTGATCGTCGCGCCCGCGCAGGCCGAGGCGATCGTCACCGACGGTGCGGCCGACCTGGTGCTGCTCGGTCGGGAACTGCTGCGCGACCCGTACTGGCCGCGCCGGGCCGCCGCCGAACTGGGCGCCGACGCGGACTGGCCGCACCAGTACCGCCGGGCACTCTGACCCGGCCCCCACCGTCCCCTCGGGCCGGTTGATCCGGCACGGTCGTGCCGGATCACCCGGCCAGGTGGCCCCAGCGCGGCGCCAGTTCGCGCCACGGCCCCTGCGCCCGCACCGCACCGTCGACGAGCACCACCACGTGGTCGGCCCGCACCAGGGCGGCCCGTTTGGAGGTGGACCCGACGACGGTCACGCCGCGTTCGCGCAACGCCTGCCAGAGCGCCAGCTCGGTGGTGACGTCCAGGGCGGACGACACGTCGTCGGCGACCAGCAGTTCGGTACGCGGTGCCAGCGCCCGGGCCAACGCCAGGCGCTGCAACTGCCCGCCGGAGAGCCGGGTGCCCTTGTGCCCGATGAGCAGCCCGAGGCCGCTGCCGGTGGCGGCCAGGTCGTGGTCGAGCTGGGCGGTCGCCACCGCGTGCGCCGGGTCCACCGGGTGGCCCAGGGTGATGTTGTCGGCCACGGTGCCGGAGAGCACCCGGGGCAACTGGCCGACGTAACCGACCTGGTTCGGGCGCAGGAACAGCTCCGGCTCGGTCACCGGCTCGCCGTTCCAGGTCATCGACCCGGTGTGCGGGGCGATGCCGGCCAGGGCCCGCAGCAGCGAGGACTTGCCCGCCCCGACCGGGCCCACCACCAGCACCAACTGTCCGCGTGCCACGGTCAGGTCGACGTCGCGTACGGCGACCGTGCCGTCGGTGTGCCGGACGCCGAAGCCGACCAGTTCCAGCCGCCGCAACGGGGTACGCGGAGTCACCGCCGGGGCGGGTGCCGTACCGGCCACCAGGTCCATCCCGGGCACCCGCGCCGAGTACGCCTCGATGCCGGTCATCTCCGCCGTCCGCCGTGTCCACACCCGCGCCGAGGGCACCTGGGAGATCAGCGAGGCGGTGGTCCAGGCGAACCAGCGCGCCGCGCCCAGCGTGGCGACCGAGACCAGGGCCGCCCCGGCGGAGATCGTGCCGGCCAGGAACAGCGCCCAGACCGCGATCGGCAGCAGACCGCTGGCCATCGACGGGGTGGAGCGGGCCCAGACCTGCACGGCGATCTCCCGGCGCTGCCGGTCGCTGCGCACGGTGTCCAGGTCGGCGAGGTGGGTCAGCACCGGCCGGGTCGCCCCGGCGAGTTTCACCGTCCGGGCCGCCGACAGCGCCGAGACCAGTGCGGTGGCGAACGCCGCCCGGGCGGTGACGGTCTCCCGTGCCGCGCGTTCCAGCCGGGGGCCGAACGCGGTGGCGGCGAAGCCGGAGAGCACCATCGTGCCGAGGAAGAACAGCCCCGGCACCACGCTGCCGGTGATCAGGGTCATGCTGACCAGCAGGATCACGCCGACGGTCTGGTCCAGCACGTTGTCCGCGAGTTGCACCACCCGCTCGGTGTCGCCACCCTGCGCCACCACCTCGGCCGGGGTGTGCCGGCTGACCCGGCGCGGGCCGGTCTGGCCGTACACCAGGCGGGCGCTGATCCGCAGCATCTGCCGGACCCACCAGGCCGGGAACCACAGGTGCGTCCAGTAGTGCGCGGGGATGGCAAGGACCAGCCCGGCCGCGATGCCCAGCGCGGGCAGCCACGGGTCGCCGGTGCCGTCGACCACGTCGGCCCAGAGCCAGGCCAGGATCGGGCCGTCCAGGCTCAGAACGGCCAGCACGGCGAAGATGCCCACCGCGGCGGCGCCGTACCGGGGGTCGTTGAGACAGAGCCGGAAGATCTCCCGCAGGGTCCGCGCCCGGGACGCGGGCTTCCGGTCGCCGGCCCGGTCCGTTCCCTCGGTGGCGGCCGGGGCGGGCTCGTCGGCGACGGTGGTGGTACGGGCCGCCTCGCGTCCACCGACCTCCCGGGCGGTGATCTCCCGGCCGTCGGTCGGCGCGACCGGCTCGGGCCCGACGACGGGCGCGGGATCCACCACGGCGGTCAGCCCGGACGCCCCGGTGAGGCGATGGCCCTCCGTGACCGCACCGGTGACGCCGACCAGTGCCGGTTCGCCACGGAGGCGGTCGGCGCCCGGATCGGCCAGCAGGTCGGCCGCGTCGGCGGTGTCGGCGCCCGGGTCGGCGAGCAGGTCGGCGTCACCGGCGGCGAGGAGTTCGGCGAAGCGACGCGACCGGGCCAGCGGGGCGGCCTCGACCACCGCGCCGTCGGCCAGCACCACCACCTCGTCGCACTGCCGCACCGAGGAGAGCCGGTGCGCGATGACGATGCCGATCCGGTCGCGCAGCAGCCGTTCGGTGGCCTGCTGCACCCGCGCCTCGGTGACCGGGTCGAGCCGGGCGGTGGCCTCGTCGAGGATCACCACGTGCGGGTCGCGGACCAGGATGCGGGCGAACGCGACGAGCTGCTCCTGCCCGGCGGAGAGCACGTGCCCGCCCTCACCGAGCCGGGTGTCCAGCCCGGCGGGCAGTTCGGCGATCCACCCGGCCAGGCCCAGCTCGTGCAGGGCCCGCGCGGCGGCGTCGAGCAGCTCGGGGTCGAACAACGCGACGTTCTCGGCGAGCGTGCCGGCGAGGATCTCGGTGCGTTGCGGCACCACGGCGATCCACCGGCGCAGCAGGTCCACGTCGAGGTCGCGCACGTCGCGCCCGCCGAGCAGCACCGCCCCGGGTGGTACGTCCACCGCCCGGGTGAGCAGCTTGGCCAGCGTCGACTTGCCCGAGCCGGTCCGTCCCACCAGCGCGTACGAGCGGCCTCGGGCGAAGGTCAGGTCGACCTCGCGCAACGCCGGGCCACGGTCGGCGTCGGCGGCCGGGTAGTGGAAGGTCAGGTCGCGGATGACCAGGTCACCGTCGACCGGGGCGGCACCGCCGACGGGTTCCTGTGCGGCGGCCTGGAGCAGTCGTACCCGGCCCCACGCGCCGAGGGCGTACTGCACCTCGGGCACCATCCGGCTGACGTGCTCGACGGTCATCCCCAGCGAGAGAGCGAGCAGCCAGATCGCGGTCAGTCGGGCGGAGTCGACCCGGCCGGTGGTCAGCGCCCACACCCCACCGAGCACGACCAGCGCGACACCGACCCGGGTCACCCCGGCGGCCACGGTGTTGACCTGGGCGGACAACCGCCACACCCGCCAGCCGCGCCGCAGCACCTCGGCCGCCCGGGCGGCGTACAGCCGCAGCACGTACGGGCGCGCCAGGCTGGTGCGGACGTCGTCCTGGCCGTGGATGGACTCCTCCATCACCGCCGCCAGGTCCGACCAGGCCGCCTCCTCGTGCATCCGGGCCGGGGCGATCCGGCTCGCCGGCCGGCGCATGGTGACCGCGAGCAGGACGCAGAGCAGCAGCATGCCGATCCCGGCCGGCCACCAGACGGTGATCGCGACCAGCGTGGAGAGCAGACCCACCGCCAGCGACTGGGCCAGGCGCACCCCGGGACCGCGTACGCCGGAGGCGACGTCGTACACGTCGCCGTCGATCCGGTCGAGCATCTCGCCGACCGGCGTGGTCTCCAGGGCGGGAATCGGCTGGCCCATCGCCACCCGGCACAGCCGGCGTCGCAGGTCGGCGGCCCAGTCGGCGGTCACCCCGGCCATCACCAGGCTGACCACCAGATCGCTGGCGACCACCACGACCAGGGCCACCGCGAGCAGCACGAAGAACTCGACGGAGCGGTTCACCAGCACCGGACCGGCGAGCGCGGCGGTGCCCGCCTGGCCGATCCCGCCGAGCACGATCAGGACCACCACCAGGGTCATCCGGCGAGACGAGGTGACCCACAGATCACGGAGCAGGCGCATGGGTCGGTTCCTCCGGTTTCGTGGCGGAGGTTCCAGCCTGCGTCGCGCGCCCGCGCAGCTCAACGCATTTTCGCCGGGGGCAGACCCGGGTGGCGGCCGGCGGCGTCGGCTCAGAACAGCACGGTGGCGAGGGTGCCGACGGGCCGGAATCCGCAGCGTTCGTAGACCCGCCGGGCGGGCAGGTTGAAGTCGTTGACGTACAGGCTGACGGTCGGCGCGACCCGGGCCAGCGCGTCGCGGACCACCGCCGCCATCGCCGCCGTGCCGATTCCCCGGCCACGCCACTCCGGCGCCACCCAGACCCCCTGGACCTGCGCGGTGCGCCGGGTGACGACCGCGAGTTCGGCCTTGAAGACCACCCGGCCGTCGACGAAGCGGGCGTACGCCCGGCCGGAGCGGACCATCTCGGTGACCCGACGGCGGTACCCGCGCCCACCGTCCTCGGCCAGCGGCGAGACGCCCACCTCCTCGGTGTACATCGCCACCGCGGCCGGGAAGAGCAGGTCGATCTCGCTGCCGCGGACCAGGCGTACCTGCGGATCGGCGCGGACCTCGGGCATCGCCTCGGTGGCCAGCAGCGGCTGGTTGGGGCGGACGTCGCGGGCCGGCCCCCAGGTGCCGGCGAGCTGGTCCCACAGTCCGAGGACCGCGTCGGCACGCCCGACGATCGAGGAGCAGAGCCGCTCCTCGCCCGCGAGCAGCTCGGCGAAGGCGGCCACGGCCTGCGACGAGGCGAGGACCGGGGTGAGGTTGCCGCCGAGCCAGCAGACCGATTCGAGATGGCGGCGGGAGCCGTAGCCGAGTACCCGGCCCTCGGCCCGCCACCACGCCAGTCCGCGCGCGGCGACCCGCTCCGCGACCTGCGCGCTCGCGTACGGGTCGGAGTCGAGCAACCGTTCGACCGCGCGACGCTCCGACTCCCCCAGTTGCCGCACCGGCGCCGTCAACACGCTTACAGCCTGCCAGATGCGTCCGGAGCGCGGTGGCGGACAGTGACCGGTGCTCGACGGCTGGACGACCCGCTACCGGACGGCGTGTCGCAAAACTCCCCACCGCTCCTCGGGTGACTTGTCGCCGATGTATTTTCGATATATCGTCAACGTATCAGCGACAGTTCTACGAAGGAGACAGTCTGATGAGGTTCCACCGACGGGCACACGCCCTGCACGAGGCCCGGATGCGCGGATTCGGCTTCCCGCCCTTCCCGCCCGGTCCACCCTTCCCGCCCGGCGGGCACGGTCACGGCCGGGGCGGACGCGGACGGGGTCGGGGACGCCGCCCGAACGTCCGTGGCGCGGTGCTCGCGCTGCTCACCGAGCGGCCGATGCACGGCTACGAGATGATCCAGGAGATCGACTCCCGCACCGGGGGCGGCTGGCGGCCCAGCCCCGGCTCGATCTACCCGACGCTCCAACTCCTGGAGGACGAGGGAGTCATCGTCGCCACCGAGGAGTCCGGCGGCGGCCGTAAGCGGTTCACCCTCACCGAACAGGGTCGACCCGAGGCCGAGACGGCGGCCCAGACGCCCCCCTGGGCGGAGGTCGCCGAGGACACGATCAACAGTTGGCACGACATCCGGGACGCCGGCGCGCAGGCCATGAACGCGCTGCGCCAGGTCATGATGACCGGTACGGACGACCAGCGCGAGCGGGCCGCCCAGGTGCTCGACGAGACCCGCCGCAAGCTGTACGCCATCCTCGCCGAATCCGAGTGACCGCCACCGTCCGACGCGGATCCACCGCCCCGTCGGCCGCCGCGGTCCCCGACCTCGTCGCTTTCCCGCACGGGGGCCCGGGAGGGCTCCTCTCTCCGGGCGACCGACGAGCAGCACCGGCACACCCCGGGCCCGCCACCCGCTCCTGGCGCGGGGCCCCTCCCAAGATCCTGCTTGATCCTGGATCGAGTGGTCTCGGCGTGCCTGTGAAGCCACTTGATCCAGGATCGAGCGCGACCTTGGGGTGGCATCACGGCACGGCAACGCGGCATGGCGACGCGGCATGGCGACGCGGCGACACGTGCCCCGTCGCGACGTGCGGCAACGTGCCGGGCGATTCGGCGCACAGTTCGCCGGAGGTGCCGAGGGCGACCGCCCTGGTTGCGGGTGGCCGCCCTCGTGCCAGCGTTCTCGGATGCCTGTGCGAATACGCCGGGCAGCCCGACGGTGCCGCGAGTCAGCACACGCCCGACGGTGGCGGGGAGTCAGCGCCCGCCCAGCAGTGCCGCGAGTCAGCACACGCTGACGGTGCCACGAGTCAGCACACGCCCGACGGTGCCATGGGTCAGCGCACGCCCGACGGTGCCATGGGTCAGCGCACGCCCGACGGTGCCATGGGTCAGCGCACGCCCGACGGTGCCATGGGTCAGCTCACCAAGCCAAGATCGCGCTCGATCCCGGATCGAGTGGCTTCAGCGGCGGGCCGAGACCACTCGATCCAGGATCGAGCGCGTGATCTTGCCGTAGGGCACGGGGGAGGGTGGGGACATGCGGCAATGCAAGTCCCTGGGCGGTTGTGGGGCATGTGCCGGACGCGCCGAGGGGCACCACCCTCGGGTGGCCGCCCCTCGGTGTCGCTATGGGTCAGTGCACGCTGACGGTGGCGCCGGGCAGCAGGCCGCGCAGTTCCTCGGGCAGCTCGGCACCCATCTCGTCGGCCAGCCGCAGGGCCTCCTCGATCAGGGTCTCCACGATCTGCCCCTCGGGCACGGTCTTGATGACCTGGCCCTTGACGAAGATCTGACCCTTGCCGTTGCCGGAGGCGACACCCAGGTCGGCCTCGCGGGCCTCACCGGGGCCGTTCACCACGCACCCCATCACGGCGACCCGCAGCGGCACCGGCAGGCCCTCCAGCCCGGCGGTGACCTCCTCGGCCAGCTTGTAGACGTCCACCTGGGCCCGGCCGCAGGACGGGCAGGAGACGATCTCCAGGCCGCGCTCGCGCAGCCCCAGCGACTCCAGGATCTGCGCGCCGACCTTGATCTCCTCGACCGGCGGCGCGGAGAGCGACACCCGGATGGTGTCGCCGATCCCCTCGGCCAGCAGCGCCCCGAAGGCGACCGCCGACTTGATGGTGCCCTGGAACGCCGGACCGGCCTCGGTCACGCCCAGGTGCAGCGGGTAGTCGCACTGCTCGGCGAGCTGCCGGTAGGCCCGGATCATCACCACCGGGTCGTTGTGCTTGACCGAGATCTTGATGTCCCGGAAGCCGTGCTCCTCGAACAGCGAGCACTCCCAGAGCGCCGACTCGACGAGCGCCTCCGCGGTGGCCTTGCCGTACTTGGTCAGCAGACGCTTGTCCAACGAGCCGGCGTTGACCCCGATCCGGATGGGCGTACCGGCAGCGGAGGCCGCCTTGGCGATCTCGGCGACCTTGTCGTCGAACTGCCGGATGTTGCCCGGGTTCACCCGCACCGCCGCGCATCCGGCGTCGATCGCGGCGAAGACGTACTTCGGCTGGAAGTGGATGTCGGCGATCACCGGGATCTGCGACTTGCGCGCGATCGCCGGCAACGCCTCCACGTCGTCCTGGCTGGGCACCGCCACCCGGACGATCTGGCAGCCGGAGGCGGTCAGCTCGGCGATCTGCTGGAGCGTCGCGTTGACGTCGGAGGTGAGCGTGGTGGTCATCGACTGCACGGAGACCGGTGCCCCACCACCGACCGGCACCGAGCCGACCATGATCTGACGGCTCGCCCGTCGGGGCGCGAGCGGTGGCGGCGGCACGGCGGGCATACCGAGACTGACAGCGGTCACTTCAAGCACTCACCTTGAGAAGATCGAGATCGGGTTGACGACGTCCGCGGTGATCGTGAGCAGCGTGAACGCGCCACCGATCAGGATCACCGCGTACGTGACGGGCATCAGTTTGAAGTAGTCGACGCGGCCCGGGTCGGGCTTGCGCAGCAGCGCGTACACCCAGGAACGGACGCGTTCGAACCAGGCGATGGCGATGTGCCCACCGTCCAGTGGCAGCAGCGGCAACAGGTTGAACACCCCGATGAAGAAGTTCAACGAGATGAACAGCATGATGAACAGTTCCCAGGCGTCGTTGGCCACCGCCTCGCCACCGAGGATGCTGGCGCCGACCACGCTGATCGGGGTGTCGATGTCCCGCTCGCCGCCGGTGATGGCGGTCCACAGCGCGGGGATCTTCTCCGGGAGCCGCTGCAACGCCTGCGCGGTGGCGACGGCCATGTCACCGATGAAGGTGCTGGTCGCACCGATCGCGTCGATCGGGCCGTGGGAGACCAGGCCGGGAGTCGAGACGACCAGGCCTACACCGAGCGCGGAGACCTCGGTGACCGGCCCGTTCGGGTCGTCGATCGGCGGGCGCTTGGTGGTGGCCAGGGTGGTCTCGGCGGTGCCGGGCTGACCGTCGCGGACGTACCCGAGGGTGGCGGTGCTGCCCGGCGTGGTGGTGCGCAGGGTGGTCAGCAGGTCGCCGTAGCTGTTGATCGGGGTGCCGTTGATCGAGGTGATCCGGTCACCGTTCTGCAACCCGCCGGCACCGGCCGGGCTCGGCGCGTCACCGGCCTCGCAGACCCGGTAGGTGGTGTCCGGCAGGACGCACTCCTGGATCGCGATCACCGCCGGCTCGGCGCGGATCTGCTCCTCGGTGCTCGGGAAGTTGGGGTTGGGCAGGCCGAACGTCATCGCCGCCAGCCAGGCCGCGAAGATCGCCAACCCGAAGTGGGTGATCGAGCCGGCGGACATCACGATCGTGCGCTTCCACACCGGGTAGCGCCACATCACGCGCTTCTCGTCACCGGGCTCGACGTCGTCGTCCTGCGGCGTCATGCCGACGATCTTGCAGAAGCCGCCGAGCGGGATGCCCTTGAGGCCGTACTCGGTCTCGCCCCTCTTGAAGGAGAAGATGGTGGGGCCGAAACCGACGAAGTAGCGGGTGACCTTCATTCCGAAGGCCTTGGCGGTGATCATGTGGCCCGCCTCGTGCAGGCTCACCGAGATGAGGATGCCGAGGGCGAACAGCACCACCCCGAACGCGAACGACATCAAGCTCCTTCCACCGCAGCAGCGATGATCTCCTGCGCGTGCCCGCGCGCCCACGACTCGGCTTCGAGTACGTCCTCGACGGTACCCGGTTCGTCGAAATCGGGAGCGTCCTCCAACACCCGCTGTAGCGTGTCCACGATGCCGAGGAACGGCAGTCGCCCGGCGACGAACGCCGCGACGCATTCCTCGTTGGCCGCGTTGTAGATCGCCGGCCGGCAGCGCCCCGTGTCGCCGGCCGCCTTGGCCAGCGCCACCGCCGGGAACGCCTCGTCGTCCAGCGGCGTGAACTCCCAGGTGTGCGCCGTGGTCCAGTCGACGGCTGCGGCGGCGTCGGCCACCCGATCCGGCCAGCCCAGACCCAATGCGATCGGCAACCGCATGTCCGGCGGACTGGCCTGGGCAAGCGTCGAGCCGTCCACGAACTCGACCATCGAGTGGATCACCGACTGCGGGTGCACCATCACGGTGATGTCGGCGTACGGCACGTCGAACAGCTCGTGCGCCTCGATCACCTCCAGCGCCTTGTTGACCATGGTCGCCGAGTTGATCGTGACCACCGGCCCCATGTTCCAGGTCGGGTGCGCGAGCGCCTGCTCCGGCGTCACCGCCGTCAACTCGTCGCGCCGCTTTCCCCGGAACGGCCCGCCACTGGCGGTGACCACCAGCCGCCGCACCTCACCCCGACTGCCGCCGCGCAGACACTGCGCCAGCGCCGAGTGCTCCGAGTCCACCGGGACGATCTGCTCCGGCCGCGTCACCGCCGCCTTGACCAACGAGCCACCGGCGACCAGGGACTCCTTGTTGGCCAGCGCGAGCGTACGCCCGGCGCGCAGCGCGGCCAGCGTCGGCGCGAGCCCGAGCGACCCCACCACCCCGTTGAGCACGACGTCGCACGGCCACTGCGCCAACTCGCTCATCGCGTCCGGCCCGGCCACGATCTTGGGCAGCTTGAAGTCGCCGCTGGCCCAGCCCCGTCGGCTCGCCTCGGCATAGAACGCGAGCTGGAGATCCTGCGCGGCGGACGCCTTCGCCACCCCGACCGCCTCGACACCGAGTTCGAGAGCCTGGGCGGCGAGCAGCGCGACGTTGCCGCCACCGGCACCGAGCGCCACCACCCGGAACCGGTCAGGATTTCGCCGCACGATGTCGATGGCCTGGGTACCGATCGACCCGGTACAACCCAACAGCACAAGATCGCGGGGGGAGGTCACGCGCCCATTCTTCCCCACGCGGACCGGGTGCACGGAAGGGCACCTTCCCTACCCCTTTGGCAGCGGAAGCGGCGCGCGTTGACAACCCGTACCACGCCGGAAATAAGCAGGGCTTATAGTTGCAGCGTGTGGGAAGTGAGGTTGCACTCCGAGGTCGAGGCATGGTTCCTGGACCTCTGCCGCACCGACCCCACCACCGCTGACCTCGTCTCCGAGGCAATCGATCTGCTCGTCGAGCACGGCCCGGCGCTGGGCCGCCCGCTTGTGGATCGTTTGAAGGGCAGCAGGTTCCACCACATGAAAGAGCTGCGGCCAGGATCGACGGGAACCACCGAGGTCCGCGTGATCTTCGCGTTCGACCCGATTCGGGAGGCAGTGTTTCTCGTCGCCGGCGACAAGTCCGGGCAGTGGCGGAGCTGGTATCAGAGCGCCATCCCGATTGCCGACGCCCGCTTCGAGGAGCATCTGACAAGGCTGAAGGAAGAGCAACGATGAGCGAGGCGACGAACTGGCGTGACGTGAAGGCCAAGGCCCGGGCGGCCGATCCCGAGTGGGACACCGAGGAACGGGTCGCCCAGCGCACCCGGATGCGGGAGCAGATGCTCGCCTCGGTCAGCGGCGCTCAGCTGGCCGAGATCCGTAAACAGCTCGGCATGACCCAGACGCAGCTCGCCGAGGCGGCGGGACTATCTCAGGCACGCATCAGTCAGATCGAGAACGGCACTGTGACCAACCTGGAGACGCTACGCGCCTACGTCGCAGGACTTGGCGGACACCTCGACGTCGTCGCGCGCATCGGCAACATCCACCTCAACGTCGCCTGAGCAGCACCTCCAGCTCCACTTGCCCCGTCTGCCGAAGGTCACGACTGCCCCAGCTTCGCGGCACCGCATGGAAGCCACGCCCGCCACTCCAGCCGACGGCGGGGAGGCTTCACCCGCCCATCACCGTGTTGGCAGTGGATAGATCGGGTGTCAGGTGTGTGGTTCCGGTGCGGGCCCGTGGGGGCCGGCACCGGAACCGTCTCAGGTCGGGCTCAGGCGTGGGTGTCGAAGCGGCCCGCGCGGGTGGCGGCGACGAACCGGGTCCAGCTCGTCGCGTCGAAGGCCAGCTCCGCGCCCTGCCGGTCCTTGCTGTCGCGTACGCCGACCGCGTCAGCGAACCCCGCCACCTCGACGCATTCGCCGTTCCCGCCGGACCGGGACGACGTGCGCCACACTCCGTCACGTCTCATGGTTCATCTCCTTCGCAATCGCCGTGATCAACTCACGGGAGTCGTCGACGTCGAGTGTCCGCTCGCCGAGCGAACGCCAGGCGTCCTCGTAGGTCTGAATTTCGTGCGTCTTGTCGAGGTAGACCGCCCCGCACGGACCGTCCATGTAGACGGTGGTCGGCTCCGGCTCCCGCACGTCGGTGGGAAAGTCGAGCACAGTGAAGGTGCCGGTCTCAGCCCAGCGGAACAGCCCGGCGCGCAGGGGCAACACCCGGATGGTGATGTTGTGCTGCCCACCGGCCACCACCAGGGCGTCGAGCTGCCGGGCCATCGCGGCCGGGTCGCGCAGCGGCCGACGGAGCACCGCCTCGTTGAGAATCACGTCGTAGTACGGGGCTCGCGGCACCGCCCGCGCCAGCAGCCGCTGCCGATGCAGCCGCACATCGGCCTTGGCCTGCCGTTCCGCCTCGCTCAGATCAGGGTGGTCAACGGCGATCACCTCGCGCATGTACTCAACCGTCTGCAACAGGCCGGGCACCAGATTGGACTCGTACTTCCGAATCCTGGTCGCGGCGGCCTCCAGGCCGACGTACACCTTGAACCAGTCCTTGATCGCCTCCCCGTAGCTGTGCCACCAACCGTGCGCCTTGGTCTCCCTGGCCAGGGCCCGCATGGTCTGGATGGTCTCCGGCGTCGCGCCGTACAGCCGGCACATGGCCTCCACGTCGTTCGGGTGCATCGGGACCTGACCGGTCTCGTACCGCCAGACGCGCGGCGCCGACCACTCCAGTTCCTTGGCCGCCGCGACCGCCGTCACGTGCGCGCTTTCCCGAAGTTCTCTCAAATACCTGCCGAGTTGCCTACGCGGGACGGTGCTTCCCGGGTCGTCCACGTCATCTCCCTCGCTGTTGTCGCGTAAGGCACCTCATCCCTTGGTCCGCATTCTTCCGCAGATCATTGCGCGCAGCCAATAGCGAAATGACGATCGTAGATAACCGGTCGAACCCCCTTTCGCCGGTCACGACCGGGGCGGACGCCTTCCCCAAACCTCATCCCGGCGTCCGCCCCGGCACGTCACCAATCAGCAGAGGGAGTACCGGCCCGTGGATTCGATCGACGAAAGCCTCGGCGAGATCCCGCTCCCGCCGTACGTCACCGCCGAGGACGTCACCTTCGCGCTCCGAGCCGTCCGGGTGCACGCCGCCGAGCAACAACCCGACGGACCGCGCTGCCGCAACGACCGGGCACCACATCCGTGCCGGCTACACCGCTGGGGCCGCCGGGTGCTCGCCGAGCGTGGCCTCACCGACCACGACATCCAGACGATGCTCGCCGAGCAGGAGACGTCACGCCCATGATCTACAAAACCGGAGAGCGACCGCTCCCCCAACAGGTCCGCGCGGCCACCTTCGACACCCGTCGACGCGGCCTCGACCCCGCCCAGGTGTACGCCTACCTCGACCGAATCGCCGACGAGATGGAACGCCTACGCCGCGAACTCACCACCGCCACCACCGAAGCCGAGCGCATCCGCCAGGCACTACGCCAATGGCAGTCCCGGCAGAGCGTCGGCCGCCACGCGGACGCCACTCACCATCGGGGGCCACGATGAGCGCGCCATTCTGGATCATCCACCTGCCCACCAGGCTGACCACCCTGGACGAAGTGACCGCCCTCGCCGTGGCCCTACGCGACTCTCTCGGTCACCTGACGACCATCGACTTCGGCGAGACGACACTCAGCGAAGAAGACCGCCAGTTCCTCCGCCACCGAGTCTGGTGCGACACCCCACTCGACAACGGCCACCGCTGCCATCGCCCCAGCGCACACGACAGCCAGTGTGGAGGTTTCCACGAGACCGCCAACCCGTAGCGGTCATTGCGATGATGCCCTAGCGACGCGCTGAACAGAGTCGAGACGCTCAGCGCGCGCTACTTGCACACACGGACTGGCTGATTTCACCGACGAGGCTGCAGCAGCGTTTTCATGGCACTGCGGTACACCAACGCCTGCGCCCCGGACTCGTTCCGCAGATCATGCAGACCACTCTGGGTGAATCCCCCATCGTAAGAGGCCACCATATCGAAGAGAGAAGCCTGCCCCTTCAACTCGTACGCAGCCCAGTTAGAGCTACCTTCGGGCGCCGCAACGGTCGTCCTGTCGAAGTGAAGCGCAACCTGCAGAGCCGCGGCTGACGCGGGAGCTACCCCGCCATCCTGACCTGCCGGCGTATCAATCACCGCACGAACCGCGTCGATTGCGGAGACCACCATGGGCGCCCCCACCGAGTCGGCATCGACCAACCGCTCCCGCCACTTCAGGGCATGCGACCTTACCTGCCGGATCAGTTTCTCGGATTGTGGAAATCCCGCCAACTCACGCCACCTCGACTCGATACCCTGAGTGATATCGAACTTATCGGTGTTCCCGAGACCATACATGCGTCCAAAGAAGATCGTGATGACCGAAGCCACCCTATTGGCAATCGCCGCCGAAAGAGCACTAGCCGGATCCACCAGACGCCCACCCGGCATCGGTCCCTGCAACTCAATCAACCCTTCACCAAGAACGACGGCTCAACCACTTGGCAGCTCAAAATGAGCCTCCATCGGATTAACCGCACGCTCTCTAGCGGGCCAGCCCACGTCAACGAGCACCATGACGCCCGCACACTCGCCGCCATCCCGACCAGCCGAAATGACAGGACGGCCAACGATCCGGGCAAAGCACGTTCACCGGATACCTTGAGGAGTGATTCCTGCGCGAGCCGGTGAATCGACCAGACACCCACCCTGGCTAAAGGATTTTGCCGGAAGCAGAATTTTGTCAGTTCGCGACCCCTGTGATTTCCGGAACAACGAGCGTAACCTTCGTCGCTTCTTCAGGAAAGTCTACGGATACCACCACTTGCACCACACCCGCCGGGACACAGAACCGGTGCGCAAAGTCCTCGCCCACGAGATCGCCGACTTCAAGGATCCCTGCCGGAACCGCCAGGGTGCCCGTAAACACGACCGTCTAGTCCGACGGCGGCCCCGTGATGGCAACGCCTATTTCCACCTCGACCTCAGCAGGCGCAACGGCCAAAGCGAGGCAGCTCTCGTTGTATGCAACGAATAATGTGGGGAGATCCAGCTCAGGAATGCCGCTTAACGACCCTAGACCCTCCACTCGCAGCACACTCCAGGGGACTCCGCGCTGATAGGTGGCAATGAATTTTTATTCCCAAGGCCCACGCGACCGGAACGGGTATTCACTCAAGCTACGCAGACATTCGAACCCAACTCGAAATGCTCAGAGAACGACACCAAAAAGACACGCGTCCGGTCGCGCATTTTCTCTGGGAGCCCGGTAGCGAAAGCCGCGTATTCCCTAAGTGCGACGACCGCCTCCTCATCCGCGCCGCGCAATGCCAAGGCTATTGCCAAGTTTCCCACAAGCGCCTGATACCCCTTGTCGCCCCGCATCCAGGAAATCATGTCATCCAAGCCAAGGAAGCCGTTCCAGAAATCCGACCCATGCAACTCCAAGTCCTCAAGAATAACACTAGAAACGTGCTCCACCTCGGATTCCGAATTTACCATCCAACGCGAATATGGAGAGGCGGGAAAACCTGCGGAATGCAACAAGTTCGATAACGCCACACCGAGTGAGGAGGAATCTCCAGCACCACGCCACGGGCGACCGTTGAAGGCAGCAGCAAGCCTACTTACCTCCACATGCGTCACCCCTAGCGTCGGGCTGAAGGCGACCCGCCTCTCCGACATCGTCTGGGACACAAGCCCAACGCTGTAAACCATACCGTTTGAGGAGCTCAGAACGAGGCTAGGCGTTTCATGATTGATATCATCCCACCATCGCCAGCCGCGCTCAGTAAGTGCTGCGCCCAGACGGAACACCACCTCACTTCTCACGACGTGCATAGAGGACACCACCGTCGCTCTGATGTTACAGACATCTGCACAAAGTCCCCCGAATTAAGCCCGAACGATTTCAGCTTGTCAGTTCGGAGTTCCGCACCAATAGTTTCGAGCTCCGGGTATCCTACCACCTGATTGTCAGTGTATCCTCCGGTGTTGCCTTTAGACTCGAAGGCCTGCCACGGCCCGCCGGTCTTCCGTGCAACGAAGTCCGCCCTGAACGGTGTACCGTCGCTCGCACGGAATGACACCTCGGAGATGATGTCGACGTATCCTTGACTCTCCAAGTCCTTGTGCATCGCGAACGCAGCCAATTCACCATGATCAGTCTTACCATCTGCTGGACAGATGCCGACGCCCGTATTGTGCACAAGCACGGGGGTGTTGTCGGCAAGCACATGGTACGTGTGGGTGTTGGCGACGGTCAGGTTGTGGACGGTGGCGCGGGGGACGTCCCAACGGTCGACGGCGGTGATCTGAACGTACGTGCCGGCGCTGGTCTGTAGCCACTGGCCCGGCTGGAGGTCGGTGGCGTCGATCCACTCGTCCAGCTCGGGCACCCAGAACGGGTGACCGTCGGTGGCGGTGACGTCGGCGCTCTTCGAGCCCTGGTCGCCGTCGGTGTCGATGGTGACCTTCACCAGCTTCTTCACACCGTCGCCGGTGATCGCGGCGGTGACCGTGTCCACCTCGGTGCGACCCGACTCGGGGTCGGTGACCACCACCTTGTCGCCCGGCTCGACGTCCTCGATGGCCTTGGTCGAGCCGTCGGCCATCAGCACCTTCGTGCCCGGCACGAAGCTGTTCGGGACGGCGCAGGAATCGCCGCCGCCGGACGAGCGGGCGTCGCTGCCGCTGGTGCCGCCGTTGCTGCGGTTCGACCCACCCGACGAGCCGCCCGGCTTCGAGTCGCCCTTGCCGCCGCCGCTGGCACCCTTGCCACCGGCACCGCCGGAGGCTGCGGACGAGCCCTTCGGGTTGGACTTGGCCTGGGCTTGCTTCTGTGCCGGGTTACCCGTCTTCTTCGCCGACTGGGTTGCCTTGTTGCTTGTCGAGTTGACCTTGTCAGCGGCCTTCTTCTTGGCTGCCTGGGCGGCCTTCTTGGCCCGTTCGATGGCCAGCTTCTTGGCCTGCAACGCGGCGGCTTCCGCCGCCCGCGCCGCGGCCAGCACGATCTCTGCGGCCCGCTTCGCGGCCTGCCATGCCTGGATTGCGGCGATCGTTCGGTCGATCGCCCGGATCACCGCCGGGATCTTGCCCAGCTTCGCCCACGGGATCGCCCCGATGATCAGGCTGCCGCACGCCCACATGTCACCGCCGAAGCAGTTCATGGCGTCGTTGATGCCGATGAACTCCTTGAGGATGTACCAGGCCGAGTCGAGGACCACCGACATCAGCGACCGGCCCATGTTGGCCTGCGCCTGAGAGATCATCGCCGCCGACAGTCCCGCACCGGCCAGGGCCGCCGCCGTCTCCGACGCGGTCAACGCCACCGACAGGCCGGACGGGTCCGAGTGGGTCACCGGGTTGTTGTGGGCGTACGTGTAGCCGTTGTTCTGGACCGGGTCGGTCAGGTCCAGGACCGGGTCGGCGGAGATGAACCGGCCCACCTCAGGGTCGTACAGACGCGCACCCAGCGGCACGAAGCCGGACGAGTCGTCGCGTACCGCGCCGAGGAAACCTCTGTTGGTGTGCATGTTCGCGCCCACGGACGCGGTACCCCGTTGGTTGCCGAACGGGTCCTGCTTCCGGATCCGGGTCGTCATGCCGTCGGCGAGCACCACCTCGGCCAACGGGCTGCCCTGGTGGTCACCGGCCAGGGCCGTCAGCACCTGGGTGACGGTGCCGTGCACCTGACGGGCCACCGCGCCACCCGGGGTGGAGTAGGTGCGCTGGACGTCGATCGGCATGCCGCCCGGCTGCACGGTCAGCTGCGCCTCGCCCAGGTTGAGCGTGGCCTGCTGGCCCTGCACGGTCAGCAGGCGGGTACCGCCCGGGCCGTAGATGTGCCGGGTCTCGTCCTGCGCGTTCCACTGCTGGGCCGCCGACCCGCCGGCGCAGGTGGCCAGCACGATCGGCGTACCGTTCGCCGTGGCGCCTCCCTGCACGGCGAGGCACAGGCCGGACGCGACGTGCTTCAGCTGCGCGGTCGACATCCGCTCCAGGCGCTGGTTGGTCGTGCCGTCGCACCGCTGCAACCGCAGGGCCGAGCCCGCGGTGTTGGCGGCCGGCTGGACGCACCAGTCGTCGTAGCCGGACAGGGTGCCCAGGTTGGCGTTGTTCTGACCCGGGGCCGGGAGGAAACTCCACCGCTGGGCCTGGGTGTTGTTGCAGGTGTAGAGCTGGATCGGCCGGTTCGGCTCCGAGGTGCCGGAACTGAGGTCGATGCACTTGGCGGCCAGGCCGACGTACGGGCTGCGGCCCTTGCTGCCCGAGCCGGTGATCCGCTCGATCTGGCCGTCGTAGGTCCAGGTCAGTTCCTGCTGGTCGCCGTTGCTGGTGGAGGTGACCGACTTGGTCTCGCCGGTCAGCTCGTACAGCCGGGCGGCCTCGGAGACGATCGCCGCGCCCTGCGGGGTGGTGTACGTCTTGGTGACGGCGGAGAGGGTGCGCGGCTGGGCCCCGCCCTCCCGGCCGTAGCCGTAGGTGGTCTCCAGCGGGGCGACGGAGGTGCGGCCGGTCAGGTCCCGCTCGACCAGCTCGGTGCGGTTGCCGAGCAGGTCGTATTCGTACTCCTGCCAGTAGCCGGTGCTGTCGACACCGACCGCCGCGTTGGGTGCGGTCGCGGTGCCGGGGCCGGCGTCGCAGGAGGTCTGGCTGTTGGACGTCCAGGCGTTACGGAGTTGGCCGAGCGGGTCGTAGGTGAAGCACTGCCGCTCCGCGATCGGGGTCGCGTGCTCGCGGATCGAGGTGACGTTGCCGGCGTCGTCGTAACCGTAGGAGCGGTTGGAGACCAGGTGGTTGCCGGTGACCTCGCGGAAGACCTGCTGCCGGGTGAGGGCGCCGCTGGCGTCGTCGTAGTCGGCCATCGTCCACACCCGGTACGGCTGGGTGCCCAGCGTGGAGCGCAGCACCTGTCCGTACGGCGAGTAGATCGTCTCCGAGCCGTACCAGTCCTTGCCGGAGACGGACAACGGCAGGCCGTCGGCGGTGTAGCGGACCAGCAGCTTCTCGCTGGGCAGCGGCCCGAGCGCCGGCATGGTGCTCGACTCGGGCAGACCGGTGTCGGTGTACGTGTAGTCGTAGCGGTACTGCTGGTTCAGGCCCCAGGTGGTGGCGATGGACTGCGGCAGCGTCAGCGTGGTCGAGGTGGGCTGGTAGTCCTGGGTGTAGCCGCCGATCGACTGGGTGTACGGCAGGCCGTCGGTGTAGCGGGTCGACGTCGCGGGCAGGCCCTTGCCGCCGGCCACCGTGTCGTAGGTGAACTGGGAGAGCAGGGTGCCGCCGCTGCCGCCGAGGCGCTGCTGGGTGGGGCGGGACAGCTCGTCGTACCCGTTCCACACCGTCACGCCACGGGCGTTGGTCGTGGTGAGCGGGCGGTCCCGGTGGTCGTAGGTCATGGTGGTGGCGCCGGTGTCCGGGTCGGTGGTCCGGGTGAGCCGGCCGCGCTGGTCGTACGTCCAGGTCCACGGCAGCGGGTTGGCGGAGTGGTCCGCCTTCACCAGTTGGCCGCGCGAGTCGTACTCGTAGCGCATCGAGGTGAAGTCGGTCCGGGCCGTGTCGCGGAAGGTGTCGACCCGGGTGGTGCGGCCGAGTCCGTCGGTGAAGAGGCGGTACGACGCGGCCCCTTCGGGGTTGGTCACGGTGGAGTGGTCGAGGCCGTAGCTGTACTTGGTGGCGCGTTCCTCGTTCGGCTCGCCGTTGAGCAGCGGGATTTCCTTGACCACCCGGCCGAGGCCGTCGTAGGTGTAGCGGGTGGCGTTGGGCATGACCGTGTCCGACAGCGGCGTGAAGAGCTGACCGATCGGCGAACCCTCGGCGAAGTAGGCGTTGTTGGTCTGCCAGACCTCGCCGGCCGAGTTGTAGAGGGTGTCGGTGACCAGCCGGCCGCCGTTGGTCGCCTGCACCTGGGACTGCCGTTCCCGGCCCAGTCCGTCGTAGATGGTGACCGAGGTCTGGATGCGGTCCTCGTGTCCACGGGCGAAGGTGGTGACGTACGGGGGCCTGCGGATGCTCTCGCCCGGGTTCTCCGGGTCGGGGACGATCTGCGGCAGGGCGTACTCGGCGCGGAAGTCCGGCACCGACGAGGTCGACGGGGTACGCCCGGCGCCCCACGCCTTGACCAGACGGCCCAGGCCGTCGTACTCGGCGTGGCTGACGCGGTCGTTCGGGTCGGTGGTCTTGAGCGTGACGCCCCGGCCCGGGTCCAGTTCACGGGTCTGCTTGTGCCCGAGGGAGTTCTCCTCGGTGACCGAGTACGCCTGCCCGCTGTCGGGGGTGTAGGTGATCTGGGAGACCTTGCCGTCCGGGTCGGTGCGGGTCCGCACCCGACCGACGGCGTCGAAGCTGGTGGTGCCGTCGTTCTGGAAACCGGAGCCGTCGGCCCTCAGCGACCAGGTCTGGGTGGCCAGACCGCGACTGCTCGCCGGGAGCGCCGCACCGTAGGCGGTGCCGTCGTAGGCGACCCGGCCGGCGGAGGCCAGCGAGGTCAGGTCGTCGAAGGTCGCGGCGGCGCAGGTCGTGGCGCTGCTGCGGATCTGCCGGGTCAGGCCGATGACGTGCTTAGCGGTGTGGTGCGCATACTCGACCAAGGTGCAGGACTCGTCGCCGGTGCGACCGGTGTCGCCGAGGGACTCGATCCGCTCCGGGAGGCCGTACGTGCTCTCGTAGGTGGTCCTGGTCTCGACGGTCCGCAACGTGCGGGTGTCGTCGCCGGTGCCGGACGACCGGGCCACCGCCTTCTGCCGGGTGTCGGTGACCCGCCACGCCTTGAGCGGGCTGAGGCCGTCGTCGCGGATACGGGAGGCGAGTTCGGTCGCCGTCGGGTAGGTGACGCTGCGGGTGAGCCAGTTGGCGTCGGCGTCACCGGCGCTGGCGTAGGTCAGCTCCTCGGCGACCCGGCCGGCGAAGGGCTCCCGGTCCTTCGCGATCTCCTCGCCGTTGCCCACGTTGTCCTTGACGGACACGGTGTCGCCCATGCCCCGGAAGTAGCGGGTGACGGACTTGGTCCGCTCGCTGCCCAGCTCCGCGACGGGCGGGCCGGTGAGCACGGTGACCTGCTCGAAGCCGGCGAACTGGGAGTAGGTGCGGCTGGACTTCTTGGTGAACTCCGCCTCGGCCAGCTTCCAGCCGGCGTTCGCGTACTGGTAGGTGGTGACGGTGGAAGCGGCGGCGCCGTCGATGGCGGGCAGCTCCTCGACGGACTCCACCACGTACTTGTGGAACCAGTCGATCTCGTCGTCGTTGGCCGGGTCCGGGTGCCAGAAGTTGGGGTAGCAGAGCCGGGTGTTCGACCTCAGGCCCGCGGTGTCGGTCTTGCCGGGCAGGCCGGTGCCGTCCGCGCAGGCGCCCGTCGGCTTCTTGTACGTCACGACGGTCTCGCCGCCGTACTCGTTGACGACCCGGGCGATGCGCAGCCGGGAGAAGCCGGGCCGGTTGTCCTTGCGGACCCGGTTGGGCATGTCCTCGGAATTGTGTACGAACCGCACCGGGTTGAGCGACTCGGTGTCACCGCCGACGCCGTACCCGGTGCGCTCGATGGACTCCAGCCACAGCGCGGTGTTCGTCCCGGTCCACTCCACCGGGAAGGACTGCCTGAGCTGGTACTCGTCCACCTTCTGCAGGGCGGTGGAGCCGCTGCGGCGCTGCGCGAAGGTGGTGATCTTCTCGAGCCGCACACGGGTGAAGAAGGATGGCGAGGCGTTCCAGCACTTCTTGCCCGCAACGCAGTTGAGGTCGGCCGGGGTGTCGTACCAGATGCGGTAGTCGTGCGGGATGTTGCTGTTGAAGTTCTCGTCGGAGCAGGTCAGCGAACCCTGGTTGTAGCAGCGTTCCTTGACGTCGAACTTGACTCGGGCCAACGGCGGGGTCGCGAAGACGTTGTTGTTGGTGTTGCGCTGGCCGTAGTCGATGTTCAGCAGGTGGCCGCCGCGGTCGTACGGGACGGGCTTGGTGAAGTTGAAGTTCTGCGCGTAGCGGTTCCTCTCCTTCTTCCACCAGAGGGTCATCACGTTGCCGTGGATGTCCTCGACGTAGTCCAGCGACCACCGCCACCCCTGCTCACAGGCCGAGCCGGCCCAGTTCCCCGCCTTGTAGCAGTCCTCACCGGCGTGGTTGCCGTAGACCGGCACGGCGAGGACCGAGTTGGTGACCGGCGCTCCGGTGGTCCAGCCGGGCAGGCGGTGCAGGCCGAAGTGGTACTTGGTGCCGTCCCTGGTGGTGACGACCCAGTACTCGCCGTCCTCGTCGCCGTTGTCGAGGTTCGCGTTCTTGCGCAGCTCCACCTTGGAGCCGTCGCCGTTGGCGGTGGTCCACGTCTCGGCCGACTCGCTCCAGACCAGCTCGGTGGTCATCCCGCCGAGGGAGAGCGTCGCGTTCTTCGAGCCCCAGCAGAGGTCGGCGGTCCGGTGGGTGGCGTTGTTGGAGCCGGCCTTCTTGGAATCCTGGCGGCAGTTGACGTAGGTCCGGGTGATCGAACCAGCGGCGTAGTCCCAGCCGTCGCCGATCCAGGACGCCTGGTTGTTGGTCGCCGAGGTCCGCCCGTCCACCGACTGCGACGAGTACGACAAGGCGACCTTCGGCGTCGGACCACCGGCCGTCTCGGGCACCTGGACCTGGTACGAGTAGGTGAACGCGCCGGAGGACGAACCCGCCGCCCACGAGCCGGAGAAGAGCAGCGGGGTGGCGGTGAAGTCACCGGCCGCCGAGGCGCCGGTGTCGAGTACGCCGACGACGCTGCTGCCTGACGCGGCGGTCTGGGCGCCGATCGCCGACCGACCCGCCACCGGCGTGGCGTCACCGAGCAGCGCGCCGACCGGCAGGCTGCTGGTGACCATCCGGCGGGCGGGAGCGCCCTCCTCGACCCCGGCGACCCGCGCGCTGCGGGCGGAGGAGCCGGCAACCGGGACCAGCTCCACCTCGCTGGAGACGGTCTGACCTGCGGTGCTCGCGGAGTCCGCCGTTCCTCGGGCGGCGTCGTCGGGGGCGCAGTCGCCGCCGTCGGGGTCGTCGAAGACGCAGTCGGGCAGCAGCATGACGCCGAACCGGTCGGCGGCCTGCGGGCCGTAGAAGTCGGCGAAGGGCGTGTAGTCGACGGTGAGGGCGACCTCGGCCTCCGGGTCGGCGGTGGCCGGCGGGGTGATCTTCATGATCAGGCCGGACACCCCGGCGTCGTGGGACGCCTCGGGTGCGGCCAGGTCGACGGCCCAGGTGCCGGCGAGGGCAGCGGGATCGCCGCCGTCCGGCACGCCGAGCGCGACCGGCAGGTCGTCGACCGGCAGCGTCTCACCGGGCGTCACCCCGGTCAGGTCGACGGTGCCGCTGCCCTCTTCCCATGCCTCGACGGCCGTGGGCTCGTAGAGCTCCGACGGTTCCGGCTCGTCGGTGAGCAGGTTCGTCACCGCCTCCTCGTCGGGCGAGACCTGATCGACCTCCGGAATCTCCGGCAGCTCGATGGCGCCACGGCTCATACCCGGTCCGGGCTTCGCGAAGGCGGGCGCGGGCAGTGTCGTCACCGCCATGGTCATGGTGAGCGCCAGGACGAAGGTCGTACGGGCGGGACGACCCCACCGCCGAGCCAGCAAACCGGTACCACGCATGCGCGTCGACTCCCACCCAGGCGTCAAGACGAAAGAGGACGGTGCGGAAACCGCACCGGGCACATGCCAGGTGCGGCCCGTGCGTGAGCACCTTCCGTCAGAGCGCTGAGTAGCTCAAGGTCACCTAAAGTGATCAACATCGAATTGGAGTGATCCCCGTCACGCCGCTATTGCCGCAGTGGATCTCCGATCACCCCGAAGATCATCTAACCGCACAGATCCGCCATGTCCGACAGGCCGGACCCGCAAAACCAGACACAAGATCAAATTACGGCGTTACGGAACATATTCAAGGAGTGAAGATCACGGATTGATAACGTTGACGGGATAGACGGGACGTACCGGTGGCGTGCGATCGTGTGCCCGCATTTCTGCCCCACGGCCCGCCGACAGGGGCGGTTCTGCGCGCCGTCTTCCTGTCCGCCCGGCCCCACGGGAGTAGACCGCCGTGACTGTGCCTCGCCTGATCAGCCCACTCGTGCGTACGCGCACCCGGCTGTTGTGCACCATGGGCCTTCTGCTGGCCGCCGTCGTCGCGGCGACGCTGCCGTGGTGGCCCGGATTCGACGGACCCGACTCCCGGCCGGCCACCGCCACCCCGGCCGTTCCGGTGTCGACTCCCCCGCGCGACGAGGCCACCGCGATGGCCGAGGCGCTGCGCACCGGCCAGGAGGTGCTGGTGGAGACCGCCACCACGCCCACCTCGCTGACCTGGGCACTGCCGAGCGGTCGCTGGCGCTCCACGTCCCACGCGGTCCCGCAGCGCGCCAAGGACGCCACCGGGCAGTGGGCGCCGATCGACACCGCGCTCACCCGCACCGGTGCCGCCCCCGACGGCCTCGGTATCCGCCCGGTCAACGCCGCGGTGCCGGTACGGTTCGCCGGCGGCAGCGAGCCGAACAGCCCCGAGCCGAGCCCCTCCCGCCATGCGCTGCGGCTGGTCGCGAACACGCGGACCGAACCGGCCGACACGCCGCTGGCCGAAGTGGAGATCGACGGCCACACGGTCACCTACCTGTGGCCCGGTGCGCTGCCGGAGCCGGTGCTCGACGGTCCGCGTGCCCTCTATCCCGAGGTCCGGCCCGGCGTGGACCTGCTCCTGGTCGCCCGCGACGACGGCGGCTTCGGCCAACTGCTGATCGTCAAGACCCGGGCGAACAGCACGATCGACGCCGTCCGGTCCCTCGTCTACGGCCTGAAGTCCCCGACCGCGACCTTCCACCACGACCGGGAGACCGGCGGCGTCCGGATCCTCGACTCCGTCGACGGGGCGGAGATCGGCTCGATCCCCACCCCCTTCGCCTGGGACTCCGCCGGCCAGGAACCCGAAGCGCCCCCGGCCGCACCCCGCACCGCCGTGGCCACCGACGCCGACGTGCTGAACCTCTCCGGTCTCAGCGGCGTGGAGCCGGGCGCCCGCCACGCGCGGATGCCCACCCGCCTCGACGGCGACGGTTCCGGGCAGGTACGCCTGCACCTCGACGCCGCCGCCAGCGGGCTGCTCGACGACGCCGACGCGATCTTCCCGATCTTCCTCGACCCCACCCTGAACACCACCACGCAGGCCTGGGCCACCGTCTACAAGCAGCACCCGAGCACCAACACCTGGAACGGCACCAACTTCAACTCCGGCAGCACGGACGCACGGGTCGGTCACGAGCAGAACACGCCGCTGACGGCTCGTTCCTTCTGGCGGATGGGCTTCAAGAGCACCCTGAAGGGCCCGGACATCGAGACCGCCACCTTCCGGGTGCTCAACGTCCACTCCTGGAACTGCACGCGCCGCCAGATGGAGCTGTGGCACACGGCGGCGATCTCGTCCGGCACCACGTGGAAGAAGCAGCCGACCTGGCGCTCGGTGCAGGACAAGCAGTCCTTCGCCTACGGCTACGACGGCAGTTGCGACAACGACTACGCCCGCTTCGACGTGGCGGCCGCCGCCCGGTCGGCCGCCGACAGCAGCGACTCCACCCTCACCCTGGGCATGCAGGCGACCAGCGAGTCCGACACGCTGACCTGGCGCCGCTTCCGGGTCAGCACCGCCCAACTGACGGTCGAGTACAACTCGCCGCCCAAGGAGCCGACCGGCGGCAGGAGCACCCCCGGCGGCAACTGTGTGCCCGGCCCCGGCAGCGGAGTCACGGTCGCGAGGACCAACCTGGAGCTGTACGCGAAGGCCACCGATCCCGACAACAACCTCAAGGCGCTGCGGTTCCGCTTCTGGAAGACCGGCTCGACGGTGCCCACCGGCACCCTGGTCACCGCCACCAGCAGCGGTGAGGCCCGCCTCACCATCCCGTCCAGCAGCCTGGAGGACAAGGCCACCTATTCCTGGGACGTCCGGGCCGAGGACCAGGTGGGCGCCACGTCGTCGTACTTCCCGCCCGGCAGCGAACCCTGCCGGCTGAACGTCGACGCGTCCGCGCCGCCCGCCCCGACGGTGACCAGTGACGTGTGGCTGGAGGGCAGCCACGACGGCGACACCTGGGCGACGGTGAAGTTCGGCGGGACCGGTCCGATCACCTTCACCGCCACCGGCGCGGTCCGCTTCACCTATGCCTTCGAGTCCATCGGCACCACGTCCGTGAACGCCACCAACGGCACCGTCACCGTGCCCGACCTCAGACCACGGCACGCCGGGCCCACCACCCTGCACGTGTACGCCTACGACGCGGTCGGCAACCGCAGCGTCCGCACCGACTACACCTTCTTCGTGCCACCACGGGACGAGGCCGACGGTCCCGCCGACATCACCGGTGACGGACGACCCGACCTGCTCATCATCAACAGCGACGGAAACCTGCGCACCTACGTCGGCGACGAGGGCGGTGAGCTGTACGACCACCTCGCCGCCTCCTACAACGACAAGGGCGAGCAGAACCCGCCCGGGCACTGGTACAACCCCGCCACCGGCCAGGCCGCACTGATCACCAAGCACTCCGACGCGTACCCGGGAGACGGGCTCACCGACCTGTTCGCCCGCACCCCCGACGGTGGGTTCTGGCTCTACCCCGGTGACGGATACGGCAGCTTCAACGTGGACAAGCGGCTGCGGATCCTGCTGCCGGCCAACGTGCCGGCCCCGTCGACCTGGACCCAGATCAAGGCGCTCGGCGACATCACCGGTGACGGCAAGCCCGACCTGGCGCTGCGCTCCGGGACCCAGTTCTGGGTGCTCTCCGGCTACACCGGGGCGAGCTTCCAGGAGGCGACGCTGATGGAGGGCACCGCCTGGGCCCGTCGGGAGATCCTGAACATCACCGACTTCGACCGGGACGGCACACCGGACCTGCTCTGGCGCAACCTGGACGCCGGCACGCTCTACGTCCGCCACGGACGGCCCGGGTCGGGCCCGAACAGCGTCAACCTGGACTCGCTCAAGCAGGCGGCAAACTCCCGCGACGGCGACGTGCGGATCGGCACGGGCTGGACCGAGACGACGTACAACGCGGTCGTCGGCATCCCCGACGTCAGCGGCGACGGGATCCCGGACCTCTGGGTGCGGGCCGGCGTGGACGGGAAGATCCAACTGCATCGACCGTCCCTCACCAACATCGACGCGTCGGTGCAGGTCGTCCTCTCCGGGAACTACAACACCACGTTCCGGGTCCTCGGCTGACCTGTCACACCCGCGGAGCCCGGAGCCCGGGCCGGGAAGCAGCCTCGCCTCGGCGAAGGGCTTCGCGGGACAGGAAGTCGGCGCGTCGGATCACGTCCGGCAGGCGGTAGCGCGGGCTCAGCGTCAGCGTCAACTCGGTCACCCGGTCCAGGTCGGTGCGGTGACCCACGGAGACGAAGACCGGCTTGACGTCGGTCTGCGTACGCAGGGCGTGGCCGAGCACGTCGTCGCCGTCGGAGAGCACCGACCGGTCGCCCCGACGCGACCCGGGTGCGGCGTACGTGCCGACGAACGGGGTCTTGGCCACGCCGAACGTGGGCAGGCCGGTCACCACGCCCAGGTGGCAGGCCAGCCCGAACCGCCGTGGATGGGCGATGCCGTACCCGTCGCAGACCACGGTGTCGGGGCGACGGCTCAGCCTGCCCAGCGTGGTGAGCAGGATCGGGACCTCGCGGAAGGCCAGCAGCCCGGGGACGTACGGGAACGTCACCTCGCCGGGTACGACGACGGTCTCCACCTCGACGCCGGTGGTCAGGTCGACGAGCACGGCGGCGGCGGTGACCCGGGTGGAGGTCTTGTCGTAGGAGACGTCGACACCGGCCACCAGCCTCGGCGGGGTCACCGGGCCGCCGGTCAGGTCCAGGTGCTGTCGCAGTTCCTGCTGGACGCGCTCGGCCTCGGCCACGGTACGCACCTCGACGGAGGTCAGAGCCGGGTCGGCGGGCATGTCAGGCGGGCCGGTGCGGGGAGAGGATCGCCATGATCCGCAATCGTAACGGCGGCCGGTGACCGCGCAACGCGATCGCCCCGGCCGGCGCTGGCGGCACCGGCCGGGGCGATCGTCGGTCAGGTCACTGCCACAGGGCGTTGGCGACCTGCGGGAAGAGGCCCTCGGGGTGGGCCCGGAACAGCGGTTCGGTGCCGAACAGGGTCACGTTCGCGCCCTTGGCCACGCCGCTGACCACCACCGCGTGACCGGCGGCGGCCTCCTGGCCACCCCAGTGTCCGGCGAGGAAGAAGCCCTCGGCGGCCAGACGCTGGTCGACGCGTACGCCGTCGCCGACCCGGGTGAAGTACTGCGGCGCGTCGACGAACGCGGTCGGCAGCGCGTTACCGGTGATCGGCGAGGCCGGATCGTTGCGCACCGCGACGATGCCGTTGGCGTCGCTGCGGCCCGCCGCGATCGTCACGTCGAGCAGCCCGGCGCGGTCGTTGAACAGCTTGCCGCTGCTGCCCCGGCCCACCACGGTCCCGCCGTCGCCCAGCCACCGGGTGAACTCCGCACCGCGAGTGGCGTCCAGGCTGAGCGGGTTGAACGAGGTGGTGGAGACGAACA
Source organism: Micromonospora sp. NPDC049903 (assembly GCF_044460945.1). Classification (NCBI taxonomy): domain Bacteria; kingdom Bacillati; phylum Actinomycetota; class Actinomycetes; order Micromonosporales; family Micromonosporaceae; genus Micromonospora; species Micromonospora sp. NPDC049903. Next base: position 274,940 of record NZ_JBITKL010000006.1, read on the forward strand.
GCGCGTCGAAGTCGGCGAAGGAGAGCGCCCCGCTGTTGAATGCGGTGTGCGTCACCGAGATCGGCGCGAAGCCCATCTGCCGCAAGGCGTGGATCTCACCGGCGTTGGCCGCGACCCCGAGCCGGACCCGGGACACCGGCGTGGCGGTCCGCGCCTGCGGCGGCGTGATCTTCGTGAACTCGACGCCGTACGCCTCGGCGATCGGACCGACCACGGCGGCACCGGCCGACACCACGAACGTCCCGTCGGGGGCCCGTCCCAGCGTCACGCCGTCGTCGAGGAGCCGGTTGACCGCCTGGATGCCGGCGACCGAGTCGACGACCAGCCCGTACTGGGTGCGGTTGCCGGGTGCGACCGAACCCGTGGCACGGGCCTCGGTCACCGGACGCAGCACCTTGTCGTCGAGCGTGACGTTCCCGGTCATCCGCTGCACGGTCGCGCCCCAGAGGTGACCGTGGCTCCAGGCCGAGATGTCGTACATCGCGTTGAAGTCCTGGGTCACGTCCCGCCCGACATCGAGCAGCGCGCTGACCAGGCCACGCTTGGCCTGACGCATGTCGACGACGTACGCGCCGGCCTCGTGGCGCGTGCCGTCGAGCGTGAACGGACGCCAGGCGCGGTGCACGACGACGTCGTTGTCGAGCATGAACTGCACCAGCCGGGCCGCCGCGGTCTCACTGCGCTGACCGGTACCGGCCGGGATGACGTACGCGCGGGGGAAGCTCTGCGGGTGCGTCTTGGCGTTGTCCCCCCGGGCCAGCGAGAGGGCGAGCGGGTCGTCGATGGGCCGGGTCGGCTCCCCGGCGGCACCCCGCCGGAACCATTCGAGCTGGTTGTCCAGCAGCGCCGCCCGGTTCTCGGTGGCGTACCGGAGGTTCCCCTCGATCGACGCCCGGGCCACGGCGGTGTTGATCCGGGTGCGCTCGTGCCGCTCCGCCTCGGTCAGGTTGCCGCGCGGGTTGAGCGGCACCTCGATGGTGTGCCCGATGGTGCCGTGGTACATCGAGTACATCGGCGTGAAGATCGGCGGCCAGTCGTCCCAGCCCTGTGCCCGGTCCCGGAACGGGATGTCGGTACGCCGACCGCCGCTGCCGTCCGCGCACGAGGCGCGGGTCTCGCCGGTGGCGAGGACGGCCTGCTCCATCGCCAGCGCGTTGCGCAGCGCGTGCTTGATGTAGAGGTCGTACTCGTAGTTGTCGCCGTGCGGGCCGGTGGTCGGCTCGATCAGCGTGCACGAGACGTACCCGTGGATGTCCACCATGGTGAGCGGGCTGTAGCGGACGAGTTGCGCGCGCACGGCGCGGACCTCGGGCTGCGACGCCGTGATGAAGTCGCGGTTCATGTCGAAGCCGTTGGCGTTGGCCCGGGTCGCCGCGACCCGGCCGTCCGGGTTGCTGGTGACCACGAAGGCGATCACGTGGCGGTCGAGCATCCCGACGACCTCGGGGTCGGTGGAGAAGGCCAACTCCTGGAGGACCTGGAGGCTGGCGTCGGTGCCCTCCCACTCGTTGCCGTGGATGTTGTTGTTGACGAACAGCGGGGTCCGCCAGGTGTCGTAGCCGCCGGCCGCCATCGTGGCCCGCGCCGCGGCCGGGTCGCGCATCCGCAGGTCGGAGAGCTTCTGCCAGGACGTCCAGGCGGCGTCGGACATCGGCGAGGTGGCCACCACCAGGTGCAGGTCACGGCCGAGCACGGACTGCCCGATGACCTCCACACTGATCCGGTCGCTGCGCTGCAGGCCGCGCAGCGCGGCCGGGATGTCGTGGTACGGGATGAGGTTGAGCGGGATGGACGCGTCGGTCAGCTCCACCGGCACGTCCTGGATCACGTCGTTCCGTGGTTTGCCGGGCAGCTTCGCCGACGGGGCCGGCTGGGCGGGTTGCCGGCCGGGGGCGTCGGCGGAGCGTCCCCGCTGTTGCGGCGACCCGACGGTGAACGGCAGGTCGGTGTCGGACTGACCGCGGGGCGACTGGACCGACGCGCCCGTGGGGTCAGGGGCGGCCGGCGCCGCCACCGCGGCGGGGGCCGGTCCGAAGAGGAGCACTGCGGCGAGCAGTGCCATGAGTGGTCGTCGAACAGCCACGCAGGTACCTCGTCTCGAGGGAGGTGAGGTGCCGGGAACTCGTGATCGCCGGCACCGTGATGATTGGCTGTTCTACCAGCGGCGACAGTGCTACGTCGATAGCTCGCGGCGGGTCAGCGCGAACGCCTCCACCTCGATGCCGCCGTACCAGTCGGTGCGCCGGCCCAGGTGGGTCATGTCCAGCCGGCGGCAGACCGCCGTGGACCGCTCGTTGCCCGGCAGCACCACGGCGTACACCCGCTCGGTGCCGGTGGCGAACTCGCGGGCCAGCACCGCCCGCGCCGCCTCGGTGGCGTAGCCGTGCCCCCAGGAGTCGGGGTGCAGGTGCCAGCCCACCTCGATGTCGTCGGTCGGCGTCATGCCGTCGGCCCCGGGCAACGGCTTGAGCAGTACGCTGCCCGCCACCACCCCGGTCTGGCGGACCTCGATCGCCCAGAGTCCGTACCGGCCGGCGTACGGGGCGTACCGCTCCCGCCAGGCGGCCAGCCGGGGGGCCGCCTGGTCGGGCTCGGTCAGCCGTCCCGCTCCCCCGCCCAGCCAGCGCATCACCTCCTCGCGGGAGTAGAGGTCGTAGAGCCGGCCCAGGTCCTCCGGCGTGTCCTGCCACTCGCGCAGCAGCAGCCGCTCGGTCACGTCCACGGTCATGGCCGCCGATCGTAACGACGCCGACCACCGCGCGTTGGGTGTGCTGCCGGTGACACCAGGCGTGGGCGGAGTCGCGAGGGGGAAGAGAAGCGGGATGGGCGGTGCGTGGCGACGAACCAGACGGATCACCCGGGCCGCCTTCCGCCCGGTACGCGGACGAGACCTGTCCCTGCACGCCGCCGCGATCACCTTCTACGGGGGTATCGCGGTGGTGCCGGTGGCGCTGCTGGCGATCTGGCTCACCTCCCTGCTCGCCGGAGGCGACCGGGTGCGCCGGCTCACCGGGTACGCCGTGGAGACCCTGCCGGACGCCATCGGCGCGCCCCACGCGGTGGCCGCCCTGGTCGACGCCGGGGTGGGTCTCACGCCCTGGCTGGCGCTGGCCGCGCTGCTGCCCGCGTCGCTCTACGGCGAGGGGCTGCGCCGGGCGTTCGTCTCGGTGGCCGCGCCCCGCACCGACGAGCACCTGGTCGGCTGGCGGGGCCGGGTGTTGCTGCTGCCGCTGCTCGCCCCGGCCCCGGCCCTGCTGCTGTCGATCCTGCTGGCGTTGCCGACCACCACCGAGCTGGTGCGGCGGGGCGGCTGGGCCGGCGCGCTCGGCGTGGTGCTGTCCTTCCTGGCGGTGTGGCTGGTGCTCACCCCGGTGCTGGTGTGGGTCTTCCGGGTGGTCGGTCCGGCGTCGCCGGATTGGCTCTCCACGCTGGCGGTCGGGTCGTTCACCGCCGCCAACCTCTCCGGCTTCCTGCACGGTTTCGTGCTGTTCGCCTCGCTTCCGCTCGACCTGGGCCTGCCCTTCGGCGGTCTGGTCGAGGTCGGTGCGGCCGTGGCCGTGCTGCTCTGGCTCTATCTCTTCCACGTGATCGTGCTGGCTGGCTACTCCGCCACCCTGGCGCTGGCCGACTGGCGTACCCGCCGTGCCGCCGACGACGGGTCGCCGCCCCGGGCATGATCAACTCGGTCCCGGAGCAGGTGCGGACGGGTTAGGGTGCGGGGATGAGGGGTGAGGTTCCAGGGCGCGCGGACGTGGTCGTCGTCGGATCCGGACACAACGGGCTGGTCTCCGCCATCCTGCTGTCCCGAGCCGGCCTGGACGTGCTGGTGCTGGAGGCCGCCGACGTGATCGGCGGTGCCACCCGCACCGAGAACCCCTTCCCCAAGGTGCCCGGGCTGCGCCACTCCACCGGCTCGTACCTGCTCGGCCTGATGCCCCCGGAACTGCTGGCGGCGCTCGACGTCCGCATTCCGGTACGACGCCGGGACCCGCACTACTTCCTGCCCACCCCCGGCGGCGTCGGATCGCCGTACCTCCTCTTCGGCACCGACGCCACGGCCACCCGGGCCCAGCTCGCCGAGTTCTTCTCCCCCGCCGACGTGGCCGCCGACGACGCGTTGCAGGCCGAGCTGGCCGCCCTGCGCACGGACCTCGCCCCCGCCTGGCTGGCCGAGCCGCTGCCCGTCGAGGAGACCGCCGACCGCTACGTACGGCCCGAACTGCGGCAGGTCTTCGTCGACCTGGTACGCGGCTCGGTCGCCGACTACCTCGCCCGCTTCGAGTTCCAGTCCGAGCTGCTGGTCAGCATGTACGCGGTCACCGACGGCCTGTCCGGGCTCAACGCCGGCCCGGACGACCCCGGCACCGGGCACAACTTCCTGGTGCACAACATGTGCCGGCTGCCCGGCTCGGACGGCACCTGGATGATCGCCGAAGGCGGGATGGGCACCGTGTCGCGTACCTTCGCCGACGCGGCACGCGCCTCCGGCGCCCGGATCGTCACCGGCACCCCGGTCACCGCGATCACGCTCGACGGCGGGGCCGCCTCCGGTGTCGTCCTCGCCGACGGACGGCAGGTCGACGCCGAGGTGGTGCTGGGCGCCTGCGACCCGTACCGGCTGATGGCGCTGCTGCCCGACGGCGCGTTGCCGACCGAACTCGGCGAGCGGATGACGGCGGTCCGGCGCACCGGCACCACGCTCAAGCTCAACCTGGCGCTTCGCGACCTGCCCCGCTTCTCCTGCCTGCCACCGGACGCGCCCAGCCCGTTCGGGTCCACCATCCACCTGCTGCCCGGGTCGGCGTCCCTGGCCGGTGGCGGCGGCGAGTCGCCGATGGCGGCGCTGCGCGCCATGTGGGCCGACGTGCAGGCCGGACGGCTGCCGCAGGAGCCGACCATCGAGTGGTATCTGCACACCACCGTCGACCCGTCGCTGGCCGACCCGGACGGTCACCACTCGTCGGCGCTGTTCGTCCAGTCCGTGCCGTACGAGCTGGCCGGCACCACCTGGGACGCGGCGCTGCCCGGATACGTCGCCCGGCTGGTGGAGATCTGCGAACGGTACGCCCCCGGCACCGGTGACCTGATCGCCGACGCGGTGCCGCTGCCGCCGCCCGGCATCGAGGCGCACTTCGGCATCACCGGCGGGCACATCCATCACGTCGACAACACCGTCTCGTTCACCGACCGGATGCCGTACGCCACCGGTGTCGACGGGGTGTACGCGGGCAGCGCGGGCTGCCACCCGGCGGGCAGCGTGATCGGCGCCGCCGGACACAACGCCGCCCAACGCATCCTCGCCGACCTGGGCCGCTGAGCCCGGTGCGGTGTAAGGAAGGGCCCCCTATTAACGCCTGGTGTATAGGAGGGGTCCCTTCCTAACACGTGCACACCTGCACACCCGCACACCCGCACGGCTCAGTCGGCCGGGCGCAGGGCGCGGTAGGCCGCCCACGGGACGGTGGGACGCGGCCAGCCTCGCCGGTCCAGGTAGCGACGGGTCGCGGCCCGGGTGGTACGCACCGTACGCAGCGAATCCGTCATCCGGGCCTTGTGCCGGGCCGCCGGCTCGACCAGCTTCTGCGGACGCAGCGTCCAGCCGTCGGCGCTGCGGACCAGATCACCGCGCACGTTGGCGTTGTGCAGGTTCCACAACTGCGCGTCGTGCCGGTGGACCAGCAGGGTCGCCGCGCCTTCGACGGGGTCCACCCCGTCCGGCACCACCACCCGGTAGCCGTCCGCGCCGGCAGTCGCGGTGGTACGCACCAACAGCGGTGCGCCCGCGCCGTCCCGGGCCGCCAGCACCACACTCGGGTACGCCGCCAGCACCTCCGCACCGACCAGCGACCCGTCCTCGGCCGACGACTCGCCCGCTTCCGGGGTGGCCGGTAGCGGGCGGGTGGTCACCTCGGTCGGGGTGACGGTGATCAGCAGCCGCATGAAGTAGAAGTCGGTGAACATGGTCGCCGGCCAGTCGAGGTACTTGCGGCAGTTCGGCTGACGCTGGAACATCCGGGTCCAGAAGTCGGCCAGGTCACCGGTCGGATCGGTGTGCACCTCGTCGGGGCAGTGCGCCGTGCCGCGTACCAGGATCTGCTCCGGCTGCATCAGCCCACTGGCCGTCGGGTCGGAGAAGAGCAGCGCCACCCGGCCGTCGCGGCGCACGTTGAACGCCTTCTGCGGGTAACCCAACGAGGTGGTGAGCATGATCGTGCCGTCCGGGCGGAGCAGCCCGGACGTCGGCCAGGCGACCGGTGTGCCGTCCTTGGTGAGCGTCGCCAGCTCGCAGGTGCGGTACGCGGAGATCGTTGAGCCGAGCGCGGATTCGGGCACGATGACGCCAGGGGACGATTGCATGCCCGGAATCGTAGTCAGCGTCGCAATTTGACGGTTACGGCACCCATCGCACCCTCGGCTGCTCGCCTGGAATGTTAGGAGGGGTCCCCTGCTATACGCGAGGCGTTAGCAGCAATGCCGCTCAGTTAGGGCGGTGGGCGGGTTGTCAATGTTGCTGTTTCGAGGATGTTGATGTTGATGGTGGCGTGGTAGTTGGTGCGGTCGATG